>JALHIW010000046.1:0-8874 GCA_022837745.1 Methanomicrobiaceae archaeon | reverse complement strand
ACAGGCTCTTGGCATGGTACGCGAGCGTGTCGAGAACCCAAAAGGTCTTCTGGGGAAGACGCAGATAGTTGCTGACCACTCGCAGTGCCATTAACTTGTTCATCGGTGTTCATCCGGCATAAAGTATAGCCGCGGGGTGAAAGTGTATGGCGCTTGTATACGGACCAGCCCGGGACAGGCAGACGGCATTCCTCCCCAGTCTGAAGGCTGGGGTCTCCTGCCTATACGAAGATGAAGAGATCCTCTCCAGCGCGGCATGTGGATCCATGAGGGAGGGAACTCACTGACCCTTTCCGGGAGGGATGTTGCCGGGAGGTCACCCGCCCTCAATCCCTGAGATCCTCTCGGGGTGTGTAAAGACCGCCATATCCGGCGTCCCCGCCGACCCGACCAGGCAGAGACCGGCCTCTTTTGCAACATCCACCGCAAGCGCGGTTGGAAGATCGGTGGAGACCAGCACCGGGATGTTTGCTACCAGGCATTTCCGGACCATCTCGGAGGTGACCTGGCCGGTGCTGAGCGTGATCATTCGTGAAAACTCAAGACCATTCCGCAGCCCGTGACCGATCACACGGTCGAGGGCGTTATGCCGGTCGAGGTCGTTTGAGCAGACGATGATTCGGCCGCCGTCCGCGAGCGCCACCGTCTCAAGTCTTCCGGAACGAGGGAGAGCGGCGACGGCAGCCTCGATCTCCGGGACGGTTGCTGCAAGATCTGATCTGATTGCGGGCAGTCGCTGCGCGTCGATATATGAGACCGAACCGCCGCACCCTGATAGAATGGTCTTTTTAACGCTGCCCCTCCGAAAGGGGTTCTTCGTAAGGACACTGATCCGGTTATCCTCGATCCTGACCGACTCGATCTCGTCAGCGCTCCGGACGATCTCCTCGGTGTAGAGATAGCCGGTGACGAACTCCTGAAACCCGCCAGGGCTCAGGATCACGGTCGTAAGGTGCCGGCCGTTGACAAAGACCGCTACCGGCGTCTCCTCTATAACCTTCCGGACAGCCTCTTCGCCACCGATCGTTATACAGTTGATCTCCCTAAACATGATTTGCCCACCCTGTGTACGCCGTGCGCCTGATCGATCCTTTCGGAAGATCATGCGCCCGGAAAGACCAATATCATACCGGTATACACAGCAGAGGAAAGACCTTTACAACATCACAACGGCCGGAGGCAGAAACGATCTTTGGTTCTCGTGAACCGGGGGTCGGATGGGGGCGACCGACCCTTAAGCCAGCCGCCCATTCGAAACCGCCGGACGACCCACCCGCAGTTACTTGAAGATATCGAAGATCTGGTCGCTTCCGGTTGAGGCGAGCCGTTCCCGCTCGGCATGCTCCTCAACAAGCGCAAGCACCGGGAGTTCGAGGTTCACGCCGGGTGTGTGACCAAACATCTTCTCCATCTCGACCTGCAGGGAATGCATGTAGAGCGAGTTCGGGATCTCCATCGGGCAGTCTTCCTCGCATTGGCCGCAGTTGATGCACGAGTCCGCCACGTGGGCGTAGCGGATCAGGTGGAACATAAACGGCACGGGGAGGACTCCCGGCGGGACCAGGTAGGACTTCTTCGTGCTGCATTCGACGCAGTAGCAGATCGGACAGTGCTCGATGCAGGCGTAGCACTTGGTGCACCGTGACGACTCTTCCATGATCTTCTGGAGGCGCTCCTTGCCCTCGCCCAGACCCTCGAAGTAACGCTTCCGCCACTTGTCGCCGAGTTTCAGCATCGAGTTCTCGACCTTGCCGCGGATCTCAACGCCCTTAGGGTTTGCAGGCTCGGTTGCAATGGCTCCGGCTTTCACGGCCCTGTTCAGGAGGTCGGCGCCCTTATCGGAGCAGACCTCAACGAAGGTCGCCTTTCCGGCCTTATCGCCTATGACACCCCAGTTGCCGCAGGCAAGGTCAGCCTGGCGCGGGACCTTCATCTTGCAGCGGCGGCAGTTGGGGCGACGGCCGTATCCCTCGTCCTCGAGTTCGTCCATCGAGATGCCCTTGTGCTGGCCATCTTTCGTCTGGATGATGAACTGACCTTTGTCGATCTCTTCCTTGACAACATCATTCGGGTCAACCCCAAACTTCTCGCGGATCATCTTCCGGGCGGTCACCGGACTGACCGACCCACCGCAGTTGACACCGATCATCAGGACGTTGTCCAGGTTGACCTGGTTGCGCTTTGCCAGTTCGTAGAGCCCCATCGCGTCGCAGCCCTTCACAGTGATCCCGATGCGCATATTCTCTGCGCCGTCAAGGTACCTCTTGAGAAGTTTCGAGAGCAGAAGCGTCCCGCAGTGGAGCGAGCCTGCCGTCTCAGCCATATCTGCAGGGTCAGTGATCAGGGTCGGGACGGCGTCGTAGATGTCCACACCCCTCTTCACCGCCAGCACGGCATCGACGATATTGTTCTCCAGGGCATACTTGAGCAGCCCGGTCACCGCACCGCCACACTCAGCGACGCCGGCAATATCGGGGCTCGTCGTCCAGGCGTATAGCATATCTCCCTTGGCTGCCATCTCACTGCACCTCCGTTATCTTCTCGACGGCAACAGCACTGTGTTTCAACTCCGGCATCTTCGACATCGGATCGAGCGCGGTGTTCGTCAGCTGGTTCACAGACCCCTTCCCGCTGAAGTGCATCGTCATCATCAGCACCCCGGGTCCGACCTCGTCGGTCACCCTGGCAAGGGCCTCCGCCTCTCCGCGCCTGCTGCGGAGCCGGATCTTTTCTCCGTTCTTGATGTTAAGCCGCGCTGCATCCTCTGTGTTGATCTGCACATAGGCTTCGGGCACCTCGTGGTGGAGGATCTTCGCCCGTCCGGTCTGCGTCCGGGTGTGGTAGTGGAAGAGCAGGCGCCCGGTCATCAGGGTGAACGGATACTCCTCGTCAGCAACCTCCGCGGGCGGCCGATACTCGATACCGAAGAAGTGTCCAAGGCCGTCTGCCGACGAGAACTTCTCGCGGTGCAGGATCGGTGTTCCCGGGTGCTCCACGGTCGGGCAGGGCCAGTGCAGTGACTCGGGTTTTTCTATCCTCTCGTAGGAGATGCCGGCCATCGAGGGGGTGACCCGGCGCACGTCGTTCCAGATATCCTCCGGCGAGTTGAAATCGAATCCCTTGAGCCCGAGTCTGTGGGCGAGGTCGACAAAGATATCCCAGTCGGGCCTTGCCTCGCCCGGGGGTTCCACGGCCTTGCGGACACGGTTGACACGCCGCTCACCGCTGGTAAACGTCCCGTCCTTCTCGGCAAAGGAGACGCCTGGCAGAATCACGTCGGCATACTTCGCAGTCTCGGTCATGAATATGTCCTGCACAACCAGGAAATCGAGTTTCTCAAGCGAGCGCATCACATGGTTCGAGTCCGGGTAGGAGACGACGGGGTTCAGCGCAAAGATGTACATCGCGCGGATCGGGTCGCCGCACTGGTTGATCTGCTCGATCAGGGTTGCACCGTATTCGCCTGGAAGCCCGGTGACGCCCCAGAGCTCTTCCATCCGCTTGCGTGTGGCGTCGTCCTCGCACTTCTGGTAGCCGGAGTAGACGTTCGGGTAAGCACCCATGTCACAGGCGCCCTGGACGTTGTTCTGACCACGAAGCGGGTTGACACCGGTTCCCGGCCTGCCGACGTTGCCGGTGAGCATGGCGAGGTTCCCGAGCGACCTGACGTTGTCAGTCCCGGTTGTAAGTTCCGTGATGCCGAGGCAGTAGATGATCACGGCGTTATTTGCGCTGCCGTAGATCTGTGCGATCTCCTTGATCCTCTCGGTTGGAACACCGGTGATCGACTCGACATCCGCGTACTTCTCGACGGTCTTTTTCAGTTCCTCAAATCCAGTCGTCCTCTTCTCGATGAACTCCCTGTCGTGGAGATTCTGCTGGATGATCCAGTACATGATCGAGTTGATCAGGGCGATGTTTGTCGATGGGTTATAGCGTACGTAATGGTCGGCCAGACGCGCCGTGGGCGTGTAGCGCGGGTCGCAGACGATGATGGTCTTCCCTGCTTTCTTGGCCTGAACAATCCGGCGTCCGGCGAGCGGGTGTGCTTCAATGGTGTTCGCCCCGATCATGAAGATGACATCGGCGTTCAGGACGTCCTCAAATGGGTTTGTCGCGGCACCGGAGCCAAACGAGAGGGAGAGCCCGGCAACGGACGGCCCATGGCAGATGCGCGCGCAGTTGTCAACGTTGTTCGTCTTGAAGGCCACCCTGGCGAGTTTCTGCATGATGTAGCATTCCTCGTTTGGTGTGCGGCACGAGACCTGGAAACCGAGGGATTTCGGCCCGTACTTATCGTAGGTCTCCTTGAACTTCGAGGCCACGAGGTCGAGCGCCTCATCCCAGGTCGCTTCAACAAATTCACCATTCTTCTTGATGAGCGGCTTTGTCAGCCTATCAGGGCTCTGGACGAACTCCCAGCAGGTCATTCCTTTGGGACAGAGTTTCCCCTCGTTGATGGGGGTTCTCTTGTAGGGTTCGACCCCAACAAGCTTGCCGTCGCTCACCACAAGGTTCAGCCCGCACCCAACACCACAGTAGGGGCAGGTTGTGTGAACGTAGCGCAATTTTTCACTGGTATCAGTCATTCACATTCTCCCGGTTGTTGCATTCAACGTGGGTTGCCAAGCATGCCAGACATGCTCACAATAGGTTTACTCGACTCGGTAGTATATAAGTTTAAACATATTGTTTTAACATACCTGTTTGTTTTATGTTGTATAGTTGATTCTATGCGGTCTGAATCCACTATATCTGACATTCACAGCAGGATCCACCGGATTGCGCCACAAAATAACATCTGACTGGTATGATATGATGGCACTTCTGAGGAGGTATACTTGATCCAGTTTACTCATACAAAATATTTACAACTGGTGATGATCAAACACTCCTACGTGCAACCAAGACTGAATCATACATGGGAAGACATCGAGGCGCGTCTCAAGGAGAAGGGTACATCCCCGGAGTTGATTGAGAACTTCAGGCGATGCATAGAGTTTCACACATACCCTGCTCCGGGTCTCCTGGTCGGTGTCTACATGGTGGACTACGCCCTGGAACTCCTGAAGCCGCCTGAGGGCAAGAAGATCTACGCCGTCTGCGAGACTACAAAGTGCCTGCCTGACGCTCTGCAGGTGATGGCTCACTGCACGACCGGCAACCATCGCCTCCGCGTGATCCCTATCGGGAAATTTGCTATCACCTTAAACGGCCCGGCCGACGCCCCCTACGTGAACGGTGTCCGGGTCTTCGTCGACGGCGATAAGATGCAGCGGTATCCTACGTTTGCCCTCTGGTACACGAAGGACCCGCTCTTTGACCCCAGAACACGGGGTACCGCGCTGATAGACGAGATCATCGATGCGGGGCGGGATCTCCTTTCACATGAGCAGGTGCGCGTGAAGGTTCCCCAGAAATTGCCATGGAAATCTGCGGTCTGCTCCATCTGCGGCGAGATAGTTCCCGACAACATGCTTGTCAATGGTGTCTGCAGCGACTGCCGGTCACAATCCTACTATGAGAAGGTCACCCGCTGAGATTTGGCATTCCAAACGATGGAAGACCTGAATCCCGTCGGCACAGAAGGCATCACATGGAACTCTCACCTATAGGGCTCGTGCATTCAAGCATCCGATCAAGGAGCGATATGCCCATCCAGGGCGTCAGTGCGGAGGTTGAGATCTTTCCAGAGTATGTGGCCGGGCTCGAGGGTGTCGAGGATAACTCGCACCTGATACTGGTCTGCTGGCTGCACCAGGCGGACAGGAGCGTCCTGAAGGCGGTCGCACGGAAGATCTCAGACGAATTACCGGAGAAGGGCGTTTTCTCTCTCCGTTCGCCGGCACGGCCAAACCCCCTCTCGATCTCCGTGGTGCGACTGTTCGGTGTACGCGAAGGCCGATACCTTCTGCTTGAACACCTCGACCTTATCGATGGGACACCTGTTATCGATATCAAACCTTACCAGCCGGGGTGGGACTGTGTCTTTTCCGCAGCCGGGCATGACCGAACGGAAAAGATCCGGAGGATGAAGCCCGGTGACTATCGCGCCAGCCTCATCCGCGAGGCCGTGAACTACCACGGAGATGTCTGCTGTGGTGTGGCTATCGGGGTGCGGATCGCAGAAGCGGCGACGCGCATACTAGACTGCGACCTGCGGCACCCTGGTGTAGTCGTCGCGCCAGGCGCCGACCCCTGCATCCTCGACGCGCTCATCGGTATCACCGGCGCGACGCCGGGAAACCGGCGGCTGAGGTGTTCGGAAGGTAGACGTTACGCTGTTTCCTCTTCCGAAAAGGAGGTTGTCTTCCGTCTCCTGGCCGCTCCTCAGAGTGTCGATGATATATTTGCAGCCGAGGAAACGTCGCTCTTTGAGTGCACGGTTCACAACCGGCCGCAACCGAAATAACCAGTAACCAACGGAGTCCAGAGATGACCCACAGGTACCTGAACCTTACACCGCTTTCAAGGGCGCTTGCGGTCATGCGGCAGAAGTTCCCACCGCCCGGGCGCGCGGAGAGCGTGCCGCTGCAACTCGCCGTAGGAAGGGTAACCGCCGAACCGATCTACGCCGTCTATTCCGTCCCAATGGTCGACACCGCGAAGTTTGATGGCTACGCGGTGAGGAGTGGCGAGACGCTCGGAGCGCAGGATCAGCGGCCCCTGGCACTTACCAATTATTCCCGCATAAACACCGGCGAGGTGCTCCCCCAGGCGTTTGACGCCGTGATCATGGTCGAGGATACCTGGGAAGAAAACGACCGGGTATGGATCCGGAAATCTGCCGCCAGGGGGCAGAACATCCGTCGGGCGGGCGAAGATATCCGGGCGGGCGAACTCGTACTCCCGAAGGGCCACCAGATCCGGCCTTTCGACATAGGTGCAGTCGCGACCTACGGTATAACCAGTGTTATGGTGCGGGCGGTCAGGGTCGGTATCATACCGACGGGGAGCGACCTTGTCCCGCCCGGCACGCTGCCACGTCCGGGGCAGACGGTCGAGACAAACACCCTGATGGCAGAGGCCTATCTCAGCGGTATGGGTGCCACCTGCCGCCGCTACGGGGTTGTGCCGGACGAGCCCCACCGGATCCGGGAAGCGGTGGCTGAAGCGGTCGCCGAGAACGATCTCGTCCTCCTCTCAGCAGGGACTTCGACGGGCAGTCGCGACTTCTCCCGTGAAGCCGTCGCCGAACTCGGTGAGATACTCTTCCACGGCATCGCCATGAGGCCAGGAAAACCGGTGCTGCTCGCGGGTCTCGACGGAAAACCGGTGTTCGGGATGCCAGGATATCCTGTTTCGGCGCAGACCGTTCTCCGGGAGGTTGTCGCGAACCTGCTTGTGTGGTGGGGGCTTGCGCCCCCGCCCGTTGCGGAGATGGATGCCCGGCTGGCCAGCAGGCTGGCATCAGATCTCGGGTTCGATGAGTTCGTACCGGTCTCGGTCGGCCGGGTGAACGGCACATGCTGGGCAACACCGCACCCAAGGGGTGGCGGCATCCAGATGGCGGTGGTCCGGGCAAACGGTTATCTCCATGTCCCTGCCTGGCGCGAGGGGATCGAGGCAGGGGAGGTGGTGCGTGTCAGTCTCACCGCTCCATCTGCCTCGATCGCCAGGACGATTGTCTGTGTCGGGAAGCGGGATCCAGCCCTCGAAAAACTGGGAAACCGGTTACAGGATTCTGGCTACCTGCTCCACTGCTGCAACGCCTCGACGATGGGAGCGGTGCTGGCCCTGCGGGCGAACACCTGTCATGCGGCATCGATTGTTCTCCCGGATACGGAATCCGCCTGGAACGACCAGGTGCTCCGCTATCTACCCGGCGTGAACCTCCTGCGGCTGCCGCTCGCCAGGACGGAACTCGGGATCGCCTCAACCGGTGAATTAGATCAGGAGAGGCTTGCTTTGCTGAGGGTTGCCAACCGCCCAAAGAGCCAGGCGGCACAGGTTCTCCTTGATGCCTGGCTTGAGAAGGAGGGGATTGGTTATCCCCATCAGGACCAGGACCTGGCAGCCGGTGCAAAGGTGCGGGTCTGCGCGGACGCGGAGGCGCGGGAGGCGGGGCTCAGTTTTATCCCGATCGGTTATGAGTCTTGCAATCTGGTGATCAGGGGGGAGGTTGCCTCAGAGGGGGGCATTGCGGCCCTCATCCGCACAACAAGGTCACAGGAATTCCGCGCGTACCTTCGGACAATCGGGCGGGAACCGGCAGGGGGCGCCGGCGATGAACCGCTCCCTGCCAGGGACGCTGCACCTGCTCGAAACCAATAACTGTTTTTTGACATGACCCTACCTCATGCGAGTAAGCGAACAGACACGTGACCAGGTCATGGCGGTTCTCCGGCGACTGCTGGAGGCTGCCGGCAGGAAAGACGCCGGCGGGATCCTGGCGCTCATCGACGCCGATTTCCGTGGTTTCTGGAGTGTCCCCGGCGAAAAGGTGATCGGTAAAGAGGCGTTACGCCGGCACCTTGAACGTGGTTTTACGCAGGTGGATGCGGTCACGCTTGAGTTCTCCAGCGTCCATATCGGCGCCGAGGGGACGGTCGCCTGGGTCATGGCTGATCTGACCTGCAACCTGGTCAGGGGTGGAGTCGGGCAGACCATGGATGGGCTGGTGACCGCGGTCCTTCGGGGGACGGGGCACGCCTGGATCTTTGCTCAGATACACTGCTCATTCCCGGCGATCCGGGGCAGGTGAGACGTCAAACCGGCCCCGGATCAAATGCAGGATGTTCACGACTCCTGGTCGATCGGAGCCTGCGCAAAGAAGAGCAGGTCGGTGCCTTCTGCGTCCGTGAGGATCAGTCGATCGCCCTCCACACGCCAGGTGGAGGCGTTTCCAAGGAGGCCGAGGTAGCGCGACTCCTG
>JALHIW010000065.1:0-1339 GCA_022837745.1 Methanomicrobiaceae archaeon | reverse complement strand
TTTGCTCCAGCTTTGCGGGGTATGGACGATGTCCTCCACCTTGCGCCCGTCGGGCAGTTTCTTGATGCCGCGCCGGGTGAAACTCTGGATGATCTCCCGGCGTTCGTTGTCGCTTCTGGCCACGATGAACTCGATGTTGTCCAGCAGCGTCACCGAGTATTTGAAGATGGTTTCGTTGCCATGGCGCTGCGCGAACCGCTTCCAGTCGTCGATGCTGGCTCCCCGGTTACGCTGCACGTAGTCGTCGATCACCTTGCCGTAGGCGTCGTGGTCGTAGCTGATGGCGTCCATGCGCCGCAGCATCTGTTTCTTGAAATAGAGAGCCGGTGAGGCGTCGCTGGCCGGTTGCTTCTTGATCCGGGTGAAGAAATAGCTCGCGCCGCCGGTCTGCATGTCGGCTACCGGGGACATTCCGCCCGGAGCCACGCCCATGCGCATCTTCTCGACCGTGCTGACCATGGCTCCGTTGTTCTCCATGATCAAGTCGATGAAGCCGGACATGCTCTCACCGTTGGTCAGATCATGGACCAGCGAATAGCCCTTCATCTGTTTTTCCAGGTACTCCTCGGTGATGTCGAACCGGAACTGGTGCCGGTATCCTCCCTTGGCGTCGCGGTCCAGAAAGCCCGCCTGATATTCGCCCAGCGGGTTGTATCCGGAAAGCTGGGTGATGTCCTGGACGCCCAGCTCCTTTTGCCAATAGCCGCGCAGGGCCTGAACACGCTCGGTGGTGGTGGCGTTGCGGTCGTCGAGGGATTTCTGCAGCCGTTTGAAGTCAGCGCCTTTGTCGGTCTTGCGGATGTAGGCGAGCTTTTCGAGATACATCTGCTCCGCGTTTTCCGCCGTGGCCACCCGGGTATCGATGCCAAGCTGTTCGAGCTTTTCCAGCATCGCCTCGACCCGTCCGGGGGTGGCGTCGCCATCCAGGATCATTTCCAGCTCGCCGCGCTGGGCATAGAGGTTGGTGTCCGACCAGGGGCGGTAGCGGACCCGGGTGCCGTCCTCGAAGGTGACGGTGTACTGGTGTCCGTCCTGCATACGGGAGTTGTGATTGAACAGCGTCCGGTTGTCGATGTCGTCGGCCTCGACGGTGATGGTGCCGGAACCAATCCTGCGCTTGGTGTGAGTCACCTTGCCGCGTTCCACCTTGAACGGCGGTTTCTCCTTGGGTTTCTGCGCGTCGAGCTTGGGTAGATACTGCTCGAAAACGCCGTTGGTGGCCCGGTCCCAGTCGACGGATTCTTCGATCTCCTTGACCCATTTCAGATAGTGGTCCGCCATCTCCTTGACCTTGGGGTCGGCGCTCTTTTGCAGGGTCTCCAGTTTCTTGCGCAGGCGC
>JALHIW010000045.1:0-23357 GCA_022837745.1 Methanomicrobiaceae archaeon | reverse complement strand
GATCACCCTCACCGAAATCCCGTTTCCTTCCCGTGCACCGTATCCTGGGCAATCGCCACTTACTGCCCGCCCCCTGGAAGGGGGCGGGAGGAGGCCGCGGCAGCGGCCGGGCGGTGGGGGTGGTGATCGACTCGCTGCCTGAATACCGTTCCCGGTGACACGCGGAGACAAAAGGGGAAGGGACGTCCCGTCCCCTCCCCCCCCAGGCGGCGGCTGGTCAGCCGCAAAAGACGCTTCACCGCCGTGGTTATGGGGGGCATCACACCATGAGCAAACTGGTTTTATAGTCCCCGTCGCGTAATACCGGGAAGAAACGGGGAGTTTATATCACAAAATCGTTGATTTGATGGCATCCTGGTGACATGCATGGGCAAGGGGTCTGGGAAGTTCCTCCCCCCTGGCCCCGTCAGCCCATCCCCGGAGGGTCTTCACGAGGCTTGTTGATCACGCCGCTTCGTGAAACTCCGGCCTTTTGTCCACGCGGGGCGACGTTGTTTCGCCGGGAGAAGGTAGCAAAAAAAAAAAGAGTGGCGCCTGCCGGATCAGAGGGCGTGCACGAGAGAGTTCCGGGTGACGATACCCACGATCCTGCCGTTCTGCTTGACGGGCACGGAGCTGATGTTCTTCTTGAGCATCAGATCGATGACATCGGAGACGTCTGCATCCGCGTCCACCGTGATCAGCGGCGTGCTCATGATGTCCCGCACCAGGAGGTTCCTGACCCTGTAGTCCTGGTGGGTTCCTTCAACAAGATCCTTGAGTGCATGGAACGCTCTTGCGACATCGGTCTCTGTGACTATGCCGATGACGGTATCCCCCTCCTCGACGATGAAACGGTCGATCCCCTCATCAATCATCCTGCGGCGGAGGTGGACGGCGCGTTCGTCCCCCTGGATGGTGTATACCGGTTCCATGACGTCAAGGATGCCTCCCGCCGGCCGGAGCACCTTCAGGAGGTCGCCCGCCGTCACCTGGCCGATGAGGCGGTGGTCGGAGTCAAAGACCACGACAACCTTGTAGTGCTGGAGCAGCGGTACCAGAACGTCGATACTCTGGTCGGGATAGACGGAGGTGAAGTCCTCCTTGACGGTGTTTGCAACATGGATGGATGTGGCCTTCAGCGACTGAGTCTTCCTGCTCCCGAGCGACTCGGCGATTGCCGCACGGGATGTGGTGCCGATGACCATGCCATTGTTGGTCACGATGAGCGGGTCGACACCCTCATCGAGCATCTTATTGAGCGCTTCGCTGACAAAGGCAGACTTTGCGATGGTAACTGGTTTTGCCATCACATCTTTTACGAGTAACTGAAATTTCTCGCTCATTTTGCCACTTCCTTTATGATATCATCTCTCTTGAGCAGCCCCCGGATCTCGCCGTCCTCCACGACGACAAGACTGTTGATCTCTTTCTCCAGCATCAGCCCGACTGCATCCTGCAGAGGTGCATCGGGAGCGACGGTGATGACCGGTCTGCTCATGACGTCTTCTGCAACCGCCGATACCTCAACGACGTACCTGTAACGTTTCTGCCCTGCCGGCTCGCTTCTCCGCAGGAGCTTAACCTCTTTTCTGGGTAGTTCCATCCGCTCGTTCAGGTAGTCGTAAAATGCGAGATTGGTCTCTGTAATTATGCCGGCAAGGCTCCCGTCGTCGTTGACAACAATAATCTTATCGTTTTTTGATTTCATCGTCTCGATGATATGATCAAGCGAGTGGTAACGGTTGACCGTGACCGCTTCCCCCATCACCTCGCCGACCGTGGCCTTGAGCCCCCGCAGATACGCCGATCGCATGATATCCCGTTTGGTGACGATGCCTGCCACAGTCCCGTTTTCAACGACAGGAACCCCGGAGATGTTCTTATCCAGCATGATGGCCGCAATATCGCGGGTGCTGGTTTCAGGGGTTATGGTGATCGGGTCGGGCACCATCAGGACTTCAACAGGGATCCTGTCAATCGGCCGCCGCCGCCAGATGGGCTCTGCCTGCCTGAGCCTGTAGGCGATATCCTTTTTGGTGATGATACCCCTGAGTTCCTCTCCCTCCATAACTGGCAGCCTGGATATGCGGTGCTTGAGCATAACGTTTCGCGCGTAGGCAACGTTATCGGTCGTTGTAACGACGTAGACCGGGGATGACATCAAATCAACAGCACGCATGCCTTCATCACTCCCTGGAAAATGCTTTTACCAGATCATATTCGGTCACGAGTCCCACAAGATGCGAATCCTCGATGACAGGAAGCGCTCCCACCTGCCGGCGGAGCATCTCGAGAGCGACCTCATGTATGTTTTTATATGGTGTTGTTGTGTAGAGTTCGCCGGAGAGGAGGAGGCGCACCGGTGTGGCCATCACCTCGGCAGCGTCTCCTGTTGTCAGGTGCTCAAAGGCTTTGCCCTCCCCCAGGTAGCGCATGATGTCTGTGGCGGTGACGATCCCGCAGAGGACATCATCTGTGACAACCGGGAGTCGCCGGAACCGGCACTTCACCATCTTCTCACAGACCTTGCTGATAGGGGTATCGGGTGTGGTTACACGGACTGAGGAGGTCATGATGTCCTCAACCCTGCAGCGCGAGTGCTCGGTTGCGAGAACCATCATCACGTCGCGCTCGGTCACGATGCCCTTCAACTCTCCGTCATTGTCGGTGATGGGTATCCCGCCTATTTTGCGGTTGACAATTATATCGACCGCATCGGTGATGCTCCCTGTAACCGGCATGGTGACCGGGTGCTCTGTCATGATCTCGCGAAGCTCCTCGTTGACGGCGGCAAGGAAATTTCCGCCGTGTTTAACCTGGACGAGGTTATACTTGTCGCCGCCGCCCATGAGATCTATGATATCGCTGCCGGTGACTATCCCCCGAAGGCGGTGCGTCCCGGCATCGACGATCGGCAGCCTCCGAAACCCTTCCCGGGTCATGATCTCAACCGCCTGGATGATAGTTGTGGTCTGGTGCGCAACTACAACGTCCCTGGTGGCAATTGCCATAATCTCGCCTTCGTGTTCGGCGATCCTGGTCTTGAAGTCGATCGGGCCGCGGTCGTGCTTGCCCGGCATCTTGAGGAGTCTGTCGGCTGGTCTCTTCTCTGAATTACTGCGGTTCGGTTGCATGATATTCCCTCCTTTCTGGAGTTATTTCCTGAAATAGGTTATTTAGCCCGGGTGTAACCCAGGATATCGTGACGGTCGATGACACCGACAAGCCTCTTCTTCTCGTCAACGACCGGCAGCATGCTGACGTCGTGCTCGACCATCAGCCGGCCCGCCGTTGCGAGTGAATCGTCCGGTGTCACGGTGATAACGGGTGTTGTCATAACCCGCTCCACGGTGGTGTCTGCCTGGTTCTTTACGGATGTGCGCACCTTGCCGGCGCGCAGGAGATCCCGGCGGGATATGATGCCGATGACCCTATCTTTATGTACCACGGGAAACGAGTTAAAGCCGCTCGCGACGATGAGGGTGTATATGCGGTGCACCGGGTCGCCGGGTGAGCAGGTGACGGGGTGATGCGACATGGCATCCTTTACCCTGCCGTCGTTGACGCGCTGGGAGAGGAGGACTGGAAAGATCTCTGAGAATAGCACCCCCCCCAGGTAGGCAGCATCTTTATCGACGACAGCTGCGCTGTTTGTGCGGGCGTTCAGTATGGCGCTGCTGACCTCTGTAAGCGGCGTGTCCGGGGTGACCTGCGCGGCCTCCCGGACAAACCCCTCCACAGTGATGTTTGACTTGGTGTCGACAACCCGCAGGACGTCGGAGATGTCGATGTAGCCCAGAAGTTTGTCTCTGTCGTCCACTATGTAGACCTCACGAAAGACATCGTCCCGGAGTATGCTGCGCGCTTTCGTGACATGGTCATCGTAGCGCAGCGCGGGTATCTCCACCATCAGGTCTGCGGCCACTATCATAGCAACTGCTCCTCCTCACGGCAGGCAGGACAGAGCATGAGGTTGTCGACCCGTGATAGTGCGTCTGACATGTTGCCGCAGCGGTCGCAGACGCCCATGGCATAAACCTCTTCACGGTTAATTTCAATGAGATCGGCCAGCAGTTCGTTTACTTCTGTCGCGACGGTGAGGATGTCCCTCACGGTAACAATCCCGATGACCATCTGGTCTTCGACGACAGGGAGCCTGCGGACGCGATGCTTTACCATCATTGCCGCGGCATCCTCGACCAGTTTATCGGCGCCGATTGTGATCAGCGGGGTGCTCATGACCTCGCTTACGCGGACCTCACCTGGTTTCAGGTTCTTTGCAACAACCTTGCAGTTGATGTCCTCCTCCGTAACTATCCCGGTCGGGAGGCTGTTTTGCAGTACGATGCAACTCCCGACCCCGGCGCGGCACATGGTCTGTGCCGCCCGGGCGACAGTCTCTCCCACATCAATGGTCGCTGGATGAGTCTGCATAACCTCCCTTAGAGGTATGCGTGTCTCGAAGCGGATGGCATTGCTATTGTTCATCATGGGATTCTCCTGATCTGGCCGCTATAATAAATAATTCTCCTGGTGCAAGTCTATCTAGGATTCAACAGTATAAAAGAATTCTCTTAACCGGCGCGGGAGGTGATTGACAGTGAACCACCCCGCGCTCATCGGTGCGGGGCTTCCTGCTCCATGGCCGGCACTTGCACAACAGAGATGTGATGCAGAGGTCCTGGCTCCACAGGCCCGAAGGGCTGCTCCGTACCCACGCGGTGAATGTTCACCGCAGCATTGTAATCTCTATCGGCAGCAAACCTGCAGTCTGGGCAATTGTGAACTCTCACTGAGAGATCCTTCTTCACGATACTCCCACAGTTTGAGCACATCTGCGTCGTATTCCGGGGATCGATTTGAATGAAGTTCGTACCAGCACTTTCAGCCTTGTACGAGAGGTAAGAATAATAGAATATACCCGGGATGATATACATCACAGCAAGGAAGGGCGGCTCCACTTTCATCCCCGGCGGCAGGACCGGGGACTTCCCGCTCCGCCCCATTTCACACCCGCAAACGCGCTGGAAGGAACATATAACTATATTTATTTGTGAGTTCCACACCTCACGTAAGTACAGGCAAACCTGTCTACCTGAGGGAGCTTGATGGCGTTCTTTGTTAATACACGAAAAAAGATTTCACGGTTCTTGAAGGCGTTCTTCAGGAAGCGGACCAGCCGCATCGGGATCTACGGTCCTCCCAATGCCGGTAAAACGACGCTCGCAAACCGGATTGTGCGGGACTGGGTTGGTGATGCGGTCGGGCCGGTCAGTGAGATCCCTCATGAAACCAGGCGTGTGCGGCGTAAAGAGAATATAACCATCACCGGTCAGAACGGGAGTTCCATCACCTTCGATATCGTCGATACCCCTGGTGTGACGACCAAGATCGATTACAACGAGTTCATGGAGTATGGTCTTGAGAAGGAGGAAGCGATCAAGCGGGCGCGGGAGGCTACGGAGGGCGTGGCCGAGGCGATGCACTGGCTCCGTGAGGATATTGACGGCGTTATATATGTGCTTGATGCAACGCAGGACCCATTCCAGCAGGTGAACATAATGCTTGTCGGGATAATCGAGAGCAGGAACCTCCCCGTCCTGATAGTCGCGAACAAGACAGATCTACCGGATGCTTCCCCCGCGCGGATCAAGAGCGCGTTTCCCCAGCACCCTGTGGTCCCTATATCCAGTCTTGAGGGTACCAACATGGAAGAACTCTATGAGAAGATGACGGAATACTTCGGGTGATGGAGATGATACAGGGTGTACAGATTGACCTGATATCGGCGGAACGCCTTGATAAACTCACCGTGATGGAGAAGATTCACCTGATCCTGGATGAGGTGATGGAGGGGAACATTGTTGTCCTGGAGAAGGGTCTTGCTCCTGAGGAGCAGAGCAAACTCATAGAGGTCACGATGCGTGAGATATCGCCGGATGGGTTTGCCGGGATCGAGATGGAGACCTATCCTGTAAAGGAGACGTCAGGTGGGTTTCTGGGGAAACTTTTCGGCGGGAGACGCCCCGAGGCCCGTTTGACGGTGATCGGGCCTGCCAATCAGCTCAAGACGCTCAGGAAGGATAAGGATCTCATCAGCGCCTGGGTTTCGTCGTCGAGGTGAATGAGAATTGCAGGTGAGATATGCCTCATAAATGTACTCAATGCGGGCGGGAGTTTGAGGACGGTTCGACAAAGATACTGAAAGGGTGCCCAAGCTGCGGCGGAAAGAAGTTCCTCTACATCCGCGAGGCTGAACGTCACGAGGATGTGATGAAGGAGAAGACGCCGGCGGAGATTGCCCAGGAGAAGGGGGAGGAGGTTCTTGAAGTCAGGGATGATCGGCGGAAGAAGGAGATCGAGGTCTATGATCGGATCGAGAGCATCCGTATCCTTGGCCCGGGATCGTACGAGTTGAATATCGAGAAACTGGCCAGGTCCGGGGAGGTGGTCCTCGGGCTGGAAAAGGAAGGGAAATATGTTGTGGATATCCTTTCTATGGCCAAAAAAAAGAAGTAGTGCGATAGTGTTCGCCCAAAATTTTTTCATATTTGCTCGCTGCTGAGTCTCTGGAAAGCGGCTTGTATTGGTCGTTGTATCGTTTTTATTGGGTGAAACGTGGGTATTTATCATAGGGGTTGCTGTTTCAGCCCAACGTATAAATACCATTAGCCCCCCTGAATCTATAGAACATAACCCGACACTCGATGACTGATCCGGTGCGACGATTTCCTGCATGAGTTCGATGATACGCCTGTAGCAGCCTTTGGGTAGATCGCAGCCTTGCGATCCCTGCTCTCGTGCATCCTGTCCCCGATATTTCAGACCACATCCTGCATTGGAGAGTGTCACTCTGGAGGTGTTTTACGACTTCGAAATCTGATCTTCAAAATCCAACCGCGAGCACCAGAAACCCGATTTACATCACATCGCTTGATGAGGTTCCTGGTATCAGCCCGGAGGAGTGTGCCCGTCTTGCGGAGGTGACTGACGTCTTTGCGTTCCGTTCAAACGACTACTACCTCTCGCTGATAGACTGGGATGACCCGGCGGATCCCATCCGCAGGCTGGTCATACCGGCGATCGAAGAACTTGAGCCCTGGGGTCGGCTTGACCCGTCATCGGAACAGAGTTACACCCGGGTGCCGGGGCTGCAGCACAAGTACCGGCAGACCGCTCTGCTGCTTGTCAGCGATCTCTGCGGTGGGTTCTGCCGCTACTGTTTCAGGAAACGCCTCTTCATCGAGGATGCGCGTGAGGTGAACAGGGATGTCTCGGCGGGGATTGCCTACATCCGTGAACATCCCGAGATCACCAACGTCCTCTTGAGCGGCGGCGATCCGCTGATACTGGAGACGGATAAACTCCGTGAGATTGTCCGTCAGGTCCGTGAGATCGATCATGTGCGGATCATACGGATAGGGACGAAGATGCCGGCATACAATCCTTGCAGGATCATAAACGACCCGGCGCTGCTGGAGATGATCCGCGATTACAGTCTGGATGAGAAGCGGATCTACATCATGGCGCAGTTCAGCCATCCGCGGGAACTGACCGACGCGGCGTGTACGGCGGTCTCTCTCCTTAAGGAGGCCGGGGCGGTCATCATGAACCAGACGCCACTGATCCGCGGGATCAATGACGACCCCGAGGTCCTTGCCGATCTCTTCGATAAACTCTCGTTTGTCGGGATCGTTCCCTATTACGTCTTCCAGTGCCGTCCAACGGTCGGGAACCGGCCGTTTGCGGTGCCGGTGGAGGAGTCTTACCGGATCTTTGAGCGGGCGCGGTCGCTCTGTTCGGGGCTTGCGAAGCAGGCCAGGTTTGTGATGTCGCACGCGACCGGAAAGATTGAGGTTCTGGGGATGACCGATGACTATACCTACTTCAAGTACAACCAGGCGGCAAAACCGGAGGATATCGGGCGGTTCATGGTCTACAGGAGCAACCCGGCGGCCTACTGGTTCGATGACTACACCGAACTGGTGGATGAAGGGAGGGTGAGAGAGCCGGAAGACCTGATGTAGGCCCCATGGCCGCATTGCCCGGTCGGGTCTCTCTTTTTGACACGGCACCCTGGAAACCATTGCCGCTGATCGCGATTAGCCTCCTCCTAAACTACCTGGATCTTCAGACTTATTTTGCCGTTAGATCCGCACTTCACGGCTCAAAGATCGCTCCCCTTGCAAAACTACACTCGCTCTGAGGCCTGGTATTAGATCCCGGTAGTTTAAAACCGTGAAAAATGCGTATCATCTGCATTGTTGGCGGTGATGTAAATTGCCAGAAACACGTGGGAGGCTCTGGAGAAGACCCATGCACGGCCTTACCGGGTGGTGGGGGTGGTCAGCGAATACTCTACACGTCAAGACAGGGGAAGGGGCGTTCCGCCCCCTCCCCGTCAGCCCTACCCCCACGGGGGTGATTCTCCATGGATACCGTGTCCGGGAGTGCATCTCCAGCATCAGGGTGAAACCTACCTTGCACGGCCATCCGGTCTATCGCCAGACACTCGCCCGCCCCTTGATAACCATATTGCGCACCGTGGCGTATGAAACTATAATGCGTGCATATCGGTATCGACTCTATCCCTCAACGTCTCAAACGACTCTGCTTGAGCAGACGCTGGAGATATGTCGGTGGGTCTATAACGATACGCTCTCTGATCGCGTTCATTCCTGCCCGCATTGCGGGTTGGTGATGGATCGCGACCAGAACGCGGGCGTTCAATATTATGAGATTGGGGCTGCAATCTCAGGGATAACATCCCAGGATGCCCCCGACGAGAGGAGGGGGAGCAGTCACGAGAATTGTGCAACTATCTCTGAAAATACCTGGCGTTAACCAGAAGACGAAGACCCAGAAGGTGGCTGAATGGTGAAATCTGGAGGAGGCTGGCCGCTATTCTGCCTATCGTGCTGGACTTTTGTCTCCTCTGGAGTAGAACACCCACCATCCGGTGGCTTTCCGTGACTCTTATCGCCGTCTGCGATGAGGGCGGTGCTGAAAAATGGGGTTAGAGCGGGTAGTCTGCGGGGTCGGTGATGAGGTCGCTGAGGTTCCGGAAGGTGACCGTCGTTCCACCGCTGGTGACGAAGAGTCCGTCGCGGGTTAGTACAACACCTTCAAGGAATGCGCCGCTGAAGGTCACCCTCCCCTTCGGGGCGATGAAGACACCGGTTACGCCGCTTCCTCCAAGTCCCGTGATGGTGATATCGCCGTCGTATGCGACGATGATCACGTTGGTTGCGGTTTCTTGCCAGGACGTAGAGGAGTAAGCCGGGGCAAACACCTTCATGCTGCTTGTCAGGGTTCCGCCCTGGATGTATCCTCTCTCCGCATACCAGGCGGCTGGTTTTGTGGGCGGGATCTCCCAGTCCGGCATCTCGAATCCGGGCACGGTTGCCTGGTGGATGCACTTTGCAAGGATGCTGGAATCGTAATTAGCGGGTGCTGTGAGTGTGCCGGTGTAGTAGATCCGTGCACCGTCCGCGATGGTTGGTGTCCAGCCAAGTGTGAGGTCACCGTTGACGTAGACGTTGCCGTGGATCCTGGCGGTTGCCGTCGACGTAGATGGACCCCGGGTTTTGTGCCGACCCGAGGCTGGCGCTTCCGCCATCCAGGTTTACATCGCCGCCGATGTAGAGGTTCGAGACAGCGATTGAGGCTCCGCCGTTGAGGTCGTCTGTTCTCAGCCCGCCAAGGATTACTGCGGTTGCGCCGGGGCCGTTGATGGTGCTGCCGTCGAATTCGAGGGTGTCGCCGTAGATGAAGACGTTCTCGTCGACGATGAAGCCGAGGGAGCCCGCGGTTACATGGATGTAGTTCACTTTTGTAAGGCCGGCTGTGTCGCCGTGGGCGTTTGTGACGTTCAGCGTCACTGTGTAGTTGCCCGCGGCCGTGTATGTGTGCACCGGGTTCTGTGCCGTCGATGTGTTGCCGTCACCGAAGTTCCATGACCATGAGACAGGTCCTCCCGTGGAGGTATCGGTGAACGCGACCGCGAGCGGAGCCTGACCGCTGGTGATGTTGGCGGTGAAGTTTGCCACCAGGGTAGTTGGTGTTGGTGTGGGTGTCGGTGTGGGTGTCGGTGTGGGTGTCGGTGTGGGTGTTGGTGTGGGTGTGGGTGTTGGTGTGGGTGTCGGTGTGGGTTGTCACTGTGGGTGTCACTGTGGGTGTCACTGTGGGTGTCACTGTGGGTGTCACTGTGGGTGTCACTGTGGGTGTCACTGTGGGTGTCACTGTGGGTGTTGCTGTGGGTGTCACTGTGGGTGTTGCTGTGGGTGTTGCTGTGGGTGTTGTTGTGGGTGTTGCTGTGGGTGTTACTGTGGGTGTTACTGTGGGTGTTACTGTGGGTGTCGCCGTAGACCCTTTCCCAACCTCGTACAGGAGCCAGTCGCCGCCCGAATGGCTCACACCCTCACCAACGATCTGGATGTGGGGATCTTCTGGAAGGGGAGTTTTGTTCACGAGGGCCTGGCCGGTCCCCCATGACGACCACTCGGTCGATCGTGACCCCGGAACTTCGACAAGTTCGAACTCATCTGTTAGGTCTACGCCGTTAACCAGGATGGCAAACCGCCCCCGTTCAAGCGCGTCACCGCCATCGTGGTAGAGGTAGATCTCCCCGCCGCGGGAGGTGCGTCGCCCTGGAGACTTGAAAAGACGGTTACTCCGACGATCGCCGCTACCGTCACAAAGACGGCTATGAGCGCCACGGCGGCGATGAGATCGGAGGCGGCGGTGTCGTGATTCATGTCCATCCCTTCACGGAGATTCCATCTGCTCATAAGTCGGAGGTCTATAGTCCGGACACCGTCGTGACCCGCCCGTTGCATCCGATCATCTCGGTTCCGTTATACGCGATGGCGATCATTGCGACTTTGTCTCCGTTGGAAAGCCCTGGCAAAGCCGGTATGTCGTCCCAGACGTAGTAGTCGCTGGTGTTTACTTTGACATTGCGCATCATCGATTCTTTATCGTTGTTATACGGCCCATCAAGCCGATATACGATGAAATCAACCCTGGTCACATCTTCCAGCGTGGTCTGGGCTGCCATCGTTGCGTGTTTGTTGCCCTGTCCCTGCCCTGCAAAAACGAATTCTTCACTGGCTCCAGGGGTGGTGATTTGGATAGGGGAGTCGTTTCCACCGGTTTCCGGCCCGGGCGTCACCCCCGGCTCTACCGGGTCGGGGGAGAACTTCCCGGCCCCGCCCCGGAACTTCGGTTCTGCAAGGATTGTCTCCCCGCCTCCTGAGATCGCGGTCACGATCACTCTCTCCGGAGTCCCCGGTCCGTCATAGGTCAAACCCTCCCCGATCGACCATACGCTGCCATCAGGCTCACTGAAATTGCCGGTCCTGTCCACAAGGTTGTCCTCCCCCTCGATCTTGACATAGATTCGGTACTCTCCTGTCCGCAGCGGATCGCCACCGTAGTTGGCGAGGGTGAGATGCCCCTCCGTTGAATTCCCCGCAACGATGGTGGTGTGTGGGATCTCCTCTGGCTGCGAACCGGAGAGGAAGGTTATCCCCACAAGCACCACACCTAGAACTGTCAACCCGATCAGGAGCATAGCCCCGACCATCTCGGAGACCCCTTCTTCACCGCGATGCTGCCTCATATCTATCACTCCAACAGGGACGCCGCGTTGTGAATGGTTACCGTGTAGTTCGCCGGGTAGATGCTGAGGAAAACCTTCTTTCCTACCTCCATCGGTTTGACGGTGAGCGTGGCTGTATTTCCGCTTTTTTCTGTCGTTACCCACGAAGGATCGATGCTCTCCTCAATTGCCCTCTGCCGGACTTCGTCAAACGCCCTCTTCCAGGCAGCGGCCATTACCGGATCACCACTGGCCTCGATGGTCAGGTTCACGCAATCATAGGTCTCAACGGGGGGCGAATCGGGCGAATCGCTCCTGCGCATCCTGGTCTCGACTCTAGCCGGTCCCGAGCCCGCAATCGTGGCCGATCCCTCAAGGCCGGCCGAACCCTCGAGGCTGATCGGGGCTACGGTTAGGGTGACATTCTCGTCCTTCGTCTTCGCCGCCGCAATCGACGGCCCGACCCGCACCGTCGTATTCCCCTCCTGGGTGAGGAAGACCGCACCCATCTGGTATGTCCAGGTCTGGTCCACCCAGTAATGGTTTGATGAGGTGTAGGAGAGGCTTCCGAGCGGCAGGTCTTGTAGTAGCGTGGTATAGTCCCCTAGCGTGATATCGTTCCCTTTGATCGTCAGGTTGGCCCCGCCACTCTTCACGACGAGAGTCCCTCCAGATCCTGCGGGAGAGAGGATCGGAAACGAGAGGGCGCTCCCGGCCGTCGTGGCCGCACCGGTGCCGAGGTCAAACGCTGTCGAGATGAGGACGCCCTCTCTATCGTTTATCCAGAGCGAGTCCAGAGCAATCTTATAGTCCACGAACCTGTCCTTCACCTGGTTCATGTGCACGATCTCGTTCTCCCTCCCTGCTGCCGGGACGCCGTAGACCTGGTAGAGCGAGAGCGCTACAACGATCAGGGCAAGGAGCAGCACAAACCCGACAACCTCGGAGAGGGCATCGTCACGGCTGGAAACCGGCATCGTCACGGTAGTTCTCCTCGTAAAGTATATCTAATTATTGGACACAGACCTCGCGTTTACATCCCTGAGGGCATCAGACCAACACCTCTTCATGAACAGATCCCCCGGGGCGCGGGTGGGCATCGCCGCGCAGCACTTCCGCCCCATCCAGATCGGGGCCGGTCGGGGTTGTGTATGAAAAATGCTCTCCCAGTTACAGGGAATTGGGGTCGACGAAGGAGGGTATCCCGATGAGATACAAAGAGAGGGGAGCGTCTCTGTCTCCCTCCCCATGGGGCGATCCCCCATTGATACAGTGTGCGGGGGAGGGCGTCTCCAGCATCACGGGTGAACCCTCCTCAAAGACCCAGTCTCCGTGCCCGGCGTGGCTTCTCCAGCCCGTCTTTCAGGCGCCGGGTGCCGGGGGTCAGCCGCAAAAGACGTCCCTTGCGGAGGTGATCCTAGGGCATCGGAGAAGTGGTTTGATGGCCTGCCGTGCAATTGCGGCACCGGTTCCCCCGGCAACGCGGGGCGGAGAGGATCCCGGGATATCCATCTACCAACCGTCAAACCTTTTTCATCTTGTGTGTCTTATAACTATTATCATCATGCCGCAGGAGTCTGGAGCAGCAGTGGAGGGGCGCTACCTGAGCCCGGGGTGTGTCCTCTGCCACCAGGGGGCGAAGATGGTCCTCTTTGTTACCGGGAGGTGTAACCGCGGCTGCTGGTACTGCCCGCTATCGCGGGAGCGCAAAGGGCGGGACGTTATATTTGCAAACGAACACCAGGTCTCCTCCCCTGCCGGTGCCATCGAGGTCGCAGAGAGCATGAGCGCTCTTGGAACCGGTGTCACCGGCGGCGAGCCGCTGCTCGAGATCGAGCGGGTTGTGGACTACTGCCGGGCCCTCAAAGAGCATTTCGGGCCCGGGCACCAGATCCATCTCTACACCGGTCTTGCACCGGATGAGGCCGTGCTCCGGCGGTTGCAGGGGCTGGTCGACGAGATCCGGATGCACCCCCCGCGGGAGGTCTGGGCCTACATCCTGGAGACCGATTACGCCCGTTCAGCAGTTATCGCCAGGAATATGGGGTTCCTTGTCGGGATCGAGGTCCCGTCGCTCCCCGGGATCGACGACCTTGCCGCCGCCCTCCCGCTCCTCGACTTCCTCAACATCAACGAACTGGAGTGGGGCGAGACCTGTGCCGCTGCCATGCGCAAACGCGGTTTCGAACCCGATGACGGAGTGCACAACGCCGTGAAGGGTGCTCGGGCCTGGGCGGAGAACATCTCTGCCGACCCGAAAGTTCATTTCTGTTCATCGGTCTTCAAGGACTCCGTCCAGCTGCGGGAACGGCTTAAACGGATTGCTTCCAACACCGCGCGTCCGTTTGATGAGGTGACGGATGACGGAACGGTCGTATACGGGGTGCTCGAACCAGATGGAACCGTCGACGCGTTCCTCGCCTCTCTCGACGAGGATGATTATACAGTCTCCGGGGGGAGGATTGAGATGGCCTGGTGGGTGCTCATCGAGCACGGCGCCGACCTCCCCGGGAAGAAGTATGTTGTCGAACGCTACCCAAACAATGGGATGATCGTCGAGGTGACGCCGCTCTGAGACTCCGATCGGGGATCGAACCCCTCTATGAACGTTACCTGAGGCGGCAGGTGAGGCACGTCCCCCGCCACATCGCGGTGATCCAGGACGGAAACCGCCGGTACGCGCAGAAACAGGGAGTGGATACGTCGATCGGCCACCGCATGGGGGCGGACACCACGGAACGGGTGCTCGACTGGGCGCAGGAACTTGGCGTGCAGCAGATAACGCTCTACGCCTTCTCCACCGAGAACTTCCGGCGGGACGAGAGCGAACTTGAGGCGCTCTTTACACTCTTTAAAGAGAAGTTCAGGGCGATCCTGGATGACGAGCGGGTTAAGAAGAAACGCATCCGGGTGCAGATGATCGGGGATCGCTCGCTCCTGCCCGCAGACCTCCTTGAGGCCATCGATGCGGCGGAGGAGGCGACCAGGCAATACAGCAACTACTTCATCAACGTCGCCATAGCCTACGGCGGCAGGAACGAGATCGTGCACGCCGCCCGATCGATCCTGGAGAAGGTCAGGCAGGGTGCCATCGACCCGGACTCCATTGATCCCGCAACCGTCGAGCGCCACCTCAACCGCGGTGCGCTCATCCCGCCCGTTGACCTGATCATCCGCACCGGCAACGACTACCGGACGTCCAACTTCCTCCCCTGGCTTGCAAACGGCCATGAGTCGGCGGTCTACTTCTGCGCTCCATACTGGCCGGCGTTTAGAAAGATCGACCTCTTGCGTGCGATGCGGGTCTATGACCAGCGTATGAGGCTCAAGGAGCGCACGGCCGGGTGAGGCGGAGTCTTCCTCACCTGCCGAACCGTCGCACCCTGGACTGAAAGTCCCGGAGCGCACGAAGGAAATCCACCTTCCGGAGCAGCGCCCAGTTGACGTCCAGGAAGAAGAGTTCGGAGTAGACCGACTGCCAGATCAGGAAATCGGTCAGGTGGTCTCCCCCCGTCTTGATGACCAGGTCCGGCTCGTACCTGAAGGTGAGATAGGACTCAAGCAGTTCTTCATCGACAGAGTCTGGCTCCACCCCCTCTTCAGCCATCTGCCGGATACAGGCCGCGATCTCCTCCCGTCCGCTCTTCCCGATCGCCACCGCCACGTCCATGCCCTCCCCCGCAACCTCAGTTCCCTCCCGGTAGTGCAGCCTCAGGTGTGCGATCGAGGAGACCCTGCGGATCTGCGGCAGGCAGCGTTCCAGCCTGGCCGGGTCGGTGGTGCTGATATGGAACGTCACGCTCCTGATCCCCAGTTCCCGGCACCACTCAACGGTACGGTAGAGGTTGTCGGGGGCATCGAGCATATCCTTCTCGCTGATCATGAAACAGATATGCTCCGGGAGGGTGCTGAGGTTGCGAAGGAGGATCTTCTCGTAGAGCCGGTAGATCATGATGCCCACCCCCAGGATGCGGGTGTGCTGTAAACGTCAGCCCTGGCGCACCACCAGCCGCGCGCCCCTGAAACACCGCAGCGCACCTTAAAAAACTCCTCGCTCCCATGAGCATCGGTCTCTGCAGCCAGTTTCACTCCTTTCTTCTTCGCGCGCCAGATATAAATAGCCTCGAGATCTGTGGTGTGCCGGTCAAAGTGGATGCAATCACAGGTTCTGGCGAGAATACACCCAGGAGCCCGTTGACACCACCCAAATCCATAAACTCCTTGAAACGAAAGAGATGTTAACATGCTCCCTTCCATGGTTGAGGATTACCTCGAAGCGATCCTGGAGATCGCGGAGAACAGCGGCCGGCCGCCGACGGTGGAAGAGATTGCGGCAGCCCTAAAGACCGGGAAGGAGACCGCCTCATCGACCATAGCCGCTCTGGCCAGAGAAGGCTACCTGGAGCAGGTGGGCGATGCCGTCCGGCTGACAGAGAAAGGTGCGGCGCTGGCCTCGAAGGTTGCCCGGAAACACACCGTCCTCCAGTGTTTCCTGACAGAGATGCTCGGGATCGATACAAACTCCGCAAGCAGGGAAGCCTGCACCCTTGAGCACGGTATATCCGATGATACAATCGAGCGGCTCTCCTCCTACATGAGCGGCACCGCAACCATGCCAGGACGGATGAGGAGGCGGCGCGGTCAGGAGACCGTCACGCTGCTCGACTGCAACGAAGGCGATATCGCCAGGGTTGCGCTTATGCGCGGCCCCGGCGGGCACCGGAGACTGCTTGACCTCGGGGTCTTCCCCGGCGAGATTGTGGAGATCCGCCGAAAACTCCCGAATAATTCTGTTGTTGTCAGGGTGAAAGGCTGTGACATCGCCATCAGCCCCGAGATAGCGCGATCGATATTCGTGGAGTCCTGTCCATGAAGATCGTTCTGATCGGCAACCCCAATGTGGGTAAATCCCTGATCTTCAACCAGCTCACAGGTCTCGGGGTTGAGGTGAGCAACTACCCGGGAACCACCGTCGAACTTCAGCGGGGGAACACCTGTTTTCAGCGCGAGATAATCGAGATCGTGGACCTCCCCGGCGTCTACTCGCTGGAAGGGAACTCGGAAGAGGAAGACCTTGCCCGCCGGTTCCTGGAGCAGGAGGATGTCGACGCCGTCGTCGTGGTCGCGAGCGCCACCCGCCTGGAGCGAAACCTCTACCTCCTCCTCCAGGTGGCGGAGTACGGCCTTCCCATGGTCGTCGTCCTGAACATGGTCGACGAAGCCGCAAAACGGGGGCTCGAGATCGATCCCGGCCCGCTCCACGACCTCCTGGGTGTCGAGGTCCTCCTGACGGCCGCATCACAGGGGCTGAATATCGACCGGATCATCCCGGCGGCCCTTACTGCATCCCGGCCGGCAAAGATCGAGATCCCATACGACCACCACATCGAGGCGGCAATCCGGAGCCTCGGCAAGATCTTCGGGGTTGACCGAAAAGAGAGTCTCCGGGCGCTCCAGGGGTTCGGCGACAGCCAGAGTCGCGCCACCGAATGACGGTTGCCCAGATCATAGCCGCAAACCGGCACAACTTCGCCCGCAGTCTGGCCGAACTCACCGTGAAGGAGAAGCACCCACCCGCCGGGACAGACCCTGACAGCATTCTGACCCGTTTCATCCCCGGGATGCCGATCCTGCTTGCAATCCTGGTGGGAATGCTGCTCTTTGTCTTCGTGGTGGGGTCGTTCCTGGAGGAGGCGATCGTGGAGGTCTTTGAGGTCTACGCGATTCAGCCGTTCCTCGCGCTCGGGCTGCACCCCCTTCTTGAAGAGGTCGGCGCCTCTATCCTGCTTGCGCTGCAGGCAGGCCTCGGTATAGCGCTGCCTTACGTCTTCCTCTTCTACATCATCATATCAATACTGGAAGACTCTGGCTACATGACACGGGCGGCGTTCCTGGCCGACAACGCCATGCACAGGCTCGGGATGCACGGCGGGGCGGTCATCCCCATCACCCTGGCGTTCGGCTGCAACGTTCCGGCAATAATGAGCACCCGGCTCCTGCACTCCCGGCGCGAGAGGATCATCGCCTCGATTCTGGTAACGATGGTCCCCTGCTCTGCAAGGACGGTCATAATCGCCGGGATTGTTGCAGGTTTTGTGGGTCTTGCGGCGGCGTTCAGCGTCTATGCTATTGTTTTTGTCCTGATCATTCTTACCGGGCTTCTTCTTTCGCGGGTTGTGCCCGGTGAGCGGTTTGGCATGATCATGGAGATGGCCCCGCTTCGCCGGCCTGTGCCGCGACTGGTGATGAAGAAGGCCTGGTCACGCTTATCGGAGTTCCTCTTCATCGCGATGCCCCTCCTGCTTCTCGGGAGCGTCGTCCTCGGGCTGCTCGAGTTCTTCGGCGTCATGACTGTCTTTGAGGGGATCGTGGAGCCGTACACGATGGGGCTCCTAGGGCTTCCCGGCTACTCGGCGACGGCGCTCATATTCGGGATCCTCAGAAAAGAGATGGCGTTTGAGACCCTTGCAATCCTGGCGGGCACCGCAGACCTCGGGGCGGTTCTATCATCGCTCCAGGTTTATGTCTTTGCGGTTGTGACCGTCCTCTTCGTCCCCTGCCTTGCAACGATCACGGTTCTCCTGCGGGAGGTCGGTTCACGGATCACGCTCGCGGTCACTGTATACACGGTCACGCTCGGCCTCCTGATCGGAGGGTTTATCCACCATCTCTTTTCATAACTGGTGTAGAAATGTACATCTACGAGACCGGTATCCCGCTGATCGACGGGGATTATGGGGGTATGCATGCCGCGACCAATGTCCTCCTCCTTGCCCCTCCACCATCCCACGCAGAACATCTGGCATACCGGATCGCAAGCCCAAGACCCGGGGAATGGACGGTTGCACTCTCGACCGACGAGCGCGCCGCCGATGTTGTCGGTGCGTTCCGCAAACTGGGAGCGGACAGGAACCGGCTCGGGGTCATCGATGCGGTCACGAAGGGTTCGGTGCCGACCGTGCGGGACACCTCGAAGGTGAAGTTCGTCACGAGTCCCCTTGACCTGACCAGCATGGGGATCAAGTTTTCCCGGATGGTGGAGGATATGTGGAAGGAGGGGGCGATGACCGATCCCGAGGGTCCAATGCCCCCGCCGGTTCGGTTCTGCCTCAACTCGGTCTCGACGATCCTTATGTATGCGCAACTCGAGGTGACCTTCAGGTTTCTCCATGTCATCACCAACCGGGTGAAGAAACTGGAGGGGGTAGGTGTCTACACCCTTAACAGCGAGTCGTTTGATAGGCGGACGGTGTCCACCATCAAGCAGTTGATGAGCATGGTGATCGAGGTGAGGACGGACGAGGGGAGAGTAGCGGCGGACCACGATTTCCGGGTAATCGGGATCCGTGGCAGGACGACTCCCTGGATCCGCTACTTCTACAGCGACGGCGTGGTGACGATCGAGGAATGATGGTCGGCAACCCTCTGCTACATGGAGCGGATACGCGGTGCTGACGTTTGTTGGCCTTGGCCTCTACGACCTGGGGGATATCACGCTAAAAGGTCTTACGTACGTTAAATCCGCTGATGTCGTCTTCCTTGAGGCCTACACATCGCGGTTGATGGGGACGGATCTCGCCGCGATGGAGGTATTCTTCGGGAAGGAGATCCGGGTTCTCTCACGGGAGGATGTCGAGCATGACCCTGCCGAGATCCTGGAACGCGCCGCTGCCGGCAGGGTGGCGTTCCTGATCGGGGGCGACCCGATGGTCTCGACGACGCACGCTGATCTCCGGATAAGGGCGGCCGCTGCCGGTATAGAGACCTCCATCATACACGCAGCCTCCATATCAAGCGCGGTCTGCGGTCTATCCGGGCTGCAGAACTACAGGTTCGGGAAGTCCTGTTCTGTCCCCTTCCCGGCGAGGGGGTGGTTCCCGACGACCCCTATCGATACGATCACGGTGAACCTCGGGCTGAACCTCCACACGCTTGTATACCTGGATATCCAGGACGGCCGCTGCATGCGTATCCCGGAGGCGATTGAGATCATCGAGGAGATGGCGGAGAGGCGCGGGGTCGAACCGCCCGCGCTGTATGTGGGGATCGCCCGGGCGGGTTCGGAGCATCCGGTGGTTGCTGCCGGGAGCGGCAGCAAGCTCAAGGAGACCGATTTTGGCCCCCCGCTCCATGTCCTGGCCGTCCCGGCGGACCTCCACCCGGTGGAGCGGGAGTACCTGGAGACCTTTGCTGGCCTATGACCCTGGAGGAGTATGGGGGCCTCTTTGAGGGCGCTCTCCTGCGGGTGCGGATCGCCGTCCCGGAGGAAAGACCGCTCTTTCGGGTGGCGGCGGAGGTGATGGAGATGGCTGCGGCCTACCTGAGCGATGGGGTTACGTTCCTTGAGGCCGGCGACCGGGTGAATGCGCTCGCCGCCTTTGCCTACGGGCTTGGCTGGCTTGATGCCGGTTCGAGCCTCGGGCTGATCGAACCGTATGATCCCCACCCGCCGGAAGCAGTGGACGCACGCATCCTTCCCTCGCAGACCGCCCGCCTGGACGAGAAAACCCGGCGGTACCGCCGTATGCTCGATTTCGCGCTTGAGGGGGTCAAAGAGGCACCGGACGTCTCAAGCCCGCTCCACGCTGCAGCGAGAGAGTTTCTGTGGGTGGCGCAGAGGTGGTATGAGGGGGGCGGAGAGCGTCTCGATGCGGGTGATCTCAACGGCGCCCTTCTCCGGCTGAGCTACGGGTATGCCTGGCTTGATGCCGGCATCCGGGCGGGGCTCTTCCGGGTGACCGGTCGCCGGGATCTATTTACCGTATAGACGGTCTTTTGAATGGACAGGTGGTAGGGAATCACCACCGGGGGTTGCTGGAGGATCTTCCCCATCTGTCTCTTCGTATCAGCCGGATGCTCTCTTTCAAACGGCCGGCCCCCGGGCGGGTATTTACGCCATACACCAGCGGTGAACCACCACCGCAAGTTAAAATAGTATCCAGATAATACCCTATTGGTTCAATTTCGGGTGTTTCGGCCCGGGATTATCCAAAAATCCACAAATCGATCTGTGGATCTCGGTGGGGTTCCGGGCCAGGTCTCCAGAGCCCGCCCGTGGAGCAATGGAGCATGAATAGGTCTCAGGTAAAGTGGCTGCTTGTCTCGATCGGTTTTAGCGTTCTTGTTCTGGGCGTTGTCCTCTACTTTACAGTTGATGATACCACGGTTGATTACATCCGTCGGATAAACCCGTTCTACCTCCTCGCCGCGGTCGTCCTCCACCTCCTCTCCCTTGTCTTCTGGTCGTTGCGGATCCAGAAGATGTCGGGGTCGCTCGGGTTTCGGGTGCGGTTTACACACTGCATGAACCTGGTCCTTGCAAACATGCTCGTAGCTGCGGTAACACCATCGCAGGCTGGCGGCGAGCCCGTCCGGATTCATGAACTCTACCGCGCGGGCGTCCCGGTGGGGGACGCCACCGCCGTTGTCATCATGGAACGCGTCCTCGACGGGATCGTCCTCGGCGCCCTTGGTGTCTTCTCGGTTCTCTTTCTCGGAAAATACTGGCGCAGCCTCACCACGGGGTTCAGCGGTATGGGTGTCCTGATTGGCGTTGCCTGTGCTGTCACAACCCTCATCGTGATTTTTTTCGTCTACTCGGTCAGGAACCCCGACTGCCTTAAACGGGCGCTCAGGTGGGGCTCACGCTGGGTCGATCGCCGCTGGCACCTTAAGCGGCTCGAACACCTTCTTGAAGCGATCGACCGCGAGGTGGACAACTTCAACCAGGCGCTTACCAGGTTTATCGGCCACGGCAAGGGCGGTCTTTTCATCGTTCCTCCTCATGGGCCTTGGCCAGCCGCCGCACTTCATCGAGTCGTTCATCGTCCAGATCCTCGTTGCCATCATCATGATGATCCCGCTCACCCCCGGGAGTTCGGGTATTGCGGAACTCAGCGCCACGTCGTTCTACAGCCTCTTTGTTCCCTCCTCGATCGTGGGTATCTTCGTCCTCCTCTGGCGGCTGATACTCTACTACCTCAACATCATCCTGGGCTTACTCCCGGGTTTCGTGATTGTCCGGCGCGAGGTTATCGCCCGGGCCAGAAAACATCGCCGATGATAGACGTCAAGGTATAAACGTAAGGAGAGTGATCTCAGATAAGCAGATGACAGTTCAAAAATGCAGGGTGCAGGGTGTCTTCATGGCGGTGAGCGAGATGGGAGCGGCGCCGACCGTTGATATCGGCGGTGAAAGCATGGTTCCCATCTACATCGGGCTCTGGGAGGCTATCTCCATCAGCAACGCGCTCAACAGCGAAGTTCTTCCACGGCCGATCACCCATGACCTCATCATAGAGGTCTTCCGGAACTTCGAGATAGCCCTCGACGCCCTCCACATCGATGCCCTGGATGGGGGCGTCTTCTACGCCAAACTCATGCTGCGGCAGGGTTCACGCACCGAGATGATGGACTGCCGGCCAAGTGACGGGATAGCCATCGCTCTTCGATACCCGGCGCCGATCATGATCGAAGACACGGTCATTGAGGCGGCGGCCGTAAAAAAAGCCGACCTTCCACAACTGGTCGATCTGAAGGAATATCTCTGACCGCTCCGGTCTCACTTCCGGCGTGCGGCAAGTTCGTCGAGCACGTCAGCGGGATCGATGCCCAACGCCTGGAACGCTACAAGCAGGTGGAAGAGGAGATCGGCGGCCTCAGAGACCGTTCTCTCAGGCACCTGGTTCTTTGCGGCCAGTATGAACTCGACCGCCTCTTCGCCGACCTTCTCCAGGGATTTGTCGACCCCTTTGCGGTGGGTCAGAATGGAGCTGACGTAACTGCCGGTCGAGGGGTGTTCCGCCCGATCCTGTATGACCTCCCAGAGTTCATCGAGGAACGCCCAGTTACGCATGGGCCGCCTCTCCTGCGAGCACTTCTCCGAGTTCGGCATCGAAGTAGCGGGATAGGAGGTTCCGCGCCTTCTCGATGGTGCACCCGCCCTTGCCTATGGCGATGCCGAGGTCGCCCTTGCTGACGTAGACCGTGATCTTGCCGTCGTCTCTTCGTTCGACACCGGTGACCTCGGCCGGTTTGAAGACGTTCTTTGTGAACTTTTCGAGCTCGGGTGAGTATTCGACCATCTCAACACGTTTTCCAAGAACCCGCTGCATCTTGCGGATGTTGCTCCCCTTCCTGCCTATGGCAAGACCCATGTCTCCTTCTTTTATGAGGTATACTATGCGGTCGAAGCGCTCGTCGATTATGCAGTCCAGAGCGGTCGCCCGGGTGAGTATTCTCAACTCTTCGATGTATCGTCGCTCTTTAAAGGATATGGTTCGTACCATTGAATTAGTCCCCAATGGGAATGATGCGGTAAGCTATAGTCACTTGGGGGTTATATACCTGAGTAGCAGGTCAGGCACACCTGCCGGATCTCCTGTAAAAAAGGGTCTCCGGTATACAGGACGGTTTTACTTCGTATTTCGTGCCGGGAAGAAGGGTGTCTGGCGGGGCCTTTCGAGGCCATCAAATCAAAGGTTCTGTGATATAAACTCCCCGCTTCTTCCCGGTATTACGCGAGGGGGACTATAAAACCAGTTTGCTCATGGTGTGATGCCCTCCATAACCACGGCGGTGAAGCGTCTTTTGCGGCTGACCAGCCGCCACCTAGGGGGGAGGGGACGGGACGTCCCTTCCCCTTGTCTCCGCGTGTCACCGTGAACGGTATTGGGGCAGCGAGTCGATCACCCCCACCGCCCGGCCGCTGCCGCGGCCTCCTCCCGCCCCCTCTGGAGGGGGCGGGCAGTAAGTGGCGATAGTCCGGATACCG
>JALHIW010000064.1:0-1710 GCA_022837745.1 Methanomicrobiaceae archaeon | reverse complement strand
CGGCGTCCTTCACCAAGAGTTTTCGCAATTGTATCCCCGTATTCTGGATGTGATGTGATTCTATATTAATATACTGTATGAATTATGACGTTATGTATAGTTGTCATTGGGGTAGTTCTGATTCTGGTCAAGACTTTCTATGAAATGGTATTTGGAAGAGATCTATAATTATTTTCGAATAATTGTTATACTCTTTTCATATTGGCCTGAAATGCCTTCATACCACTCCTTATATCGCACATCATTTACCTGAACCTCAAAAAGAACAACGATAAGATGCGGATAATACTTTAAATATCGAATGCACTTGTCAGCAATAGTTGTAAGGTCTTTTGCTCTGGTAGGACCTTTGACTTCGATGCAAATATCCTCTCCAATTGCAATATCAGGACGTGACCGGCCTTTCTGAACTTCTATCTCAACTTCAGGAAATTGAGCTTTTAAATAGCCATTCAACTCAATGTGATAGCTAAATTCATTTTTGTATTGGCGAGCTGGCTTAAAATCCTCAATTGCTTCAATCACCCTTGATAATAAAACCGATTCTTCACTTGTATATTCCGGAATATCTATTTTTGGTTGATTATCAGGTTGCTCTTCATACTCTGGAAATTTTTCTAAACGTATTTGTTTGAGTCGATTCTCCTTTTCAATAATCGGTCGAACATTCTTGTACTTTTTTATTGCATATTCTTTCATCTGTTCAAGTGATACATGTCTCATCGCATGATCAATCCAATCTCTTGCATTTGGTTTTGGATGATAGAATTCCCCTCTTGAATTCATTTCGGTACGAGTGGGTTCACCGATATTAAAATAACGGCATAATTGCTTGATTTCATCGGGTTTGAATAAATCAAGGATATCATATTTGATAGATTTTCTATCTTCACTTAGAGTATATTTGTATTGGACCAATCGACCCCCTTGCTTTATCGAACCACCAATTTTTGATAAAATCCCCATATGTACACGCTCACTCAAAATTGCACAGAGGACTCATTCCTTTCGACCACTCAGGCTCACATTATCTCTCAATAGTATATAACGATTGCCACTTCTCACCGCTGCCGGTAAGAGCCCATCAAATCAACGATCTGGCTTATAAACTCTCCTCTCTTTTCCGGTAGTATGCGCGCCTCTGTCGCACCTTGCCAGTTTACCCGGTTTTTACCGGAGATTTACCAGGTGGCAAAAGAAGACGGATTTGAAGAGATTGAACCAGGGTTCTCTCTCACGGAGTTCCTCAGTTCGCCCTATCTGGACACCATTGCACAGACTATTGAACAAGAATACTACTCCAGACAGGTCTCTCGGTTCCATTATCCGGTTGTTCTTATGATCAAACTACTTGTCATCAAGTGTTTCAGGAAACAATCCTATGCCCGGACAATTCGTCTCCTGACAGAGGATGATTGTTTCAACCTTGGTGCAGAGAAGACAAAAGCAGGGTATCTATTGCCCAATCCTGCAACACTCCACCATTTCGTGAAATATCGTCTCGGCGTCGAGGGTGTGGAACGGCTCATGCATCTTGTCGGTGAGGCAATTGTTCTCTGGGCACAGAAGGAGAGGGTTGGGATGTCAACGGCGGTGTAAAATTCCCCACTTTCGGCGGGATAAAAATCCCCACCCGACAACCTTCATGCAACCGTGTGAAGGTAGTGGCAATGCTGAAGATGGAGGAATTTCTCGTGATACGAGATCTAT
>JALHIW010000044.1:0-9288 GCA_022837745.1 Methanomicrobiaceae archaeon | reverse complement strand
CCCACGGGGGCGATTCCCAATAGATACAGTGCCAGGGGTAGGATGAGCAGATCCGCGGTTCGATGCGATCATCCTCACCGAGATCCTTTCCCTCTCCCCGTGCACGGTATCCGGGCCTATCGCCACAGACTGCCCGCCCCTTGAGGGGGCGGGAGGAGGCGCGGAACGCGCCGGGAGGGGGGGGTGTTTATGGATAGTGGTCTTGCTGAGACAGGGGCGGGGGATCTTCCATCCCCCTCACAATCAGCCTCACCGCCGCCCGGCGATTCCTCCTTGATGCAGTCTCCGGGAGCGCGTTTCCAGCGTCACGGTGAAACCTCCTTGAAGGATCCTGTGATCCTGTTTTTCGCCCCCGGCACGGCATCCATCTTGCGGCAACCGTTACGTACTGCCGCGTTCGGGGTGAACTCACCTGAGGGAAGGAGAGCGTGCCCGCCCCCCCGGGATCGGGCGTGCAGCAGACCCGGGTAAGCACGGCATCCAGCCGCACGAGACCCGAGCCTTTTTCTGGAAGCGGAGACGACCACTGATACGTGAATTCGATGGAGATCCAGGTATTCGGTGTTCGGGGTCTTCCCCTGATCCGGCAGGGCGACGACCTGCCAGGCATGATCTGTGAGCGGGTCGCGTTTGAGGATGGTGATATCCTGACGGTTGCCTCATCAGTCTACTCCAAGGCAAAAGGCTTCACCCGTGACCTTGAATCCATTGCCCCCGGTGCTGATGCCGTGCGGATAGCCGCAAAGACAGGAGAGGACCCGCGCTTTGTGCAGGCGGTGCTGGACTCCTCTGCTGCGATACTGCTCGAAGACCCGTTCATCCTCTCCGAACTGCCTTTCGGCCACATCGGTGTGCGGGCCGGCGTCGACCACAGCAACATCGAGGATGGCCGGGTGATCATCCTCCCCCCCGATCCGATGGCCGCCGCCGCCGAGATGAGGGATGCGATCCATCGGATCAGCGGAAAAGACGTCCGCGTGATAATCACCGATACCTGCGGCCGGGCGTTCCGCCGCGGCCAGACCGGCATCGCCATCGGCTGGGCCGGGATGACAGCCATTGACGACTACCGGGGCGACACCGACCTCTTTGGGCATGTCCTCAAGATCACAGAAGAAGCGGTGGTCGACGAGATTGCTGCCTTCGCAAACTTTGTCATGGGCGAGAGCCACCAGGGTGTACCCGCGGTGGTCTTCAGAAACTGCCGCACCTGGAAAGGGCACGATGCTGTATACTTCACCCCGGAGGAAGACATCATCAGGGCTGCGCTGCTAAAGGAGCATAAAAAAGATTAGAAGAGGAGATTTAGTATATAAACTGCCACTCCGGTCGCGAGGGCTATCACAAGAACGGCTGTCGGGCTGATATGGATGGCCCGGTGGTCGTCGCTGTCGTAGTAATTGACCAGGCCGGCAGAGGATACCAGTCTCCCGCCAGATTTTTTTGCCATACCAGATAATTATCATTTGCAATATATAAAACCGAGGTTGAACCAATGCGGCAGCCTGAAGATTGCGTCATAACCGGCCGGGCGCTCCTCGGCGAAGAACTCCTGGAAGAGGACGTCAGTATAACCGTCTCGGGCGGCATCGTCACCTCGATAGAGCCCGTCTCCCGGACGCCCGGGCTCTGGATCGTGCCGGCCTTCTTCAACGCCCACACCCATCTCGGGGACACCGTCGCGATGGACATCCCCGCCCGTGGAAGCCTGGCCGGCCTGGTCAAACCGCCGAACGGTTTGAAGCACCGGATCCTTGCAGCAACCCCGCGCGCCGACCTGGTCAGGGGGATGCGCGCGAGCATCATCACCATGATGGCAACCGGGACGGCCGGGTTTGCCGATTTCAGGGAAGGCGGGGCTGATGGCGTTGCAGCGCTGCATGAGGCGGCAGCGGGGCTTGACTGTTCCCCGGTCATCCTGGGCCGCGATGGCGGAGAGACGGTCGGTGACGGGGCGGGGATCAGCAGTGTTCATGACGTGAAAAACGCTGAAGAGATCGTGAGAACGGCGCGTGCCGCAGGGAAACTTGTCGCATTCCATGCCGGGGAGAAGAACCCGGACGACATCGACGAGGCGCTAGCGTTTGAACCCGACCTGCTCGTTCACTGCACCCACGCAACAGATGCGCAACTGCGCCGGATCGTCGATATGGGAATACCGGTCGCCGTCTGCCCCAGGTCAAACTGGGTGCTCGGGGTCGCGGCATCACCCGCCCACCCACCGATCGCGCGCATCATCGAACTCGGCGGCATCCTTTACCTCGGGACGGACAACGTGATGTTTGTTCAGCCGGATATGCTCCAGGAGATGGCGTTTACTGCAACCGTCTATCGTGCATCCCCGGAAGAGATCCTGCGTGCCGCGATCGCGGGCGCGAGGCTTGCTGGGGTCTCCGGATACCTTGAAGAGGGGCAGAAGGCGCATTTCATCGTTGTAAATCCATTAAAAAGTAATCTGTCTTTCAGCAGGGACATCCGTGCGACCATTGTAAAACGGCTGGATTCTTCATCGATCGGCCAAAATATTTAACCCTGCAATAGAAACGAAATACGCAGTATCTGTTCTGCGTGGTGTGTATGTTCCGAAAGATACTTGTTGCTATAGATGGCTCAGAACAGGCTGACCGGGCTTTTGAGGCTGCTCTCGCGGAGGCCGGCGTCTGGAAAGCTGAGGCTCATGTTGTGTATGTGGTCGAATCGGGGCTCTTTTCATCTCTTCCCATGGACAGCACACTCGAGATAATATACAGTGTTCTGCATAAAGAAGGTGAGGAGATACTCGAATCGGCCAGAAAGAAAGCAGAGACAGCAGGTATTCCGTTGACCACCCACCTTTGCCAGGGGCATGTGGGTTCTCAGATAGTCTCCATGGCAAAGGAACTGGGTGCTGACCTCATCGTCCTTGGTTCATACGGGAAAAGCGGGGTTGATCGTCTCCTGCTCGGGAGCGCGACCGACTACGTGGTGCGAAACAGTCCCGTTACGACGATGGTGGTGAGATCATAGCCTCGCCCGAGCAAATTCTTGTCCGGGACTTCATGGTGACCGATGTTGTCTGCGTCGAGATCCCGGGCAACCGCGATGATGTCCTGCGTATCTTAAAACGCACCGGTATCAGCGGTGTCCCTGTCTTAAAGGAAGGTGAGCTTGTCGGTATTATCACCCGCAAAGACCTCCTCCGCAAGGCTGAAGAGACACAGTTAGGACTCCTGATGACACCCGACCCGGTTGTTATCAGGCCAGACGCCCCCATCTCAGAGGCGGCACAGTTGCTTGTGCGCCACAACATCAGGAGGCTCCCGGTCATCGAGGATGGAGCGCTTGTCGGGATTCTCAGCGTCGCCGACCTGATCAACGCCATAGCACAGATGCGTATCACCATACCCATCAAGGACAACTTCGTAAGCAAGACGTATGCGCTCTGGGAAGAGACCCCCCTCACGCTTGTCGGGAGGATCATGGAGATCTCAGGCTACGACGCCATACCCATCCTGATGGAGGATGGCACGCTCAGCGGAATCATATCGGAGCGCGACCTCATCCGCCATTCTCGCATCGAGGATGGTATAGAGGTCAGTGACTTCTCAAACGGCACCGACGATGACGAATGGACCTGGGAGAGTATACGCGATCTGCACACCATCAGTTACGGTATCTCCAGGATCCAGCTGCTTCCGATTCCTGTTAAGAAGGCGATGGTCAGGAACGTTCTTGCCGTTCCCCTCAACGCCGAGGTCAGCGAATGCGCCCTCAAGATGAGGCGGGCAAGGGTCGACCAGCTCCCGGTGATCAGCGGGAACAGGCGGCTTGTCGGGATGCTGTTTGACCGTGAGTTGATCAAGGTCCTGCTGCCCGAGCGGCAGGACCGGCGAAAGAGTTAAAGTATAACGTCCATATACCTTATGGATGCCTGTATCTGTTGCATCTGTTTTATGATGCGGCGATAAGTTTATGATTTAACGTATCACCATACGCTTAACCGCTTTTGGGCGAGATAAAGCGTTTTAATGGTTTTAAGGGGTGTTTCAATGCTTGATATTTCCCACGAGGTTATGAAAGGTACAACAACTGTAGGACTGATCTTCGACCGTGGCGTGGTGCTTGCAACCGAGATGCGGGCGACGATGGGCAACATGATAGCAAGCAAGCGGGCCAAGAAGATCTACCAGATCACGCCAAGAATCGGTCTGACCACCGCTGGAGGCGTCGGCGATGCACAGCAGCTCGTCCGGATAATGCAGGTTGAGTGCAACCTCTTTGAGATGCGCCGCGGAAAGACCATGTCTGTAGGTGCAGCCTCGACGCTGCTATCAAACTACCTGAACCAGAACCGCTACTACCCATATTACGTCCAGCTCCTGATGGGCGGGTTTGATGATGAGGGGCCGAGCATATACTCGGTCGATGCCCTTGGCGGGGCGACCAGAGAGGACGATATCGTTGCCACAGGTTCGGGGTCTCCATTCGCCTACGGTGTGCTCGAGGACCAGTATCGTCCGGACATGAAGGAGGATGCGGCAAAAGACCTGGCAGTTCGTGCCGTTCGTTCTGCTATGCGCCGGGACTCGGCATCTGGTGAGGATATTATGGTGGTCGTGATCACGAAGAACAAATACGATGAACGCATCCTGGGCGGGCTGTATGAACCCTCTGAAGCCCGCCCTGCAGCCTGACATTTTTTCAGGACGGTCTTAATGGTTATTGAAGATAAACTCCAGGAGCTCAAGGAGCAGATTAACAGGATTGTTCCTGGCGGAATTACGGTCTCTGACGTCGAGTTCGAGGGTCCCGAGCTCGTCATATATACCGATGATCCGAAACAGTTCGCCGACCAGGCGGACCTGATAAAGATACTGGCACGGGATCTCAGGAAACGTATAGTCGTGCGCCCGAATATCCTTGAAGACCCAGAGCGGGCGGCGCAGGAGATCCGGGCGGTTGTGCCGGAGAACGCAGGGATCACCGAGATCTTCTTTGACCCGGAGACCGGCGAGGTGCTGATCGAGGCTGAGAAACCGGGTGTTGTCATCGGGAAGAACGGGGCAACCCTCCGGGAGATCACAAAACAGATCGGCTGGACGCCCAAGGTCGTCCGGACACCGCCCATCGAGAGTTCGACGGTCAAGCAGATCCGTGCCTATCTCCGCTCGGTTAAGGATGAGCGGAAAGTGTTCCTCCGAAAGATCGGGCGCCGCATCCACCGTGAGGTCACGAGCAAGGACCAGTGGCTGCGGGTCACCACCCTCGGCTGCTGCCGTGAGGTCGGCCGTGCCGCGTTCCTGATCTCGACGCCGGAGAGCAAGGTCCTGGTTGACTGCGGGGAGAAGCCCGGCAGCACCACAAACGGGACGCCCTACCTCTACGTGCCCGAGATCTACCCCCTTGACGCGCTTGATGCTGTGGTGGTCACACACGCGCACCTTGACCACTGTGCGCTGGTGCCCCTCCTCTACAAGTACGGCTACGATGGGCCGGTATACTCGACCCCGCCGACAAGGGACCTGGCGGCGATGCTCCAGCTCGATTACATTGATGTCGTCAGGAAGGAGACGGACAGGATCCCTTACTCCTCAAACGAGGTGAAGGCCTACATCAAGCACTCCATAACCCTCAACTACGGCAGCGTGACCGATATCGCTCCAGACATCAAGCTCACCTTCCACAACGCCGGGCATATCCTGGGTTCGGCGATCGCGCACTTCCATGTTGGTGACGGACTCTACAACATAGCGTTCACCGGGGATTTCAACTACCAGAAGACCAGGCTCTTCTCTCCCGCGGTCCCGTCATTCCCGCGTCTTGAGGCACTATTCATGGAGAGCACCTACGGCGGGTCAAACGATATCCAGCCCCAGAGGAAGGAGGCAGAAGAGAAACTCTATGAGAAGGTCTCCGAGACCATAGGCCGCGGCGGCAAGGTGATCATCCCGGCGTTCGCCGTCGGACGGTCGCAGGAGGTCATGCTCGCCCTGGAGGAGGGGATCCGGCGGCAGAAACTCCCGCCGGTGAAGATCTATCTTGACGGTATGATCAAGGAGGCGACGGCGATCCACACGACATACCCGGAGTACCTCAACAGCGATCTCCGGAACCAGATCTTCCGGGAGGGGCTGAACCCCTTCCTCTCGGAGGCCTTTGTCCAGGTGGACTCCCCCGACCTCCGCGAACGGGTGATCACCGGTGAACCCTGCGTCATCATCACCACAAGCGGCATGCTGAACGGCGGGCCGGTGATGGAGTACCTCAAGGCGCTTGGCCCTGATGAGCGCAACTCGCTTATTTTCGTCGGTTACCAGGCGGAAGGGACGCTCGGGCGGCGGATCCAGAAGGGATGGCGCGAGATCCCGCTTGGCTGGCGCGATACGATAGTGATCAACCTTGAGATAGTCACGGTCGACGGGTTCTCCGGCCACTCCGACCGCAAGCAGCTGATGAACTATGTCGCCCACCTCCAGCCGCGGCCGGAGAAGATCTTCACCATACACGGTGACGAGAACAAGACCCTCGATCTTGCAAGTTCCATCTACAAGCGCTACCGCATCGAGACTCATTCTCCATTGAACCTCGAGACATACCGCATGATCTAGGATGCTGCAGAGATTCACCCTCCTGCTCGGTGTATTTGTGGTGATGGCGCTCTCAAACGCTGTCGTTCCCGTCCTCCCCGATTTCGCCGAAGGGACAGCGTTTCAGGGTGCGGTCTACTCTGCATACTTCCTTGGGGCGTTTGTCTCCGTGCTGCCGGCAGGTTACGCAAGCGACCGGATAGGGAGCGTGCCGCTCATCCGTGCTGGACTTCTCCTGACGCTTCTAAGCGGCACCCTCATCCTGGTTTTTCCCTCCGGCCTGCCGCTCATCCTCTCCCGGGTTATCGAGGGGATCGGCGGCGGAATCTTCCTCTCGGCAACGCTTGCATGGACAAATTCGCAGCCCTCGGCTGCCCGTGAGAGCGGTTACGTCATGGCGGCCCTGAACCTGGGGCTGTTCGTCGGGCTTATTGCAGCGGGCTGGCTCGATTCGGTGTTTGAGAGCCATCTTGCCGGGATTGCGGTCTTTACAGCGCTTGCTGTCCCAGCAGCCGCGATGAGCGCCGCGGTCAGGGAGGGCGAACGCGCTGGTTTCGTGAGGGCAGACGTTGCAGGGATCGTGCGGAACTACTTCTGGCTCTTTGCTGCGGTGATGGTCCTGGTGGGGGTGACGGGGGCGGTGGCTGCCATATATCCCGGCTACACGGGGAACGACTCAACGGTGATTGCCCTCCAGCTTGCAACCATCAACATCGCAACCGTCGGTGCCGTTCTCGTCGCACCGCGCTTCAACTTACGGCCGGTTCCGGCAATCCGGGCGTCCGCGCTGTTGATGGCGCCGGCGGTCGCAGTGGGCTGCGTCACGCCATATGCCTTCCCGGTCATCGGTGCTCTCTCGGGGGTGACCATAGTCGCGGTTCTTGAGTTCCTCGCAGCGACCGGGATCCAGCAGGGGGTGATGACCGGATTCTTCAACACCGCCTCCTACGCAGGGTTTACCATCCTTTCCGCCCTTGCCGGCGGAGTTGCCGGGCGGTTCGGGTTTTTGCCGGCGTTCCTCCTACTGGCAGTGATGGTGGCGGCAGCGGCCGTCCCTATCGGCAGGTGCCGGTGCGAATACCGTGGTTGACCCGGAGCGCATATTACCGCTCCTGCCGATAGGATCACGTATGAAGATGTTGATCGACGGCGAGTGGTGCGGCTCGGTCTCCGGGAAGGTCTTTCCGGTGCACAACCCTGCCACGGGAGAGGTTGTCGACCAGGCACCGCTCGGGGTGGAGGATGATGTCCGGGCCGCGGTGGAGGCGGCCCGGGAGGCGTTTTCAGACTGGGCCGCAAAAGAGCCCAGGGTTCGGGCAAAGATTCTCTTCTCTGCGGCGGAGGAGGTTCGCCGAAGGAATGCCGAGCTCGGGGCACTCCTGACCGCCGAACAGGGAAAACCCATCCGCGAGGCGATCGATGAGATCAACGGGTTTGCAAACATCCTGGAGTATTACTATGCTCTTTCAGCGGGGCTGCAGGGAGAGTTCATGGACCTCAGGGGTTACGGCCGCGCCACCGTCATCAGAAGGCCGCTCGGCACCTGCGGCGCGATCATCCCCTGGAACATGCCGGTGATCATCATGGGCTGGAAGATCGGCGCCGCGCTGACGGCAGGAAACACCATGGTCTTAAAACCCGCCCGCACGGCTCCGCTGACCTGCATGCGACTCGCTGAGATCCTGGAGGAGGCCGGTCTGCCGCCGGGGGTTTTAAACGTCGTCACGGGTTCGGGGGAGACGGTCGGCCGGGAGATCGCGAGAAACCCGGCAATCCGGAAGGTCTCGTTCACCGGCGCGGTCGAGACAGGGCGTGAGGTCGCGATGGATGCCGCGCCGGCGATGAAACACCTCACGCTGGAACTCGGGGGGAGCGACCCGATGATCGTCTGTGACGATGCCGATATTCCTGCGGCCATCGAGGGTGTCATCAGGGGACGATTCTACAACTGCGGCCAGGTCTGCACGGCGGTAAAGAGGCTATACATCTTTGACTCGATCGCGGATGAGTTCATCCGCCGATTGAAGACGAGGGTCGAGAGGATCGTTGTCGGGAACGGGATCGACCGCGGTGTCGATATGGGCCCGATGAACAACCGCGAGGGTCTTGAGAGGATCGCCGGTCTGGTGGATGCCGTGCGGGAACGCGGTGAGGGCGAGATCGTCACCGGTGGTCAGGCGCCCCGGGGAGAGGCGTTGAGAGATGGCAACTTCTACCTGCCGACACTTCTCACCGGTCTTCCAGACGACTCACCCCTCTTCACGGAGGAGGTCTTTGGCCCGGTGCTGCCGATCGCTGCTGTCCGTGACCTGGACGAGGCGATTGAGCGCGCAAACAGCAGTCGTTACGGCCTCGGTGCATCGGTGTGGACGCGGAACCCGGATGTGATCGCCAGGGCGGCGGAGGACGTCGAGGCCGGAATAGTCTGGGTCAACCAGCATCTCAGGATTCCACCGGAGGTGCCGTTTGGAGGGACGAAGGCAAGCGGCATCGGCAGGGAGAACGGCAGCAGGGCGCTTGAGGACTACACCGAGGGGAAGGCCGTGCTGGTTCGGTTGTAGTCCCTTTCAAACCAGTTTTGCTCACGGCTTGATATCCTCTTCAGAGGCCATCAAATCAACGTTTCTGTGATATAAACTCCCCGTTTCTTCCCGGTATTACGCGACGGGGACTATAAAACCAGTTTGCTCATGGTGTGATGCCCTCCATAACCACGGCGGTG
>JALHIW010000063.1:0-1387 GCA_022837745.1 Methanomicrobiaceae archaeon | reverse complement strand
GGTGCATATCGCCTACCGGGTGATCCAGAGCCAGGTGGACGGCAACCTGGTCTATCCCTTCTACAGAGAAGACCCGAACAATCCCGCGCCCAGCTATCCTCAGCCAGAACCCGAGCCGGAACCGCCGCTGGTTCGCAGCGTGCGCCTGTCGCCGGACGTGCGCTCGCTTTTCAATCTGCTCTGGTTCGACGCGGCCGAGATGAGCCCCGATCCGGATGATTCCTTGATCTGGCCAGCGGGAGAATACGAAGTCGCCTACATCGAGGGAGCCTTTCAGGACCGCAACGGCAAGTGGATTGTCAGCGATCCGGGTGACAACCACGGCCATTACCTGGTGTTCGAGGGAGCGCCCGAAACCGAAGCGCCCCAGGCCGAGCACGCCCTCTATCTGGCCGCGAGCGGTCTGGGCTTCGACACCCAGAGTCAGGCGGAAGACAACGCCGCTGGCACCGTTCACCGGATCACCACCCTGGAGCCGGGCCGCATCGGTCTGTTCTATTTCGAGGGCAAGAAGGAATCCCACTACCTCAACAACACCTCCGGGCAACCCAATCCCGTCTGGCAACTGCGCGGCCCGCTCTGAGGCATCACGTCTCCGACACATCCAGGCCCCTTCCGGTAAGTAACCGGCGTGGCGAGAGCATCAGGCGCTCTCGCATAACCGTCGAAAACCGGAGAGACCATGGGCCGCGCAAGCATCGGATACATCAACAAGGATTACGAATCGATCCGTCAGGAGCTGCTGGCGAAGATCCCGCAGCTCACCGACCGCTGGACCGATTTCAATCACTCCGATCTCGGCGTCGTCCTGCTCGATCTGTTCTGCGGCGTGGGCGACATGCTGGCCTACTACCTGGACGCCCAGGCGGCGGAGGCCTTTCTGCCCACGGCCCGCCAGCGCCAGAACGTCATCAACCTCTGCAAGCTCATCGGCTACCGGCTGGACTCGCCGGTGGCCTCCACCACCACGCTGCGCTTCCGGCTCTCCGCCCCGCTCGGCAAGGACCTGACCATTCCGGCGGGGACGGCATGCCGCGCCTTGCTGAGTGACGGCGAAGCGGATTTCGAGACGGTCGAGGACGGTCTGATCCCGCGAGGCGTGCTCTCGGTGGAGATCCCGGCCCGGCAAGGTGTGCGCCGCACCGAGACCTTCACGTCCACGGGACTGCCATTCCAGCGCATCCGCCTGACCGGCGACGTCATCGCCCAGGGCACCATTACCGTTACGGTGGGGGACGACGCCTGGAGCGAGGTCGATCATTTTCAGGACAGCCTGGCCGACAGCCGTCATTTCATGGCCGACCTCGACGCCCTCGACATCTCCACCCTGATTTTCGGCGACGGGCAAAGCGGCGCTGTACCCGCTCAGGGAAGCGCCATCACCGTC
>JALHIW010000062.1:0-1415 GCA_022837745.1 Methanomicrobiaceae archaeon | reverse complement strand
CCGTTTCTCAAGCACGACAAGGTCATCCAGACCCGGAACAATTACGACCTGAACGTGATGAACGGTGCCATCGGCTATGTGGTCGATGTCCTCGCGAACGGCACCTTGGTCATCGACTTCGACGGCATGCCGGTGGAGCTGGAGAAGGGTTCGCCCGACCTGCAGGATCTGCAGCTCGCCTATGCGCTCACCATTCACAAAACCCAGGGCTCCGAGTTCCCCTGCGCCGTGGTGGTGGTCCACAAGGCGCATTCCTTCATGCACCACCGCAATCTGCTCTACACCGGGGTGACTCGTGCCCGGCGCACCGCCATTGTCCTGGGTGACCATTGGGGCATCCAGAACTGCGCCAAGCGTTGCCAGGTGGATGACCGCCGGACCTTTTTGCCCCTGTTTCTGGACGCCGCCCAGCACGCGGATGCCGATTTCGCCCGTGTCGCGGAGGCCGAATGAGTATGGGCGGAACGGATAACGTCAGGGAGTATTACCGGCTCGTCACCGAGATGGACATCGGTGACGTGGCCCGGGAACTCCTGCCGGGACGGATCACCCAGGAGACCGGTCAGCGCTTGATGTGCGACTGCCCCAACCATCAGAGCCAGTCGCGTCTGTCGCTGCACGTGATGCTCGACAAGCAGGGCTGGTACTGCTTCGGCTGCGGAGTCGGCGGTGATGTGCTGCAACTCGTTGAGTTCATTCAGACGGGCTCGGTCACCGCCGGGCAATCCGGTCCGATGCCGGACAGCCACCGTCAGGCCCGGGACTATCTCGCCAAGAAGGCGGGCTTGCCGCCGCTGTCGCGCTATGGCCTCAGCCAGGAGCGTCTGGCCCAGACGGAGGCCGACCGCGCCTTCGAACTGCGGGTCAAGGACGCGCTGACCTCGCTGGCCAGGCTTTACCACGCCAGGCTGAAGGAGTCGCCGGAGGTACTCGACTGGCTGAAATCCAAATACGCCCTGAGCGAGGAGACCATCGACGATCTCCTGATCGGCTACGCGGACAACGCGTCCGGCGCGGTCGCCCAACTGACCGGGGGTGAGGACGGTTTTTCCAAGCGGGAGCTCGCCGCGACCGGCGCTTTCCGTCCCACGAGCCAGGACGGCCTGACGCCATTTTTCGAGCGCCGCATCGTCTTTCCCTACTGGAGCCGTGGCCGGGTGGTGTTCATGATCGGCCGCAAGACGCCGTGGACCCCGGACGTTGGCTGGGAGCAAGGGAAATACAAGAAACTGCCGGTTCACGACGAACACCAACGGCCTTACGTCGCCGACTTCATCAACAACGCGCTGCTGTTCAACGAGGACTGCCTGCTGGCGAGGCCCGGCAAGGTGATCATCACCGAGGGGGTGACCGATTGCTTGGCGCTGATGCAACTGGGCCTGCCCACCGTATCTCCGGTCACCGTCCGCATCCGG
>JALHIW010000006.1:0-60503 GCA_022837745.1 Methanomicrobiaceae archaeon | reverse complement strand
GTTATCTTCCGGGGAGAAGATGGTTTCTGAGGTCAGTAAGAAGAACAGGATGATTTTAGAGGCACTTGGATTATGCGCCTAAGGATCCGGGAGTTCAGGCTGGATTCCTGCCGCGGTCTGCCTCATCGTCGTTCTTCTTCACCAGAAGCCAGGCCTCGTTCTTTCCCGTCCTGAAACGGGTGAGAGCGTAGCCGCCCCGGATCTTTGTTCCATCGAGCCAGAAGGATATGTGACCCTGCCTGAGTCCCTCCGCAACCCCTGTTTTCTCACCTCTTCTCTCTGTAAGGTTACGGTAGGTCCCCCTGTCCCAGACGAGAACCGCACCGGCGCCGTAACTCCCCTCCGGTATAACTCCCTCGAACTCGGCGTATTCAATGGGATGGTCCTCCGTCGGGACGGCGAGGCGTTTCTCCTCCGGAGAAAGGGACGGCCCTTTCGGAAGAGTCCATGACTTAAGCACGCCGTCAACCTCCAGCCTGAAGTCGTAGTGGAGCGTTTTCGCCGCGTGTTTCTGGATTACAAAGATTGGATTCTCCTGCTCCACTCTCTCCCGGTCATCCACCTGCGTATCCAATCCTGGCATACGGAAGAGTGCCGTGCTGCCTCAAGATAAGGTTTTTCCCGGTTCAGGTCTTCCGCTCTGATGTGGGGACGACCCTGATGTTCATCTTCTCCGAGCCGATGATCAGTATACCCTCCCCTGGCTGGAAGTTGAGGAGATCCTTCTCGCTCACCTCGAAGAACCTGGCGTTCTCCTGGGCCTGCTTCTTGTTCTCTGAGCGCATACAGAACTTCACGGCGATGTTTGCCAGGATTTCCTCGTTAAAGTGAGCGATGAGCTGTGACGCCAGGATCAGCGAGACCCCGAACTTCCGCATCTCGGTGGCGTACTTGTTCAGCACCGCCTTGATGGCCGTCTTCGACCCGCTCTTCTGGCTCACCAGGAGTTTTGCCTCGTCGACTATGACGAAGAGCCGGAACTTCGCTCGTTCGTCATCGGTTCCGCGTGGGATTTCCCCCATAGCCTGAAGGGTATAATAGATCCGGCGGAGGAATAGATCGGCAAAGAGGTAGCGCAGGCTCTCCGGGAGGGCGTTTAAGTTGATATGGGTGATCCCGCCGGAGAGTATGGCGGGGATCGAGATCTTCTCCTCTCCCGAGAAGAGCTTGTAGTCAAAGATATCCTCGAGGTATGCAGGGATCGTCTCGTCCTCGCAGGACATGATCTCCCTCTCGATATCATCAAAGTCGAGCACACGTGTCCATGTTGCGGTATCCGCCGTGATCCCGGCGGTCCTGTAGCAGTCCTTTATGATGTTCTTTAACTTTCGGCGCTGCTGGATGCCGAGCGTCGGGAAGTTGATCGAGATGGCATCTACAAAGTCCGATGTGGCCCGGAGAGGTGTGATCTCATCTATCCCGGGGTCGAGTTCCAGCGGGTTGAAGTAGTACTGACCCCCCTCCCGGATCTTGTATGACCGGATATCGCTGCCCGTCCCTGCCATGTCCCCGTGAAAATCGATCAGGAGAACCGGCATCGATTGTGCCGCAAGTTCCGAGGCGATACACCGGATTGTCTCGGTCTTACCGGCTCCTGACCCGCCAATGATGATCATGTGGCCGTTATTGAGCCTCCCTGGCGACCAGTTGACCCGCTGTCCGTCACCGGTGTAGCCGAGGAAGAGATCAAGCCCGCCGGAGCGCTGGGGCTCCGCCACAGGAGCGTTTCTCAGCGGTGCTGGCGCGGGGTGTGCCACAGCCGCGGCCCTATCTTCAATCCGCTCCCCCTCCTCCGGGGGAATTGCAAGATCATCCCACACCTCCTCACCCACCTCTCTGTGGCCGGCTGCCGGTGACTGGATGGCTGCGTCTTCACTGAAAGGGTGCGCATCCTCGATCTTCCCGGGAGGTTCTGCCGCCGGCATGGGTTGGAGGTCGATAACGATCTTCCCGGCAACTTCGGTCATAAGTGCATGCTCGAGGTCGCGAAGGCGCTTCTCGTAGAGGTTCCGGTCCCTGACGATGAACCTTGCAAGGTCAACCCCATCATCCTCTGGCACCCCTTCCAGGACGTAGACCACGTCGGCAAGGCTCGCAAGGACGCGTGAGAGTTCGCGGCGGAGGGCACGCGATCCGCGGATACGCTCGTAGTCCTCGCCGAAAGCAAGGTATCGCAGAACTGTGAACGTCGAGTAGAACGACTCAAGAAGCATATCGTAGTGATCCCTTACTCCAGCGTCGATCCGTTCGAGCATCTCCTTGAGGATATAGGCAAACTCCGGCGGAAAGGTGTAGACAACACCGTCGATCACGCCCGTGTCAAGGTCGCAGGAGTAGGCGAGGACGGCGCACCCTGCGTCTTTGAGCCTGGCGGCGAACCGTTCGCACCCCTCAAACAGGCCCGGGCAGTTTTTGAGGAGGAAATTTATGAACGTCTCATCGCTGCGGGGCGGCGTTGATGGGAACGTCTTGTTTATGAAAGACCCTTTCACCGTACCTGCCAGGAGAACCGGGACGATCTCGTGTGTCTCACGGGCTAGACCCTGGATATCCAGTCTCCGGAGCCTCGCTTTGAGCAGGTCCCGCCCGATCGCCTCGCCCGTGGCGGTCGGCCGGACCAGTGTCGTCCCGTGCCAGGAGAGTGACTCGATGAGGCCAATGTCTGTAAGGGCAAATAGCGGCCCTGAGGTATAGGCGTAGCAACTCTGCTCGATCACGCCCTCTCCCTCCCCGCGGGAAGAGGCGCTGTTCTGGGCTACATAGATGTAGAGGAGTGTCTCTATGATGTCGCGGACCTCCTGGAACCGGAAATCCCGCAGGTAGTCGATGACGGTGGAAGGAAACGATTCCATCAGGCCGGAGATCTCGGCATCCGAATAGCCCATCGTCCTTAGTAGTTCGGCTATCTCTGTTGACACGGGTTCACCAGTGTATTTTTATCCAGGTCGGCACGAGAGGTGCACGGTGCCGCTTCACGCGATTGCCTGTCTCCGGTGAGGAAGGCGGTATGAATTGGTTTGCTCTCTAACCTAATAAACATAGGTTTTTTGCAGAAATACGGCTGCATCCGGCAAATCCTTCCATGCCGGGGCCCGGGTGCTGGATGGGTGGCAGGTGCCTGCCTGCGTGATCACCGCTGCCGGATCTCATGCGGCCGGATGCCCGGTGACGGTGAGACTCCGCCGGCCGTTCTCACTGCCAGACCCTGACCGGGTTGATCGAGGCATCGATGAGGAGGTCAAAGTCAAACATCTCGACCCAGCCCATCTTCTCAAACATCTGCATGAAGCAGACACCGACGATCATTGCTCCTGGATGGGTGGCGACGGCCCCGCGCACCGCTTCTTTTGTGACCGGGACGCCTGGCATCGAGAGTCCACCCATCAGGACTATCACCTTCGGGTCGACCTTCACGGCCGATTCGGCGGAGACCTGCATACCGACGCCCTCGACCGGCCGGATGACCTTTGCCGCTGCCTCGTTGACGTAGGGCACGTAAACCTGTTCGATAGGGAGGTCGCGGACGGCAAACCCCAGGAGTTCGATGAAGGGTGTGCAGGTGCCGGGGCAGCCGTAGTAGACAACCTGGTCGCCCTCATTTAGCCCAGAATCGCGAAGGAATCCTTTGAACGGCCGGAGCATTCCCGGGACGCCTGAGAGTTGTTCTTTCAGTTCCATGCAGGTCTTGTTATCTCCTGGAGATATACCATTTCCGGATGTGGCCGTACGTTGCCTACAGCACCCCGCAGCCTGAGAGGTGGTAGAGTCTGCGGACACGTTCGGCCGCCTTTTCCGATACCCTCTCCCCGATATGGGCAAGGATGGTCTCGATGTCCTCTTCCGGCACGCATCCCAGGTCTTCCCGGCCGGAGAGAATCAGGTCCGTAAGATACGCCCAGTCCTCTTCTGAGAGCCGGGCAACCCGTTCTGCAAAATCCTCATCATCCCTGGCAATATGGTTTGAGACCGGCGGAAGGATAGAGTGAAACTCATGCCCGGACCCGGGGCAGAGGATACCACTGTACTCAGGGGCCAGTTTTCGAAGGATGGATAGATCCTTCTCGTCAAGTTCGCGAGCCATGGTTTACCGGATATAATGGAGTTGTGTTCGTTCAAAAAGTGTTTTGTCCCCCCCGCCCGGTTACGACGCTTTGAGGGTTTTTGCTCAGGAGCCAGGCCAGGTCAGGCGAGACAGAGCCACGCCCGGCCCGGGGTGGTAAACGAGAGAAGGAATGCGTGGTTTCGACTCATAGAGACCAGGGGTGATCTCAGGGCCAAACTGCCGTCAGATGGTTCCTTGCGCTGTTGCGCCGCGACCACTCCGCGTTATAAAATGCGGAAGAAAAAGGAATGGCCAACAACCCGGCCCCCCACCTTACTATCCGATCTGTGCCTGGATGTGGCGCACCGTTTCGGGGTAGTCTCCTGCAAGTTGGTTATCCTTGAGGTTCTCCCTCACAATCCACCGGATCTCCTGGTCATCCAGTGTTGAGACCTGCTGCAGGTACTCAAACCCGCTGGACGGGAGGGCGGCAACAACACGGCTTAGCGTGCAGCCAAGCGTCTTTCGAAGCGCCTGGAAATCTTCGGACTCTCTCTAGCCAGCGGTGTAGACGCGGATCATGATCTTCCTATGGAGCAGGAGCGCCGCCTCTGCGAGATCTGGCTCTCTGAGCAGGTCCGCGTCCGCAACCCCGGCGGCAACGGTCTGCATGGCAGACCATGAACCCCCCTCCACCCAGCCATTCAGTTCTGAGACGGTCACGTCCCGGTGCCGGGCGAGGAGATCCCTGAGCCCGATCGCCACTGCATCCCGCACCCGCCACCTGGGGTCTTCGGCGCTCTCTGCAAGTTTCCGGAGCGCTGCCTTCACGCAGCCGGGTGATACGGTGCCCATCGCCGCGATGCCCCTGACGCCGCAGACCGAAAGGGACTCGTGCGGCTCGCTCGTCGGTGCATCTTCGGGTGATATGCAGGCGAGTTCGACGCAGAGGTCCCATAGGATCCGGCGGTCTTCCCGGTCAGCGACAGCAAATTCCCGGATTGCCCTGGCAAACGCCTCCGTCAGATCCTGGTTTGTGCGTGGGCCCGCGAGGCTGCTCTCCGCCGCGAGGTAGGCGATGAGGTCTCCGGCGTCTCCGCTTGAGAGGAGATCCATGAGGCGCCTGGCAACTTCGCGGGTATAAATGGAGTCAGGGGTCAATCGTGTGTAGAGAAGTGGCAACCCGCGGGCATAAAATGTTCGCTACCCCCGGGAGAGGGTTTCAACAAAGGTCTCAAGTGCCGCATGGACATCCTCGCTGTTTAAGGCAGAGATGGGGAAGACCATCTCCCCCGGGAGATCGCGGCAGATGGCGTCGGGCATCGCATCAGGACAGTCGCACTTGTTTGCCATAAACGCGAGCGGCACCTCAAGCGTTTTCAGCCGGGCATACAGATCTCTGGTCATGGCATCCACACCCTTTGTTGCATCCACCATGATGATAGCGCCGTCCATCCCACGCGAGAGGACCTGACGGACAAACTCGAACCGCTCCTGCCCGGGCGTTCCGAAGAGGTAGACAGCCCTCCCGTTGACTTTAAGTCTGCCGAAATCGAGCGCCACGGTGGTAGGGCCGTCGTCTGAGGAGGCCTCGATGTGACGGCTGTGGGGGTCAAGCGCCTGAATGAAACTTGATTTGCCTGCATTGAATGATCCAAACACGACAATCTTGAGTCTGTCTTCTGCCATCAGGCTTCTATTAGCGAGAAGATGTTTTAGGGTTTCGATATGATTGCAGCATGGACGAGACAGCAATGGTTCCGGGCTGTCATGGGAATCATATTGGTACTCTCCCGCGTCTCATGGAAAGATTGTTCCGCAGTCGATGGCGCAAGCGGCACTGCCCGGTTACGGGGGCGCAGGTCACCGAACAACCATATACCGGTAAAATCCAACCTACAGGTATGGGGCCAGACGAGATGGATCCTGTAGTGCTGGAGATAATGGCAACCCTGGATAACATATTCCTCGCCGAGAAGCAGGCAAGGCTCCAGGTATCCGCACTCGAGGCACAGGACTACCCACTCGCAGCGACATTCGAGATGGTCAGGGACACGGAGTCTGATGCTGCCATCGAGGAGGCGCTCAGCGGTTTCGGCTTTGAACAGCACACCCTGGATGACGGTGCTGAACTATGGATCTCGGATGAACTCGGGTTGATGGTCTTCCTCTTCTTCACTACGCTGGATGGCCGCTCCTACACCTACAGGATCGTCAGGTTCGAGGTGGCCGGCGAGGATGAAATATCTCTGTAAAAACTGAGGATATGGGGAAAACCCACGTATTGCTGTTTTGTGGGCTGCCATGCCAGATGCTATATACTGTAAGATAGACTCTGTGTAACAGGCAAAAAAAAACAGGAGGGACATACATGGAGCGCTCGGTAAAACGTCTCATGGAGGACAGGGATAAACGTCGCGAGGAGAACATCGAGAAGTACATTGAGCAGCTCTCTGACGAGAGCACCCCCTACCGGCTGCGGGCGGTTGAAGCGCTCGGGACGTGCAGCGATCCGCGGGTGGTCGAACCGCTGATCTCTGCCCTGGACGATCCCGAGAACGAGGTTCGGTGGGTTGCTGCGCAGGCTCTCGGAAAAATCCGCGATCCGCGGGCGATCGAACCGCTCCTATCTCTCCTCGCTGACCATGACCGCTGGGTACGGCGCGGTGCTGCCTGGTCGCTTGGAGAGATCGGTGACCCCCGGGCAGTCGAACCGATCCTTCCGCTGCTTGCGGATAAGAAGAAGGATGTCAGGACTGCCGCCGCAGACGCGCTCGGGAAACTTCGCGACTCGCGGGCGGCCGCGGCCCTCTCCGCCGCCCTCGAGGACGAGGTGGAGCCTGAGGTCAGGACGGCGATCCGCCGCGCCCTTCGCGAGATCACAGGCGAAGCGGAGCCCTGAATGGGTGAAGGGGGTGCTTTCGGTGCCATCCAGCGTGCCGGAAGCCCTGATCCCCGGCTATATACGTAACGGTCATTACGGACGTCCGAACCCCCTGGCAGGACGATCTTTGCCGTAATTTCTGTGCAATAGCATAGGGGAAGCATAAGGGAAGCGCCGTCACTCGAAATCTGCACGGTAATCCCCGGATCCACGACCCTCAGGAGCGGTTCCGGGGTGAACGAGACCACTTTCTCGATGGACTTCATCATATAACCCCCAGCCTGTTTTTTTGCACCCGCTCGTGACCTACCCTCACCCCAGGAATCTCCGTCGGTTTGCAGCCTCCAGGATGAGCGGGGTCAACCCACCGGTCTCGTTCTCGCGCAGCGCCCGCGAGATGGCGGTCGTGAGGCGGGCATGCTCCTCGTCCTGGACGACGTCCACCAGGTCAGTCACCCTGGCTGCAAGGTCCGGTGGAACGAAACCGGTCTCTGTGTTGAGGAACCGGCAGGCGGCTCTAAGATCCTCATCAAAGTTGACATAGACTTTCCGGATAAACTCGATATCCGCATCATCCAGCACATTCAGGCCCAGTATTTCTGGAGGAAGGCCGATCGAGTAGAAAGCGGCGGTGAACTTGATTGCCCGTGGCAGGGTGATCCCGCCTGTGTTTCGCGCATACCCGAAGAGACCGATATGGAGTTTCCGTTTCCGTCTCTCTGGAACATATCGGGCAACCCGATTTATCAGAGGGGCAAACGGTCCAAGCCAGCGCTCATATGCCCGCGTATACCTCCAGATGATATCAAGTGCCGCATCTTCTTCGATCTTCGTGGGTTTTGCGGGCTGGCGTTCTTCCAGCACCCGGATAGCGTTCTGGACATCTTCAAGCTGGTAGTCATACTTGAACGCCGACTGAACGGTAAACGTCCGGACGCTGGGATACTCGGCAGCGACCCGATCGACCGTCAGCGGCGTGAGACCTCCTCTAAAAGGCGCCGAACCGACACCTATGATCGGATGAATTCCTGCTCCGGCCTCTTCTGAGACCCCCTGGAGATTCTGGAGAGCGATCTTGTTGAGGAGGACGGCGCTGATGAGCCCGTAGTTCATTGCCGGGTCTGACCGGGCAAGGAAGACACGCTGGTCAGCGATATCCTTGTCCTGGAGGTAGCGCCTGACCACGTTGTGGGCATCAAGCATCCTGGCCATATCCTCAAAGAGAGGTATGACGTTGATTCGATCCGGTCGGAATCTTCCGATCCAGTCAGCGATGGTTGGCCCACCCTCCCGGAGGCGTCTCTCCTGTTTTCCGACGACGACGTCTCTATAGTATCGGTAGATGTTGTCGATGGCGAGATGGGAGGTGGTCATCGGCAGGATAACCTCAAATATCGGGGAGCATTCTTCCCCGTAAAAGAGGCATGCCGTATCAAATGACCGCGGGATGCTCTCGAGTGTTTCAAGCAGTATCTTTGCCTCGGCGCTCTCGACCTCCGGATTTGGAACGCGCATTGTGAGGAAAACATCCCGTCCAAGCCGTTTCTCCCGGAAGAAAGTCTCGTAGCGGCTCAGGAGTTTCCGGACCACAAAGTTGTCAACCTCTTTTCCCTCGCAGTCCCACATCTGTTCGCTGCAGCCGAGGTGGGAGTAAGCGTAGTACGCCTCCTGCACCTCATCATCCCCGCCGAGTTCGGGACTCTCGGCAAAAAAAGGCAGGTTAACGTTGTCAGGGTGCTGTGTGCTCATGCACTGCGGGATCCGTATCATCTTCTTGCTCCACGTAGCGGGTCGTGTTCTCGTGTCGACCATATCATTCTGCAATGATTGAGGGAAAAACTCTCCGCCTGCTATTTATCCTGCGGCGGTGAAGATAGCGGAGCGAAAAGATCCCGGCCTTTATGGCGCGGTAGTTCGCAGCAGTGTGCCCTAACCCTTCACCTCATGGTCTCGTACCGCATTCTGCGGCCTGCCCGCCGCAAGTTAAAGATGGTAAGAGAGCTTTTCTGGCACAGAACCGCTGGAATTATCAGCCGCATCCGCTCACCGTGGATGATAAAAAGAAGATGTGAGGGTATCGGGGTTGATTACGACAGGTAGTCTTCAGGCCGCGGGATCTGCTCCTTCAGGCCCTTGCGGCGGCGGATGCTCCTGACCACCTCTTCCACCAGGCCTGCCGGAACCAGTTCGAACCCGGCGAACTCGGTGCTCCACATCGCACGCCCTTCTGTTGCCGACCTGATATCCCCGGCAAAACCGAAGAGTTCGGCGACCGGTGCCTTGCCGATGACCGTCACCGTGTCGCCTTCGCTCTGCATATCAAAGATCTGGCCGCGGCGGCCCTGGATCTGCGAGGTTGCCGCACCCATCAGATCGGCCGGGACGGTGATCTGGATCTTCTGGATGGGTTCGAGGAGCGAATCGCCGGCCATCAGCATGCCTGCCTTGACAGCGCTCCTGACCGCCGGGATGACCTGGGCGGGGCCGCGGTGGATGGCGTCTTCGTGGAGTTTCACATCTACCAGCCTGACCTTCAGGTTCTGGACCTGCTCATCGGCGAGCGGGCCACCGCGGAGCGCTTCGCGCCATCCTTCCAGGATCAACTCCATGGTCTCGTTGAGGTACTGGATACCCTTTGTCATGTCGATGAACATGTTGGTGCCCTCGATCGCCCTGACGTTCTTGGCCTCCTCTTTGTCCATCCCTGCGGCGACCAGGATGTCACGCCGCTCAAGCGCCTGCTGGTTCATCGAGACCTCGCCATCATGGATCAACTTCACGATCGCCGGGTCCATCGGTTCGAGCTCGATGTAGAACCGGTTGTGGCGGTTCGGCGACTTCCCCTCAACCGGGCCCGCACGACCCGTGATCGTCTCGCGGTATACAACGATCGGCGGAGATGTGATGATATCCACACCCTTGTCGCGCTTGATACGCCCGGTGATGATCTCCAGGTGAAGCTCCCCCATGCCGCTTATCAGGTGCTCCCCGGTCTCTTCGTTGATCGAGACCTGCACGGTCGGATCTTCCTTGGCCACCTGACGGAGAACCTCAACCAGTTTCGGGAGGTCCTTCATGTTCTTTGCCTCGACAGCGACGGTCATGACAGGTTCAGAGTAGTGTTTCAGCGACTCGAACGGGGTCATATCAATGAGTGTCGTCACAGTCGAACCAACGATGGCGTCTTTTAAGCCCGTCACGGCGGCGATGTTGCCTGCCGGGAGCAGATCAACCTCAACCCTCTCGGCGCCCATAAAGATGCCGACCTGGGCGATACGGTTTACCCGCTTCGCCGTCCCCATGATGTAGCACTCTGTGCCCCTGCGGAGCGTTCCTGCGAAGAGGCGGCCGGTGGCGACCTCTCCGGCATGAGGGTCAAACGAGATATCTGTGACCATAAGGCATACGGGGCCGTTAGGGTCACAGTTGATCATAGCCTTCCCTTCGGGGGTGCTATAATCACCGTGCCAGATGATGGGGATACGCCGGTGCTGGGCCTCGATTGGGTTCGGGAGGTGCTTGACCACCATGTCGAGAAGGACTGCGTGCAGGGGGCTGTTCTTGGCCAGCCACTTCATATCGCCGCTGTTGCACTTCTCATAGACCTCTTTGAATGAGACCCCGCTCTTTTTCATGAATGGTATGGAGACGGCCCACTTATAGAGGGCGGACCCGAAGGCTACGGTGCCCTTTGCGGCATCCAGTTTCCAGCCTTCGTTGTACATCTTCTCGTTCATACCCTTGATCAGCTTGTTGACCTTGTCGATCACCCTTGCAAGGCGGATCTGCATCTCCTGCTCGTTCACCTTCAGCTCGTTGATCAGCCGGTCGACCTTGTTGATGAAGAGAACCGGGCGGACACCTTCTTTCAGCGCCTGACGAAGCACAGTCTCCGTCTGGGGCATGGTTCCCTCTACCGCGTCCACGACGACTACAGCACCATCCACCGCACGCATGGCGCGAGTCACGTCGCCCCCGAAGTCCACGTGGCCAGGGGTATCGATCATGTTGATCAGGTACTCCTTCCCGTCGTATTCGTGGACCATCGAGACGTTGCTTGCGTCGATGGTTATGCCGCGCACCTGTTCTTCCTCATCGGAGTCCAGGAAGAGCTGCCGGCCGGCAAGCTCCTCGCTGATCATGCCCGCGCCGGCAAGCAGGTTGTCTGAGAGGGTTGTCTTTCCGTGATCAATGTGGGCGACGATGCCGATGTTCCGGATCTGCTCCGGTTTGTCCATCAGTTCCGTCACCCGCTCTACCATCTTCTTTCGTCGGGTCATGAAAAAACACCAAAAATAATGGAGGGTCTTTAGCGGGCTGCCTTTGCAATACGTTCGCGCTCTTCTTTCTTCGATATGGCATATGAACGGGTGTCACCGTTCGCAGCTGCTATAAGCTCCTCGGCAAGCGCCTCGCTCACGCTCTTCTTCTTCTTGTGGCTTGCCTGATATACGCCATCTGTTATGAACCGCAGCGCTGTATCGACGCGGCGCTGGGGTGCGGTGTCGACCGATTTCGGAACGTTGATGCCGCCGTACTTCAGCCTGACGGTCTCCTCACGGGGGCCGGCATTCGCGACAGCGTCAACCAGAACCTGTACCGGGTTCTTTCTGGTCTTCTGGTAGACGATCTCGAAGGCATCACGGACGATGCGGATGGCAAGTTCCTTCTTGCCGGTGTTGTGTTCAGTCTGCATCAGCTTGTTGATCAGGCGCTCCACGATCAGCATGTTGCTCTTGTTGAACTGCTGGCCGGCGAGCTTGCCGCATGTATGCGGCACGATCATTGTGTGGAGGTTCACGTAGCGGGCAAGGCTTGGATCCCGGATCTCAACCTCGCTCATGTCCCAGCGGTTGAATAATAACTGCTGGACGTTTGCTTCCGTCTCTGCTTCCGTCATTGTCGCTTACCTCCGCGGCTTCTCCTTGCGCCCGATGACCATCTCACGCAGGCTGACGTTGTTAACCTTGGTCACAACGTAGCGGACACCGGGGATATCACCCATCGACCTCCCCAGTCTGCCGCCGATGCCTTCGATCTCGACCTCATCATGCTCATCGATGAAGTTTATGGCACCATCACCGACGGCAAACGCCGTTACCTGGCGTCCGTTTTTGATCAACTGCACGCGGACGCACTTCCGGATGGCCGAGTTCGGCTGCTTCGCCTCGACACCCACCTTTTCGAGAACGATCCCGCGGGCCTGCGGCGCCCCTTCCAACGGGTCGGACTTCACATCAAGTCCGAGCTGGCGCCGCGCGTAGACAGGGTCGTGCCATCGCATCTTCTTTGAATCGCGCTTCAGTTTTCGGGCTGCAAATTTACCGTTTCCCATCGAATACCCTCGTATCTGTTAAATTTGTAGATAGGAGCAACTCCTGCTGTGCTATAAAACAACGCGCGTTACGGATTTATATATTGTGGAAACCCTCCTCTGCGCCGGTTGCTTATCCAGGTAATTTGATCTCGACCTGATATAATATTATATCCCGGCGGGCAACCTTCATTGATGACAGCCCGGATATATAAAGAGGTCTTTTTCGAGGCGACCCACCGCCTGATCCACTACCGGGGAAAGTGTTTTCGATTGCATGGTCACCAGTGGCGGGTTGAGGTATGGATCGAGGGAACGGCCGATGAGCGCACGGGAATAGTCCTTGACTACAACTGCATCAAAGAGGTCGTGGGAAGGTTCGATCACCAGGTGATCCTGAACGAGGACGATCCCATGGCGGCGTGCATCGAGACGTTTCATCCGGTCGTCACCACCCGCGGTGACCCGACAAGCGAGACCCTTGCCGGTGTGATCGCGGATATGATCGATGCCGAGGCTGCACGGCAGGGGAGTGACGCCCGTGTTGCAAAGATCCGGGTCTGGGAGTCCACATCCTGTTACGCAGAGCGCACCTATGATCGTCAGTGAGATCTTCCGGAGCCTTCAGGGGGAGGGGAAAAACCAGGGGCGGCCCTGCACCTTTGTCAGGCTGGCAGGCTGCAACCTCCGGTGCGCCTGGTGCGACACCTCCTACGCCTGGAACGAGGGGGAGGAGATGAGCGTTGGGGAGGTTCTCGACCGGGTCTGGCTGCTCCGCGGCGCATACATCTGCATCACCGGCGGGGAACCGCTCCTGCAGCGGGAAGATCTCCTGGAACTTCTGAAAAAGTTCAAACTTCATGGTTATTCAGTCGAGATCGAGACGAACGGCAGTCTGGATTTCCGGGAGATGCAGCCTTACGCCTCCATATGCATGGACGTTAAATGCCCTTCATCTGGCGAGAGAAGCGATCTGTCACTTCTTTCGGCGATAACCGCGCATGACAGCGTCAAGTTCGTGGTGGCTGATATGGACGACCTCCTCTACGCGAGGGCTGTTATGGGCCGTTGCCGGATGGGGGGCGAGGTCTTCGTCTCGCCGGTGGAGGGGTCTGATTGCCGCGCCATTGCAGACTATATAGTGAGTGAGAATCTTCCTGTGAGGTTTCAGGTGCAACTTCACAAGGTCCTGGGGATGAGATAGATGAAAGCAGTCTGCCTCCTCTCCGGCGGCATGGACTCGAGCACGCTTGCCTACGTTGCAAAGGATATGGGTTACGATATAATCGCGCTCCATTTCACATACGGCCAGCGAACGGAGGAGAAGGAGCGGGAGTGTGCCCTTTTGATAGCGCGTAAGCTTGAGGCCATCGAGTTTGTCGAGATTGGCCTTGAGCACTTCAGGAAGATCGGCGCCTCGAGTCTGACGGATCCATCGATCCCGATCGAGGATTACGCTGGTGAGAAGGGAGGTGTACCTACCACCTATGTCCCGTTCAGGAATGCAAACCTCCTCGCCATTGCAACCAGTCTCGCGGAAGCCCGGCGGGCGGAGGCGATCTTCATCGGCGTCCAGACGGGGGATTACCCGGGGTATCCCGATTGCCGGCCGGAGTTCATCGAGGCGTTCCAGCGGGTGATCGACCTCGGAACGGCGGCTGACCCGCGGATCACCCTGATGACACCTTTTGTCCGGATGACGAAGGCGGATATCGTCAGGGTGGGTCTTGCTCTCGGCGTCCCCTACGAACTTACCTGGTCGTGCTACCGCAGCAGCGGCCGGGCTTGCGGGGTATGCTCATCCTGCCACTACCGGAGAGAGGCCTTCCGTGAACTCGGGCTTGAGGATCCAATCGAGTATGAGGCATGAACATGGAGATCTACAGTGGAAAACGTCTCACCGTTGAGAAAAAAGTGGTCACGCTCCCTGACGGCGAGAAGAAGGAGCGGGTGATAGTCCATCCCGGGGGGGCGGTTGCGATCCTCCCTGTAGAGGGGGATGTCTGCCACCTGATCCGGCAGTACCGGTTTGCGATTGACGACTACATACTGGAAGCCCCGGCAGGCACGATCGATGAGGGCGAGAAGCCAGAGGAGACCGCCTACCGCGAACTGATCGAGGAGACCGGCATGAAGGCGGAGAGGTTTATCCCTAAAGGCTGGATCTACCCATCCCCAGGTTATACTGACGAGCGGATCTGGCTGTTCTTGGCGGAGGGTCTATCCCCGAGTTCTGAGTATAGGAGGGATGATGATGAGTTTATCGAGGTTTTCCGCGTCCCGCTTTCCGCCCTTCCTGGAATGATCGCTAACGGAACGATCATCGATGCAAAGACGATCTGCCTTGTCTGCCGCTGTCTTGGTTGAGTGTTGCAGCGAATGGGCGCAAGTTTATGCGATCCGGGGATAAACAGATAGTAGCTTCGATGAATGAACATCAATAATAAAGCTTGGTGAACCCCGATGGTAGAGACGCAAGAGATGGAAACCGCGCGAAAGCGCTACGAATTTAAAAAGACGCTTGAGAGGCTTGCGGAGAAGGAGGGGAGCGGCACCGAGCTTATCACACTATACATACCGCCGGATAAGCAGATATCCGATGTGACCGCCCAGCTCCGTGACGAGTTCGGGCAGTGCTCAAACATCAAGAGCAAGCAGACCCGGACAAACGTCCAGAGTGCAATATCCTCCATCCTCTCCCGCCTGAAGTACTATAAGCGCCCCCCGGAGAACGGCCTGGCGATCTTCTGCGGCACGATAAACGTTGGTGGCGACCGCACAGATCTCCAGTGCGAGATAATCGAACCGCCCGAACCGCTCAACACCTACATGTACCGCTGCAGTTCCACGTTCGAACTCGAACCCCTGCAGCAGATGCTGGAGGAGAAGGAGGTCTACGGCCTTATAGTCATCGACCGGCGAGAGGCTTACATTGGTTTCCTGCGGGGCAACCGGATCGAACCCGTCCGCGGCGTCACCTCGACCGTGCCCGGCAAACAGAGAAAAGGAGGTCAGTCGAGCGTCCGGTTTCAGCGGCTGCGGTTGATCGCCATCAACGAGTTCTACAAGAAGGTTGGCGATCTCGCAAGTGAGATATTTCTTGGAGAGAAAGATTTCTTCGAGAGGTTCAAGGGTGTCCTGATCGGCGGCCCGACCCCGACAAAGGAGGAGTTTGAAGCCGGCGGCTACCTGCATCACGAGGTGCAGAAACGGATCATCGGGCTGTTTGACGTCTCCTACACAAACGAGTCAGGGCTTGCAGAACTCGTCGAGAACGCAGCGGATGCACTTAAAGGGCTTGAAGTCATCAAGGAGAAGACGGTGATGAACCGGTTCCTCCAGGAACTGGTAAAGGATGACGGAGCGGCCGCTTACGGTGAGGAGAGCGTGCGTAAGAACCTGGAGCTTGGTGCCGTCGATACCCTCCTCCTCTCCGATAAACTTCGTAGAGCAAGACTGAAACTTGCCTGCCCGAACTGTGATTACACCGAGGAGCGAACGGTCAGCGTCGAGCCTGGCAAACATATCAAGGATCTCGACCTCGGCACCTGCCCAAACGACACCTCGCCGCTCTATGTGGCCGAGGAGAGCGACATCATCGATGAACTGACCGCGCTTGCTGACCAGAGCAACACGACGGTCAAGATCATCTCGGATGATTTTGAGGAGGGCTCGATGCTCTACAATGCGTTTGGCGGAATCGCTGCAATTCTGCGTTACAGGACCGGCTACTGATGTATCAGGAGAAATACCACCATATTGAACGCATGCTCAGGGCATGCACCGGTGAGGAGGACGTCCTCCTCACCGCCGGAGGGGATCACGCCGATCTTGCCTCCACGGTAGCGTTTAAGCTTGCAAAGAAGGAGAAGCGGCCGCCGCAGGAGATCGCCGCTGATATCGCAAAGAAACTGGGGAAAAACCCGGAACTCGGCGATATCCAGGTTGAGGCGGCCGGGCCCTATCTCAACTTCCGCCTCGGGCCGACACTCCTTGCGGAGGCGGTCAGGGAGGCGGTCGAACCCGGTTACGGAAGCCGTCCCCGCCGTTCCAGCCGGGTCGTGCTCGAGCATACGAGCGCGAACCCGAACGGCCCGCTTCACGTCGGCCATATCCGCAACACTGTCATCGGGGACAGTCTGGCCCGGGCGTTCCGGAAGGCTGGCTACCCGCTTGAGGTCCAGTACTACTTAAATGATATGGGCCGCCAGATCGCCATCGTCTCCTGGGGTTTCGATCACCTCGACATCCCCCGCGGGAAGGGCGAGAAGGAGGACCATTACGTTGCCCGTGTCTATATAGCGGCGAACCGCGAGATCGAGAAGAATCCGGAGATCACCCACGAGATCGACCTTCTCATGCAGAAGGTGGAGCGCGGCGACCCCGTGGCCGTCAAGAAGTTCCGGAGTGCGGTCTCTCTCTGTCTTGAGGGGATCAGGGCGACCCTCGCCGCCTTAAACGCCTATCATGACCGGTTTGTCTGGGAGAGCGATTTTGTCCGGATCGGTGACGTGGACAGGGTCATCGAACGTGTCCGGCGGCTGCCGCAGGCCGTGGAAGATGAGACCCTCTGGGTTGACCTATCTGAGTTTGGTTTTGAGAAGAGGTACATCCTCCGGCGCAGCGACGGCACATCGGTCTACAGCACCCGGGATCTCGCATACCACATATGGAAAGGGCGTAACTATGATCGGTTGATCGACGTGCTCGGGGCGGATCATAAACTGATCGGTGCCCAGCTCCAGGCCACCCTGAAACTCCTGGGTGAGAAATCCCCGGAGATCGTCTTCTTTGAGTTTGTCTCGCTTCCTGAAGGCTCGATGAGCACCAGGGCAGGCAAGTTCGTCTCGGCGGACGAACTGATCGAGGAGGTTGCCGCGAAGGCGTTCGAGGAGGTGACCGCCCGCCGGCCGGAACTCCCCGAAGGGGAGCGGTGCGCGATCGCAAAATCGGTCGCAATCGCTGCCGTCCGCTACGATATCGTTAAGGTATCGCCCGAGAAGAGCACGGTCTTTGACTGGAAGGAGGCGCTTGACTTCGAGCGGCAGAGCGGCCCATACATCCAGTATGCCCATGCCCGTGCATGCAGCATACTGGAGAAGGCCGGTGGGTTCGAGCCGGCGTATCACTACGAGACCGACCACGAGATCGCGCTTGCCAGACACCTGGCCAGGTTCCCGGCCGTTATTGAGCAGGTTGTGGCGGAGCTCCGGCCGCACCTCCTCGCTGCTTACGCTCGCGACCTCGCTGACCTCTTCAACGCCTTCTACCACTATGACCCGGTTCTGAAGAGCGAGGGTGAGACCCGCAACAGCCGTCTTACACTCGTGGATGCGGTCAGGAACACCTTGAAGGAATCACTTGAGACCCTCGGGATCGATGCACTCAGAAGCATGTAACGTCCTGCGCAGACAGGGCTACCAGTTCATCACCCCGGCCTCCTCGGCAGCCGTGAAACCATGTATGTGGTGCAAGCGGGCGCTAAAAGGCGGGGAGATGTGCTACAAGGCGCAGTTCTATGGCATTGAGAGCCATCGCTGTGTCCAGATGACTCCTACCCTGCGGTGCAACCAGCGATGCCTCTTCTGCTGGCGGTCGTTTGAGCACGAGGTCGTGGAGGAGGAAGAGTGTCCGCCGGAGGTCATCATCACAAACCTCCGGCGCGCCCAGAAGAAGGCGCTCGCGGGATACAAGGTATCGCCTTACGTCACGCCGGAACGGTTCGCCGAGGCCCTGAATCCCACGATGGTCGCGATATCCCTCTCAGGGGAGCCGACCTGCTACTCACGCCTCCCGGAACTGGTGGACGGCCTCAACGCCGAAGGCTACACAACCTTCCTGGTCTCAAACGGCACGAGGCCGGAGGTTCTCGGCCGGTGCCGGCCCTACCAGACCTACGTCTCCCTGGACGCTCCCGACCGGGAGACCTACCTGCGCCTCTGTCGACCAAAGGAGGATTACTGGGACCTGGTGCTGGAGAGCCTTGCAGGGCTTGCCGGGCGGCGGTCGGCCATCCGCACCACCCTGGTTCGCGGTTACAATGACTTCGCGCCCGAACGTTACGCGGCGATCTACCAGGGTTCCGGCGCCAGGTTTGTGGAGGTAAAGGGTTATATGTATCTTGGGTACAGTAGAAACCGATTGCTGAGGGAGCAGATGCCGGAACACGCTGAGATCCGGGAATTTTCAGAGATGGTTTCGCAGCACTCGGACTATTTCATTAAAGATGAGAGCCCGCTTTCCCGCGTTGTCTGCCTGGAGAGAGATGTATGAGATTTGATGTGGAAGAGTTCAAAAAGAGGGCCAGAGAGGACTTCGAGCACGCCTGGTATGAGGGGCCGTCTGTCCTGACGCCGCCGGGGGTCTCGGGCCGCTATCCCCGGCTTCGCTACGCCCGGGCGAGGGAGCACCCGATCTTCGATATTGTAGAGCGGCTTCGCGAGACATACCTCGCGATGGGGTTTGACGAGGCGATGAACCCCCTGATAGTCGAAGAGTCTGATATATACCGGCAGTTCGGTCCTGAAGCAATGGCGGTCCTTGACCGGGTCTTCTACCTCGGCGGTCTGCCGCGGCCGAACGTCGGGATCGCAAGAAAGCAGATCGAGGAGATCGAGGCTATCCTTGGCCGTGCGCTCACTGCCGGAACCGAGGAGAGGCTCCGTGAGACCCTCCACGGCTATAAGAAAGGAAAGATCGACGGTGACGACCTGGTGCACGAACTTGCGGCCGTGCTCGAGGCCGATGATGCTGCCGTGGTGCATATCCTTGATGCGGTCTTTCCGGAGTTCCGCGACCTTGCTCCGGAGTCGTCGCGCAACACGCTGCGCAGCCACATGACAAGCGGCTGGTTCCTGACGCTCTCATCTATCTGGGACAGGCGCCGTCTGCCACTCAGGCTTTTCTCGGTGGATCGGTGTTTCCGGAGGGAGCAGGAGGAGGGGCCAACCCGCCTGATGGCCTATCACTCGGCCTCGTGTGTCGTTGCCGGGGAGGACGTCACCCTTGAGGAGGGGAAAGCCGTCAGCGAGGCGCTTCTCTCGGCGTTCGGGTTCACTGAATTCAGGTTTCAGCCCGACGAGAAGCGGTCGAAGTACTACATGCCTGGAACGCAGACGGAGGTCTATGCACGCCATCCCTCGCTCGGGTGGGTGGAGGTCGCTACGTTTGGCCTCTACTCCCCGTCGGCGCTTGCGGAGTACGGGATCGGAGTGCCGGTGATGAACCTGGGTCTTGGGGTGGAGCGTCTTGCGATGATCGTTTACCAGTCAAACGATATCCGGCAGCTGACCTACCCGCAGTTCTTCCCGCAGGAGGTCTCCGACCGCGAGATCGCCGGTGCAATCCATCTCCGTGAAGAACCGGCGTCTGTTGCGGGGCGACGTATGGCAGAGGGTATCCGGGCCACCGCTGCGGAGCACGCCGCCGCCCCCGGGCCGTGTGCGTTTGTTGCCTGGAGTGGCGAGATCGCGGGGCGTGAGGTTGAAGTGGTGGTCGAGGAGACCGAGTCCAACACGAAACTCTGCGGCCCCGCCTGCTTAAACGAGGTCTTTGTCCATAACGGTTCGGTGCTCGGCGTACCCGATACCGCGAAGTGGGCAACCGTCCGCCAGGAGGGCGTCTCCACAGGGATCACCTACCTGGACGCCGTGGCAGGGCTTGCAGCCGCCAGGATCGAGGAGGCGGCCAGGTGCGGGGAGGAGGTTCGCGTCCAGGTGAAGATGGCAAAACTCCCCTCCGATGTCAACCTGCGTATCGAGGACTACGTGATGCGCTACATCACAGACCACAACAAAAAAGTGGATCTCCGCGGTCCGGTCTTTCTGACGGTCAGGTCGGTCATCCGGAAGCCGGGGGGTTAAAAGGCTTAAACCACCACGGTTTATACCTTTTCGGTCTTTCTTGTTCTTATTGGGAGGCCATCAAACCAGTTCGATCATGGTTTGACGCCATCGGATCACCACCGTGGTGAAACGTCTTTTGAGGCTGGCCTCCTCCATCCGGTGGGCGGGCGGTGCATGATGACAGATCCTGGAAAGCCGTGGCAGCGACGGAAACGGGATCTCAGGGAAGTATCTCACCGAGAACGTGGTAAGGAGATCTCCTCCCTGGCAGTGTATCGAGGGGGAATCACCCCCCTGGGGGTGGGGCTGACGGGGAGGGGGGAGGCGGAGACGACTCCCCCCTCTCCTGTCTCCTGCGTTTCAACCGGACACTCTTTTCCGTGTGAGGTAAAAACACCCCCACCGCCCGATCGCCCCGGATCCGGATTGGAAGAGGCGGGCGGTGATGTGTCCGCCCCCGGAATCCGTCCACACAGGCCGGGGCGCAACCCCATGAACGCCGCAAAAGAACTCCAATTTCAGGATATTTTCTTCTGGCGTCTATAAACAACCGCCCCATCTCTGAATTCTGCCCCGGCCTGAGGTATTGGTTTGATGGCTTCTACTGCACTTTATGAGACCCCTGGCAGGTGAGCAGACATCTCTGGGAGGCGAGTTTCAACCTGACCCTGGCCGGGTGCGAAGAGCGGTAAGGTTATGTATTTCTAACACCATGTTAGAAATATACAACTGGTGTGACTATGAAGCGAACCTACGCTGTAAAGATAGGGGTGGGAGTGATCCTCGCGGCTGCGGGCATAATCCTCCCATTTCTCGTGGACGGAATGGAATCTCTCTCCTCGGTCCTGGTTGCTATCGGTCTTGTGACCGTTGCGGTGACCGGTGTGCAGCACTGGAGATGCAGCGACGATCTGGAGAAGGACGAGAGGACTCAGAAACTCGGGGCATACGCCATCTCTTACTCCTGGTTGCTGACCCTGGTCTTCCTTGCAATCCTCTTCTGGGTTGACTACCTTGGTCTGCTCGTACTCAGCGTCCAGGCTGTTCTGGTCTCCGCCATCCTGCTGATGGGGCTCTCCGCGCGGCTCTTCCAGTGGTACCTATTCAGGCAGGGTGACGTGGCTTGAGGGGGGATGCCGGGTGAAGACCCGGATCAAAGAATTTCGGGCGAAGGCCGGGATGACCCAGGAAGAACTGGCCAGGCAGGTGGGCGTCCGGCGGGAGACGATAGTCTTCCTTGAGAAGGGGAAGTACAACCCCTCCCTGAAACTTGCCTACAGGGTGGCAAAGGCGCTCGACTCCACCATCGAGGAGGTCTTCATCTTCGATGAGGAGGATCCGGCATGAGAACCTCCTCTCCGGTCGGTGGGAAGGTCACGATTGCGGCTTTATCTCACCCCTCTCATCCCCCATTTCTGGTATAGGCGCCTCTATAGTTGCTGCAGTCCTGTCATCTCCCCGGAGAAGCGCAAACAACCGGGCAAGAGAGATGATATCCTGCCTGTTATGCTCTACGATCGGGATGAGCGGGCCGGGGTTTCCTGTTCGCATGTAGGTCTCGTAGAACTCCGGAACCATCGCGCCCGGGAGATCGTCTGTCCGGGTTATGTTGAGGACTGCCGTCTCAAGACTGCCGAGACGGCAGGAGGATAAGCGGCCTCCCCAGCACCGGCGTGCAAACTGGAGGACGTCAAAGTGGGGGAGGTCGAGGGCTGCCGGGACACCGTGCCGGGCGAGTCGATCCCGGATGTAGGGGAGGTCAAAAGCCCGGCCGTTGAAGGTGACGAGGGCGGCTCTTTCCGCCTCCAGGTCGGGGAGGATGGCGGTCAGCGCCGCTCTCTCCTCCTTGATCGACCTCGGGAGGTGCTGACGGACGACGATAGAGCCTCTTTCCACCCGGCCCAGGCCTATCAGGATGATCGGCCTGGAGGAGAGCCCCAGCGTCTCGATATCCAGGAAGAGGAAATCTTCCGGGGCGTGAAACCTGCTGGCCTCGAGGAGGAGCGGATCGCTCTGCCGGTGCCGCCGTTCAATCCAGTTCACGAGTTCCCGCGTCTCCCCCCTTGCCACCAGATCGAGGAGCCGGCTGGCATCCTGATGGTAACGGGGGTGCCCCAGCAGGTCAGGGACGGTGCGGTAACCGCGCTCTTCCAGCCGCTGCCGGGTTGCCGGGCCGATACCCTGGATCAGGCTGATATCGCCCAGGATGGCTGCCGCCGCGCGTTCGCGGTCTCGAACGGCCAGGGGGATCGGGCTTCGGGAGTCTATGACGTAGCACCTCCCGCCTGAGCACCGCACCTCCCGGCCGTTGAAGACGTCCTCGATCGCCAGGCCCCGGCACCTCTCGATGAGATTGGCCCGGAACCTGCGGGCCTCCAGGTCGCCGGAGTGGTGAAGATGCCCTTTCTGGAGATCCCGCACAGACCACCTCACCCGATCAGGTGCTTGAACCATTTCATCCTGATCTCTGTCTTTGCATAAATTCAACCTGACTCCCGCGGGGTGAAAATGAACCGCCCCGGCGCCTGACCGGACCGGTCGCCGGAAGCGAGCGTTTTCAAACCGGCATCATGTAGTTTTTTGCAATTCGCCGCGCATACGACCTGGAAAAACCTGGCGGGTTTATATTTCAGATCGGTGATTCGATACCACGCGCATGTAGCACCTCCTCCACCTCCGCGGCCATCCACGTAAATACTCTCAGTGACAATCGAGAGGAGAGAGATGAATATTGGTGCAGTCCTGATCGATATCGATGGCGTTCTCCACGTAGGTGACCGGCCGGTTGAAGGTGCCGGGCGGGCGCTCCGGGAACTCGACCGGCGCGGGATACCCTACCGGTCTGTCTCCAGCACAACCCGTAGTTCCAGGCGTTCGGTTGCGCAGCGTCTGCATCGCCTCGGTTATGAGATCCCGGAACCCTGGATCGTCACCGCCCCGGCTGCGGCCGCCGTAGACCTCCGGGAGAGCGGGCGGACGCGGTGCTGCCTTCTGACCACCCCGGATGCCCGGGCGGACCTTGAGGAGAACGGGATCTCGGCCGTGGATGGGGGTGCCGATGCGGTCGTGGTCGGCGGCGCGGGCGGCGCTCTCACCTGCGAGCGGTTGAACCGTGCGTTCAGGCTCCTGATGGAGGGGGCGGGCCTCATTGCCCTCGAGAAGGACCGTTACTGGATGGAGGGAGACGGACCGATGCTTTCGGCCGGCCCGGTAGTGGCCGCGATCGAGTATGCCGCCGGAATAGAGGCTGAAGTGATAGGAAAACCCTCGCCGGCGTTCTTCCAGCGGGCGCTTCAGGGCATCGGGGCGCGCCCTCTGGAGACGGCGATGAGATCGTCACCGGTATCGGTGGTGCGCGTGGCTGCGGTATGAAGGGCATACTTGTGAGAAACCGCGAAGAGGCCGTCCGCCGCTCAGGCATCACCCCTGACCTGGTCATCGACTCGCTTGCAGAAGACCTTCCCGACCATATATGATGGCCATGATAAAGCGGATTCTCTTCCTGGTTCTCCTGGCCGCCGCAATCGGCGGAGCGTGTCTCGGGTTTTTCCTCCGCCCGGTGTTCGTCCCGCCGGCGATCGTACCCCTGGAGGGTGCGAGCCTCAACCAGACGCCGGTCTATACCTTCGCATTTGAGGACGGGATGGAGACGATCCGCATCGACCCCGACCCGGCGGTCTACGCCGGTGCGAAAGCGGCAGACAGGAGCCTCCACCTCTACACGGATATGCCGGAAGAAGAGTGGATCCCGATCTACTACCTGGCGTTCATAAACGAGCCCCACCAGGAACCCTTCTATGCGGACCTGCTTGGCGCCCTTCGCGAGATCCGTGACCGGAGAGGGCTCGATGACGACCGCTACCTCGAACTGATCGCCGTATTCGTGCAGTCTATCCCCTATGAGACCGACGCCTCGGTGACCGAACCAAAGTTTCCGATCGAGACCTTCGTGGACGCTGCTGGAGACTGTGACGACAAAAGCCTCCTTCTCGCAGGGCTCCTCGCGCGGGAGGGCTACGGTGTTTCGCTCCTCTACTTTGGAGACGAAAACCACATGGCTGTCGGGGTGAAGAGCGCAGGCTGCGGCTACCGCAACACCTCTTTTGCCTACATCGAGACCACAAACATAAGTTATGTCGGCATCCCGCCTGCAACGCTCTCGGGCGGCGCGACCCTCTCCTCCGACCCGCTGGTGATCCCGGTCGGAGAAGGTGAACGCAGCTACACCGCCTGCAACCAGGTTCAGACGATTGAGCGCGCCCTCTCCGCATTACGCGACCGTGCCGCGGTTATCGAGACGGAACTTGAGGCACGCGGTCGGGAGATCGAGGCGATGCGCGATGCCCTCGACGCCCTGAATGCCCGGATGACGCCACTCCTGCGTGCGGGCGATATCAGTGAGTACAACCGCCTCGTCCAGGACTACAACAGGCTGGCCGGGGACTACAACCAGGCTGTAGACGCTTACAACGCCCTGCTCGATGAGGCTGAGAGGGTTGTCGACCTCCACAACGACCTGGCCGCCGGTGCTCATGACCGGCCCGCCTCATACATCATGGCGCGGGCCTACCTCTGCGGGTGACACTCATTTAACCCGGAAAATGGTTGTGTGCGTCTCTCTGCCCCGGGCGATGGGCGGCCCACGGCACCGTCGGCAGCAATATACACCTCTTTGCGAATCTGGCTGCGGCGGGCGATGGTCGGGTAGCGGGCGGCCCGCTCCGCGAGGCAGGCAAACGTCGTGAGTTCTGATCTCTCCATGCATGATAACGATGCAATCTGTTTATTTAACGATAGGCCGCGCGCGGTGTGAAAGTGAAAATTTGGGTCTTCAAATCCTGGCCTATAATGGCCCAAAACACCGTTTAATCCTTGATCCTTATTGGTATGGTTTTTTGGTCTATTCATTCGGGTTTAATTTTGGAAAACAAATTTTTCCGTGGCTTGATATGAGATAAGGGGCTGCTGTCACCGTATTATACCTCCGGGTCAGCCGTCCTGCAAGTTTTTATCTATCCTCTGGCAGATACATGAAACGGAGTGCCGTATGCTGGATATCAGTGATTTGCATGTGGAAGTTGATGGCACCGAAGTGCTCCACGACATCAACCTCCATATCGGGTGGGGGGAGACCCACGTTCTGATGGGCCCAAACGGCTCAGGGAAGAGCACGCTGCTCAAGACCATCATGGGGTTTGGCGGTTACACCATCACATCCGGTTCAATCATCTTTAAAGGGCAGGATATTACCCGGATGCCGATCCATGAGCGCGCCCATCTTGGTATAGGCATGATGTTTCAGAACCCGCCAGCGATCTCGGGGCTGAAACTCGGGAAACTGCTTACTGCCATATCCGGGCTGAAAGAGGACGAAATCGAGGCACTGGCCCGGTCGGTCAATATGGGGCAGTTCCTCAACCGGGACATCAACGTCGGCTTCTCCGGCGGCGAGATCAAGCGGAGCGAGGTCCTCCAGCTGAAGGTCCAGCAGCCTGATTTCCTGATGCTGGACGAACCCGAGAGCGGTGTTGACCTGGAGAACATGAACCTGATGGGCAGGGAGATCGCCACCCTGCTTGAGAAGGATGTCCGTATCGTCAACCGGCGCCGGAGCGGCCTGATAATCACCCACACCGGCTACATACTCGATTACGTCGATGCCGACCAGGGTCATGTGATAATCGAAGGCCAGATCAGGTGCCACGGAAACCCCCGCGAGATCCTGCGCCTTGTCAAAGAGAAAGGATACGGAGAGTGTCTGCGTTGCAAACAGATATCATAACTGACATGGAACACCTCTCAGAGAAGGACCGGGAGCGTCTTGCCCTTACCGGTCTCGAAGTGGAGATGCGGAATCGCTGCGGGAGTTTCTTCCAGATCGACCAGAACGTTGTCCAGACCACATGCATGGCAGAGGGTGTCGAGATGCTCCCCATCAAGGCCGCTCTCGAGAAGTATGACTGGGTAAAGGACTACTACTGGAAGGCCGTCCCGAGAGACAAGGATAAATACACCCGCTACGTGGCAGACCAGGAGAACCCCCAGGGTCTCGTTGTCATCGCCCATCCCGGCACAAAGATCGAGATGCCTCTCCAGGCATGCCTCTTCCTCCGGGAGGGCCCGGTGCAGCACGTCCACAACATATTTATAGCGCAGGAGGACTCCGAGATCCACATCATCTCCGGTTGCGCGAGTTCCTGGCAGAAAGAGCATGGAGCGCATATCGGTGTGACCGAGATCTACGTCGGCAAAGGCGCAAAGGTGACATCCACCATGATCCACAACTGGAACCGGGGGATCGCCGTCTTCCCGAGGAGCGCCACAATAGTCGAGGAGGGAGGGTTGTTCCTCTCAAACTACGTCTGCATGCAGCCGGTCAGGAAGGTCAGCATGTACCCCACGGCCAGCCTGGTCGGAGATAACGCTGTGGCCCGGTTCTCGAGCATCGTGGTTGCGACACCGGGCTCAACCCTGGATCTCGGCTCCCGCGCGATCCTCGGCGCCGAACATACAAGCGCCGAACTCGTCACCCGGGCGATCACCACCGGCGGCACCATCATCTCCCGCGGGCATATCCTTGGCGCGAAGGACAACACCCGCGGCCACATAGAGTGCAGGGGCCTGATCCTGAAGGACGGCATCATCCATGCCATCCCCGAGATCGAGGGGACGATCACGGGCACCGAACTCTCGCACGAGGCCGCGGTGGGAAAGATTGCCCGCCACGAGATCGAGTACCTGATGGCACGCGGCCTCTCAGAGGAGGAGGCCACGGCAACCATCATACGGGGGTTCCTGGACGTGAAGATCAGCGGTCTCCCTGCCGTCCTGCAGGCCCAGATCGATGCCGCAATCGACAAAGCCGAATCGGGCTTCTAACCGATGAGGTGTGAGATGACGGAGATAGACCCCTTTGCGGGAGCACGAGAGGCGATGGTGGAGTTCCAGATCCGGGCGCGCGGGGTCAGCGACCCGAGGGTGCTTGCCGCAATGAGGAAGATCCCCCGTCACCTCTTTGTGCCGGAAGAGTTGAGGCACGCGGCCTACGACGACCGCCCACTCCCCATCGGCGAGGGGCAGACGATCTCTCAGCCCTACATAGTCGCCGTCATGACGGAGCAACTTGAACTCTCGTCAGGAGACCGCGTCCTTGAGATCGGGACAGGCAGCGGTTACCAGGCGGCAATACTTGCAGAACTTGCCGGCAGCGTCATCTCCATAGAACGCCTCTCCCGCGTCGCCGAGAAGGCACGCCAGAACCTGGCCCGCGCCGGGGTCACCGGTGTCGAGGTGGTAGTCGGCGACGGCACGAAAGGCTACCCTCCTGCGGCGCCGTATGACGCCATCATGGTCACGGCGGCAGCGCCTGAGATCCCCAAACCACTTATCGATCAGATGGCTGAAGGCGGCCGACTGGTTGCCCCGGTCGGGTCGCGCGACTACCAGGAACTGATCAAACTTGTCAAACGCGGGGGCGGGATCGAGACGATCCCCCTTGGCGGGGTCTGTTTTGTGCCGTTGATCGGGCAGTTTGGATGGCAGGGAGGTTACTCCTCGTGACCGTCCACGACATCACCCGGGTTCTATCGCGGGATGCCGTCGTCTACCCGGGAGACGTCCGGCCGCGGTTCCGCGAGATCGATAACGGGCAGTACCGTGTGACCGAGATGACCCTCGGCAGCCACACCGGGACGCACATCGACGCCCCCTCGCATTACATCGAGGGAGGCCAGACGGTGGATGAGATCCCGCCGGGGGTGCTGGTTGGGCCGGCGAGGGTTCTGGACTGCAGCGATGCCGGAGAGGCCATCGGCCCCGGCAGCCTGCTCGGCCGCCTGGATGGGGTAAGGACTCTCCTCTTAAAGACCTGGTTCTCGGGGCTGCGGGAGTTCGATCCCGGCTACCCATCTCTCTCCATGGAGGCGGCAGACCTGATCATCGCTGCCGGGATCACCTGTATCGGGACGGACGCCCCCTCGATAGAGGGGTTCAGCGGTGACGGTTCCGTCCACCGCCGATTGCTCGGAAACGGTGCTGTCATCCTCGAACTGCTCGACCTCTCTGGTGTGGCAGAAGGGGATTATTTTATGGCAGCACTGCCACTGCGGCTCAGGGGTGCGGATGGATCTCCCCTGAGAGCGCTGCTCTGGGATGCGGAGGATGAAGTATGAGTTTCTGGCATGATGCAGTCGAGAGACTGGAGAAGATCCTCGCTGGCAGCGGCTGCGAGGATGGTATTGTAACGCTTGGCGTAAACTACGACGCAGACCGCTGTCAATACCCAAAAGGGGTCTGTATGGAGGCTCAGTTTGGCGGCCGGCGCGGGCAGTTCGTCACGAACGAACCGACCCGGGCCAGGACCCGGATCTCCTTTATGTTCGGTGCGCCGTTTGCGACCACGAAACAGCGGGCGGCGGCAGGCGCGATCATCAACGCCGTCTCGGCATTCCTCTGCCTGACACGGAGATTGCAGCCCTGCACGAAGGAGTGTCACGGCCCATGCCTTGAAGCCCTCTCCCGCGAGGTCGCCGGGAAACGGGTCTACCTTCTCGGGCCGATGCCTCTGCTCGCGCGGGCGCTTGAAGCGCAGGTTGCAGACTCTCCCGAAGAGGCCGATCTCATCCTGGTCGCAGGGGATGGCATGGCAACCGATGCCGGGGTTGCCTGCATCGACGGCTACAGGGGGAGGAAGCGGATGATCTTCATTGGCCCATCCTCTGCCGGGATCAGCGGGCTTCTCAACCTCGAACATTGGTGCCCCTACGGGAGATGAATACATTTTTCAGGCACAAAGGGGCTATAGAGAGTATGCTTTTTGGCTCTTCCGGCATTCGGCAGGAGTTCGGCCCCGATCTCGTTGATCTTGCGTTCCGTATCGGATCTGCCGCCGCTGCAGGGGCATCTGAGATCGCCCTCGGTCGTGACACCCGCACCACCAGCGAGTTGCTTGAGCACAGTGTAGTATCCGGGATGCTTGCGACCGGTGCAACGGTCTACTCCTGCGGGATTGCGCCCACACCGACGGTCGCGTACGCGACAGGGAGCGCCGATGCGGGATGCATGATCACCGCGTCACACAACCCCGAGCCCTACAACGGCGTCAAACTCCTCAACCCGGATGGCTCCTCGTTTACCGTCCGGCAGCAGGCCGCGCTTGAAGAGGCGCTCAACGGAACACACTGGAAGGGGTGGGATGAGATGGGTCGCCTCCTCCCGATCGATGCGATTGACGTGCACAGGGAGGCGATCCTGGATAAGGTCAGCCTCTCTCATCCCATAAGGGCCGTGCTCGACTGCGGCAACGGTGCCGGGAGCGTCACAACCCCCGATCTTCTTGCAGAAGCAGGGGTTGCGCTCACCGGCCTGAACTGCAACGTTGCAGGGAAGTTTGCACGACCGTCTGAGCCGCTTGAGTCAAATCTCCCCTACATCGGTGAGATCGTCCGGAGGCGCGGTGCCGCCTGCGCCGTCGTCCATGACGGCGATGCCGACAGGATGATGGCGTTTGATGAGCGGGGCCGCTACATAGACGGCGACCGCCTTCTCATGCTGTTTGTGAAGTATCTCGACTGTAAACGGGTGGTCACAACCGTCGACGCCTCGATGGCCATCGAGGAGATTGCAGATGTCCGCCGCACACCTGTCGGCGACAGTTTCGTCTCCGAAGAACTCATATCCTGGGGCGATTTCGGCGGCGAGCCCTCCGGGAGCTGGATATTTCCCGGGCACTCACTCTGCCCGGACGGTGTCTACGCCGCCGCCCTGCTCTGCGAGATCGCATCTGAATGCTCGATCGCCGAAGAACTCGATCAGATGCCCCGCTACACCCTGCTCCGCAGGTCATGCCCGGTTCCAGACCCCCGTCAGGTCATGGCGGCGATGGGCGCGGAGGAACCAGCGCACGGCATCCGGTTTGAGGACGAGGACGGCTGGTACCTGGTCCGGGCAAGCGGCACCGAACCCAAGATCAGGATCACCGCCGAGGGGAGAACACCGGAAAAGGCAGAAGAGATGCTTGAAGCAGCGTCGGCCGCCCTCAAGCGGGCGAGACGCAGTCTGGAGTAGATGCTACATGCAGTGTGTTGTACTTGCAGCTGGCGAGGGGAAACGGATGCGCCCCCTTACCGCCCGGCGCCCGAAAGTGATGCTTCCGATCGCCAACCGCCCGATGATCGAGCACCTGATCACCGCCGCCCGTGACGCCGGGATCACCGGGTTCATCCTGGTCGTCGGCTACTGTGAGCGTGAGATCCGCAACCACTTCGGTGACGGGAGCGGTCTTGGCGTGAAGATCACATACGTGACCCAGCGCAGACAGTTGGGCACCGCTGATGCCCTCCGGGCGGCATCGGGGATGGTGAACGATCGCTTCCTCCTCTTAAACGGCGATATGATTCTGAGATCGGATGATATAAGGAGCCTCTGCCGGATGGAAGCCCCGTGCATGGGGATTCATGAGACCGACCACCCGCAGGACTACGGCGTGGTGACGGTCGAGGCTGACCAAATCACCGGTCTTGAAGAGAAGTCGGAAGAACCGAAGAGCAACCTGATCAACGCTGGCGCCTACATCTTCGATCCCGATATATTCGACCTTCTTTCAGGAGTCGGGGTCTCTGAGCGCGGGGAGTTCGAGCTGACCGACGCCCTCGCATCCTACATAGAGGAGGGAAGGCTCCGGGGATACCTCCTTGACTACTGGCTCGATCTCGGACACCCATGGGACCTCCTTGACGCAAACGCAGAGATCCTCTCCTCGATGCACCACGAAAAGCATGGTGTGATCGAGCCCGGGTGCAGCGTCCCGGAGACCGTCAGCATAGGGAGGGGGACGGTCATCCGGGCGGGGACATATATCGAGGGCTCGTGCATCATCGGTGAGAACTGCGTTATCGGCCCCCACGCCTACATCCGGGGTTCAACCGCCATCGGTGATGGCTGCCACATAGGCCACGCGACCGAGATCAAGAACTCCATCATAATGTCGGCGACAAAGGTTCCCCATTTCAACTACATAGGCGACAGCATCATAGGAAGCGGGTGCAACTTCGGGGCGGGCACCAAGGTTGCAAACCTCCGGCATGACAACGGAGCGGTGAAGGTCTGCGGGAAGAGCACCGGCCGGAGGAAGTTTGGCGCCATCATAGGCGATGATGTGCTCTTCGGCATAAACTGTTCGGTCAACGTCGGGACATCCATCGGGAGCGGCACGCGGGTCTCCCCCCACTCCTTTGTGGACGGGTGCATCCAGGAGAACTCGGTCATCAGGTGATATTATGCAGGCAGTAATTTTAGCAGCGGGAGAGGGGAGCCGTCTGCGTCCTCTCACCCGGAGCAAGCCAAAGGCTCTAATCCCGGTCGCAAACCGGCCGATCATCGATTACGTCATCGATGCACTGCTGGAGAACGGGATCCGCGAGATCGTTGTGGTTGTGGGATACCGCAAGGAGGAGGTCATCCAGCACCTCAACAGCCTCGACGCGCCGCTCCAGGTCGTCGTACAGGAACGCCAGCTCGGGACGGGGGACGCTCTCAGGGCGGCCGAGCCGGAGATCAGGGGCGACTTCCTGGTTCTCCCTGGCGACAACTACATCAATGCCGGGTCGATCGCCCGGATCAAGGGCGTGCGCAACGCCATGCTGGTGGCAGAGCACCCCAACCCCTCCAACTTCGGTGTTGTGGTGATCCGCAGCGGCATCGTCCGCGAGATAGTTGAGAAGCCCGAAGACGCCCCGACGTTCACGGTATCGACCGGGGTCTACTCATTTACACCGGAGATCTTCTCCTACCTCCACACAAACGAGATCCCCGACGCTGTAGGTGCCATGATAGCAGATGGCCGGCAGATTCGCGCAATCCCGGCAGACGAGTGGCAGGACGCCATATACCCGTGGGACCTCCTGAAACTGAACACCCGGATGCTCCGGGGGATCCAGCCCGGGATCGCCGGGACGGTTGATGCATCCGTCGTCCGCCGGGGGGTCGTGCAGATCGGCAAAGGAACCACCGTGGGTCCAAACACCGTGATCTACGGCCCCGTAAATATAGGGAGCAACTGCAACATAGGCCCGAACACCGTTATAATGCCGGACACGAGCATAGGCGATCGGGTGGTGCTCGAGCCCTTCACCTACGTTGCTGACTCGCTCATCATGAGTGATGTCACGGTCGGGTCGCACTCACGGATAGTCTCGGCGGTCTTAGGGCAGGGCTGCATCCTCGCCGACCATATCACAACCACTCCCTCTGCAAGCCTGATCGAGGTGGGGGGCCGTGTCCAGAAAGAGGAGTTCGGCGCGGTTCTCGGGGAGGGGGTAAGGGCTGCACCATTCACAACGTTTAAGAACTGCATCGTCGGTAACAATGTCAGCATAGTCAAGGGGCGGATGCTGGCGGGCAGGATCGAGGACGGCACAAGGGTGATGTAGATGTGCGGGATCGTCGGCTACACCGGGAGGCGGGCGGCAACCCCTATCCTGGTGCGGGGATTGAAGAGGCTTGAGTACCGGGGCTACGACTCCTTCGGGATTGCAACGGTCGGTAGCGCGATCGAGGTCTACAAGAAGGCCGGCCGCATCCCGGACAGCGGGGTGGTGCCGGTCGATCTCGCGGGGTGCACCGGTATAGGGCATACCCGGTGGGCGACGCATGGTGAACCAAACGAGATCAACGCTCACCCTCACGTGGACTGTGGCGGGAGGATCGCCGTTGTGCACAACGGCGTGATCGAGAACTACGCTGAACTGAAGCGGAATCTCCAGGAGAGGGGGCATACCTTCAGGTCCGAGACCGATACCGAGGTGATCGCCCACCTCATCGAGGAGCGGTATGACGGTGATCTCCTGGCAGCGGTCAACGCGGTTCTTCCACTGCTCCGGGGCTCGTATGCAATACTTGTGATCGCCTGCGACAGCCAGAGGATCGTCGCCGCTCGCGACGCAAGCCCGCTTGTCCTGGGCATCGGTGATGACGAGGTCTTTGCCGCTTCGGACATGACACCGCTTCTTGAGTACACGGAACGCGTGATCTTCCTTGAGGACGGTGATGTTGCCGATCTCACCCCCTGCCGCTGCACAATCTATAGCGGCGGCCGGAAGGTTGAGCGCCCGGTTGAACTGATCAACTGGTGTCTTGAGGATACACGGAAGGGCGGTTTCCCCCACTACATGCTGAAAGAGATCTACGAGCAGCCCCAATCGTTCTACGAGACCCTCAGGGCAGGTGTCGACGAGCGTGTGCGAAAGTTGGTGATGGAGGCCGATGAGATCACGCTGGTTGCATGCGGGACATCCTATCATACCGCCCTGGCCTTCAGGTACCTGGCTGAATCGCTCTGCGGCATACCGGTGCGCGTCGAGATGGGTTCGGAGTTCAAGTACTTCACCCCGCCCCTCCACGGGCTTGTGATCGCGGTCTCGCAGTCCGGAGAGACGGCGGACACGATCGCCGCCCTGAAGATGGCGAAAGCCCGCAACTGCCCGACGCTTGCCATAACCAACATGCAGGGAAGCACAGTCACCAGGATCGCGGACGAGACCATGCTCATGCGGGCCGGCCCCGAGATCGGTGTCGCTGCAACCAAGTCCTACATGGCGCAGCTCGCAGCGTTGATGCAGATCCTCAACATCCGCTGCGGCGGCGAGTTTGACGACGCCCTCTCGCATGCGCACCTCGCGATCGGGGAGGTCCTGATCCAGGATATACAGGATGCGGTCGATCTATGTTCGAGGGCTGAACACGTCTTCTTCGTGGGTAGAGGGCCGTTCTACGCGGTGGCGCTGGAGGGCGCCCTCAAGATGAAGGAGATCTCCTACGTTCATGCCGAGGGTTACGCTGCCGGAGAGTTGAAGCACGGGCCGTTTGCCCTGCTCACCCCGGAGACGCCGGTGGTTGCGATCTGCACCCCCGGCCCGACATACGGGGTGATGGTCTCGAACATAAAGGAGATGAAGGCGAGGAGAGCGCCGATCATCGCCATCGGGGTTGCCGGAGATACTGAGCTCCCCGAGATCGTGGACATCTTCATCCCCATCCCGAACACACATCTTCTGGTTCAGGTGCTGACTGCGTCGGTCGTCCTGCAGTTGCTTGCCTACCACACCGCCTGCGCCCTGGATCGGGACGTCGACAAACCGCGGAACCTGGCAAAGAGCGTGACCGTTGAATGATAGAGTATGGACGCAACGCCCTCGGCGATGGGGCGACGATATTTGAGCCGGTGACCATCGGGTTTCCATCCCGTGACCGGATGGGCTCTGAGGACTATCCCGGTGCAGCCATAGGGAAGAACGCGATCCTCCGGTCGGGGACCATCATCTACTGCGATGTGAGGATAGGTGATGCTTTCCAGACCGGCCATAACGTGCTGATCCGTGAAAAGACCGTCATCGGCGACCGCGTGGCGGTCGGGACGGCGGCGGTGGTAGAGGGCGACTGCACCATCGGCGACGACGTCCGCATCCAGAGCCTGGTCTACGTCCCGACCGGCGCCCGGATCGGCGACCGGGTTTTTATAGGCCCAAACGCCGTCCTGACAAACGACCGCTACCCGCCGGGGCCGCGTGAGTCTCTCCGCGGCCCGGTTTTAGGGGACGATGCCGTCATCGGTGCAAATGCGACGATCCTGCCAGGGGTCAGGGTTGGTGAGGGTGCGTTTGTCGCTGCTGGAGCGGTTGTGACAAGGGATGTGCCGCCGGAGATGCTTGCGGTGGGGGCACCGGCACGGTTCCGTGCGCTCCCTGCTGAAGCGAGGCGGTGCCGGTGATGATCCCCGTTGCCCGGCCGGTGGTCGGGGAGGAGGAGATATCTGCCGTCGCCGAAGTGATGCGGTCAGGGATGCTTGCCCGCGGTTCGGTCGTCGCGGAGTTTGAGTCCCGTTTTGCGGACTACTGCGGTGCCGCCCACGCGATCGGCGTCAACTCGGGCACCGCTGCGCTGCATGCTGCACTCCTCGCCGCCGGCATCCGTCCGGGAGACTCGGTGATAGTCCCGGCGTTCACGTTCTTTGCGACGGCATCGAGCGTCTCTATGTGCGGGGCAACACCGCTCTTTGCGGATGTCGATCCGCGGACGTTCAACATCGACCCTGCTTCGGTCGAGGCTCTCATCAGCCCGGATACCCGGGCGGTGATAGGCGTCCACCTCTTCGGGCAGCCTTTTGATCTCGATGCCGTCCGTGCGCTCTGCGATGATTATGGTCTTATGCTGATCGAGGACGCCGCCCAGGCGCACGGCGCGGAGTATCACGGGAGACGGACCGGCAGCCTGGCCGATATAGGGTGCTTCTCGTTTTACCCGACGAAGAACATGACCACCGGGGAGGGCGGTATGGTCACGACCGATGACGAGCGCATCGCCGAACGGGTCAGACTCTTCATAGATCACGGCCAGAGCCGGAAGTATCTCCACACCGTCATCGGCTACAACTACAGGATGACCAACATCGCCGCCGCGATCGGGATGGTGCAGGTCGAGCGGCTTGAGGCGTTCAACGAACGCCGGATCGAGAACGCCCGCTACCTTGACCGCCACCTGGCGGGGACGGGGCTCGTGACGCCGCACGTTGCGCCGGGAGTCCGGCACGTCTACCACCAGTACGTTGTTAAACTCCCGGCCGGCTACCCGCTTGCGCGGGAGGCGTTCATAAGCGCCCTTGCGGAACGTGGGGTCGGGACGGCCGTCCATTACCCCATCCCGCTCCACCGGCAGCCTGTCTACGAGGGTGCGGGGAAGACCGCGTCCTGCCCGGTATCGGAGGACCTTGCGGCATCGGTCGTGAGCCTGCCGGTTCACCCATCGGTGACGGATGAAGAACGGGCATACATATGTGATGCGGTTGGGGGATTCCAGGCCCTGAAACAAGGCCAATGATACAAATGAGGATCCTGCTCGTATCCACCCAGGATTACATCCACCACCCGATACCATCAAGGCACCACAACATATTTGAGGAGCTGGCGAAGCGGCACGAGGTCCATGTGCCTCACTTCCACGTCAGCAGAGGAAAGGAGCGCGAGACCCTTCTCCATGTCCACGAGGCGACGTGGCTCCCGATCAAAAACCCCATCCTTCACTACACCTTGAACGCACCCTGCCACTACAGGGTCATCAGCAGCATCATCCGCGACCACGAGATCGATGTCGCCGTCGGGGCGCACGTCCTGGCCGGGACGGCCATGGTCAGGGCAGCTGAGAGGTACGGCGTCCCGGTGGTCTTCGACCTCAAGGACTGGTTCCCGGACTCGGCCGCTGCCTACTACAAAAATCCCGCTATAAAATGGGTGCTCCGTGAGGGTGTCCTTGCCATAACCCGCTACAACCTGGACCATAGCGATCTGATCACGACTGTCTCCCCGGGTCTCGTCGAGAAACTCAGGAGTTACGGCTACGAGGCGGAGTTGATCACAAACGGTGTCAACACGGATATCTTCCACCCCATGGATGGGAGTGCAATGCGATCCGCACTCGGAATCGCGCCCGATGCCTTCGTGCTCGGGTTTGCCGGGGCAATCGAACACTGGTATGCTCTCGATGAGGTGATCCGGCTCTTTCCGGAGGTTCTCAAGCGGCACCCGAACGCCGAGCTCCTGATAGTCGGCGGTTCGCTCTTCACCGGTTACATGGACGAACTGCAGGCGCTTGCTGCCAGGCTCGGGGTTTCGGGGAAGGTGCATTTCACAGGCACCGTCGACTACAATGACCTCCCCCGCTGCATCGCGCCGATGGACCTCTGCCTCATCCCGCTCTCGCCCCCTCAATGGGTGGATATCGCCCTGCCAAACAAGTACTTCGAGTACTCGGCGTGCGGGAAGCCGATCCTCTCGACCCCCATCCCCGATATGCTCAGGATGGGCGGGGACCATATCACCGTCTACAGGGACGGGCAGGAGTTCCTTGAGGGGGTGGATGAGGCCGTCATGAACCCGCGGTGCTGCACAATCCCGATCGAGGAGCACGCCTGGAAGAAGAAAGCAGAGGCTTTCGAGAGGATCTTTACCCGGCTGACGGGAAAGACCTGAAACTGCACCCTCCCCCATCCACCATCGATACACCAAGATTATATTGGTTCGAATGGAAACTGATTCCTAAAGGGAGTGCCCGATGGCTCAGATGGATATCAAGAAATACCAACCGTATATCATCATCGGTCTCATCGTCATCCTCGCGCTGCTCACGCTCTGGACGCGGGGAATCCCCGCAGAGGGACTGGTGACCGACGAGGGTGTAAACCTGCTGGGAAACGATCCCTGGTACAATCTCCGCCAGGTTGAGCAGACGGTGGCAAACTTCCCTGCCTACGCCTGGTTTGACGCGATGACGCTTTACCCGACCGGGGACATGATCTACTGGGGGCCTCTCTTCATCGAGATCATATCCGTGTTCTGTCTCCTTGCCGGGGCAACGACACGGCCTGAGATCATGCTGGTGGCGTCCTGGGTCCCGCCGCTGATGGCCGTGGTCATGGTGCCGGTCGTCTACCTGCTGGCGCGAAAGATTGCTGACTGGAAGACAGGGCTCATCGCTGCCGGTCTTATTGCGGTCATCGGCAGCAACTACGCCTACCGCTCCCTCTTTGGCTTTGTCGATCACCACATCGCAGAGACGCTCTTCTCGACGATCTTTGTTCTCGCCTACGTGACGGCGCTGCTTGCGGCGCGGGGGGCCACAATCTCGCGGGCGAACCTTCAGGGCCTCAAGATCCCTGCTATAACAGCGATCATCGCCGGGGTAGCCTACCTCCTTGGCTACTTTACCATGCCGACGATGATCCTCTTTGCGCTCATCGTCGCAGTGTTCACGCTTGTCCAGTTCATACTGGACTACTTCCAGGATAGGTCGAGCAACTACCTGGTCTTTGTAAACGCCGTCGTCTTCATAGTGGTTATCATTGGAACCGTGGCGTTCGGGTTCCCGCATCCGGGGCTTGACCTCTCGCGCTACACCATCGGACACGTCATAACCAGCGCTGCCCTGATCGCGGGAACAGCAGCACTCTATGGGCTCTCGGTCTTCCTGAAAGAGCGGCCTAAATATTATTTCCCTCTCGCGCTCCTCGCCATTGCAGCCGTCGTCACCGCTGTGCTCTATGTCGCCCTGCCTGAGCTCTACAACCTCCTCATCTCAAGCCTCATCTCCTTCTTCGGCGAGCAGCCCGTAACCACAACCGTCCAGGAGGCGCGGGCATGGTCGTTTGACGCCGCCTGGGCGACCTTCCACTGGGGGCTGCTGCTTGCTGCCGGCGGAGCAGCCACCCTGATCTGGCAGAACCGCAAGGAGGTGAACCCCGCTCACATATTCGTCCTGGTCTGGACAGCGATCATCCTGGGGTCGACCGCCGCGCATGTCCGCTACGAGTACTACCTTGCCGTAAACATCGCTCTCCTCTCGGCGGTGTTTGCAGGCGCGGTCCTGGGCGCAACCTGGAAAGAGGTTGCCCTCCTCCTCCGGAAAGGAAGTGCAGACAGCGCGCGCCCCGCGGCGGGAAGAGCCGAAAAACGGGAAGAGCCTCCAAAGAAGAAGAGCAAGAAAGGGGCAAGGGCCGCTGATGCTCCTAAAGCGAAATCCAGGAAGCGTGATCAGCCTGATTACCTCAAAGTCGGCGGGTTTGTTCTGGTTGCTGCTCTCACCCTCCTCTTTGCCGGGACGTCATTCCAGGGGAACCTGGATCTCGCAAACAGCGCGAAATACAGTGGTATGGACTCGCAGTGGATGGAGGCCCTGGAGTGGATGGGAGAGAACACACCAGATCCCGGCGTCGATTACTACGCGATCTACGATCCGGAGACCTTCACCTACCCCGAAGAGTCATACGGCGTCATGTCCTGGTGGGACTACGGCCACTGGATCACGTTTATCTCGAAACGGATCCCGAACAACAACCCCTTCCAGCACGGCGTTGCAGGGCCGAACGGCTCGGCGGTCTATCTCGTCTCGACATCCGAGGAAGCCGCAAACCGCATCCTGGACAACATCGGTACACGATACGTGGTGACCGACTACCAGGTCGTCATGGGCAAGTTCCACGCCCCGGCAACCTGGGCTGATCCGAACGACACTGGAGGACTGCGGTTCCAGCCGGTATTCTTCGTTCCCATGGGTTCGGGATCGGCGGGCTACCAGGCGATGCAGTTCTACAACCAGGACTACTACATGACGATGGTCTCCCGTCTCCACAACTTCGATGGCTCCATGACCGAACCGACAACGGGATCGGTGCTATACGTCGAGTATGTCGATCCGGGGATGGCAAATGCCTCATACCCGGTCGTAACCAGAGCACAGGAGATGAACGCCACCGCGGCGGCCGCAGCAGCAGCAGCCTATAACCAGAATGCACCGGCGGGGTCTCACGCCACCGTCCTGAACCTGTACTACGAGTACCAGGCTGACTCGGTCCTGCATCCGCTTGAGCGGGTGCCGGCGCTCAAACATTACCGGCTTGTCCACGAGACCCCCCAGAACATCTACGGCAACGTGGGCGAGGCCGGCCCTGACCTCAAGGCGGTCAAGATATTTGAGTATGTTCCCGGAGCCGCAATAAGGGGTGAGGGGGTCATCGAGGTCCCGATAGCCACAAACACCGGCCGGGAGTTTGTATACCGGCAGGAGAGCGAGAACGGTCTGTTTGTCGTTCCATACGCCACCTCCGGATGGTCGGGCGAGGTTAGAGCAACCGGGCCCTACCGGATCGCCGGCACCGGCCAGACCTTCGATGTGACTGAAGAGGATATCCAGCAGGGGCGCACCATCAACTGACAGGAATGCGCTACTCGATAATATACGGTGACATATTCACGCGGCACGATATGGAGGCCCACCCCGAGTCGGCCGCCCGGTTGCGGGCGGCCCTCGACTGCATACCCCCGAGCGCACGCTGGCGCCCCCCCATCCCCGCCTGCGAGGCCGATCTCGAGCGCGTCCACGACCCGCATTACATCCGCTGGGTGCGGGAGATGGCGACGGGCGCCTGTTTTCTAGACGCAAACACCTATGTCACCTGCCACTCTTTTGAGGCAGCGGCCCACGCTGCCGGGTCCACCATTGCAGCGGCGGAGCGGGCGCTTGATGGGGAGCACTGTTTTGCTCTTGTCCGCCCGCCGGGGCATCATGCCGAGCCCGACCGCGCAATGGGGTTCTGCATATTCAACAACGCCGCGGTTGCGGCGGCAAAAGCGCTCCTGTCCCTCGACCGGGTGGCGATCCTGGACTGGGACCTTCACCACGGCAACGGCACCCAGACGATCTTTTACGGGAGCGACAGGGTGCTCTTCTGCTCGGTGCACCAGGAGAACAGTTTCCCCTGGACGGGCTGGGTGGACGAGATCGGCACCGGCGCCGGCCGGGGCTACAACCTGAATGCACCGCTTGCGGCAGGCTCGACCCTCGCCGACTACGCCCTGGTATTCGAGGAGGTGTTCATCCCTGCTATCGTTCGGTTCCGCCCGGATCTTCTGATAGTCTCGGCCGGGCAGGACGCTCTCGCCGATGATGGGCACGGCGGGATGAAACTTGAACCCGACGACTACGGTGTGCTTGCCGGGATGCTGATAGACGGGACGGACCTCCCCCTGGCGCTGACGCTGGAAGGAGGCTACGGCCCCTCGGCCGGGAAGGCCGTAGGCGCTATATTCCAGGCTCTCGCGGGGAGACGGTTTGAGCCGGCAGAAAAGCCGGTGCACCGGAGCACGGAGCGGGTTGTGCGGATCTTAAAGAGAGTCCAGTTCTGTTGAGCGCCGCCGCGGTCGGGAGTTACATTACGGTAGGGTTAACCCCCCACCACGGGATGACCGCCGCCGGCGGGGGTCCATGCAGGAGACCTCGAAACCGGGGATGATCACCCTCACCACGGGGATCGCGGTTCTGGTGAGGTCGCAGACGCAGACCCTGTCGGTGTGGGGCGCGACCTCATCTAGTACACGCCGGATGTCCAGGTCGAACCGTCCTGTGCTCATATCAGGGATATCAGCGAGGTCGATGGCATCAGCGTTGCCAAACCAGATCCTGTTGATCCGTTTCAGCCGTTCATAACCCGCCTTCCTGATTACCGCCTCCCGCCGGATGTCGCCAGGTCCGCTGTGGAGAATACTCCCCCTTCTCTTTGCAACCTCCGTGAGCGCCTGGAACGCTGCAGCCTCGGGTGAGAGGTGGGAGGCAGACCCCGTGAGGATCATCGCAGGATCCCGTGTAACGGTGTCGTCTGCGGTGGCCGCGACTGTGGGGATCTCCGTTCTCCCATCGAGCAGCCAGAGGTGAATCTCGATCCCATTCTGCTCGAACCGCTCCAGCAGGCCGCGGGCGGCGCAATCCTTCTCGATGGTGAGGCGGCGGCCGGGGTTTCGCCCTGCATCAGCGATGCTGAGCGCGTCCCGCTCGATAACCTCGAGGAGTGCGTGGAAAATGGCCTCTTCCATGACGTTTCCCGCCGCAAGCCCGTTTGTGTCGCTCCGAAACAGCGGTGTCGTCAACCCGAGCGAGTCGTAGGGGTGAAAGACGGCGTTGCTCGGGACGTAGAGATCCTCGTCGTTCAGGATGTCCCTGGCCGGTGTCCAGTGGACCACCTCCCCCTGTTCGAGTTCCCGTGGAAGAATGAGGTCTTCGGGGTGCAGCGCCCGTGCAGGGCCGATCTCCTCGTAAGAGGCGTAATCCATGTGGTCACCATGGTATTCGGCGCAGCAGCGCTCGATCGCCGCCATCATCGCCGACACCCGTGCCTGGACCGCCTCTTTACCTGCTCCTGTGTAAACCCGAACCGCTCCCCGCGCCGCTCCCGGCCGGACTGCCGCAAATACAGGGATCCCGGTCCGGTCGAGCGGGGTTATATCCGTGATCTCTGTAACCCCGATCCCGCTCATAAGGGGTTTCACAACGGCGTCCGTCTCCCCCGGGGAGCGTGACCGGTGGCCGCCATCAAAGTAGACCTTCTCTACAGGGCGAATCGTGATCGGCATTCATGATCCCTTCGTGGTAATACCTTAATAGTGTGGCAGATCTATTCTAGCATGTTATGAGCACGGATGATATTGCAGTTGGTGCAGTCGTCCGGTACCCCCGTACCGGCACGACCGGAAAGGTCGTAAAGATCGAGGAGATCGATGGCCGGGAGTATGCTGAAATAGATACCACCGGCCTTTACTACCTGCTGGATGAACTTATCAGGACAGAACTGACGGAGGAAGAGGCCAGGAAGAAGGAGCGCTCCCTCGAGGACTACATGAGGGAGCACAGGGAGATCCAGGAGCAGCTGGAGAAGGTCTGGGAGGTTGGAACCGACCAGAGCTGCGAGGGCGGCGGCTAACCCTCGATCGGTATGGTGGTGAGTTTCACCGCCTCAACACCCTTCTGTGCCATAAGTTTCTCGGTAATATCTTTCAGTATGGTTCCATCCCCCCTGACCAGGATAACCTCAAGACATTTGCTGTGCGTTACATGCGAGTGGAGTGAGGCCTGAATGTTGCCGGTATACTGGTGCTGTATGTCGATGAGCGTCTGGAGCAGTCCGCGCTGGTCATGGTCATAGACCATGGTTATGACGCCCTGGCGCTCGCCTTTTACGTCTGATATCCACTGGTAGTGAGTGATGTAATTCCGTATCGAGTCCCGTATCCCCTCAGACCGGGAAGAGTAGCCCCGGAGTGCCAGGATCTCATCAAACTTATCGAGGAGGCTCTTTGGAAGCGAGATCCCTATGCGTGATAGTTCGGTATCACCTGACATGGTGTGATCAGTTCCCTTATCACCCTTCATAGGTATAAATTTTCGCTAACAATCATGGTGATATTCACACTTCGTATGCTGAAAGCGGTACGGCAAACGGGGTGCGGGCCGATGTATGGTGTGAAGACGCGGCAAGGGATTACGAGAGCAATCGCTACCGATTATGTATAAGTAGTGTCATTCTATAATGAGTAAGGAGGTTCGAAAACTTTTGCGAGATGTATTCATTCCGGGTGTCAATATTGGGCTTGTAGGTCATGTCGATCACGGCAAGACCACTCTGGTCAGCGCGCTGACCGGCACCTGGACAGACCGGCACAGCGAGGAGATCAAGCGCGGCATCTCCATCCGCCTCGGGTATGCGGACGCAACATTTTACCGGTGTGAGAAATGTAAGGGCAGCGACGCTTACACCACCTCCGCGGAATGCCCAAACTGCGGGGGGAAAGCCGTCCCGTTACGGACGGTATCTTTTGTCGATGCACCCGGTCACGAGACGCTTATGGCGACGATGCTCTCGGGTTCGGCGTTGATGGACGGCGCGATGCTTGTTATAGCTGCAAACGAGTCCTGCCCCCAGCCCCAGACAAAGGAGCACCTGATGGCGCTTGAGTTGATCGGGATAAACAGGATCGTCATCGTCCAGAACAAGATCGATGTTGTGACCCAGGCGGAGGCGCTGGAGCATTATAAGCAGATCAAGCGGTTCATCAAGGGCACTATCGCCGAGAACGCTCCTATCATCCCGGTGTCTGCACAGAAAGGTGTCAATATCGGTGCCCTGATCCAGACGCTGGATGAGGTCATCCCGGAGCCTGAACGCAACCCTGATCTCGACCCGCTGCTCCTCATTGCACGCTCGTTCGACATCAACAGACCGGGCTGCAACTGGCGGGACGTGAAAGGCGGTGTCATCGGCGGGTCGCTCATCCGGGGGGTGCTGCGTGAGGGTGATGAGATCGAGATCCGGCCCGGCCGGCAGTTGCAGGTCGAGAACCGGACTAAGTGGGAGCCTATCACAACAAAGATCACCTCGATCAACGCCGGCAGGATCAATGTGACCGAGGCTAGTCCGGGGGGTCTTCTCGGCATCGCGACCAAACTTGATCCCGCACTGACGAAGAGCGACGCTCTCGCCGGGCAGGTTGCGGGGCTTGTCGGGAGACTGCCGCCCGTCCGGGAGCGGCTGAAGTTTGATGTAACGCTGATGGATCGGGTTGTCGGTGCGGACAGCGAGCAGATAATCGAGCCTCTCAAGCATAAAGAGCCGCTGATGCTCGCGGTTGGCACCGCGGTCACCGTCGGCGTGATCACGAACACCAGAAAGAATCAGGTCGAGGTTCAGCTGAAGCGGGCGGTCTGCGCGGAGACTGGTGCGAGGATTGCCATAAGCAGGCAGGTCGGCGGGCGATGGCGGTTGATCGGCATGGGTGTTCTGGTCGAGTGAAGGTGCTTCTCGACACAAACGCTCTCCTTATGCCGGTTCAGTTCGGTATCGATCTCTATGACGGGCTGATGGCGCTCCTGGGGGATTTCGAACCGGTAACGCTCGAAGAGGTGGTCGGTGAACTCTCCGGGCTTGCCAGGGGGCACGGCCGCGATGCGGCTGCCGCACGTGTGGGTCTTGAGATGGCCCGGCACGCGACGATCGTGCCGAGCGGGAGCAGCGCGGAGTCTGTGGATGGCCGGGTGATCGAGTATGCCCGGCGGGAGGGATGCATCGTGGTTACAAACGATCGCAACCTCCGCAACGATCTTATTCGTGAGGGGATCGGTGTCGTCTCGATGCGGAAGGAAAGAACGCTGGAACTGATGAGGGGATAGGTGAAAATCATGTACTATAAAGTGACGCTGGAGGACAAGGTGCGGGTTCCGCCGCACCGCCTTGGGGAAGACCTGGAGAGGGTTATCCTCAACGTACTGCAGGAACAGCTGGAAGGCAGCATCTCAAAGGAGATCGGGATATTCATTGCGGTGACGGGTATTCTCGATGTCGGCGAGGGAGAGTTGATCCCCGGGGACGGCGCGGTCTACTACGATGTAAGGTTCGAGGCGATCGTTCTCCGCCTGGCGCTTCAGGAGGTGATCGAGGGCGAGGTTGTGGAGACGACAAGTTTCGGCGCCTTCGTCAGCCTGGGCCCGATCGACGCGATGCTGCACGTGAGCCAGATATCCGATGAGTACATCAACTATGATGAGAAGAACGGCAGGTTGATCTGCCAGGATTCAAAGCGTTCGATCGCCGCCGGCGACGGCGTCCGGGGCAGGATTGTTGCCCTCTCGTTAAACGAGCGTGAGCCAAGAGAGAGCAAGATCGGTCTCACCATGCGTCAGCCGGGCCTGGGCGCACTTGCATGGCTGGATGAGGAGTTCGAGGAGGAGAAGAAGAGGAGGTCGGCGTAAGATGGCCGTGGGTGGTAAGAAGGTGGTCAGGGTCTGCCGCGAGTGCCACCGCGTCGTTGAGGGGGAGGCCTGTGTGATCTGCGGCACCTCCAATCTGAGCGAGGACTGGGCAGGATACGTTGTGATAATCGATCCGGAGCACTCGGATATTGCAAAGAAGATGAACATCACCCTGCCTGGCCGTTATGCTCTGAAGGTCCGCTGATGCTCAGGCTTCCGGAAGCCCACCGGGAACTGTTCAAAAAACCGTTTGGCGTCCTTTATGGAAGTGTCGCCGAACTCCTTCCCCTGATCGAGGGGCGGGTGGTCTGCGCCGTCGGTGATGTGGTGACCCATAGCCTCCTTGCTGCGGGGGTTGTCCCCGATATCGCCATCATCGACGGCTACACGATGCGCAGCCCCTGCAACCGTTCGCCCCTGCTCAGAGGGAGAAGGGTGACGGTGAAGAACCCTCCCGGAACTATCACCGACGACCTGGTCGCGGCTATCGATGAAGCGGTGCGGAACCGGCCTGTGGTCATCTTTGTCGAGGGTGAGGAGGATCTCGCGGTAATTCCGCTGGTTTTTGCCGCGCCGCCCGGGGTTGCCGTGCTATACGGTCAGCCGGGGGAGGGGGTTGTCCTCCGGATTGTGGATGAGGCGGCTAAGCAGGAAGCGGCGGCCATGCTGGAGCGTTTCATACGGGAGTGATGGTTTGCGGCTCTCTCTCCCCGCGCTCCATCCCAGAGTATAAATAAACCAGCCAACAATATTTTAGGGATATCGATGGAGTTCAAAATCACGCGTGATGTGAGGAACGAGGTCTTAAAGAGGAAAGAACTTGAGTTTGTTCTCACTTTCAACGGACCGACGCCCTCGCGGAAGAGCATTCAGGAGAAACTTGCCGCACTGCAGAACAGGGATGAGGGTCTCATCGTGCTCGACCTGGAGAGAACCCGGTTCGGGAAGATGGAACTTCTCGGCCGTGCCCGGATCTATGACGACGAGGAGACGAAGGTCTCAACCGAGCGGGAGTACCTGCTCAAGCGCGGCAAACCGAAGGCTGAGAGCGAGGCTTGAAGAGCATGGCGTCGAAGAGATACGAGTGCTACGAGGTCAAGGGCAATTCGGCGGTTCTGCTCAAGCGGCACTGTCCCCGATGCGGTCCAGGCGTCCTGATGGCCGAGCACGAGGATCGTGTGGCCTGCGGCAGGTGCGGCTACACCGAATTCCGTAAGTAGGCCTTCACCCCTATATACTCATACACGGCCGCGGGCGCGGTGTTTTACGGGCCGCGGTCGGTCTTTTCCTCGTAACGGAGCAGGACCTGTTTTATGTCTGATAAACGACCTCTCGATGGGCTGGTGCTGGGGCTTGAGGGAACGGCGTGGAACCTCAGCGCCGCTCTCTTCGGGGAGGAACCTGCCGCCCTCCATTCGTCACCATACGTCCCCTCAAAGGGCGGAATTCATCCGCGGGAGGCTGCGCAGCACCACGCTTCGGTGATGAAGGATCTCATATCCCGGGTGCTGACCGACCCTGAACGGATCCGGGCGGTTGCCTTCTCACAGGGGCCGGGTCTCGGCCCGTCTCTACGGACGGTGGCGACAGCGGCGCGTGCCCTCTCGATAGCCCTGGGCGTGCCGCTCATCGGTGTCAACCACTGTGTGGCACACATCGAGATCGGGAGATGGGCGACGGGTTTTTCCGATCCCATCGTTCTCTACGCGAGCGGTGCAAACACCCAGGTGCTCGGTTACCTCAATGGCCGCTACCGGATATTTGGGGAGACGCTGGATATTGGTCTAGGAAACGCGCTCGATAAGTTTGCACGCTACCACGATCTGCCGCATCCCGGAGGCCCTGCCATCGAGAGCCTGGCGCGCAGCGGCGGCTACATCGAACTCCCCTACACCGTGAAGGGAATGGATCTTGCCTTCTCCGGGCTGGTCAGCGCCGCCCAGGAGAGCACCGCGCCCCTGGAGGATGTATGTTACAGCCTCCAGGAGACCGCGTTTGCGATGTGTGTCGAGGTTACGGAGCGGGCGCTTGCCCACGCCGGGAAGGATGAGGTGATCCTTGTCGGCGGGGTGGGTGCAAACAGCCGGCTTCAGGAGATGCTCCGGGTTATGTGCGAGGAGCGGGGGGCGAAGTTCGCCGTCCCCGAGCGGACTTACCTCGGCGACAACGGCGCGATGATTGCTTACACGGGCAGGATCATGCTGGACCACGGTGTCACCCTTCCTCTCGAAGAGTCGCAGATCCGGCCGGGTTATAGGGCCGATGAGGTGGATGTCGTCTGGAGGACGGAACCTGGCGAGATCTTTGCCGGCGGGCCGCACGAAGGCGGGGTTGCCCGGGGTGCAGAAGGTGTCGTGGAGATTGGTGAGGATACTGTTGCCAAGCGCCGGTTGAGCAAACGATACCGGCACCCGGCATTGGATCGCCGTTTGATCACTGAACGGACGCGGGCGGAGGCGCGCCTGATATCGATGGCGCGGCGGGCGGGTGTCCCCACGCCCGTGATCCGCGATATAACGACTGACACGATCGTGATGGAGCGGATTCGTGGCGATCTGTTGAAGTATGTCGCCGCACCGGAGACGATCCGGGTCGCCGGCGAGACGGTTGGGAGGCTGCACGCCGCAGGGATAGTCCACGGCGACCTGACGACCAGCAACATGATCGTCCGTGACGGCCAGTGCGTACTGATCGATTTCGGGCTTGCCTCTACATCATCGGAGGTCGAGAGCCGCGGGGTTGATATCCACGTCTTCTTCCAGACGCTTGAGAGCACCACCGCCAACTCCGGGGAACTGATCGAGGCGTTCATCGAGGGCTACTCCGGCGTCTTTCCCGACGCGGATGAGGTTATTGAGCGAGAGCACGAGATTGAGCTGCGGGGGCGTTACCTCTGAAGATCACGGTGGTGACGAGCAACGCCAACAAGGCTCGGGAGGTTGCGGCATACTTTGAGGGGGTGCTCGAGGTCGAGCATGCCGCGCTGGAGTGCCCGGAGTTCCGGCATAACGATCTCGGGGAGATCGCCCGCGGGAAGGCGGAGTTTGCCTACGAGAGACTCTCAAGGCCTCTGATAGTTGACGACACCGGTCTATTCATCGATGCGCTCGGCGGGTTCCCGGGGCCATATGCCGCCTACGTCCAGGATACGATCGGCAACGCGGGGATCCTGAAACTCATGGAGGGCGTCGAGGAGAGGAGCGCCAGATTCGAGACGGCGATCGCGTTTGCACGGGAGGACGGCATCCGTATCTTCCGGGGCGCCCTCCCCGGGGCGATCGTTGCCCCGCGTGGGGCGGAGGGGTTCGGCTATGACCCCATATTCGAGTACGCGGGGCAGACGCTTGCCGAGATGCCGCTTGCCGAGAAGAACCGGGTCTCACACCGGGCGCGCGCTCTCCAGGCGTTCCGGGCCTGGATCGAGCAGGAGACCGGAGAGCGACAGAACCGTTAAGAGGGAATAAAGGTAAATGACATAAAGCTGGTGTTTTAATATGGCGAGATTTCCCGAAGCTGAAGCACGTCTTCTCAATGTAAAGATCTGCATGAAATGCAATGCCCGAAACGCAGTCCGCGCGACACACTGCCGCAAGTGCGGTTCAGACGAGCTCAGGCCGAAGTCCCGGGAGCGTAAAGCGTAAAGACCGGTGCGCGGCTTTCGCGCGCCTCCGGTATACTTTTTTTATGGGGGGGCATCGCCTTCTTCAGGCGGAGTAGTAGGTGACCTTTCGGCCTTCTTCGCTGTACTCGCCCCTGAAGGTCTCGATGTTGCGTTTGTAGCCGATCCGCTCTTTGAATCCAAGTTCGCGGAGCCTTTCGCGGACCCGCATCACGTCCGCCTCGTCCGCCCAGTCCTTTGTGTAGACGTAGATGACCGTCCGCTCGTCGCGAGAGTCGGGATCGGGTCTGGCGGTGCTGACCTTCGCGGATATGCCGAGTCTCCCCTCAACGGTCTCGTTTCGAACCTTTCGCCACGCCTCGTCCGCCTCCCCTGCAGGGACGAAGATGAGCCATTTTCCAGCCCTCTCGTCGTCGACCCCCCGCTCATGCGGACCCGGTGCGTCCTGGACTATCCAGTAAGTTCTTGTAGTCTTTGAGGGGGAAACTCCCTCGCCCTCTCTCAGAGGAGCATATATGGCGTCGATGCTCCCGAACCGTTTGAGCAGGGCATCTGCGAGTTCGGGGTAATCCTCTCTGAAACGGCTGAAGACCTCACGGAGTTCCTCTTTGAAATCGGTCCCCTGCTCGACGAGTTCGAAGAGGTAAGGGCCGCGGCGCCTGAGTTCGCGGTTGAGGTAGATCTCAAAGATCCCGTAGACTGCATCGGCCAGGGCTTCCGGATCGGGAATCCCGCTCATACATAACTGTAGCCGCCGGAACGGTGAAAATGGTTTTGAAGTTACCGGTCAAGCGCTTCTGCAACGAGTTCTGCGGCCCGCTCGCCGGAGAGAAGCATCCCGCCAAAGATCGGCCCCATGCGGCACTCCCCGGCAACGGCGTTTGCCGCCATACCGGCGACAAAGAGGCCGGGGTAGACCTCTTTTGTGTGCTCCAGAATCCGTGACTCGGCACGCTCGGCCCACATGAAACTCTCGCCTTTGACCTGGATGTTGCCGCCTTTACGCTCGATCATCCGGGCGATCGTTGCATCGTGCCCCGTTGCATCGACGGTGCAGGTGCAGGCGATGGTGAGCGGGTCAACGTGCAGTCCGGCCATATCTACCGGTGTCCAGTTGATGACCAGGCCCCCAACCCTGCCGTCGCCGCGAACCATCACGTCCTCGACCGTGACCAGGTTGAAGAACTCTACACCGGCATCGCAGGCCGCCGCGGTGAGTTTGGCAACCGTCTCGACCGATTTCGCAACGTAGTAGCCCTCCTCAAACTCGCGGCAGGCGACTCCAAACCGGTCGAGCAGCCGCCTTGCCTCTTCCTGGACGACAATCCTTGGAAACATCATCCCGCCGCCCCACATCCCGCCGCCTATGCTGAGTTTCTTCTCGATGAGGGCGCACCGGATTCCCCGTTCGCCGAGGAGCGCGGCGCATGTGAGCCCTGAAGGCCCGCCGCCGATAACGGCGGCGTCCACCTCAAGGAGGTCGATGAGCGCCCGGTGCTGCTCTTCCAGGATTGCCCTGCTGATGGTCACTTCGTTCAGTCTCATGTCCTTCATTTATATCTGCCAGGGGGAGATAAGGGCACCGCCGTGTGCCACGAAAAACCGCTGGATCGCGGTTTGGAGCGCGAGCGCCCGGAAAGATCCCGACGAAGGTCTTAATAGCGGCACTGCACAACATATACCCTACCATGAAGTGGACGCGCGATTTCGGTCTCACTATGAGGATGATCCTCACGTCGCTCCTTCTCCTCATAGTCTACCTGATCTTCCTTGGCATCCTTGCCGCGCTCGGGTTCCCGTTTGAGTCCCTCCTGCTGGTGGCTGCCCTTATGGCGTTCCTCCAGTACTACTTCTCAGATAAACTGGTGCTCTGGAGCACCAGGACGAGAATCGTCGGGGAGGACGAGTACCCGGAGTTGCACCGGATGGTAGAGAGCCTTGCCGCCAGGGCGGGTCTTCCCAAACCGAAGGTCGGGATTATGGTGTCCCCGGTGCCGAACGCGTTTGCTACCGGGCGCAGCCCGAAGAACGCGGTTGTGGCGGTAACCGACTCGATCATGCGGACGCTCAACCGCGAGGAGCTTGAGGCGGTGCTCGCCCACGAGATATCTCATGTGAAGAACCGGGATATGCTGACCCTGACGATGGCGAGTTTCATATCGATGCTTGCCTTCCTGATCATGCGTAACTGGATCTTCATAAGCCTCTTCAACGACCGCGACAACAACATGGGCGCGTTGATACTGGTCTACGTGGTCTCGATCGTTGTCTGGCTGGTGAGCACCCTTCTCACGCGGGCCCTCTCCCGCTACAGGGAGTTTGCCGCGGACCGTGGCAGTGCAGTCCTGACGGGGAACCCCCGGGCGCTGATATCGGCGCTGACGAAGATCAGCGGCCGGATGGACTACATCCCGGCCGAGAAGAAGCAGGAGATTGAGGGGGCAAACGCCTTCTTCATCATCCCGGCCCTCTCGGGAAACACCCTTATGGAACTTTTCTCCACCCACCCGCCCCTCGAGAAGCGGGTGGCTGCCCTCCAGGAACTGGAGGCGCAGATGCGGGGCTACTGACCCCGCCTCTCCAAAGCCCACCCGATCAGCGATCTGGACTATAAACTCTCCGCGTTTTTCCTGGAAGAATGCCGCCGGCGTTCACTCCACCGCCCGGCCGCTGCCGCGGCCTCCTCCCGCCCCCTCGAGGGGGGGCGGGCAGTGAGGGGTGATTGGCCCCTGGATAGCCGTGCACGGGGCAAAGACTGGTCTTTCATCGAAGTTTCTCATCGAGAAGGTGTCGAGGGAGATCCCTCTCCCGCACCTGTCTCCCGCACCTCACCAGCATACCCCCCTTCATCGACCCACCCGCTCTCACCGACTGCCAGCGACCGCCAGGAAGCGCTACCAGAACCGGTGAGTCTTAACGTAGTTGCGCTCAGCCTTCAGGATCTCACGGTAAAAAGCATCCCCCTCAGAGAGGGTTGCCAGGATCCGCGACGCCGTCTCCGGGCCGACACCCTTTGCCGCGAGTGCGGTCACCGCTTTCTTCCCGCTCGAGAGAACAATGTTAGCGTTCCGGAGGAACCTGACCTCGATCGCCCGCTCCTCCTCCGATTTCTTCTTCTTCGTCACCGCCGGGATGAGTTCCTCGTCCCAGGGCTTCAGCGCGGCGATCAGGCGAGCGCCGCAGAGGGGGCACTGCGGCCGGTCGGGGACGCGCTCAACGACCGTCCGGCTCTTCCACTTACGGCAGTTCATGCAGAAGAGGACGACCTCCTCCTTCTCCAGTCTGCGCATGAGCGTCCCGATCACCGCCTGGTCGATCATCGGCGGCGGGACAGTATCCCGGGACGACGAGAGCCCCTCGCTCCCGATCGGGCTGAGACGGCCTGTGGTGACCGCAATCCGGCCGTCACGTATGCCGGCCAGGATCTCCTCTGCCGCCTCCACATCCATGTATCTGCTGAAGAGTTCCCGGTAGGCCTCCGCCGCTATGACCGTCCCGTCGAAGAGGTCGATCAGACGATGGATGCTGAACCGCTCGTAGTCGGCGTCCGCATCGATGGCGCCGAACTTCTTGGCCACCTGCACAAGTTTCCACTTGAAGAGCGCCGTCCGCTTCAGGGCAAGTCTCAGTATCCCGGCAAGGTGCTCGGGCTCGATCCCCGCCATCGCCTCCTGCACCTCAAGCGCCCGGACGTTCCCGGGCAGGCGGAGCAGGAACCGGTACGCGCCGACCTCGATCCCGACGGTCGTCCCGTAGCGGGCCGAAATAAGTATCGAGAGAGCCCGTGCCAGCGTCTCGTTCGCCTTATGGCCGCCGCAGACGTTGCAGACCACGCCCTCGTCAGCGTTCTCCAGAGTGATGAGCCGATCGGATGGGACAGGATGGTTTCCTGCGTCCATCCGGGCCATGAACCGCTCCGCATACCCGATCACCCCCGGAACGTCCGAGTAGCGGCCGAACGCCCGCATCCGCCGCAGCGCCCCGACCTCGCGGGCGACCGCAAACGGCACCGGGATCTGCTCCCCCTCCCAGGAGGGCACCTCCCCCCTCACCCTCGCGGCCGGTTCGACCGTGATCCTCCCGCCCTCCATATCGAGCACCCGCCAGAGCTGGCCCTTCGTGATAAAGACCGCGCCGGTCTGCATCCAGCCCAGGACAAACGACTCGTCCAGGGTTCCGACCGTCCTGCGCGACACTATATCAAAGACCTCCATCTTCCGCTCGTCATGGATCATAGAGAGGTTCCCGACAAGGTAGCGCCTTGCACGCCCCGTCCGGATGACCCTGGTCCCCTCGACCCGGATCAGCCTGTGCTCCGCCATCTGACGGCAGACATCGTCCAGGAGAGACCCGCAGCCGGCAAAGACGCTCGACCGCTCCACAATCTTTCGGAGACGGGAGATCTCGATCTCGCCGTACTCGACCGCGATCGCCGCCACCTGGTTTGCAAGCACATCGGCGGCGCCGGCGGGCGGGACGACCCTCTCGCACTCGTTAGCCTTCGCCCGGCGCGCTATAACAAGCGACTCCAGGAGGTCGTCAAACCCGGTCGCAAGAACGGTTCCGCGCGATACCGCGTCGAGACGGTGGCCGGCGCGGCCGACCCGCTGCACCAGGCGCGACACCTCCCGTGGGGAGCCAAACTGGAGGACGTGCTCGATATGCCCGATATCGATGCCAAGCTCCATCGAGGAGGTCGCGATCAGCGCCCGGATCTCCCCATTCCTGAACCGCTCCTCGGCGTCCACCCGGACATCCCGCGAGAGCGAACCGTGGTGAACCTCGACATCCCCCCTGGAGTAGAGGCTGTGGCCGAGGGCCTCCGCGGTCACGCGTGTGTTGACAAAGACCAGGGTGGAGCCCGGGGCGTCCAGGCACCTCTCAACCGTCCTGACCTGGTCTCCGAAGTCCTCGCCGGCAAACCGGACGGTTATATCCAGGTTGCTTGCGACCGGAACCTCCACGACCGAGAACGGCCGTGCGCCGCAGAGGAACCGGCCGATCTCGTCCGGGTTCCCCACGGTCGCCGAGAGGCCGATCCTCTGGAACTCCCCGGCATACTCGGCCAGACGTTCGAGAGCCACCGCAAGCTGCGCCCCCCGTTTGCTCTCGGCGAGGTCGTGGATCTCGTCGATTATGACATACCTGACGTTCTTGAGGTGTTCGCGGAGGCGTTTGCCCATGAAGAGCGCCTGCAGCGACTCCGGCGTGGTTATGAGCAGGTCAGGGGCGTTCAGCGCCTGTTTACGCCGTTCGTTCTGCGGTGTGTCCCCATGGCGGACGCCGGCCGTGAGCGAGAGCTCCCGGCACCACCACTCCATCCGCGCCAGGATATCGCGGTTCAGGGAGCGCAGCGGGGTTATGTAGAGGGCCTTGAACCCGGGACCCGGCGTCTCGAGGAGCCGGTCGAATACGGGGAGCATCGCGCTCTCGGTCTTCCCGGTGCCCGTCGGCGCCACCAGGATCAGGTTGTCCCCCGCGAGAAGCCGCGGTATGGACTGCTCCTGCGCCTCAGAAAACTCTGTGAACCCGCGCTTCCGGACGACCTCCCGCACCCGCGGGTCGAGGAGTTCAGCCGTCGGCGTCTGGGGGGCAGAGCGTGGCCGGGGAGCCGACGTACGTGCCATCTGCCAGGAACACCTCCGCGTTCTTATCGTCTATGCAGCGCGAGAGGGGGCCAAGCCCGCTCTCCCGCAGCAGCCCGACATCGATCCCGCCCGCGAGCTCGTTGAAGGCCGGGACAAACAGGAGCCGGCTGCGCTCCCCTGTTGGCTCCTCAAATACCGAGTAGAGGTAGGCCGGCTGAGCGCGGGCGGCGCAGCCGACGGAGTCCATGAGCGAGACGACCGGGTGGTGGTGGCCAAGGATTATGAGGCGGCCGAGAAGAGAGGGGGCAGGATGGGTGTGGCCGTGGAGATACCCGACGCCGTCGATGAGCGCGCCTCCCGCGGGCAGGAGTTCGCCCTCCTGGAGGAACCGGTCGATCCCGCCGTCATGGTTGCCCGGGGTGACGGCGATAGGGACGAGTTCCCGAAACGACTGGAGTATGCGCGGAAGTTCGCGGTACTCCTGCCGGGTTGTCACCGGGACGTTGTGCTTGAGATCGCCGAGGAGGAGCAGGAGATCGGGTCTGGTCTCCTCGATGCAGGCGATCACGCGTTTGGCACGGGCGTCGCTCCGGCTCGTGATATGAACTCCGCAGCGTTCGAGACCGGACTCGATTCCCATGTGGAGGTCGGCGACGACCAGGACGCGCTGCTCCTGCTCGACCAGGAGGGCGGGGCCGTTCTCAATGAAATGTAGGCGCATTAATCGTCTCAGATCAGTTTTATTGTGCCATCCACGGGCTGGTAGCACTCTCCATCGGCAAGAAGCTCTTCAAGCGCGGCGCGTGCCTCCCCGGCGGTGAGGCCGGAACGCACGCCGGCCGCGACCGCATCGTCGACCCCGATCCCCCTGGAACCGCCGCCCATACGCTGGAGAGCGTCAAGCATGACCTCCGGGAGAGTCCGGGGGGCGATCCCGACCGGGGAGGGGGTTTCCCGGACGGTCTCAACCGCCGCCCTTACCATCTCCAGGATTGCGGCAGGCTCACCCCTCCCATCCCGGAGCGCCTCGAGCCGGTCAAGCGTTGCGGCGGCGGTTGCGAGCACCCAGGTGTCGCGGGCGCCGCGGTCGGCCACGCGGACGGCCTCAGCATCCAGCGTTGCGCAGACCCCGTCTCCCGAACCGCTGAAGACCGGCCGGCCGGTGACTGCGACGAACGCGGGCGGGTCGATGCATCTGAGCGTATCGAGCGCGTCGGGGTTATGCCAGTCCGCCGTGACCAGGAAGACACCGGTTGGATCGGCTACACGGGCATGGACGAGATCCCCGCTTCCAAGGCGTTCGGTGAGAGCACCGACTATGAAGAGGCGGCGGCAGCATGCACCTGACGGCGTCACCAGGATACGGCCGTCGGCGGTCTGCCGCGCGGCGGAGAACTCCCGCGCAAATACACGCTCTACAGGCATCATGCAATCAATCCGTTTGAGAAAGGGGTTGTGATATAACGCGTCTGTACCTATTATCTGTTTTTCCCCCACTAAAAGGGATCACCGGGAACCCGAACCTTTTACGATGGACTGGCACCTATACCTATGCAAATGGAAGGCAACCACACCATCTGGATAGAGAAGTACCGGCCCAGACGGCTTGACGATATAGTCGGGCAGAATGATATCGTGGTGCGCCTCAAGTCTTACGTTAAGACCGGCAACCTGCCGCACCTCCTGTTTGCAGGCAGCGCAGGGGTCGGGAAGACCACCGCCGCCGTGGCGCTTGCCAGGGAGTTCTTCGGCGACTCCTGGCAGACGAACTTCCGGGAGATGAACGCCTCCGACGAACGCGGTATCGACGTCGTCAGGACCCAGATCAAGGAGTTCGCCAGGACGTCGCCGCTTGGCGATGCGCAGTTCAAGATACTCTTCCTGGACGAGGCGGACGCGCTCACCACCGATGCGCAGGCGGCTCTCAGGAGGACGATGGAGACCTATGCCCGCACATGCCGGTTCATCCTCTCCTGCAACTACTCCTCAAAGATCATCGACCCTATCCAGAGCAGGTGCGCCATATACCGGTTCAGGCCGCTTGACCGGGAGGCGGTCATAGAGGAGATCAGGAGGATTGCCGCGGCCGAGGGGCTCACACTCACGGAGGGGGCGCTTGATGCCATAGTCTACGTCGCCGCCGGGGATATGAGAAAGGCGATCAACGCTCTGCAGGGCGCTGCCATCATCAGCCCCGAGATCGATGAGAAGATGATCTACGCGATCACCGCGACCGCAAGACCGGACGAGATCGATGAACTCCTGGATCTCTCGATCGGCGGGAGGTTCGATGAGGCGGAGAAGGCCCTCTCCGACCTGACCCGTGTACGTGGCATAGCCCCAAACGAGATTCTCAACCAGTGTTATCGGGCGCTCGTCCAGCGCGATATAGACCGGGCGCTCAAGGTGAAACTTATAGATGCCATCGGCGAGGCCGATTTCCGGCTCTCAGAGGGGGCGAACAGCGATATCCAGATGGAAGCGCTGATTGCCCGTTTCGTCCTTGCCGCCGCGGAGCACCGCTGAAAGGAGGTCTGGTGTGGCCGAGGAGATAAACGTCGAGGTCACCGACAACGTCGGTGAGTGGACGAAGTTCTTAAAGAAACAGTATCGCCGGGAGCTTGCCGAGATATCGCGCGAGTACCCCCATCGGCGTTCGCTAGTCATCGATTACCGCAAGATCCTTCACAACCGGCTCGCTTTTGAACTCCTGCGCAGCCCGGGAAAGGTTATAGGGGATATACGGGACGCGATCGTCCAGAACAAACTGCTCAAACTCAAGGACGGCCAGGAACCGGACCACCTCAACATCCGGTTCACGAACCTGCCGCAGAAGACCAACATAAGGGACATCCGGGCCGACCAGATCAACACATTCGTCAGCACCGAGGGGATCATCAGAAAGACGACGGAGGTGCGTCCCCGGATCGTCAGCGCTGTATTCCGGTGCCGTTCCTGCAACAACCTGACGGATCCGATCCCGCAGGGTTACGGCCGGTTTGATGAACCTGAGTTCTGCCCGAAATGCGAGCGCAAGACGCGACTCGATCTTGTCATCAACCGATGCCGGTTTGTCGACGCCCAGAAACTCAGGATCCAGGAGTCGCCGGAGGGGCTCCGCGGGGGCGAGCAGCCCCAGACGCTCGATATCGACGTCATCGACGACCTCACCGGGCTGGTCGCGCCGGGGGACCGGGTGGTTGTGAACGGTATCCTGCGGTCGGTGCAGCGGATCAACTACGGCCAGAAGAGCACCCTCTTTGACATCTACCTGGAGGGCAACTCCCTCGAGGTCGCCGAGAAGGAGTTTGAGGAGGTTGCGATCACCGAGGAGGACGAGGCGAAGATCATGGCCCTCGCACGCGACCCGATGGTCTACAGGAAGATTGTGCGTTCGATCGCGCCGACCATCTATGGCTCCGACGATGTGAAGGAGGCTATCGCCCTCCAGCTCTTCGGCGGTATACCAAAGGAGATGCCGGACGGCTCCCGTCTCCGCGGCGATATACATGTCCTGCTGGTTGGGGATCCGGGTATAGCGAAGAGCCAGATACTGCGATACGTTGCGAAACTCTCGCCCCGCGGGATCTACACAAGCGGGAAGTCGTCGACGTCCGCAGGGCTGACGGCAACGGCGGTGAAGGACGAGTTCGGCGACGGCCGCTGGACGCTGGAGGCGGGTGCGCTGGTTCTTGCGGATATGGGGGTCGCGGCAGTCGATGAGATGGACAAGATGGCAAAGGAGGATCGGAGCGCGCTGCACGAGGCGATGGAGCAGCAATCCGTCTCGGTTGCCAAAGCCGGGATAACAGCGACCCTGAAATGCCGGTGCGCGCTGCTTGGCGCTGCAAACCCGAAACTCGGCCGGTTTGACCAGTTCATCCCTATCGCCGAGCAGATCAACATGCCGCCATCGCTTCTCTCGCGGTTTGACCTGATCTTTGTCATGACGGATCAACCGGAGGCCGAACGGGATGCAGCGATCGCCCAGCACATAATCAAGACCCACGCTGTTGGCGAACTGATCAAGCAGCACGAGCACGAACCGCTGCCGGGTGTTGATGACGAGTATATCCGGCGGGCGCTTGCGCCGGTCACACCGGATATCGATCCGGTGCTGCTGCGCAAGTACATCGCCTATGCTAAGAGGACGTGCTTCCCAATACTATCCGATGGGGCGAAGGAGGCGCTGATCGGATACTACATGCGTCTGCGCAACCTTGCCAGCGGGGACAAGCCTGTCCCGGTCACCGCCAGACAGCTCGAGGCGCTGGTGCGGCTTGCGGAGGCGAGCGCCCGGATGCGTCTCTCAAACACCATCGATACGGAGGACACTGACCGGATCCTCAAGATCGTGGACGCCTGTCTGCGGCAGGTTGCATACGATGCGGAGAGCGGGAGTTTTGATATCGACAAGGTTGTGACGGGGGTCACAAAGTCGCAGCGCGACATCATCCGGTCTATAAAAGAGGCGATCCGGAACCTCTCCGGCGAGTCCGGCGGCCAGGCGAGGATCGAGGATGTTATCGACGTCCTGGTCCAGCAGGGGTTTGCCCGCGACAAGATCGAGTATACCCTGGACCACCTGAAACGGGGCGGCGAGGTGCTCGAGCCCCGGCGCGGGCTTATCAAGCTGATCGGGTAGGAGTGGGAGGCGATCCCTTGAGATCCCGTTTCCGGGAGGGTGGCGGGCCAATCACCCCTGACGAACCTTGCTCCGCTGCCGGGGATGCCGTTCTCGGTGATCGTGATCCCGGTCAGCCCCAGGATCTCGCGCGAGAGAAAGAGGCCCAAACCGGTGTGCCTCCCAAACACCACTCTGACCAGGGAGTTCAATACGCCTCGAGAGGGTTATATTGAATGCCTCAAAGCATATGGAATCCTGATTAGCATGGCAACCCATACGATAACGCCTTCGTTGAGAACTTTATCCGGACGCTAAAGTATGAGGAGGTCTATCTCAATGAATACGAAAACTTCTCAGACGCCTTGGATAATATCTCAGGCTTCATAGAGAACGTATACAACAAAAAGAGGCTGCATTCATCCATGGGTATCGCTCACCAGCAGAGTTTGAAAAGGGGGTAACTTTAAATGGTAACGGATGGTATTCCTTAACTGGTTGTCCACTAACAGGGGTGCATCCCGGTTCAATACAAATAATCTAAACTAATTACAGGTGAGAGAATGGAAGAAATAAGTAAAGAAATAACCGAGATAAGGTTCCTGCTTGAGAAGATAGAAGGCATAATAGACGCAAGATTGGTAGGAGTAGAAGAGCCAGAAGAAGATGAAATAATAGAGATAGAGGATTATGAGAAGAGAAAGGGCGAAGGAAAGATCGAGTTAAATGAGTTATAAGGTATTTTTGGAGAAAGAAGCACAAAAACAGTTAGAAGCTTTAAACTCAAGCATCGTTAAAACAATAAAAGAGAAGTTAAGCAAACTTAAATCCGGATTTTCTCCTGAGCTTGATATAAAAAAGCTAAAAGGATATAAAAATCATTATCGTCTAAGAGTCGGGCGATACAGGATTCTTTTCGAGCTCCAAGAAGGGTATGTTATTGTAGTATATGCTATATTGCCGAGGAAGAGAGCTTATAAATAGTTAAGAGAGATCAAATGGGATGCACCCCAAAAAAGCAGACAATGAGTTAAGAAACAAAAAATGGGGGTGCAGCAACTATACACGGGAGGCCCGGCAAATTTGTTCTTTTTCAATCTTAATTGGAATCAGACTGCAACAGAGTTTATTGTATTGATGGCGTCATACTGGCATCGACGATCAGAATTACCCTATTGCATCCCGTATTATCGGTGATACGATGGAGGCAGGTCTGATTCGACTGCATGACCCAGAAACTCGATCAAATAGATCCAGGAGGTATGTCCCGTACTGGGCATAAGGTATGTAATCCGCATGTACGGATCGCTCTGCTCCCGATCCGGAAAAATCCATTTTCAGGGGAATTTCTGGAAATGCGTCAAGGATAGTTACCTGAACTCCCGGATCCTTAGGCGCATAATCCAAGTGCCTCTAAAATCATCCTGTTCTTCTTACTGACCTCAGAAACCATCTTCTCCCCGGAAGATAAC
>JALHIW010000005.1:0-85664 GCA_022837745.1 Methanomicrobiaceae archaeon | reverse complement strand
CGTCCCCTCCCCCCCAGGTGGCGGCTGGTCAGCCACAAAAGACGCTTCACCGCCGTGGTTATGGAGGGCATCACACCATGAGCAAACTGGTTTTATAGTTCCCGTCGCGTAATACCGGGAAGAAAGGGGGACTTTATATCACAGAACCGTTGATTTGATGGCCTCATATAAACCGGGTGATGGCGGTCACAGCTTCCCCCGCCAGCAGGCAGGCAAAAATCAGGTGATTGGGGAGAGCAGATCCTGCATTCGCCCACGCACCTCGCGAGGATGATTATAGTGGGGTGGTCTGTCCCTTTCAGGCCGTGGTCGATCGCCGCGCTAACGATGCTGATGGGAGGACCATCGTGTTGTGGGTGAAGAAGGCAGATCGCTGCGCGGTGGTGGAATGGGTATAGGCCATTCCTCTGTCTTCTGACTGGTTTTCCGGATAATCAGATCATCATAGATCAACAGTGGATAATAATGTATATATGTGTGCAAAGTTCATGTTGATCTATGCAGACCAAGATCCTCCTTGACGAGGGGGAGATGCCAAAGCGGTGGTACAACATCCAGGCGGATCTCCCGACGCCAATGGATCCGCCCCTTCACCCGGGGACGGGAAAACCGGCGACGCCGGATGACCTCCGCCACATCTTTCCCATGGAGCTGATCCGGCAGGAGATGAGCACGGAGCGCTACATCGATATCCCTGGCGAGGTCCGGGATATCCTCACCCTCTGGAGGCCAAGCCCCCTCTACCGTGCAAGGAGGCTTGAGGCGGCCTTGAAGACCCCGGCGAAGATCTACTACAAGTGGGAGGGTGTGAGCCCGCCGGGCTCGCACAAGCCCAATACCGCCATAGCCCAGGCCTATTACAACCGGGAGGAAGGGATCGAGCGGCTTGCAACCGAGACCGGGGCGGGGCAGTGGGGTTCTGCACTTGCGTTCGCAACGAGCCTCTTTGATATGGATTGCACCGTCTATATGGTCCGGGCCTCCTACGACCAGAAACCCTACCGCAAGAGCATGATGCAGGTCTACGGTGCCGAGTGCATCCCGAGCCCCTCTGATAGGACGCAGGCCGGCAGAGCGGTGCTTGCCCACGACCCGGATACACCGGGCTCCCTCGGTATCGCCATATCCGAGGCGGTTGAGGACGCCGCGAACCACGACAACACCAACTACTCGCTTGGTTCCGTCCTCAATCATGTCTGCCTCCACCAGACGGTCATCGGCCAGGAGGCAGAAGAGCAGCTTGCGATTGCAGACGATTACCCGGATGTGGTGATCGGGTGCGTCGGCGGGGGGAGCAACTATGCGGGGCTTTCTTTCCCGTTTGCGGGCGCGAAGCTGACCGGAAAGCACCCGGATACCGAACTCATTGCTGTTGAGCCCGCCGCCTGCCCGACCCTGACAAAGGGGCTCTACACCTACGACTTCGGGGATGTCGCAGGGCTGACACCGCTCCTGCGGATGTTCACTCTCGGGCACGACTTCATCCCGCCGGCGATCCACGCTGGAGGGCTCCGCTATCACGGGGCATCTCCCCTGGTATCGAGGCTCGTCCACGACGGGGTGATCAGGGCGGTTGCCTACCATCAGAACGAGGTCTTTGAGGCAGCCTTGACCTTCGCCCGGACGGAGGGCATCATTGTCGCGCCCGAGGCCGCCCACGCGGTGAAGGCCGCGATCGACCAGGCGCTCCTCTGCCGTAAGACCGGTGAAGAGAAGGTTATACTCTTTAACAACTCCGGGCACGGTAATTTCGATTTCTCCGCTTACGAGGCCTACCTTGCGGGAAAACTTCCCGACTACGAATACCCCCTGGAGTTGATCAAAGAGTCTCTCTCCAGGCTGCCGGTGAGGGGGTGATGCCGGTGGACTGGACTGCGCTCGAAGAGAGCTGACCCCAATCCAGGGATTCATGGAGGCCGCGACCGACCGGCCTCTCGTAGTCCCGGTATTTCTTGATGTTCCACTCCCTCCCTCTTCTCCGGCAGATATCTATGCGTCCCTCCGGGACGGCCCCGGGTTCCTGCTGGAGTCGCTCGAGGGGAGCGAGAAGATCGCTCGCTACTCTTTTATCTGCACCGCTCCAACCGCGATGATCGCCGTCGCCCCGGACGGGGCGCTGACGGTCTCCGGCGATCCCTGTATCCGCGAGGTTGCCGCCGGAATCGAGGCTGAAGACCCGGTCGATGCCGTCCGCCAGTTCATGGAACGGTTCCGTGTCGTGCCGTCCACGTTGCCGCGGTTCTCCGGCGGGCTTGCGGGCTACTTCTCCTACGACCTGGTCTCGTCTATCTACCCCGTCCGCTGTGTGGAGGAGACCGGAGACCCTGTCGCCCGGTTCATGCTGGCGCAGGGCTGCCTCGCCCTCGACCACCGGCGGGGTCGACTTGCGGTGATCGAGAACCTCCTCCTCACCGATGAGTCCGACCTGGAGGAGGAGTACCTCCGCGCCCTGACGGCTATAAAGAACCGGATCACGGGGCTCTGCCACCTCCCTTCATCCTCTTCAGTCGAGGCGTTCAGTGCCGGTGCCGTGACGTCGTCCTGCACCCGGGAAGAGTTCTCGAACGCTGTTTTAAGGATCAAGGAGCATATCGCGGCAGGCGACATATTCCAGGCCGTTCTATCCCGGCGGCTTGCCTGCCGGTTCGAGGGCGAACCGTTCGGTGTCTACCGGCGACTCCGGGAGAAGAATCCCGCCCCCTACACCTACTTCCTGGACTTCGGCGACCTGGTGGTTGCCGGGAGCAGTCCCGAGATGCTGCTGCGGGTGGAGGACGGCCGTGTGACGACTGTCCCCATCGCCGGCACCCGGCCCCGGGGACGGACAGCGGCGGAGGACGACCAGCTCGCGGCCGAACTCCTGGCGGACGAGAAGGAACGTGCAGAGCATGTCATGCTCGTCGACCTGGCGAGAAACGATATCGGGGCGGTATCGGCCTATGGGAGCGTCTCGGTGACCGACTTCATGGGTATCGAACGGTTCTCGCACGTTCAGCACATCGTTTCGACCGTCTCTGGGAGGCTCCGGGAGGGCTACGACCGGTTCGACGCGCTCCGGTCATGTTTCCCGGCGGGAACCGTCTCGGGCGCCCCGAAGGTCAGGGCTATGCAGATCATAGGCGAGGTGGAGGGTCTCCGGCGCGGGATCTACGCAGGTGCCCTCGGGCATATCGCGTTCTCCGGCACGATGGATCTCGCGATAACCATCCGGACGGTCATCGTGCGGGACGGTGTCGCCTCCGTCCAGGTTGGGGCGGGTATTGTGGCTGATTCCGATCCCGGTCGCGAGTTTGCCGAGACCGGCAGCAAGGCCAGGGCGATGCTTGCGGCGCTCGGCAGAGAGGAGGAGGTGGACTGATGCGGGTGCTTGTGATCGATGCCTACGATAGTTTCACTTTCAACCTCTGTCAGCAGATCGGGGTGCTCGGGGCCGAACCGGTCGTGGTGAAGAGCGATACCCCGTTTGCGCGGATCAGGTCGCTGAGATTCGACCGCGTCGTCCTCTCGCCGGGACCCGGCCACCCGGGCGAGTGTGCCCTCTACCGGGAGGTCATCGAGACTGTCAGCAGGACGGTCCCGACGCTAGGGGTCTGTCTCGGCCACCAGGCGATAGGGCTTGCATTCGGCGCGGACGTGGTCCGGGCAGAGCGGTTGATGCACGGAAAGCGGTCGGTCATCCACCACGACGGTGCCGGTATCTACGAAGGGGTGCCCGACCCGATCATCGCTACCCGTTACCACTCGCTCCTCATCGACCCCGAGACCGTCCCCGACTGCCTCGAAGTGACTGCCAGAAGCGACGACGATGGGGCGATCATGGGCGTCCGGCACCGTGAGTTCCCGATCGAGGGGGTGCAGTTCCACCCGGAGAGTATCCTCACCCCCGATGGGGACAGGCTGATTGCAAACTTCCTCTCCGGCAGAGGCGGTGCAGCATGATCCGCGAGGCGATAGCCCGTGTATCCTCGGGCAGTGACCTCACCGCTGTCGAGGCGGAAGGGGTGATGGAGGAGATCATGCGCGGCGCCGCGACTCCTGCCCAGATCGGCGGGATCCTTACGGCTCTGCGAATGAAGGGGGAGGCCGTTGCGGAGATCGCAGCATTTGCCCGGGTGATGCGGGCGTCGGCCGTCCCTGTACCTCTCCCCCACGCAGGGATGCGGGTGGATACCTGCGGGACGGGGGGCGACGGCGCGGGGACGTTTAACATAAGCACCACGGCCGCTTTTGTGGCGGCAGGGGCGGGCGTTCCCATCGTGAAGCACGGGAACCGGGGGGTGTCGAGCAGGTGCGGTTCGGCCGACGTTCTCGAGGCGCTCGGCGTCGCCGTTGCGATCCCGCCCGACCGGGTGGCGGCCGTCCTCTCTGCTGCCGGGATCGCCTTCCTCTTCGCCCCCGCCTACCACCCTGCGATGCAGTATGCCAGGGCGGCCCGCCAGGAGATCGGGATCAGGACGGTATTCAACCTCCTTGGCCCGCTCACCAACCCGGCGGGGGCGGCAGGTCAGCTCCTGGGGGTCTATGATCCTCATCTTGTCGTCCCGCTTGCCCGGGTTCTCGGCGATCTCGGGGTTCAGCGGGCAATGGTGGTCCACGGTGCAGGGCTCGATGAGATCACCACGACCGGGGAGACGACGGTCGCAGAACTCATGGAGGGGGAGGTGGTCTCGTATACGCTAGACTGCACAAAATTCGGTATCCCGCGTTCGCCGCCTGCCGCCATCAGGGGTGGCGGCCCGGAGGAGAACGCCAGGATCCTCCTCTCGGTCCTCGCCGGTGAAGACGGCCCGGCGCGGGATATCGTCCTCCTCAACGCCGGGGCGGCGATCTACATCGGTGGGAAGGCCGACGACCTTGCCGGAGGCATCGAGTGCGCGGAGGCGTCGATCGACTCAGGGGCGGCGCTTGACCGGCTCCACAGGCTTGCCAGGGTGAGCGGGGGCGGGGCATGATACTCGATGATATCGTCCGTGCGGCAGGTGAGCGGCTGGCGGGTCTTGACCAGACGAAGGCCGCCGGGACCGGCGGAATGCCTCACCGGAGCCTCGAAGCGGCCATTCTTTCCTGCCGGGAGCGGCACGCGATCATCGCCGAGGTGAAGTACGCCTCCCCCTCCCGCGGCAGGATCCATGACGGTGCCACACCGGCGGCGATTGCCCGGGAGTTCGCCGATGCCGGGGCTGTAGCGCTCTCGGTGCTCACCGAACCCAGCTACTTCGGGGGGAGTCTCGAGAACCTTGCCCGGGTGCGTGGTGCGGTCTCCCTCCCCATCCTTCGCAAGGACTTCATCATCGACGAACGCCAGGTCGCTGAGACCCGGGCGTTCGGCGCCGACGCTGTCCTCCTGATAGCCCGTCTGCTCGGCGATCGGCTCTCCGCGTTCGTCGATGCGGCGCTTGAGATCGGGCTTGAGCCGCTTGTTGAGGTTCACAACCGGGGCGAGATGGAGCGTGCTCTCGCGACAGGTGCAAACCTGATCGGGATCAACAACCGCAACCTGGAGACGATGACGGTCGATCTCTCGACGACCGTCCGCCTGGCGGGGGCGGCCCGGGATGCCGGGAGGATCGTGGTCTCTGAGAGCGGGATCGCCTGGCCCTACGATGTCAGGCGTCTATCGCGGCACTGTGACGCCTTCCTGATCGGTTCGGCACTGATGTCGGCAAAAGATCGGCAGAAACGGTTGGAGGGGTTTGTATTCGCGTAAAGATCTGCGGGATGACGAACGTTCGCGACGCACACGCCGCCGTTGAGGCCGGTGCCGACGCGATAGGTGTGGTGCTTGCGAGCCCCTCCCCCAGGTCTGTGAGGCCGGAAGAGGCGCGTGAGATATTTGCGGCGGTCCCGCCCTCTGTGACCACCGTCGCCGTTACATCGACCGGAAGACCGGAAGACCTCCCGGCCATCCTCTCCTTACGGCCGGACGCGGTCCAGGTGCCGGCTGACCTGGAGGTGCCCTCCCGTGCGGGTCTCCGGGTCATCCGGATGCTTGCTCCCGGCGATCCTCTGCGGGACGACTGTGACGCTGTTATAATCGATGCAAGCCATGGCAGAGGGCGAGCGTTCGACCCCGGTTATGCCCGGCGTTGCGTGGCCTCCTCCAGCGTCCCTGTAATCCTGGCGGGCGGCCTGAACCCCTGGAACGTGGCCGCGGCCGTCCTGGCGGTGCGGCCGTATGCCGTCGATGTTTGTTCAGGTGTCGAGGCGATGCCGGGTCTGAAGGACGGGCGGCTTGTGCGTGCGTTTGTGAAGGCATGCAGGATGATGGATCCATGAAAGCAGGACGATACGGTATATACGGCGGGCAGTACGTGCCCGAGACGCTGATGAGTGCGCTGATCGAACTTGAGGAGACCTACACCAGGGTGCGGGATGACCCGGATTTCTCCGGCCGACTCTCCTGGTATCTTCACGAGTACGCCGGCCGGGAGACACCGCTCACATTCTGCGAGAACCTCTCCCGTGACCTGGGTTGCCGGGTCTACCTGAAACGGGAGGACCTCCTCCATGGGGGTGCGCACAAACTGAACAACACCCTGGGTCAGGGGCTCATGGCAAAGTACATGGGGAAGAGACGTCTCATCGCCGAGACCGGCGCCGGGCAGCACGGTGTCGCGACCGCGATCGCGGGGGCAGTCCTTGGGCTTCCCGTGGAGGTCTACATGGGGGAGGTGGATACCAGGCGCCAGGCGCTAAACGTCTTTCGGATGGAACTCCTTGGCGCCAGGGTCATCCCTGTCACCTCGGGGACGCGGACGCTCAAAGACGCCATCAACGCGGCGATGCGGGACTGGGTGGCAAACCTCCGGGACACCCACTATCTGCTCGGCTCCTGTGTCGGCCCGCACCCATTCCCCCGGATCGTCAGGGACTTCCAGTCGGTCATCGGCGAGGAGACGCGGCGGCAGATCCTTGAGCGGGAGGGAAGCCTCCCGGACATGATAGTTGCCTGTGTCGGCGGTGGATCGAACGCAATCGGTATGTTCTACCCGTTTGTGGGTGATGCCGACGTGTCTCTCGTGGGCGTGGAGGCCGGCGGCGAGGGGCCGGAGTCCTGCAGGCACGGCGCTTCTCTCTCGCGGGGGTCGGTCGGGGTCTTCCAGGGCTCTCTCTCCTACCTGCTACAGGACGACGACGGCCAGACCCTTGAGACGCACTCGATCGCCGCCGGGCTCGACCATCCTGCCGTCGGCCCGGAACACGCCATGCTGAAGGATTCCGGCCGGATCAGGTATGAGATGGCCACCGATACCGAAGCGCTCCAGGCCTTCCGCTGCCTCTCCCGCACGGAGGGCATCATCCCGGCGCTCGAGTCGGCCCACGCCGTCGCCTTTGCCCTCCGCGCGGCGGATGAACTTGACCGTGACGGGATCCTGGTAATCAACCTCTCGGGGAGGGGTGACAAGGATGTCGTCGAGGTCGCGAAGCATCACGGAGGTCTGGGATGAGCCGGATCGAGAGGGTCTTTGCCAGGGGCGGCCCGGTCTTCATCGGGTTTACCGTTGCCGGTGACCCTGATATGGAGAGATCGTTCTTTGCGGCAACAGCCATGATCGACGCGGGAGCGGATATGCTTGAGATCGCTGTACCTTACTCCGACCCCGTTGCCGACGGCCCGGTGATCGAGCGGGCGCACCACCGCGCTCTGCGGGCCGGGACCAGACCTGTAGATGTCTTTCTCCTTCTCAGGAGGCTCCGGGATTATGCACCCGATCTCCCCCTCGTCCTCTTCACCTACTACAACATCGTCTACCGGCGTGGAGTCGACCGGTTCTTTTCCGAGGCCGCGGCCGCCGGCGCGGACGGTCTCCTCATAGTCGACCTTCCCGTCGAGGAGTCAGAGGAGGTCGCGCCTCACGCCGCCAGATACGGCATCGACCGGATCGCCCTCATTGCCCCAACGACCTCGCCGGAGCGGCAGCATGCAATCCTCCGGGAGGCATCGGGGTTTGTCTACCTCATCTCGCTTGAGGGGGTGACGGGCGAGCGCGACCACCTCCCGCCCGGTCTCGCCGGGCTGGTCGGCGCGGTGCGGGAGAAGACCGATCTCCCGCTCGCCGTCGGGTTTGGGGTCTCGCGCCCGGAGCACGTCAGGACGGTTCTGGATGCGGGGGCGGACGGTGTCATCGTGGGGAGTGCGCTCGTCAGGCTGATAGAGGAGCATATGGACGATGGGCCCCGGTTGTGCGAGGCGCTCCGGGCGGCTATAGTCTCCCTGCGGGATGGGTTTTCATCCTCATCCCGAACCTGATATGCCCTGACGCGAAAGACTACATGGATGATGCGGAGTATAGGGTTCCTGGTAAACCCGGTTGCCGGGATGGGCGGGGCGGTTGGCCTTGCGGGGACGGACGGCAAGGTCGATGAGGCGATCCGGCGGGGTGCGGTTCCGCGTGCTGCTGACCGGGCGCTCCAGGCCCTCTCCTCACTCCGCGGCGAGGAGATCCGGTGGTACACGTCTGCGGCGCCGATGGGCCGGGATGTCCTGGCGTCGGCGGGGATCGAGCGCTGCACCGTTCTCCACCACCCCGCCGCCCCGACCACTGCCGCCGATACAAGGGCAGCCTGCCGGGCGTTTCTTGAGGCCGGGGTCGACCTGATCCTCTTCTGCGGCGGGGACGGGACGGCCCGGGACGTCCTGGATGCCGTGGGCCGGGAGGTTCCGATCCTGGGGATCCCGGCCGGTGTGAAGATGTACTCGGCGGTCTTTGCGGTCAACCCGGCGGCCGCGGCCGACCTCATCCGCCGGGCGGGCGAGATCCCCTGCCGCGAATCCGAGGTGATGGACGTCGATGAGGAGGCCTACCGCTCAGGCCGTCTCACCACCCATCTCTACGGCTACGCCCGCGTCCCCTTCATCCCGGAGCGGATCCAGGGCGGGAAACAGGTCTTTGAGCAGCAGGATGAGGAGCGGGCAAAGGACGATATTGCGGCGTTTATAAGCGAAGTGATGCTCCCTGAGACGCTCTACATCATCGGCGCCGGGAGCACGACGGCGCGTATCATGGAGCGGCTCGGTCTTGTCCAGACGCTGCTCGGGGTGGACGTTGTCCGAAACGGCGAGATCCTCGCCCGGAACGCTGATGAGCGGACTCTTCTTGCCCTTCTGGGCAAACACCCGCGGGCGAAGGTCATCCTCAGCCCCATCGGTGCCCAGGGGTTCGTCCTTGGCCGGGGAAATCAGCAGATCAGCCCGGCCGTCCTCCGGAAGGCCGGGTTATCGAACCTGATCGTGGTAGCCACACCTGGAAAGCTTGCCGCAACGCCTCTTCTATACGTCGATTCCGGGGACCCGGAGCTTGACCGTGAGGTCGGGGACTCTCTCCAGGTCATCTCCGGCTACCGGATAGCGCAGCGAAAACGGGTTGTACACCCCGATTGATATCCGTTCGCTCTTCTCGATGGATTACTGCCCGGCAAGGTTGCGGAGATCCCACACTTTGGCGTTCGCCGCCCCGATGATGGGGAGCCCCTCGAGGAAGCGACTGCCCCCGAGATCCCCTTCCCTTTTGAGGCTCACGAGCTGCTCGCGGTAGTGCTCGTTGATGGACTGCTCTCCTTGCAAAAGTACACTCGCATTGAGGCTCGATCTCAGATCCCGAGCAGGTTCACCCCCGCGAATATCGTGATCAGTCCCGCCGTGTGACGGCAAGGTAAAACCGAAACCACCGAGGACAGCGCCGCCAGTGACAATGGGTAAGACCGCCGTTAAATGCATACGCCTGAGCAGTGGTATCACAGATGGAGACGTCGGTTTCGCCCTTCTTAACCTTTCTGTGCATTGCGTTGAACCGTCACCGCACTACCGAGCCGTCATATTCTCTTGATATGTCGTTCGTTGTTTCATCTGCCTGCAGTTCGACCGGTTTCTGGTGGAGATTGATCTTGAACGGAGCGCCAGGCTCTGCCGATTATCGAGCGAAGCCTGGCTGGCAACCAGTGTCTTCATCCCCACAAAGCCCTTCGTCTGAACCCCTCAAGCGACGGAATAAGCTTGATGATGAAAGGATTTTGCCTGCTCACTCCGTCCCCTATCACAACCTTTATAGTTAGGTCTATCCAAACTAACTAAGCATCTGATATGTCGGCAAGAGGTGAGCGTCTGTTCGAGGTGTTTGAACGCCTCTTTGCCATCAGGGACGAATGCTCCTGTGAGATCCTCTCCGAGTGCGGGCTTGGCGATGTGACGGCGAAACAGATCTCCTACTTGAAGGTCATCGACAGGCACGGCGATGTGACGTTCAGCAGGCTTGCCGAGATCACCAGAAACTCAAAGCCTACCGTGACGGAGATGGTTAATCGGTTCGTCCGGATGGAGTGCGCCTACCGTCAGAAATCCCCCGATGACGGGAGAGTAACCTACATCCGGTTGACCGAGAAGGGGCGGATGCTGGCAAACGCTGACCGAAAAGCGCTGCAGCGGATGGTCGAGAGGATGGTGCAGGCGCTCGATGAGAAGGAGGTGGATCTCCTGGTGGAGGTCCTCCGCAAGGTCGGCTGATCTCGAGTCGACCTTCGTGCAAAGTAATTCCGAACCAGATAATCAGGAAAAAATCATCATGTATTCAAAAGACACCAGCAACGAACACATTGTCATACCGCTCTCCGAGGTTGTGGTCTACCCGGAGACCCGGACAAAGTTCCTGGTCGGGAAAACCGTCGGGGAAGCTCTGATCGCCGCAACGAAGAGCGGAAGCTCGGCATCCGCGGTTGGACTTACCGCAAAGAGCGATGCGGAGGCCGTTGAGAATCCGGTTGACGCGTTCTACACGGTCGGGACACTCCTATCCATCATGCGCATGCAGCCTGCAGACGAGGGTTACATAGTCTTTGCGCATGCAACCTCGCGTGTGCGGGCGGTGGCACTCTCGGAGATCGAAGGGGTGTATCACGCTTCCTGCGAACCTCTCCCGGACATAGACGACCTCGATGAGGAGGGGCGGGAGGAGATGCTTCGCGACGTCAGGGCGGCCATCCACGAGATCAGCAGCAACTTCCAGGGCTCCGAGCAGTTCACCCGCCCCGTTGACGGTATGGAGTCCGTCGACCAGATCATGGCTTTCGTCATGCCTTTCATGCCGGTGGACGTTGCAACGAAACAGTCGCTGCTTGAGACCGTATCTGTAAAAGAGCGCTACAACGCGTTCCTCAGTTTACTGGAGGACTTTAACGAGCGTCTAAACCTCCGGATCGAGGTTGCAAGGAAGGCCACCGAGAAGGTGGGGAAGGCAAATCGCGAGGCGCTGCTCAGGGAGCAGCTTCGCGTGATCCAGGAAGAACTAAGCGAAGGCGAGGGTTCCACCGGCGATGATGACTACCGGGAGCGGATCGAGCGCTCGGCGATGCCGGATGAGGTGCGGAAGAAGGCACTTTCCGAACTCAAAAAACTTGAGATGGGCGGGAGCCAGCACCACGAGAGCCAGGGGATAAGGAACTACCTCGACCTCCTGCTCGACCTGCCCTGGACAGTTGGGGAGACGAAGGAGATCGATATCGTGGAGGCTCGCCGCGTCCTGGACAGCAACCACAACGGCCTCGAGAAGGTCAAAGAGCGGATAGTCCAGCACCTGGCGGTCATGAAGCTCAAACAGGAGAAGCAGGGCTCGATCCTCCTCCTGGTGGGGCCGCCCGGCACGGGCAAGACAAGCCTCGGACGGAGCATCGCGGAGGCTCTCGGCCGGAAGTATGTCAGGATCAGTCTTGGCGGTGTGAGGGACGAGGCAGAGATCAGGGGTCACCGGCGGACGTATGTCGGGGCGCTTCCCGGCCGGATCATCCAGGGGATCCGGAGGGCCGGAACGAAGAACCCTGTCTTTGTCCTTGACGAGATCGACAAGGTCGGTTCTTCGTACCTGGGGGACCCGGCAAGCGCCCTCCTGGAGGTCCTCGACCCGGAGCAGAACAGCACGTTCTCGGACCACTACCTGGAGGTCCCCTACGATCTCTCGGATGTCTTCTTCATCACCACGGCAAACACGCTCTCCAACATACCGGCGCCGCTCCTTGACCGGATGGAGGTGATCGAGATCTCGGGCTACACGAAGAACGAGAAGTTCGCGATTGCAAAAGATCACCTCCTGCCGGAGACGCTGGCGGAGCATGGCCTGGATGAGGAGCAACTCCAGATCGATGACGGCGCCATCGAGGCGATCATCGACCGCTACACCCGCGAAGCAGGTGTGCGTGGTCTCAAGAAACAACTGGCCAGGATCGCGCGGTTCGTCTCCACGAAGATCGTCTCGGGGACGGCCGACCTTCCGATCGTCGTAACGGCGGATATGCTCCCGGAGATACTCGGTAGAGAGACCGTCAGGCAGGATGTAGCAAGGAAGGAAAACCCGCCCGGCGTCGTGACGGGGCTCGCCTGGACACCGGTAGGCGGGGACATCCTCTTTATTGAGGGGACGTTCATGCCCGGTAAGGGGAAACTCACACTTACGGGTCAACTCGGGGACGTGATGAAGGAGTCTGCCCAGATCTCGCTCAGCCTGATCCGCTCTAGACTGGCAGGCATGCCGAGCCGGTTTGATTTCTTCTCAAGCGACATCCACATCCACGTGCCCTCGGGGGCGACCCCGAAGGACGGGCCATCGGCCGGTGTGACCATCTTTACGGCGCTTGCCTCCCTCGTCACCGGCAGAGCGGTCGATCCTACGATCGCGATGACAGGGGAGGTGACCCTCTCTGGCGCCGTGCTGCCGGTGGGCGGGATCAAGGAGAAGGTCCTCGCGGCACACCGGGCCGGGATCAAGACGGTCATCCTGCCGCGGGAGAACGAGCGTGATCTTGAGGACGTGCCCGAGGAGGTGCGGCGCGAACTTGCGTTCGTGACCGCGGATACCATCGAGGATGTCCTGCGTGAGACGCTCGGGCTCGACCTCGCCGGGCCGGTCATGCCGTATGCGGAGAGGAGATGCGTGCCCGTGCACGACCTCTAACGCCCCTCTCCTCACGTTCTCCTGATTTTTCTGGCGGTTCCCTGCACGAGTTACTCCCGCCGTTCGGCGCGCCTCCCGTTCCGGGGTTTGTACAGGAGGTTTTTGGTCTGGGAGTGATCGGAGGGGCCCGACATGTAGACGCGTGTCACAGAGATCGCTTATAGGAGGAGGTCGACCTCTCCCACGTGGAAAACCCGGGTGCACCTGTCCCGGGAGATGCACCAGAGGAAAAAGAATGAAGCAATCTCACGTGGGAGGCATCGCCCTCCTGGTATGCCTGATCGTTGTAGTGGCGATCGCGCTGGTTTCATGCGCTCAGGATGGGACGGGATCTCCAGCCGTGGGTGACAACACCCCGCCTCTGGTCATCGGCGACACCATGACCGTGCTCGTCACGGGCGCCGCGTCGCTCTCCGATCTCGCGGCCGCCGGGATCCCGGCACCGGAAGAACTGCAGATCCCGAAGGGCATCAAGCGGTACGACGTTGTGGCGTTCGACCACGCTGCCCTCTCGCGAGAGATCCGGGATGGATTCCCGCTTTCTATCCATGGTATGGCGTACCGGGCCGAACAGCACGGGATGAACTTCGAACAGATCGATGACGGTATCAACACCTACGAAGGGGTGATCGTCGGCGTTGACGAAAGCGATATCCTCCTGACGATCGGGAACAACGTCCTCGTCGGGAGCATAGTCTTCGGCAACGAGACGTTCTGGATTATCCCGGTCGAGCCCCGTGCGCGTGCCGAGCAGTCGGCGTCCCCGTTGCACGTCATATACAGTTCAAAGGATGTGCCCGCGGGGCCCCTCGTTCCGATAGATTAGGAGCCCGCAGAATACTCCGGTGTGGTGATCGTATGGAGTCTGGGAACAAACGCCTGATTTTCGTGGGGTTTTTGCGTTCATCGGCGTCGCCGCCGTCGCGCTCAGCCTCCTCCTGCCGCTCGGGTTCCGGTGGGTGACGCGCCATAACATCCTCAACGACGACTTCAGGCGCGACCTCTAGCGGCAGATCACTATCCACTCCGGTGCCAGCACCTGTGAACTCCTGAAGTTGACGGGCGCATCGCGAGGGCGGCTCCGCTACCATCTCGATATGCTCATCAGGGAAGGCAAGGTGGCTGCCGTGGACTACCGGAACCGCTTCCGGCACTTTGCGCGGAACCAGCGGCATACCGCCCTCGAGAAGCGCATCATCGCCAGCCTCCGGGACGAGACCCCGGGGGCGATACTGGCACACCTTCTCAGGTTGCCGGGAGCAACCCGAAACGAGATCGCAGAACGACTCGGGCTCTCCGGCCCGACGGTCTCCTGGCAGATGCAGCAGTTCGAGGACGAAGGAATCGTCACCGTCGATAGGGAGGAGAGAACCTTCTGCTACAGGCTCTCCACTGGTGCCCTGGAGTTCCTCAACCGGTATATGGGAGACCTCCCCGTCACCGGGCACCCTGGCGCCGGAGGGGACCTCCCCGCCCGGGGCCACGAGGTCCTGTCGGGGTTAGACATGGGCATGTTTTCCTGAATACAACTACCCAGAGCGATCCTGGAGATTTTCAAACAGCATCATTTGACCGGTCGCTTATCGCATCCGGGGTAGATGCGGACGTGGTGGGGGCAGGGCACTGTCGCCATGACCGACCCGGACCACCGCAGGATACCGCACGGCATCCGCCAATGCAAACCTCCATTGGGTAAACCGAAGTGTACCTCAGTATGACTAGCACCACCATCAAGATCGACACCGAACTCAAGGGACGACTCAACGCCCTGAAGATTCATCCCCGGGAGTCGTACAGCGAGGTAATCGAGCGTCTGGTGGTTATGGCAGTCAACAAGGAGCCGCTCAGTGAAGAGACAATACGGGAGGGACCTCGAACGGTCGCTCGAGGATCTCAGGGCCGGGAGAGTCTACACTCTGGATGAGGCCATGGCGGATCTGAAGGAGGAATGACCTACCGCGTGGTCATCACCGCGAGGCCCGTCACAACCTCGAGGAGCATTCCACGACCCATAGCAGTGCGGATTGGTGAGGAACTCGCATCGCTCGCTGGCGAGACCGACCCGAAGAAGCATCTCAGGAAACTAAAGAGGCCGGACAACCCCGCGTTCTACTCGCTCAGGGTCGGGGATTACCGGACAATCCTCTCGGTCATCGACGACCTCCTGGTGATCCATGTCGTCGCGGTCGGCCCCTCGGGGGTTCTGACATCGCCTGGGACACCGTCTCCCCCCTTCAGGGTCCGGGCGACCATCGGTTCTCCTGGCGAGCCGATACTCTTGTCCACGAAGCCCACCAGGGATTAAATTCATCTACCCGGGCGTTGCCATTTTCAATAGGATCTGATGAGCATGCTGCGTCTCGCCCCCGACTGTCCAAGCCCTTATTGTGATGATGTCAGGATGATCCGGGCCTTCATCCGCGATACAGATGAAGACGGCCACAGGGCCGAGATCCCGATCGGTTGGTGGTGTCCGCGGTGCGGCTGGCTCGTGAATGACATCACCGGAGAGAAGATTATCGCAATCCACGACACCCTTATTGCGTTACACGACCGGCCTGAAGACCGGGGATGGGAGGGGCTGAAGGATCCCGGTTGTGTCGAGACCTGGGTCTATCTCTGGAATAATTACTGGGTATGTCAGCAGAACATCTACAGGAAGGCCGCCTGGTTCCTTGAGGTCGTCACAAACGGACATGGGTTCTGGCAGGGGAATAAGCGAACTGCGTATACGGCCACTGACGTACTTATACTGCGCGCAAACGGGTACATTTTTGATGCAGACGCAGAAGAGGTGGACCGGTTCATGGTCACGCTGGCCGACCTCGACGACGACGGCAACAGCAGGTATACCCTGGACGAGGTCGAAGAATGGATCCGCGCAAATACAAAAAGGATAGATCTCTTTTCAGTGCTGGCTTAAGAGTTCCAGCGCTTTCCGGTTCTTCTTGATAGAAGCCTCGAGTGCACGCATCTCAAACGGAGTCAGTCCCATGCGGATGGATTCCCTGGACCTCTCCTTCTGGTGCCGGTTATCTGGCGCATACACCATGTTGATCCCTTCCCTGTAGTATCCGTATCTGTATTACTTGTAATACCTATAATACCTATAATACTTGTAATATCGGATTAACTTTTCGAGAGCGGCGGCAGAGTGAACTCGGCCCATGTCCCGGGAGGTTGAGAGATTACTCCCTGATCCGGTGAAGGCGACCCGAAGAGGCCCCGTGGGCAGGGTGTACCGGGGGTTCTGACCGGATGTCACCTGGTATATCTATGTGGCCCGTGCCCGCCAGAGGCTCAACAACGCCACCTCCACGATCCAGAAATCTCCCCCTCCAGGGTCCGGGTGATCAATACTTCCCGACCATCGCATCGACGACGATCCGCCCCGCTGTCCCGGCGGGAATAGTTTCCTTCACCTCTGTCCGGTAGGTGTCCTCCGCCATCCCGTGGAAGAGGTCGCACCCCGCTGTCAACCTGAGGGTGACCCTCAGTTCTCCGGGCGGGCTGATGCCCTCGTCCACGAAGATGACCGTTGTGTAGTGGTCGTCCGTGGTCCTCTCGATCACCGGTGAGAGGTGCTCTTTCGGGAGGCGCCTTGTCCCTTCTATGGTCTCCTCGTAGCGCGTGAAGTGAGCCCAGATGTCGGTCAGGGTGTTGTTCCGGTTCTGGAACGCAAGCATCTTTCCATCCTCTGTCTCGACGATGGTCGTTGTCCAGCCATCGAACGTCCGGTTCTCAAACTCGGACGCCGGCATGATCACCTCGCCATCCTCCACCGGGAGGGGGACGAGGATCGTTGTTATGAGCCCTCCGGTCCGGCCTTCAAGACCGTCTACCCAGACCTGGTAACCGACAAGGCCGGGACGGTGCTCATACCACCCGGCCCAGATGCCCATGCCGAGGAAGATCAGGCCGCAGAGAACGAGACCGACGACGAACGAGGCCGTGAGCCAGCGGACCGCCGCTCCCCTCCGACGCGCAATGATTCCCAGGGCCACGGCGGCGATGACACCAGCGGCGAGCACTACGTCAGCGATGAGGGGGAGCGAACTCATGCGGAGGAACCAGTAGGTCAGGTAGGCCAGCGGGAGGAGGATGGCGATGAGCAGGGTAATGGTACGGGTTTCAGGGGTCTTCATGGGATCATGAGGGTGTGCGAGGCTGAGCGGGAGGTCCCGGGCTCACGTGGCTTTCCCGGTTGAGACCTCGGCGTTGCGCCCCATAATGTTTCCCTCCAGCGCGTTGAACTCTCCCCACCCCCTCTCCCCAATCTGCGATGGTTGGCTGTAGTGCACACATCTCACCTCATTCTCTCACCGGTACGATCCCCACATCCCCGAACCTGGCCACCTGGGCCCTCACCGGGACAAAGCCGGTGACACCGGGAGGAATCGCCTCATAAACCTCAACCTGGTACTTCTCCCCGGTGATGCCATGGAGACGTCCGCCACCTGCTGTAATCCAGAGGTGGATGACGATCGGCCCGGCATCAGCAGTCTTAGGCCTGATCCCCTCATCGAGCCTGACCAGGGTGGTAAAGTTCTGAACATCCCCGGTCCCAAAGGCCCACCTGGTATACCCGGCCGGTGCCTCGGTGACGACCGGGCTGAAGGATTCTCTGGTTATATCATCGATGAGGAAGTACTTCTCCACCGGACTCCCAAAGGTCACGCTGATATCCGAGAGATCGCGCTCCATGGTCTGGAAGACAAGCATCCTTCCCTTCGGTGTCTCTGCAAAGAGAGTCTTCCAGGCGCCAACGCGCTGCCCTTCAAGGTCTTCTTCGGAGAAGATCATCTTTCCCTCACGAAGCGGGAGTGGAACCAGGATGTCGGTGACAGGACCGCCGGTATAGTTATCGAGTCCGGTGACCGTGACCCGGTAGGTGTAGGTGGCTGGGTTGACATCAGCCCAGGCAAGGCCGAAGATAAGAACGCCGAGGACTGCCAGGAGCGCACCGGCACACCCGATGACGACCGCGAGCAGAGCGGGGCCCGGCCGATACCTGTACTTCCGGTATCTCTGGAGGATCAGGAGCATGAGAATCCCTCCCAGGAGGAGGGTGAGCGCTGCTGCCAGGGCACCAGGACACCCGGTTCCGAGAACGATGAGGAGACTGCACGGGACCGAGATGGTAAGGAAGACGGCCAGGCCCAGGAGGGCGGTAAGGGTTCTTTGGCTGGGTTGTTTTGTCATGACAATCAGTTTCCGGAGAAAATGGGAAGATATCTATCTGTTTACATAATCGACAAGGCCTCGATCGTACCTTTCGGTATATATAAGGACAGTCCTTGTATCTTCAATGAGTTTCGGATCGATTTTCCAGTCTGAGTTGTGCCAGATCTGACTATCAAAATAACTCTGGTACTGATGTGCAGCGTTTGCGAGATTGTTTGCAGCATCGCTTACATCAGATATCGAGTAATAATAATCGGCATCTAAGATATCTCTGTAAAAATAATGCCCGGTATGCCAATTGTCCCCGACAAATCCTTCATATTTTGGATGATTGGCTAGACCTTCGTAGGTGTAATGATACGGGCAGCCCATATCCGACATGAAATGCATGGCATACGCCAACTGAATATACCCGTTGTTAGGGTCACCATTTCTGATGTAGTCCCTTGCTTTATTCGCATAGTACTCTGCAACCTCCGGGGCGTTCTTCATGAAAGGAAGAGTGTGAGCCATAGTGCGTTTCACTCGGATGGAGCGTATAGTCATCGAAGTTAGGATCATCTGGTTGTCCTGCCAGTTTACTCAGCCAACTGTAGTACTCAACTGGAAGTCCCATCTTTAGCCCTGCAACCTTTGCCAAGTCGTTATGAACGTCAGCATCCCCAATACCTGGGTATGGGTATCCCGTCCACAAAGGATGCATACCATCATCGACCGAGATATTCGCAGCAATCGGTTCATTAATAGGGTCTATCTCCCATGCCCCGACAAGCGAAACGAGAGCACCGCACATGAGTGCTAACGTAAGAGCGGGAAATATCTTTCCAATCAATTTCATCTTCATTGGTTTTCACCTCATTCATGCGTGCTCTGGGAGACCGCAGAACCACAACGGCTATCCCCGATGACAGCCAACAGCCCTATTGCCCTCCGGGCACGCGGTGGGAGTCCGGGATCCGACGCCAATCGAGACACCCGGCCCCCTCGGGATACCGCGTGCGGCTTCCCCGATGGAGACTTCGCTGTCCTTCTTTATACCGTTTCTCGGACAAACGCCGATTCATCCGGGCGCTCAGAGACCTCAAGTTCAGGGAAAAAGAGCAGGAGTGCAGGTATCGGAACCTGATACTCCGGTGCTTCCCCCAAAAGACTGGTGTGCAGCAGGGTGCGCACTCGGGGCCGGGCGTCACGAGGAATGATCGCCAACGTGGGAGTCCGGGTCAAACCTCAGTTGAGAGATGAGGCCGCTGATATCACTCCCCGGGGCTATCTATCCGGCGGGATCAGCCGCATTCCGGGCCGGTTCGGTATAATGATCCGCATACCCGCCAGTATACGAGAATAACTCTCGGCGAGGGTATACCGCACACACCGCCCGTCCCTCTCAGCGATCACAACACCCAGATCTTTCAGGTATCGTAGATGTTCATAAACTGTAGCTCCGGATAGTCCGACGTCTTCTGCAATTTCTTCGTTGCATGCACCTTGATTGAGATAGATCTCTGTTATAATTCTCCGCAGACTCTCATTCCTCAGTACGGTGATAAGGATCTCTTCCTCGGCCGAATATGATGAATCTGCGACGAAATAATGAACCCTCCCTCTTCCCGATACCGTCTTTAAGAGGCCCACGGATTCCATTGTTTTCATATGGTGATCAAGCGTCCCCCGCGTCAGAGGTACACGCCTCAATATCTCCCTGAAGTGCAATCCAGGGTTCCTCTTGACAAATCTCAAGATCTTGCGTCTCTGCGGACTCTCAAGAGCGTTTTCTTTGCAGATCCGCTTGTACCCGAGATATCCGACGGTCTTCAGGGGAAGAAGGGTCTCGATCGGGGCCGCTGCCAACTGGGGGAAAACAGACAGCAACAGGAAGAGCCAGAGCGGGATCGGGTCGATCTCCTGCACCTTCTCGCCAGATACGGACATGCCGGGCTCTTTTCCGACGTTTCTCGAAGGCCGGACCGTGTATTCGGTGGCATCGGCAACCGTTACCAGCAGCACTAAAAAGAGGACCGAGAGGGTGAACAGCCGGAGAAGTCTGCCTGGCCTAGTACGGGTAGACGTTGAAGGTGTATGATCTCTCTGATGAAACTTTCTCACCGTATACATCGAACGCCCACGTCCCCTGGCTTACATAACTACTATCCGGGTCAATGTCTATATGAATTTTACCATCTACAACTCCGTCGGCGTTGTCGTGGAACGTGCCGATCTTGCTCCCTGAAGGAGCGTATATAGTCAACGCCAGGGAATCGGAGGTCGATCCCCAGTTCAGGTATACTTCGAGATATGCGACGCCGCTTCCGACATAGAACTGGTGCCTGTTGGTCTCACCCTGCCCGATACTGTCGGAGAGCCGCAGGGTCGTCACCAGGTCGTCTGATCCCGAGGGCCGAACCGTGTAGCCGTCACCTTCCGTTGCCGCCACCGGGGGCACGGCAAGGAAGGATACGACGAGCAGCAGGGCAAAAGCCATACATTTCCTCTTTGCTGATGCCATGATGGATAGTTGTGATCCGCACTTTATGAGTTTTCTGGGACAAACACCAATTCTATTCTCGTCTCTGCCCTCTTCCTTTCCTGGAGGTGAACGTGTTTGAGGAGCAACACGGCCGTACCGTGCCTGGAGCCACTATATCTGAAGAGATTGGTGCGGTGCGGGCGTAGCGGGACGGCCTGCGCGCAACGCACGGGGAGGGAACCCCAGTACCGAATCTCCCGGAACAATGCTGCTCATACCAGCCCTGCATTTTCCATCGGGAGGGAATTCTCCTGTGAGGGTCTCATGCAGGTGGAGTTGTCTATGGCGATCCCGGGGCGTTATCCCTGCTATTTTCCAGAAAAGTCGCGTGTCGAATTGGTGTTTGTCCCATAAACGGTTTATCTCAAAACTGACAAGTGAACACTTGTAGGTGCCGCAGGCGGCGCCTGCACCAGTGCGGAGGTCCACCCGGCTGATATGCCAAACGGCGGGTGAACGTCCCGCGTGCCTGGAGGCAATGAGAGTGTACACACTCTGCAGACTTAAACGTGTGCGTGTGCCTCCGGGAACCGAAAACGGAGGTACCTGATGATGAAGAAAGGAAACGGGCTTCTGTCAATGCTGGCAGTACTGATACTCTTTGTATCGGTATCCGCCGGGGCAGTTTCTGCGGCTCAAGCCGATTCTGAAATGTCTGTAGAGGAGAATACGGGCGACATCGGGATTCTGGCCACCATACATCTGGGGAGCATGTCTACCGATGGCGACGGCAATACGGCAAGCGTGGCCGGTGTGGGGTGCGTCACTGCTCCGGCAGGGCAGAACACCTTCACGGCGACGTACAGCAATGATAACGACCGGGACAATGACGGCCAGGGGGCAATCTACCGTCTGACGGTATGGGACGCCCTGGGCGTGGCGCACACTACCGAAAAAAGGGTTGACTGGGCGACCAGTGGTACAATCAGCGTGACCTTCAATTCACAGGGCAGCGGCGACGCTCAGTATGAACTGTGGTGTGAGACCCACGACTGGTTCGATACTACGATGGCAGTTGGGGGTCCCTACATCGGCGACCTTGACTTTGCCTGAAAAGGGGGTGCATCTTCATGGATGCACTATTTTTGAACCGCAGTGGTGGTCATTATGAACAGGAAAATAGTGTGTGTCATCGTCTTGATGGTAGGTCTTGCCGGTGCTCTGGCGTATGTGATGTCGTATGCCAGGGAGGATGCTGTGGTGAATACTACCACTTTGGGCGGCAGAATTGTCTTTCTGGACAATATCTCCCATGGTACCTATTATCTCGGCGATGCTTCTGCCGACCCCGAGAGAAACATGTCGTTTTCTAACCCGGTTCCTTTCGTTGAGGCCGGGATCGGAGGGAGCACCTTCACAGCTACGTGGAGGGACATCCGGAACGATGAGCCCAACGACGAGAAAATAGCGGTCTTCACCCTGACGGTCTGGGATCCTGCTGGGAGACCATATAGCACCTCTCTAGAATCCGGGCAGATGGGTTCGGGATTGATGAGCGTATCGCTTTCCTCACCCGAATCTGGAGAAGGGCAGTTTTCGCTCACATCGACTATACTCGAAAGAAAGTTGAATATCTCTGCTCCAGCGGGCTTGTGAGGGCGTGAACGCGCCGCCCTTCCCGTTGAAAAGATATTATCCTGGCTCTGTAGGTTTGGATACGGAAATCTGAAGCAAAACGTGTGATAGAAAAATTAATGGGAACCACTGGTATGGAAATAGGACGATCCCCTCCCGGCAGAATCCGATGAAGGAGATGAGGGCGGTTATATGGAATCGAAATTCAACAGACGTCTGATTATAATGGGAGTCCTTGCGTTCATCGGCGCTGCCCTCCTTGTCGCGACGGTCGCGCTCACATGTACCACCCTCGTTGCCCTGATCACGGGAGTCGATGGCCTTCCGCAGGATCTGGATGTGCGGGAAGTCTGGGGAGAGCATCTGGAAAACGCCTCCATCATTCACCTGACCGAACAGGATTTAGAACAGTTTCCGGCGCTCAATTAGGTGATCCGGGGAGATAACAGAGATCCCCATCCATGGAAACTGGAGGGCAGCCCCAATGACGATCCCGACGAACGCAAGATTGGGAGAGCTCCGGTAACGGGTACAGAACATCTTGTACTCCTCGAGTCGTTCGGTATCGATGCAAGGGAGGGGGACCGGCCATACCTTGAGTACGAGGGTGCATATTACTCTACTCGCGTTCTGCTCCACTAAGACCGGGTTGGGAGGTGTAACCGAAATGGAAGAAGACAAGAATCCAAAATCAAGGAACCGGCTCAAAACGGCAGGGATCATCGTCGTCCTCGACGGCGATGGGAGCCTGCTCGGGACCGCCGTCCTCCCGGTGGTGGCCGCCGAGGCCCCGAAGAACCTCACGATCGTCTGCCTGGACAACGGGGCCTTCGGGAGCACGGGAAACCAGCCTACCCCGGCCTCCGGTCTGGTGGACATGGAGCTCCTCGCCCGTGCCGCCGGGATCCGGAATACGTGCAAGGTGCAGGACGAGGAGGAACTCGAGGAGGCATGGGAGAGCCGGGGCCGGGGACCGAACTTCATCCACGTTGTTCTGAATCCCGGGAACGCACCGGTCGGAAACATCCCTCTCGCCCCGGCCGAGATCCGGGAGCGGTTTGTGCGGGCGCTTGGGAGGTAGGTATCCAGCTCGTTCCTGTGGCGGAGTAAGTACACTCTCTTTTTCCCGCTGGTCATATTGAGTATCGGAACTTTTCCCGTATCCTGTTTCTCATCGCGTCCCTTGAGGGTTGCCAGCCGGAAACGGTTGCACACACCGTCGCAAGAAGAATGATCTCCTGTGTTTTTACCTCAGGAGGAGGATTTGTTTTCGGCAGTTTTGGTAACAGCCCCAGAACATGTAAAGGAATGGGACAGAATTTATAAATAAACTTACGTCCATGTCCTTGTGGGGGCGCCTCGATGATGCGTCTGCAAAAGTTCGTGGGGTCCCCCCATCCACGGTTGACGCCCGGATGATAGAGCCCCGCAAGCCCGGAGGCAAAGGGAACGTAAGCGTTCTGCGTACTTAAACGTGCGCCTCTCCTGCCTCCGGGAAAAGGTTGGAGGAAAACGACAATGAACAGAAACATCGGAGCGCGGGTGCTCTCTGTGCTCCTGGTGACGGCTTTCATGGGGATGGCATGCATGGCCCCGGTCAGTGCCGGGACGGGCGACGATTCCGACGCGATCTCCCCGGAATTCGGGGTGGAGTACAAACAGAACTATAACACCGGGAACAACCTGCCAAACTCACCCGCCATTGCCGAAGGCTTCTATGAAGTGTTCGATAATGCCGGGTGGGGGTGTAACATCTATATAGGGGACTGGGATTCAGATGCAGCCCATGTCGATAGCGTAGACCTCGCCTTCTGGGCAGGACACGGTGACGACAGTTGCATCCTTCTGGATGGTCTCCCGCTTGTTCTCGCCTGGGTATACTTTCATGACTGTAATTGGGGCGATCAGGATCTGGAATGGATCTTGCTGCATTCGTGCCATACCGCTCAAGTCCCCGGAGAATTCAAAGCGTGGCCACATTGGGCTTTGAATGGTGCCCATCTGGTTTGCGGGTTCGACACGGTTGGCTACGACTACGCCCAGGATGGGGCGGCCGTCGCAAACAAGCTCTTTAACAATTATAAGGTGCGTCACGCGTGGTATCATGCGTTGGATGAGACCCACCAGAGCAACGTTTGGATCGGTATCATTGGTGAGAACGCCGCTTGCGGCGATGACCGCATCTGGGGAGAGGGATCTGTGATCACCGATCCACCTGTTGACAGTGAGATCTACCGGTGTTTACTCCAGTGCAACTAAATCGAGGTTTTAGTATGGAACTAAAAAAAACAAAATGGCCTTCCCAGCGCTACGTCTTTGACCGGAAGAGAGCGCGGGCCAGCCGTTCGACAAAACTCTCCTTGACGCCCGCAGTTTCCTCTTCGATGTACTCGATGCCTGCCACATCCGCTGCGATGCGTCTGAAGGCACGGGATGCGCTGGATGCGGGATACTTAACAACGACCGGTGTCCTTCCCGCGGACGCGCGTCGAACGTTTGGATCCTCGGGTATGACCCCGATCACCCTGGTTCCAAGCAGTTTCTCCATCTGGGCTGTGTTGAACTCGTTTCCGCTGCTTGCGACCCGGTTGATGATCGCCCCCTCTATATGCCCGCCGACGGTCTCGGTCAGGATCTTTGTCTTTAAGGAATCGACAATCGAAGATATCTCGGGGTTTACCACCAGGATCACGCCGTCGGCGAGAGTCAGCGGGATGACACCGTCCCTGCTGATCCCTGCAGGAGCATCCAGTATCAGTATATCGAACTCGCTCACGAGATCCGTCATGACGTCTTTAAGCCGATCGGGGTTTGAGTGCTGGAATCCCTGTAGAGAGAGTCCGGATGGGACAACCTTTACCCCGAACGGCCCTTCATAGATGGCATCCCTGACACGCGCCTTACCGGCCAGCACCTCGTGCAGGGTCACGGGCAGTTCGTCAAGCCCGAGAATGAGCCCGAGGTTAGCCATGCCGACATCGGCATCCAGAATGCAGGTCTTCTTACCGTAACGGGCAAGCATCGCCCCCAGATTTGCTGTGACCGTGGTCTTCCCTGTACCGCCTTTACCGGAAGCAATTGTGTATACCTTTACCATGTAACCACTCGGTGTTTCGGTCTGGTTGGTCTCATACCCAGTGCTGCAGGGTGTTCTGTATATCCTTTTCGAGTGCGTCTCTCTGGTCATCGGAGATGGGTGCCGAAGAGCGGGTGATTGCTATCACCGTCTCTCCACGATGAGACATGCCAAGGAGTTCGATTCCATTCTCACCGCGGAGTTTCCCCTGCGTGTAGAGGTGGCTGTAACGCGCGGCTTCGTCCTCGCTCCCCGGTTTCGTTGAGGCGATCAGGAGGCCGTCAGCGGTAGCCAGGGTTATGGATTCAAGACTGTATTTCCTGCTGATCAGACCAAGAGCCTCTTCCAGGCTCCCCATGACGCCAGGTTTGAGGGGGGGTTCGATGGTGGGCTCCTTGCGGGCCGGGCTTAGTGTCTCCGCTGGCGGCAACGGCACCTGCGGAGGGCCTGCCATGTTGAGAACACGACTGATCTCCGCGAGGTAATAGGTAATTGCGGCAAAACCCGTCATTGTTATTATCGTGAGGAGGATCAGAAAAAACTGGATGATACCGGTTGAATCCATTCTGTTATCAGCCCCTGAAGTTATGTTTCGTTGTCCTTGATGAGATGATCCAGGTGAATCTTCTTGAGCATTTCCTTGCAGTTCGTCCTGAAGTTGCTGACAAGGTGCTCGATGTTTATCTCTTCCATATTCCGGAGGAGTGTGTCAATCTCGTTACCTTCCGGTTGAGATGTCCCGGCCACCTCCTGCGCGGGTTTGGCTTCAGGCCGGGGAATGCTCTGCGTCTCGGCGGCAGGTTCAGGGCTGTGCGCGGAAGAACTTTTTCCCACGCCGGGGGCGGTATCTGACCTTTCTGGAACCGTACCTGCTTTCGGGGGTTTTGCAGGTTTAACATCTGTAACTGGTTTCACATCTCTGGAAATACCACCGCCTGCTGGTTGTTTTCCGGGGGCGGCCGGCTTTGCTCCTTCTGGAACACCTCTTTTCGCTGGCGATTTCCCGGATTTTCCTGTTGCGGGCACCTCGATCGCACACTGGTGGTTAAACTCCTGGGAGAGTCGAACCTGCTCGGGCGTCAGAAGGTTCAATTCAACACCTGCTTCCTCCTCGCTCCCAAGCACCCCGTCAAGTGCCTGATACCCATTCAGCCCTCCGTACTCGGCAAGCACCACCGAACCCTCGTTCAATACCAGTGTCGCGCTCTCGCTGCCAAGGAGAATCTTACAGATCCCGGTGAACTTTGCTGCTCTCATCTCCTCGATCAGAGCGGGGGTTGCCGTGGACTTGATGATCTTGTGGAACCGGCCGCGTGGCAGTTGCATTCAGGCAAAGCTAGATCTGTTGTAGAGCATAAAGTTTGTCATTTATACCTTTCATGAGAATGAGGCCATCAAACCAATGCCTCACTGGTTTGATGGGCTACGCACATGCTGCCAGGAAAAGATGAGGAGTTTATATCACAGAATTGTTGATCTGATGGCATCAGAATAGAGGTGGGCAACCCTTGCGCTTCATCTGATGGTATACCTACTGCCTTATAGTTCCACTACAGTCGATCCAATCCTCCAGTATAGCCAGGATCTTCTCTTCGGCAACCCGGATCCCCACCCTGACCGCCGGATCAATCTCCCGGCTGAATGCCTGGATCTCACCCACTTCAATCCCGATGGTCACGATCTCCGCCGTATACCCGAGTTCCTTTGCTATCGCCACCGCGTCCCCGATCCCGATATCATGGGATATGCGCGCGTGGAACCCCCCGGTTGGAGGGTTTTCGAACGTTAGGACATCGCCTGCACAGTCACCTATACCAACCATAGCATCGACGATAACAACCTTATCGTAGCCTTCCATAAGCGCGATCAGGCCAAAACCACCGCTACCGCCGTCAATCGCATCAACGCCGGGAAATCTCCCCTCAAAGAGGTGCATCGCAAGGAGCCCTGCCCCATCGTTTCCCATGAGAAGGTTGCCGCAGCCGATGATGCAGACACGGTTTTCGTGCATCTTCCTCTTACCTATTGATTATATCTGCCGGGGTGCAAAATGGTAATGTATGACCCCTGACCACGAGGACTCGGTTTCGGGAGGGGGTGATGAGGCGCATGATCCACATCGTACCAAAACCGACCGACACGCCGGAAGACAACTCGACCGGCGCCGTTATACGGGAACTGGAGCGGGCAGGCGCCCGCTACCGTCTCCTTGACCTCGCTGCAATCGACCCCCTTACGTCGGGGCTTGAGCACGAACACATATGGGTCTGCGGTATACGGCAGGACCTGCACCAGTTTGAGACGCTGAATGTGCTTTCGCTCTCTAACCGGATTATCAACACCCCCGCAGCCATCGCTACCTGTGCCTCCAAGGTGATGACGACGGCACTTCTCCTGCAAAGAGGGGTGCGGACACCGGCGACAGTCTACGTCTCTTCAGAAGAACAGGCGCGTGACTTTCTTATGCGGCATGGAAAGGTTGTCTATAAGCCTGTCTACGGGTATGATGGGAATGGCATCCGGCTTGTGACAGAGCCCGGCGACCTCGGGCCCGGCCCCTGGTATCTTCAGGAATACGTCCCGAACGATCGGGACTTCCGTGTCTTCGTCCTGGGTGGAGAGGCGGTTGGCGCCATAACCAGAGTCTCTCGGGGGTTGATGCACAACATCCATCAGGGCGGGATCGGTATGCCGGTCGAGATCGATGACGATATGCGCGCCATAGCTGAGGCGTCTGCGGCAGTGGTCGGCGTCGATTACTGCGGTGTCGACCTTCTGTGCGACCGGGAAGGATACACTGTTCTTGAGGTGAACGGAACTCCAAACTGGCACTGTATGGCGGCACCTATCCCGAAACTGCTTGCCTCATACCTCATCGAGTGCGAACGCACGATGCGTTCCTGAACAGAAAGGCGCGGTTGGTGATACCGGCTGCCCGCACCCTGTATCTCTTACTGGAGGTACTCGAGGTCTTTTAAGGTTTTATCGGCGAGTTCTTTCATCCTGGCAGAAATCCTGCTTGATGACGCGAATTCCACGTCCTTCATGGCGTTTGCAAGTTCAGTTCCAAGCACGAAGATAGCGTACTTGTGTTCCATTTTGCTCTTATGCACCTGAGAAGGGTCAATCTTTAACGCGTAGTATTGTGAAAATTTCAGATCCGGATTCTGCAACTCAAAAAAATCTTTAATCTCTGTGAGAATACCATGTAGCGCTATTAACTCTTCCTTGTGCATCATCCTCTCCCCGAGAGAAAAAGTGGTGGACGTAAATATATATAAATTTGCACCGGGGATCGGCATCAAACTATCTTTATGAGTCGGATCGAGAGTGGGCGTTTTATAATTCCTTTAAAATCTGTGGCAGCCACGAACTCAAGGTCCTTTCCACCGAGTTGATCGAGGAGCTTCTGGTCGATCACACGGTCAACGACAAGCCCTTCAACATCGCCGTTCAGGTTCTGGAGTGCGTTCTCGACATCTGCGGCGCTGGATTCCAGGAGGACGGTGTAATCGGGGGAGAGAAACCTGGCAATCTTCTTGTTCCGGACGTCTGCCATGTGTTCACCAAGTGTCGAGGGTGACTTTTTGCCCCCCCCACCCGGCGGTGGCTGATCATCCTCGCCGCCCGGAGATCTGACAGCCGCTGGTGTCGCATGAACCGGCAACCGCTCTGTAGCCTCCTCCAGAGGGATGTGCTCGATCAGGCCGACCGCAGGCACTTTGTTGCGGAGCGCTTTAACGATCTCTTTGCGGCTCATCTCCTCGACGCTCTTTCCGCGTGGGCAGTAGGCCACGAAATCAATCTCAGCGACCTGGAGGAGTTCACGAAGGATCAGGTCGCCGCCCCGGTCGCCGTCGAGCAGCGTGGTCGCAGTCTTCTGTGTGCAGAGATCGATTATAATCTGAGGGATGTTTGTACCCTCGACTGCTACGGCGTTCTTGATCCCGTGACGCAGGAGGTTGATGACATCGGCACGCCCCTCGACAATGATTATGGCATCAGAGACCATGACATGAGGGCCGGCATGGACTCTCTCTTCCCCAAGGTACTCAAGTTTCTCGATTCGGATGGCTTCCCTGACCTCGTCGAGCAGTTCATCGCTGTTTATGGACCCCTCATCGAAATTTTCAAGTAGGATCTCTTTTGCGCGCTCGACGATCCGGCGTCGTTTGGTCACCCGGATATCCTCGATGCGGTCAACCATCACGTGGGCCGTGCACGGCCCAACCCGGTCGATCGTCTCAAGCGACGAGGCCAGGAGCGCGGTCTCTGCCCTGTCAAGAGATGACGAGATGAGAATCTCACCCTTGGTCTCACCGCGTTTTGTGGTTATCTGCACGTCTATCCTGCCGACACGGCCGGTTCTCTGCAAATCGCGCAGGTCAAGGTCTTCGCCGAGCAAACCCTCGGTCTGGCCGAAGATGGCGCCCACTACATCGGGTTTATCGACCACCCCCTCGATCTGCAGCGTAAGGTGGATGAGGTATTTTGTTGTATCAGGTGAATACATGGAGTCCTGCCTCCTCTGTAAATGTAATCCATATTTCTGTATTCTCCACGGGTTTTTGAATGCGCGGACATACAGATAAATATATATTTAAGCTATGATTACTTAAATCAGATGGAAGTCTCACAGCAACCTTTTTAAGGACATAATCTGAACCTGGAAAAGGCTTCATCACATATTTTACTTATATATCCCTCTCCTTTTTGCTGTCTTCTGGCTTTCGTAATGAGAATTGCCGTAAAATTGCAGGTTATGTTTCTGACAGACCATTCATGCGTCGGAGCGGTTCAGGCATTCGAGAGCACGGGAACGTGATAAACCGGAGACCGCCACAACCTTTGATGAAGATGCATGCCCGGCAACGATCGTCACGTTGCCGCGGGACACCTCAAACGTCTTTGCCAGGAGGTCTATGACGGCACGGTTTGCTCTCCCGCCGACTGCGGGGGCTGCCACCTGACATCGGATACTCCGACGCCACTCGTTGTAACCCGCGGGGAACAGAGACCGTTTTGCACCTGCTGTAACGTCGAGAGCAATGGTCACCCCATCCGGTGTCTCAGAGACAGCATTGGCATATGTATCCATCAGAAAAGCCCCTTGAACGAGTGTCGCCCGGCACTAACGATCCAGGATCACTGGTGGCCTTGTGCCGTCCCTCACCCGATCGAACCCATATGCCGGGCGTGCCTGTCGCGCACCCGGGTTGTCCCGTGGTTCATATCCTGGCGTCCTGCCTGTGATCACCCGGGGACCTATAAGGTGCGCTTTATCGGCACTCTATTATTTATCTCACTGCAATAAATATCCTTTGCCGGGGCAGAATCGGGGGCGTGCCTCCAGGAGGTCGCCGTGGGCGTAGACCCGCACTCCTCCCACGATCACCTCTTCCGGAAAGACCGCTTCACACCCTTCAAACGGCGACCAGCCGCACTTCGTGTGGAGGCGGGAGGCATCGATCCGGGTGAGTTCGTCAGGGTAGAGGGCATAGTCCGCCCTGTCGCCCGGTTCAAACCCTGCGCGAGGGATGCCAAGGATCTCCGAGGGTCTCCACGAGGTCTTCTCGATCACTGACAGGAGGCTGATCCGCCCCCGGTACACCGCCGCCATCAGGAGGGGGACCATCGTCTCGAGACCGGGGATGCCTGAAGGGGCTGATCCGAACGGCACTCTCTTCTCGGCAAGAGTGTGCGGGGCGTGGTCGGAGGCAATGACGTCGATCGCATCCCAGCATGACCATAGAGCACGCCGTGTCGCTTCGTCCCTTAGCGGCGGGTTCACCCTGGCCAGGGTGTTGTCCGGATCGAAGTCTTCGTACGAGAGAAAGAGGTGGTGCGGTGTCACCTCTACGCTGCCGCGGGCAGCCCTGACCGAGGCAGCGGTGCTCAGGTGGCAGAAATGAAGCTGCATCCCCACAGGTGCGAGTTCGCCAACCCTCCCTGCAGCGCGTGCCTCGCCCTCACCCGGCCGCGCACGGTCGTGCTCGGCGAGGGTTTCCGGCGCCGTCCCGCAGACCTCCTCGGCATGGACGGTTGCAAGCCCTCCGAGGGTGTGGATACGGGCGAAGAGAGACCTCAGGCTCTCCAGGTCAAGCCCCTCCCCATAACTCGACGGTGCTGCGAAAGTCTCCCCGAACGCCATCGCGCCTGCCTTCCACATCCCTGTCAGGTCCGCGTCCGGGAGGACACCAGCGTTAATGGCAAACCCGCATACGGCCTGTTCCCCTGCCTCGCGGATGCGCGCCCGGAGGCGGTCGGGTGTGGTGATCGGGGGGACTGTGTTTGGCTGGTCGACGACGAGCGTTACCCCGCCGGCGACCGCGCTTACCGTGCCCGAACGCCAGTCTTCCTTATCTGCCTGCACCCCGCCCCGCATGTGGACATGCATATCAACCGCGCCGGGAAGGCAGGTGAACCTGCTGCAGTCTATCGTCTCATCGGCACGAACCGCTGCGCCGACGTGGCGGACAACACCACCAGTGACGGCGATATCGGCGCGCCTTCCTGTAGGTAGTGCAACGTTCCGGAGCAGCAGGTCGGCGGTCACCGGCAGCATGCCTCCAGGTCGTCCCGGGTCGTATAGTGGACTTCAACCATGCAGGCGGGGTGGTAGCGGGTCTTTGACTCGCGAAGCCCTGGCGCACCCATGTCGCACTCCCGGTTGATGTAGCGGTAGCGGTCACGAAGCTCTCTCGCCGTCTCGCTCATGATGACCTTGTAGATGTCGCGATATGTCTCTGGAAGAGCTTTTTCAAAGTGGACGACGGCCATATTCCTGTTTACTGGCCCCACGATTGATATCGCCCCGATGGCATCCCCAATCCTTATAGCCCAGCCCTCAAGCCCGATCTCGAAGAAGTTGTTCACGGCAAAGAGGATGGCCTCTTTCTCGTAAGCAAGGATGGGCATGGAGTCGCAGTCTCGCCACTCGCACCAGATTATCAGGAACTCCCAGACGTCGTCCAGGTTATCCCTGGTGATCTCCTCGATGGTATAGTTGTAGTCCCGCGCAAACCGGTTCACCTGGTGCCGTATGGTGGCGTAACCCTTCCCCGGGAGATCGGCAAGGCTGTCCGTCCGGTAGACGTAGTCAAAGAAGTTCCTGTCCGGGTGCAGCGGGAGGTTGGGGTAACATTTCCGGATGAATGCCTCGCCCGCCGGATCCAGAACCTGCAGAGGCGTCTCCCCGCCCTCCCGGAGTGAAAGGTCGATGACGTCATCGAGAAGGTCGGGATCTTCCGGGCCGATCGGGCAGCGGAAGGCGGTTACACCGTCGATGGTGCTTGAGAGGATGATCGAACCGCCGGCCTTGCAAAAACGGTAATCCGCATAGTGGTTCCAGCAGACCATGTTTGCGAACGTGTTGTCGCTGTGCATCTGGGGGTAATGCTGGTAGTGCTCCTGGAACACCTCGCGATCTTCCAGGCTTACGGGCTTGAAATCGGCAAATCTTAACATGTCTCATCTCTTTTCTGGGTACCATCGCATGGGTGTGTGCCCTTCCATTCTCTGAAAGCCGGACCTGGCATAAAATGCCTCTGTTTCGGGCTCGGCTATAAGGGCGATCCAGGTGACACCTGCAGACGTACACTCTTTGAGCAGCGCAGATAAGATCATCGTTCCGATATCCCGATCCCGGTAGTTTGGGTGGACGACCAGATCCTGGACGTAGCCGTCCGATACCCCATCCGAGATCACCCTTCCCATGCCTACCGTTCTGCCGGTCGAGGACTCAACTGCGACGGCAAAGGCGAAACTTCCTCTGATGAGTGAGGGCAGACCTGCCGGGTTCCATTCTTCTTTCCACCAGCCGCCAGCCCGGTAGAGGTCTGCGATCGCATCCAGGTCCCAGGCGTCCACCAGACGCACCTCGAACTTCCCTTCATCCGTCATGGTCTCTCTTCATCAGAGCCTGTCTGGAGATGCATTGAAATATAAAAGAAGGTGTGGCCGCCCCTCTAACAGACCCGTGGTACCGGGTCACCGATCGGCGGTTCGATGAACCGCTCCCCCCCTACGGTGGTTCGCATGACAACATGCGACCCCTCAACGACCCTGCCGATGATCGCCGCCTCACGCCCATAGGGGTGTGAGCGCAGCGCCTCGAGAACTGCCTCCGCATCATCGGGCGCGACTCCCATGACGACCTTTCCCTCGTTTGCCACCTCGAGCGGATCGATACCGAGCATACCCGCAGCGCTCCGGACGCTCGCCCGGATGGGGAGGTTCACCTCATCTATTATGACCCCGACACCGCTCTTCCTTGCCATCTCGTTGATTGCGTTGGCAAACCCCCCTCTGGTCGGGTCTTTCATGGCGTGAATTTCGCCGGCAGCAAGCGCCCGCTCGACAAGCGGCCATAGGGGGGATACGTCGGACTGGATCTGGCCGCCGAAATCGAACCCTTCTCGATGGGCCATGATGGCGATACCATGGTCGCCGAGGGTGCCGCTGACGATGATCAGATCCCCGATCGAAAGCCCGCAGTCCCGCACCACCCGCCCGGCTATGCCGATGCCGGCGGTGTTTATGATTATGGTATCAAGCGCGCTCCGCTCCACCACCTTGGTGTCTCCGGTGACAAGGTTCGCCCCGCATTCCCCAAGTGCGGCGTCCATGGAGGCGACGATCCGTTCGAGGTCTGCAACCTCGAAACCTTCGGGGATGACCATACCGCACGAGAGTGCGATCGGCCGCCCCCCCATCATGGCAAGGTCATTTACTGTTCCGCAGATGGCGATGCGACCGATGTCCCCGCCCGGGAAGAAGATCGGCGAGACAACGTGGCTGTCGGTCGTAAAAACTATGTTCTGGCCGTTTAGCGGGATGACCGCGCCATCATCCAGCGATTCAAGCCCTATCCCGCCGGCGTTGTTGTGCTCCAGATTGGTGATGACGCGCAGGAGTTCTCCCATCACCTCGCCGCCGGCACCGTGCATGAGATTGACTTTCATTCTCCGTCCACTTCTATCTCGATCCTGGTGACCACAATCTCCATTCCTGCAACGACCTCAGGGAGCTTGCCGCAGCGGGGGCAGACAAACCGTTCGTCTCCCTCGTAGCCGCAGGAGCAGCGGGTGCGCACCTCGACGTCCTGGCAGGAGAGTTCGGTCTCCGGGAAGAGGGGGTCGTCCTCGACGATGACGTTGAAGAGAAACTCAACCTGTTCTGGATTCACCATTGCCATCCTGCCGACGTTCAGTGTGATGCGCTTCACCTCTTTTGCGTCGTTCTCCATCGCAGCCCGGCGGGCGGTTGTGTAGATGTCATAGGCGATGCTGTACTCGTGCATCAGTCCTCCATCGCAGCGTAGACCTGCTTGAAGACCTCACGGGTCTCAAGCCCCTCCTCTCTGCTGAGGCGTTGGATGGCAAACCCAACATGGACGAGCACAAACTCACCGACCCTGACGTCGACAAGGTCAAGCCGGACTTCCTGTTTCAGGTCGCCGAAGTCGACGACGCCGATGTTGCCCTCTTTTATCTCGATTACCTCAGCGGGTATTGCAATACACATGGCCTCTCTCCTTCTCATGTTAGTTTAGTCTGCGTCTCCAAAAAAGGTTGACCCTGCTGCAGGAGAGAGGCGGGAGATGCCGTTTGAGCGGTGGAACCCCTGCCCCCCCATCGGGTTCCATATCGTTGCTCCATGATCTGGATGTTCACGGCCGGCCATAAAGCACCAGCCCGATTTGTGACAGCCCATATCATGTGGGTGAATTTTGTAGAAATGCAACCACCAGGCGCTCTGCGCTTCATCCCCCTGGATAGACCTCTATGGACGCCCCTCGAATGGAATCCGTCCCTGTTTTTTGCAGACCTTTCCGGCATGAAGTTGATTTCAATGATGGTGAACACGTATAAAAAGTTTTTATCAGGCGAACATCTCGCCGAAGGTTGTGTGTATGTGGTGGCGGTCAAAGTCCATCGAGAGTTTCTCGATCGCTTTCATGAAATCCTCCCTGGTGACGATGTCGCGCTCCATCCTGATAGCAAACATGCCTGCTTCCATGCATATCGCCCTTAGATCGGCACCGTTCTTGCCCTCTGTTAGCCTGGCAACCTCGGTTAGGTCGACGTCTTCGCCGAGGTTCATGTGCTTCGTGTGAATCTTCAGGATGGCAAGCCTCCCCTGGTGGTCAGGGAGCGGGATCTCAATCATCCGGTCGAACCGCCCCGGTCGTAGAAGGGCGCGGTCAAGGATATCGATCCGGTTGGTTGCCGCGATGATCTTGACGTCACCCCGGTTATCGAAGCCATCCATCTCGGCCAGGAGCTGCATCAGCGTCCGCTGCACTTCTCGATCGCCGGAGGTGGTCGAGTCGCTCCGGTGCGCGCCGATCGCATCGATCTCGTCGATAAAGATGATTGAGGGCGCTTTCTGTTTTGCAAGGTCGAAGAGTTCCCTGACCAGGCGGGCGCCCTCACCGATGTATTTCTGAACCAGTTCTGAGCCGACAACCCGGAGAAAGTGCGCGTTTGTGTGATGGGCCACCGCGCGTGCGAGGAGGGTTTTTCCCGTCCCGGGCGGACCGTAGAGGAGCACACCTTTTGGCGGGGAGATCCCGACCCTCTCAAATAGGTGGGGTTTTGTGAGAGGGAGTTCTACGGCTTCCCGGAGTTCTTCGATCTGCGGTTCAAGACCTCCGATGTGCTCGTAGGTCTCGTCCGGGCACTCGACAAGTTCCATACCATAGACCTGTGCGTCATAACTCGTGGGGAGCACGTCGACGATCGCAAGGGACTGCTGGTTGAGTGTGCACCGCACCCCGGGCTTGAGGAGTTCGGGGTCTATGAGCTGGGAGGTGCGGACCAGAAAGCGCGGCCCTGCACTGCTGCGCACAATCACGCGGTTATTGTCGATAACGTCAGTAACTGTACCTATAACAAGAGGGGGGCTTCTGAGCTGCTCGATCTCGCTCTTCAATTTGCGCAGCTCACGCTCATAACGGATCTTCTGAGTCTCGATGTAGCGCTTCTCCGACTCCATCTGGCGGAACTGCTCGCGCAGTTCCAGGTTCCGGTTTTCGAGGCTGTTGATCCGCTCCAGGAGGTACTGGTAGATGTCTTCACCGGTTTCCTTGTCTGGTGCCTGCCGGGCAAAATCTCCCATGCGTCCCCTCGATTACTTATATAGGTTAAAATAAATATAAAGTTGTTTGCGAGAGTTATGCAGTGTGAACTATGCGGCGCCCCTATACAGGGCCAGTCGAAAATAATCCAGATCGAAGGAGCAGAACTCCGCGTCTGCGCCCGATGTGCAAAATACGGTACAGAAGTCCAGCAGCCGCGCCAGAGTGGCGGTTCGCAGAAGAAGCCTGGAATGGTTGCTACACAGACCCCCCGAAGGAAGCCCAGAGATGTCTTTGACCTGATGGAAGGCGAACTGGTCGAGGATTACCCAAACCGGATCCGCGCAGCCCGTGAAGAGAGAGGCTGGTCAACGCGTGACCTTGCGCAGGCGATCAAGGAACGCGAGATCCTGATCAAGAAGATCGAGAAAGGTGACCTCATCCCCGAGGATGATGTCCGGCAAAAACTTGAGAAGGCGCTCAATATCAGGTTGATAGACTCGGCTGAAGATTCCATATCCATAGGGGGGCCTGACCGGGTGACAACGACCGTCGGAGATGTTATAGCCTTCAAGAGGAGCCGAAAATAAGTCATTCCCGCATTTTTAGCGTGGGAGGGTGCTCCAAACTCTCGCCGGAGTGGATACCGGCATGTTTTTATTCACAAACAGATAATGCTACACTCAATGCGTGGTGAATGTTTTTTCGCCGGTGATCGTTTTTACCCCGGTTAACGGAGTAGCCATCACGCACGCAGGAGTTATTTGCCAGATTTTGACCGCTGATATCCGCAACTGCAGAGCGGCAGCGTTCTATCGCTATTTTAACTGGTTTAGCCAGTTTTGATCTTTCCCGGAAAAGACCGTATCATCAAATTCCGGGAGGAGAATGGTTATGAGAGGTAAAGAGATTCGTCTGGAACGTATTATGGATCGAAACACCGGCAGGACCATCATCGTGCCGCTCGACCACGGTGTGACGCTCGGCCCCATCCCCGGGCTGATCGATGTTGAGAAGACCATCGATCTGGTTGCCGATGGTGGAGCAAACGCTGTGATCGGACACCTGGGGCTTGCTCTGCATGGTCACCGGCGGCACGGCCGTGATGTCGGTCTGATCATGCATCTATCCGCGAGCACCAGCATAGGCCCGGACCCGAACGATAAAGTTCTCGTCAACACCGTCACAAACGCCCTGAGGATGGGTGCTGACGGCGTCTCGGTGCACATAAACGTCGGTGCAGACTCAGAAGCGCGGATGCTCCAGGATCTGGGCAGGATCGCGGTTGAATGTATAGAGTGGGGTATGCCGCTCCTTGCGATGATGTACCCGAGGGGCAGGAAGATCGCGGATGAGCACGACCTCGAGAGCGTCAAACTCGCAGCCCGCGTGGCGGCGGAACTGGGTGCTGATATAGTAAAGACCGTCTACACCGGGGATCCGGACTCGTTCAGGGAGGTGACACGGGGGTGCCCGGTGCCGGTCGTGGTAGCAGGGGGTTCAAAGACCGACGATCGTGCGATCCTCGATCTGGTGGAAGGCGCGATGGAAGGAGGAGCTGCCGGGATATCGATCGGACGAAACGCCTTCCAGCACCCGACGCCTGACCGTCTCATCCGCGCCGCCGCGCTGATCGTCCATGAAGGGCGGTCTGCAGAGGAAGCAATAGAGATTCTAAGGATGTGATAACAATGATTGGAAAAGAGATCCGTCTTGAGCGAATTATGAACCGGAACACGGGGCGATCCGTGATCATCCCCATGGATCACGGGTTCACGATGGGGCAGATCGAGGGGCTCCGCAACATGCCAGAGACCGTCAACGCGGTAAGCGAAGGGGGTGCAAACGCCATTGTCCTCCACAAAGGCATGGTGAAGGGAGGGCACCGAAAGAGCGGAAAGGATATCGGGCTCATCGTCCACCTCTCCGCGAGCACCTCGCTGAACCCGGACCCAAACGACAAGGTCCTTGTCTGCAGCGTTGAGGAAGCGGTTGCCCTCGGCGCCGACGGTATATCGATCCACGTCAACCTTGGCGCGCCGAACGAATCGCGGATGATCGAGTCGGCCGGCGAGGTTGTGCGGGACTGCAACCGCTGGGGTATGCCGCTCCTGATCATGATCTACCCCCGTGGCAAGGGGATCGATCCTGTATCACCACAGACGGTCGGGCACTGCGTCCGGGTTGCCGAGGAACTTGGCGCCGATCTGATCAAGACTAACTACACCGGGGATCCGGACTCGTTCCGTCAGATCACCGCCGCCTGTTCGGTGCCCGTCCTGATCGCCGGAGGCGAGAAGGGTGGCGATATGGAGACGCTTATGACCATCCGTGATGCTGTTGATGCGGGCGCTGCGGGTGTCTGCATGGGAAGGAACGCCTTCCAGCGCGACGATCCCGCCCGGTTCGTGGCCGCGGTCTGCCGGGTGGTGCATGAGGGTGTAAGCCCCACCGAGGCCCTGGAGACGACGCAATGAAATTGTTCTGGGTTGATGTCCGGCCGTGGAGGAAGAACCTCGCGACCACTGCGATCGAGAGCGGGGCCGACGCCCTGCTTGTCGATGACGCAGAACGTGTTCGGGAACTCGGGCGGGTGACGACGATCGCACCAGACGGTGACCTGGTTCCGGGGAAAGATCTCTTCGAGGTTGAGATCGTTGATAAAGAGTCCGAAGAGGAGGCGCTCCGGCTTTCCCGGCAGGGCCAGGTGATCGTCAGGACACAGGACTGGACGGTGATCCCCCTCGAGAACCTGGTAGCGCAGTCAGAGAGGATCATCGCTGCAGTCTCGAACGCCGAGGAGGCGAAGGTCGCTCTGACCGTTCTCGAGCGTGGTGCGGCGGGGATCATGCTTTCAACCGATGATCCGGCGGAGATCCGTCGGGTGGCGGAGGTGATCGCCGGTACAACAGTGCCCGTCCCTCTCGTTCCGTTCGAGGTGACCCGGATCACCCCTGTCGGGATGGGCGACCGGGTCTGTGTGGATACATGTTCAATCCTTGCAAATGGGGAGGGGATGCTCGTCGGCAACACCTCGTCGGCATTCCTCCTGGTGCACCCCGAGACACTGGAAAACCCATATGTGGCGCCCCGCCCGTTCCGGGTGAACGCCGGAGCGGTGCACGCCTACACCCTCCTCCCTGACGGGAAGACCGCATACCTCTCAGACCTCTCGGTGGGTGACCGGGTGCTGATCGTGGAGCACTCGGGCGAGACCCACGAAGCGGTCGTCGGCAGGCTGAAGATCGAACGCCGCCCTCTCCTCCTGGTGGAGGCGAGGTCAGGGGAGGCGAAGGTGAGTCTGGTGCTCCAGAACGCCGAGACGATCAGGCTTGTTGGGGAGGGTGGTGCGGCTGTATCGGTCGCCGCCCTGGCGGTGGGCGACCGGGTTCTCGGCAGTCTGGCGGAGGGCGGTCGACACTTCGGGATTGCTGTCAGAGAGATGATCCTGGAGAAGTAACGGTATGATTGCAGGTATCATCGGTGGCACGGGTCAGATGGGACGGTTCTTTGCCGGTGTCTTCCAGACGGCGGGCTGGGAGACGGTCGTCTCCGGGAGGAGGACCGAGCTCACGAACCGGGATGTTGCGGAGATGGCCGACCTTGTGCTGGTCTCGGTGCCGATCCGCGCCACCGCGGAAGTTATACGCGAGATCGCGCCGCTGCTCTCGGAAGACCAGGTCTTCTGCGATCTCACCTCCCTCAAGGTCGAACCCGTCCGGGCAATGCTTGCCTCCCGTGCGGAGGTGATCGGGCTTCACCCGATGTTCGGGCCGGGCGTCGCGTCGCTGCGGGGGCAGACGATCGTCGCAACCCCGGCGCGCTGCAGCCAGGAGACCCTCGATACCCTTCTCTCCGTATTCCGTGAGCAGGGGGCGGAGATCACCATCTCGACACCGGAGGATCACGACCGGATGATGGCGGTGATCCAGGGTCTCACCCACTTTGTGACGCTTGCAAAGGCAGAGGCCATTCGCAGGACAGGAGCAGACATCGCGGAGTCTCTCCGTTTCACAAGCCCCATATACAGGATCGAGATGGGACTTGTCGGGCGGATCCTTGCTCAGGACGCCGGACTCTACGGGGATATCCTCCAGATGAACCCGGCAGTACCGGAGGTGCTTGCCAGGTTCGAGGAGGCAGTCCGGGCGCTCCGCGAGATCGTCGAGTCGGGGGATGCCGACCGGTTCCAGGAGTTCTTTGCCGCCAATGCCGCGCATTACGCCTCCTACCTCGAGTCCGCGACCGAAGAGACCGACGACCTGATCAACCACGTGGTGAGCGGCCGATGACCGTCCTGACGCTCGGCCCGGCCGGGACGGTCAGCCACGACCTTGCAGCACGGCTATACGGCGATGATATCGAACTCCTGCCGACGATCCGCTCGATCATAGCCAGGGTGGCGAGCGGTTCTGGCCGCGGGCTTGTGCCGATCGAGAACTCGGAAGCCGGAGGTGTGGGAGAGACGCTCCAGGGGTTGATGGAGTTTGAGGTCTCTATCACCGCCGAGGCCTACATGCCCGTTCGCCACCACCTTGCGGCCCGGTACGACCCCTCCCGCCTCTCGGTCATCTACGCCCACCCACAGACACACGAGCAGTGCTCCATCTTCCTCGACGATCTCGGGGTGGAGGTCGTCCACACCAGCAGCAACGCTGCGAGCGCGGTTGCTATGCAGCGAAACGAGAACGCAGGCGCCATCATTTCGGAGATGGCGGCACGGATCTACAGCCTCCCGATCGCCGTGAGGGACGTTCAGAACAGGAGGGACAACACCACCAGGTTTGTCGAGATCTCCCCTCTCCCCCGCGATCTTGCAGGATGCACAAAGTGCAGTCTCCTGGTTGACCCGGAGATCGACCGGGTTGGACTCCTTGCCGATATCCTGGGGGTTTTTGCCAGGCGCGGGATCAACCTGACCCGGATAGAGTCGCGGCCGTCCCGGAGGGGGATCGGGAAGTACATCTTCTTCATCGACCTTGAGATCTCCGAAGGCTGGCTTGAGGCAGAGGAGGAACTCAGAGGCATGACAAACTTGAGAGAACTCGGGTGCTATCCCCGCCTGGAGGTGCCGGGGGTATGATAGTCAGGGTTTCGCGGACAGGCCCTGTCGAAGCGGTCTTTGAGGCCCCGCCGTCGAAGAGTTACACCCACAGGGCGCTGATTGCGGGAGCGCTCGCGGAGGGAGAGACACGCATCACCAACCCCCTCCGGGCGGTCGACACGGAACTGACCGCCGGGGGGCTTGAGGCTCTGGGGGTGCCGGTCGAGTGGCGGCCCGGAGGGATTCTTGTCACCGGCTGCGCCGGCACCTTCCGGACAGGGGGTGAGGTGACCATCGACTGCGGAAACTCGGGGACGACACTGCGATTGCTTGCCTCCGTGGCGCTCCTTGCCCCCCATCCGGTGGTGCTGACCGGGAGTTCCAGGATGCTTGAGCGGCCTATCGGCCCACTTGCCAGGGCGCTGGAGGGGCTAGGTGGCGAGGTCACTTTTCCAGGCAGGCCTGGCTACCCGCCGGTCCGGATATCCGGGAGACTTCGCGGCGGGAGGACGGAGATCGACGGGAGCGTGAGCAGCCAGTTCGTCTCGTCCATCCTGATGGCAGCGCCCTGCGCGGAGGAGGATGTGGAGGTCACGCTCCCGGCGCCACCTGCCTCGCGATCGTACCTGGATCTGACACTGGATGTGATGCGGGAGTTCGGCGCCCGATTTGAACGGCGGGGCTACGAATGGTTCCGTGTGGAGAGCGGCGTGCCTTACCGGGGGAGGGATTACCGGATCGAGGGCGATTTCTCATCGGCGTCATACCTCTTTGCGATCGCGGCCATATGCGGCGGCCGGGTCACGGTCAGGGGACTGAACCCCGCATCCGTTCAGGGTGACCGCCGGTTCCTGGACGCCCTCGTCTCGATGGGCTGCCGGGTTGCTTCCAGTGATGACGCGGTGACGGTCGAGCGGACGGGCGGTCTTGAAGGTATCGAGATCGACATGTCCTCCTCCCCCGATACCGTCCAGACGCTGGCAGCAGTGGCGGCGGTGGCAGGGTCGCCGACGACGATCACCGGGACGGCGCACCTGCGCTACAAGGAGAGCGACCGAGTAGCGGTGACGGCGGAGACCCTGCGCAGGATGGGTGCGGGGGTCGAGGTGACGGCGGACTCCATCAGGATCAGCCCTGCGCCGCTTCACGGCATTGCTGTCGACCCCCACGGCGACCACCGGACGGCGATGGCGTTTGCCGTCCTCGGTCTTGCGGTCGGCGGGATGGTTATCCGGGACCCGGGATGCGTGGAGAAGTCTTTTCCGGGGTTCTGGGAGTCTCTCTCCGGGGAGGGGCTGCTGTGAGGGTCATACTCATCGGTTACCGGGGGACAGGGAAGACCTCGGTCGGGCGGATCCTTGCTGAAAGCCTGAATTTGCCCTTCTTTGATACCGATATGCTTGTCGAGCGAACGGCCGGGGTCTCGATCCCGGAGATCTTCCGGCAGCACGGCGAGGCGCGGTTCCGCGCCCTCGAACGCGGGGTTATCGAGTCGCTTGCGGGTGTGGAGGGGGTGATCAGCACCGGCGGGGGTGCGGTCTGCGACCCCGCAAACGTCGCCGACCTGCGGCGGCATGGGAGGGTCTACCTCCTCTCCGCCTCGCCGGAGACCATAGGGGAGCGGATCGCCGGGAGCGACCGCCCGGGGCTGACCGATCTCCCGCCGGAGGAGGAGGTGCGCAGCCTCCTTGCCAGGCGAAAGGACGCCTACCTTGGCGCCGCAGATGCCTGTGTGGATACCGGTTCCCGAACGCCGGTTGAGGTTGCCGGTATCATCCTCAGGGATATCCGCGGTGAGAATGCTCTCCCGCTGGAAGGGCGGCGCGAGCGCGACGGCCTCCTGGAGCGGTTCGGGCTCTCCAGTCTGCGGGAGATGCTTGGCCGCGACCCGGGGCTGATGGTCTGCGGCATCGCCGGTTACCCCTGCGCCCACAGCAGGAGCCCGCTCCTCTACAACCGGCTCTTTGAAAGGTTCGGGATGAACTACCACTATACCCGGTTCGAGTGGCCGGACGTCGGGACGATCATCCGTCTGGCATCCCTGCTGCCGACAAAGGGGCTCTCTGTCACCATCCCGTTCAAGACCGATGTGATGCGTTACCTGGACGAGGTGGACGAGCATGCGGCGGCAATAGGTGCAGCAAACACCGTGGTCAGGTGCGGTGGCAGGTCTTACGGGCATAACACCGACTGGCTGGGTGTCCGGACGCCGCTTCTCCACCGGCAGGGCGCCAGGGCGGTTGTGCTCGGTGCGGGGGGTGCGGCGGCCGCGGCGGTCTACGCCCTCTGTTCGCTCGATATGGAGGTGACGATACTTGCCAGGAAGCCAGATGCTGCACGGAGACTTGCAGAACGTTTCAACTGCCGGTGGGGGGGGCTGGAAGATTTCAGGGGGTGCAAGGCCGATGTGGTGCTGAACGCAACCCCGGTCGGGATGGAGCCGGACACCCGGAGCCTGCTTGACGCCGGCGACCTGGAGCAGGGGATGACGGTCTTTGATCTGGTCTACACCCCGCCGGTTACGCCGCTCATCCGGGCGGCGAGGGAGGCAGGGTGCGAGGCCATACCCGGGACGGAGATGTTCGTCCACCAGGCGGTGGAACAGTTCCGGCTGATCACCGGGATCGCGGTCTCGCCGGAAGAGGTTCGGGAGGTGCTTTCATGAACACGTTCGGCAGAAATTTCAGGTGCACGACGTTCGGGGAGAGTCACGGCAGGGCTGTGGGTGTGGTCATCGACGGCTGCCCGCCGGGGATGCCCCTGACGGAAGGGGATATCCAGCCCTACCTCGACCGCCGGCGGCCGGGGAAGAGCCCGCTTGAGTCCGGGCGCAGGGAACCCGATCGGGTGGAGATCCTCTCGGGGACGTTTGAAGGGCGGACGACCGGCGCCCCGATCGCCCTTATAGTCCTCAATCAGGACGTCCGTTCGGAGGACTACGACGCGCTCAGGGATGTCTACCGTCCCGGGCATGCGGACTATACCTGGCAGGCGAAGTACGGGTTGCGCGACCACCGTGGCGGGGGCCGGAGTTCCGGCCGGGAGACGGTTGGGCGGGTCGCTGCCGGTGCGGTGGCGATCCGCTGGCTTGCGCCGCGCGGCATCGCGATCCGTGGTGAGGTCGTCGAGGTGCACGGGGTGAGGGGACGTGAAGCGATGGAGGCAGAGATCCGCGCCGCACGCGATTCAGGCGATTCCGTGGGCGGGATAGTCGAGGTGATCGCCTCAGGCTGCCCGCCTGGTCTTGGCGACCCGGTCTTTGGAAAAATCGATGCCGCCATCGCCGGCGCCATGATGGGTATCGGGGCGGTGAAGGCCGTCGAGATCGGTGAGGGGTTCGGCGCAGCCCGTCTCCTCGGGAGCGAGATGAACGACGCGATCACCGCGGAAGGGTTTGCAGGCAATCGTGCCGGCGGCATCCTTGGCGGGATCACCAACGGAGAGGATATAATCGTCAGACTTGCCGTCAAGCCGACCCCCTCGATACGCAGCCCTCAGCGGACGATCGATCTCGCCGGGGTTGAACGCGAGATAAGGATCGAAGGGCGGCACGACCCCTGCATCGCTCCCAGGATCCTCCCTGTTGCAGAGTGTATGCTTGCGCTCGTGATCATCGACGCGATGCTCGAAGAGGCGAAGTACCGCGGCTGGGATTAGCGCCTGCACAGCGGTGGCGTTACCCGCCGCCTCACCCCAACAGTTCAGCGATCTCGCGCATCTCCCGGATATGGTACTGCCCCTCGGCCATCGGTCTCCCCGCGTGGCAGAAGACAAACTCTGAACCGAAGAGCGGCAGGATCGCGCGGGCGAAACGGAACCTGCCGCCCATGACGCTTGTGCAGATTGGTTTCTGCGCATTTGCGGTGAACCGAAGGAGGTCGAGGAGTTCGTCCAGGTTTTCGGGCCGAACGACTATCTTCGGTATATCGCCGTACGACCTGAGCGTCCTCTCGATCCTCTCCAGGTCTGCCTGGCCGGGCATATCGTCTGTGTGGAGGGAGGCCAGGATCCTGGCCCCCTGGCTCCTGAGGGAGGGGGCATGCTTGCTGTAGCGTGTCTCGACATCAACTATATCGACGTAGCCTGCAATCGGCCCGACTATCCCGGCCCAGAGGTCGGCATCGCCGACAAAGCCCCCTCCTTCCTCCCTGCTCCTTAGCGTGGCGATCAGGGGGATGGCGGTCATCTCCCGGATTGCACGGACGTGATTCAGCAGGTCGCCCTCCATACGGTCGAGCCTGATCTCGATGAACGCCGGGTTGTATTCCAGCACCCCGCTGATGAGGGCGGGGTCGTCCACTGATACGACGATCTTCATACCTGCTGGATGTATTCCATGCTGTATCACTTAAATACCTGTCATGCACCCTTTTGCGCCTGAGAATCCTGAGGCTGCCAGAACAGAGTGTCTTCAAGGCTGTGCCCTGGTTTGATGAACCCGGTCATGGACGACGGATCCGCCGGGGATCTGCCCATATCCCCGCTATCAGGTCTGCGGCTTACCGGTCTCACCGGGTTTTCACGCTCACGGCCCGCAGGCAGGTATATATTGTAAAAAATTACTATGGGTAATCAAATGGAGATCCCAACTCCAGCGGAACTTCGTGCAAAAAGGATCCAGATGGGCTTAAAACAGGCTGATGTGGCCAGAATGGCCGGAATCAGCCAGTCCATGGTGGCGCGGATAGAGGCGGGCAGCGTGGATCCGAGAGTCAGCACGCTCGCAAAGATCGTGAACGTCCTGCAGGCAGCGGAGAAGTCGGCGGTAACAGCGGCCGACGTGATGCACTCCCCGGTTTTTTCAGTCACGCCGGAAGATCCCGTCAGCCGCGCCATCGAGATCATGGGGAAAAAAGGCATATCACAGTTGCCCGTGCTCGAGAACGGGGTGCCCATCGGCTGCATATCCGAGTCGGCCATCACGAACGCAATGGAAGAGGGAGGACTTTACCAGAAATGTCCGCGGGTGGTGAGGGACTACATGGAACCGGGTTTCCCGACGGTCCCCCCAACAACGCCGATAGACACGGTCGTCCACCTGCTGCGCCACAGTCATGCTGTAATCGTCATCGAGAAAGGGAAGGTGCAGGGTGTGATCACCAGGCACGACCTGATTTCGCTGATAACGCAGGTTTTTTAGGATCAAAGCAGGGCTAACCCCCGCCATTTCAATGGCGGGGGTTAGCCCGTCCGCCAGAAACTATAATAACGTATGATGTATGTAGTGCTATGAGATTGGGGCTGCAATCTCAGGGGTAACATCCCAAGGATGCCTCCGACGAGAGGAGGGGGAGCAGTCACACCAGGGAGACCAGGTCACGGAGGACCGCCTCGGGGTCTTCAGCCTTGACCACGCTCGAGGCAAGGAGAACGCCGCATGTCCCGAGATCGATGGCGATCTTCACGCACTCGCCGGACTGGATCCCTGCCCCCGTCAGGACTTTTACGTTCGGGTTAACCCCCCGGACTGCGTTGACGGAACGCTCGATTATACCGGGATCGGCCTTTGAGACCGATACCCCGCTCCCGATCAACTCAGGGGGTTCGATCGCCACGTAGTCGGGGCCGAGCGCTGCGGCGGCAGCGCTGGTAGCATCGTTGTTTGTGCAGACGACCGACTCAAGGCGGAGCCTCCTGGCAGCCTGAACACAGGCGTCGATATCCGCAAGGGTGAGACGGCGCTCGGAGTGGTTGATCAGGGTGCCACGGGCACCCGCAGACCGGACAGATTCCGGAAGAATATGACCGGTATGGGCACCAGGGCTGATCGGGTCGATATGCTGGGCGTAGACCGGGATCGAGTAGTGGTGGCTCATCGGGTGGAGTTCGGTGAAGGTCGGCGCGATGCCTATGACTGCTCCGCTCTCTTTTGCAACGGTCTCGGCCGCAGCAGCTATCCGATGGGCGTTGCTGCCCATACCTTCCTTGTAGGTCTTGAGGTTGATCAGGATGAACGGCGAATCCATATCCATCACGTCTGTCTGATAGGTTGCTCCACCCTGTATTAACTCTGATGCAGGCCGCGGTCTTTCATCAACCCCAACCAATCCTGCGGGACGACCCTCAACCCTCAATACCCCTGACAAAATGCCCGCCGGTGATGCCGCCGAGAGCCCGCCGTTTCACCTCGTTCCTGAGTCCGGGCAGTAGACCGAAGTCCCCACGGGCCACAGCATCGACCGCGGCCCGGTAGAAGCGGGCCATCTCCCCGGCGTAGCGGGGGCCCCGGCCCCGTGCATCGATGGCAACGGAGTCTATACCCATCTCCGCAATCTCCGGGAGGTGGTCGATCAGGCAGGTCTCAACCGCGTTTGCGATGCAAGTCCTGCCCTCACAGTCGCACCTGAGCGGGAATACCCGGTTGCGCCCATCCTGCAGCCCGATAAACCCTCTGCTGCAACCTGCTTCGCCGGCGACGCCTCCCACCAGCCGGTCCTCGCTCACCATCGCCTCGATGCTGCCCTGGACCAGCACCTCGAGTTCCAGGGTCCCGCCGGTCGAGGCTGCAAGCCCGGCGAGGTCGTCGGCCGGGAGCTCCGGGGATGCTGTGCACCGCAGGAACAGCCCATCCAGTCTCGCGGCGGTGCGATGGTTCCAGAGGTTCAGTCCGGCGGCCCCGTAGAGGTTCATCCGCGGTTCGGCCCGCCTCACAGCATCAGCAGCGCCCATCCCGCTCACCATCACCCCGCTAACGCCTGCCCCGTATAGCGACGGCAGGATGGGCGTCGCCGCGTCCAGGAACGACCTCCGGGTGATTGTCGGCCATTTCCAGACAACCTCCGCACCGCCGTCCCGGCAGACGCTGGCAGCCTCTTTGAGGAGAGAGGGAACGGCGGCCACCTCCAGGTAGACCGTCCCAGCCCCTCCACTGACAGCAGTCTCCACACCCTCCAGGGTGTCGGTGTAGACTGAGACCGACGGGACGCTGCGTCCCCGGTTGAGCGCCGCTGCTTGTTCCATCCCGGTGAGCGCCCTTTCAAGCCGTTGCCGGGCCGCATGAACCGCCTCCGCGTCCGGGCGTCGCGCGGCAAGGACGGCCTCCTCAACCCGCTCGAGAAACTCCCGCCGGACGCGGTTCAACTCTCCGAGCGGGGCAAAGAGGCCGCCCGGGTAGCGGATATCCATGCTCCTTATCACAAACGGCGTCCCCCCGGTCTTCCCAAACTGTGCGGCTATCTGCTCCTCGGTCAGCGGCCGGTTCCGTGCCGCATCCATCTGGAGATCGGGGCGGTAACGCACCCGAAGCGGTTTGCCGCCCGGCAACTCGACGACCGCCTCCAGGCAGGGCGTCGCTCCATCCCAGGTGACCAGAAGATCTAGTTGCAGCGGTTCGGGGGGCGCCTCCATTATCCTCTTTGCCCCGTCCTCAAGATCCATGCTCTTTGTGAGGAAGACCCGTGCACCGGGCGTTACCGGCGCAGGGACGCTGAGTCGCAGCGTGCCGTTCCTGACGGCGGAGGTCCGCCGGACAACCGCTCCCACATCCATCGCAGGGTCATCTCTGCAGAAGACCAGCCCGTCGCCTGAACGGGGCACGATATCCCCGGCAAGGCGGACGGTTGCCTCCCCTCTCCGCGGGTCGTAACCGGTGACCCGCCCGAGGAGAAGCCCCCGGTTCCCGGGCCGGTCGCGGGCCATGATATCGCGGGCGCCGAGGATGTAGCCCTCCGTGAACTCCCGGTTGAACGCGAGCGCCAGGTCCCGCAGATCCTCCCTTGATGGCGACCAGTCGTTGCCGGCGGCGATCGCATCGAGAGCACGCCGGTAGATCCGGGTCACAATGGCGACGTAGGCGGGAGAACGCATCCTGCCCTCGATCTTTAGCGAGGCCACCGGTGCCCGCACCAGCCTATCGAGGTAGGGGTAGACGCAGAGGTCCCGCGTAGATAGAAGGTATCGGTCATTCACGGGGAGGGGCTCCAGCTCTCCCGGCCGACCGTATTCGTCCACCCCGGCGGCCACGAGCCGGTAGGGTTTCCGGCACGGTTGGGCGCACATCCCGCGGTTCCCGCTGCGGCCGCCGATGACCGAGGAGAGGAGGCACTGACCGGAGTAAGAGTAGCAGAGGGCACCGTGGGCGAAGACCTCAAGACCCACCCCTCGTGCACCGGGATCGGCCGCTATATCTTCGATTTCTGGAATGGTGAGTTCCCGCGCCAGAACCACCCTGGAGAAGCCTTCTCCAGCGGCCCTCAGAACGCCTTCACGGTTGTGTATCGTCATCTGGGTGGATGCATGGAGTGGGAGGTCCGGGACGACCTCCCGTGCAAGCGCCGCCGCACCGGGATCCTGAACCAGGACGGCGTCTGCCCCGATCTCGTAGAGACGGTTCAGGTATCGGGCCAGATCGGAGAGTTCTGCATCCCTGACCAGGATGTTCACGGTGACATAGACCCTGACACCGCGCAGGTGGGCGTAATCAATGGCGGAGACGAGTTCCTCCTCCGAGAAGTTCGCCGCGTAGTGCCGGGCACCGAACCGTCTCCCGGCAAGGTAGACGGCGTCGGCACCAGCGCTGACTGCTGCAGCCAGAGCCTCAGGAGACCCCGCCGGCGCAAGCAGTTCTGGCAACCCTCCACCACGAAGATGATAGTACGGCATCTCTATGTTAGGGTTCGCCCCGGATGCCTATATACTCGTTCCAGCGGCGCAGGTGTGTGTTCCATTTTAAGAGTTTCCCTGCGGCTATACCCCTAAATTGCCCCGGATAATCCAATTTGCACGGGAGGGGGACAACGATTCCGGTGTACAAACCCGCCCTCCCCCCGTCGTCCCTTTGAGGGCGGCGGGCAACTCACTGCCCGATCTTTAACAGCATCTCTTCAAGTGTCGGGTAGTGCGACTCGATCCGCTCTATCGTTGCGCCGGCGGCCGCAAGCGTCGCGGTCATCCTGTTCAGGTCTTCGATGGTGCGCGCCTCCGCCATGTAGCGGCCATTGGAGGCGATGTAACTGACCGGGGTTGAAAACGTCGCGGGATCGGGGATCCTGAAGAAGATCTGGTAGGTGATCGAGCCAAATGCCTCCCGGAGTTCGTGCATGCTGCCTTTTGCCACCACCTTCCCACGCCGCAGTATCAGGATCAGGTCGCAGGCCTCTTCCACCTGGAAGAGGTTGTGGGCGGAGAAGACCACCGTCTTGCCCTGATTGCGCAGCCCCTTGATGTAGTCGAGCACCGAGCGTGAAGTCATGGGGTCGAGGCCGGAGGTGGGTTCGTCGTATATGAGCAGGTCCGGATCGTGGATCAGCGACCGCGCTATCGCGACCTTCCGCTTCATACCTTTCGAGAGTTCACCGATCTTCTTGCCATCGGGATCCAGCATGAGTTCGTCGAGGAGTTCCATCGACCGTTTCCTGATTAAGTCTGCTGGAAGACCGTAGATCTCACCGAAGAACGCAAGGTACGCCTCAACGCTCATGGTCTCGTAGAGCCTGGACTCTTCCGGCAGGTATCCAAGGTTCCGTTTCAGATCGAGCGGTCTTTTAACAACGTCGATCCCGTTTATGACAAGACTGCCCGCCGTCGGCGAGATAAGTCCGGCCATGATCTTTAAAAGAGTGGTCTTGCCCGCGCCGTTATGCCCGATCACCCCGAAGATCTCCCCATCGTCAAGGTCAAAGGAGACGCCGTCGAGGGCCGGGAACTCGCCGTAATACTTGACAAGATTGCGGGCCGTTATCATCCGGTATCTCTTTTGTCTCCGATGCCTACTAATAGGTTGCTCTACAGAAATATGCCTCTCAGACACCCTCCGGGATCACCATGAGTCTTATCTCCTCAATTCGGACGATCGCCACATGGGAGATAAAGCGATCCATGACCACGATGGGAAGAGGCATCCTGCCGATTGCTGTGGGGCTTCTTCTCCTCCTGGTGCTGGTGACGGCATTTGCCGCAGGGAGCGGTCTTCATCTACAGGACGGGATGTACCGGATCGGCGTTGATGACCCCGGCACGGCCAGTATAGTCGCATCCGACACCCGGTTTGCCACATACCTGGATGATGCAGCGTCGCTCTGGGAGAACAGGTTTTCCTACGATATCGTCATCATAAACGGGGAGGTCTACGCTGCTGACACGGATAAAGGGCGTGCGGCATTAAATACGCTCGAGCGCGATTACGAGAGTTACGTTGCAAGCGTGGCGGCAACGGAACCCGACCTCTTCGCCGCCTATCCTCTCTGGATCGATCTCCAGTACGTGAAGAGCGAGATCGATTTCCTTGCGACCCAGAGCGGCCAGCAGGTCGGCGCCCCCGTGGAGACGAGGAGGCCCCCATCTCCATCCCTCCCGGTCGAGGAGGTGACACCCCCATCCCAGGGCAGGCTCACAACCGAGGAAGAACTCCGGGAGCATCTCGTGGAGGCCGGGGATGGTCAGCCCCTCAAGCGCTACACATCTCTCATCTCTGGCGAGTCCGCCACGGACAGACTCCTGACACCCTCGGAACTCTCTTTGCCGCTGCCGTTTGATACCATCATCCTGGTCTTCGTCTTCATATTTCCGCTCTACTTCACCTCCCAGTTCTTCATGATGAGCGTGATGAACGAGAGGGTGGGGCGCGCAGGTGAGGCGCTCCTCTCCACCCCACTCCGTCCGGTGGCGATCGTCGTAGGAAAGGCCCTTCCCTACTTCACGATCATGATCCTGATCGCGGCCGCGATCACCCTCTTTGCCAGGGCGCCGCTTGTGATCCTCCTTCCGCTCGTTCCGGTCATCCTCTTCTTCCTGGCTAACGCCCTCATCATAGGGATGACGTCCCGGAGTTTCAAAGAACTCTCCTTTGTCTCGATCTTCTTCTCGACCGTCGCCACGTCATACCTCTTCTTCCCGACGGTATTTGCAAACACCCACGTCATCAGCATCGTCTCCCCTCTCACCCTGGTCGTGGTTGCAATCCAGGGTGACGGGTTCACCGCGATGGAGTACATCTACTCGACCGCGCTCTTCTTTGCAACGAGCATCATCCTCTTCTATGTCGGGATTGCAAACTTCCGGGAAGAACACCTCTTCTCGGAGAGACGCCTGACATCACGGGTTGTTGACTTCATATCAACCGGGATCAGCCGGAACCACCCGCACTTCTCGCTCTTCCTGCTTGCCGCGTTCACGATACCGTTCGTCTTCATGGCCGAGATGCTGACGCTCGTCCTCTTCTTCAACATCCCCATGCCGCTCTCTCTCCTCCTGCTGACGATCACTGCCGCGGTCATCGAAGAGTTTGCAAAATCGATCGGGCTTTACGCTATAGTCAGGGATCGGCCCGGTTTTCTCACGCCTGGAAACCTTCTCACCGGGGCAACGGTCACAGGCCTCGGGTTCCTTGTCGGCGAAAAACTCCTTCTCTTTGCCACGCTTGCCCAGATCACCGAGTCGATCTTCGGGAGCATCCTCTTCCTCTCTCTCCAGGCGCTCTGGATGCCGCTCCTCCTCCATATCGCCGGGGTGCTGATAACCGGCGGGTTCCTGCTGATTGGGGGGCGGCGCGCCTATGCGCCAGGGGTGATTGTGGCGGGGATCGTCCACAGTCTCTACAACCTCTACTTCATCGGGGGGATGCTCCTTTGAAGAGGCGCCATATCTCTCTGATAGCAAAGAAAGAGATCGCCGGACTGTCATCGGAGAAGACTATCGTCTTTGCGATCCTCCTCCAGGTCTTCATAGCGATGTTCTCCTCGTTCTTGATGGTGGGACTCACCGCGATGTATGACCCGGAGGCAATCGAGGGCTACTCGACGGTCACCTACAGAGTCGGTTACGCCGGGGCGGAATCACCGCTGATCGATGAGTTTGGAGAACGAGACGATCTCATCCTTTACAGGATGGATCTCGGTGAGGCGCTTGCGGCACTGCGCGAGCGGATGCTCTCGGCGGTGGTCTACGTCCCGGAGACGCCTCCCGACGCTGAAGGCCCGATCACAGTAACGCTCTATCTCATCCAGAACGACCTTCAGTCTGGTGTCGTCAACGTCAAGATAAAAGAGGTTCTCCAGGGTTACGAGGAACAACTCCGTGAGACCCGGGCCGACCGGCTGATCTACTCACCTGTGGAGTTGAACTTCCCGGACACCGATGGCGGCGAGAGTTTCTTTGAGTTTGTCTACGGTCTCCTCATCCCGCTGCTTGTCTTCCTCCCGGCGATCGTATCGGCGGCCCTGATCATCGACCTGATCACGGAGGAGTATCAGCGGCAGACGCTCGAGACACTGCTCTCGACACCGATCACGTTCACGGAGGTGATCTGGGGAAAGATTGCCGCCTGCGAGGTTCTGGTTCCTCTCCAGGCGGGCGCCTGGCTCATCCTCCTCTGGCTAAACGGCATCCCCGTGGGTAACGCCATGGCGATCCTCCTCCACGTCTCGACATCCGGTCTCATCCTCATACTGCTCGGGGCGCTCGTCGCGCTCCATTACCGTGAGAGGACGAGTGCCCAGTTCATATTCTCGACGGCGCTGGTGGTGGTCTTCATCTTCGTCATGGCAGTCCCCCACAATCCGTTAAACCTCATTGTAAGGCTGGCGGCGGACTCCATCGGCCCCGTCCACTGGCTGGTTCTGGCGCTGGTCGCGGCTGCGGCGGCGCTTCTGGGGTGGGCGATCACTCTCTACGCCCGCCGGGTGGGGGAGAAGACACCCTGAGGGAGCGGGTTATAGGACTTGGTTTCACCGCAGTGAGACGGGACACCACCACCTTTTGTATACTGTCAGGGCGATAACTGTATCATGGAGATCACGATCCTCTCACCAGGTATCTACACCTACGGCGCCATGCTGATAGGCGGCGTTCTTCGTGACGCAGGCCACCGCGTGACCCTCACCCGGACGCCTGAGGTTCCTATGGGTTCAATCCTGCTTATGAGCCTCTTCTCGACCCAGCACCTCCTCGATCCCGCGATCAGGGACGTGATCCGGGCACACCGCGAGCGTGGCGGGCGGGTCTACGTGGGGGGGCCAGTCTCGGCCGCACCGGAGATGGTGCTCGGTGAGATTGCCCCCGACGCGGTTGTCGTAGGTGAGGGTGAGGAGACAGTTGTCCGTCTGGTCGAGGAGGGGGTCTCGCCAGACCTCCCGGGAATAGCGTTTCTCGATGACGGCAGAACTGTGGTGACGCCTCCCGCCCCTCCAGCACCGATCGAGCGCCCGCTGCCCCTGATCCCGGACGATATAGGCAGCCAGAGTATCCGGGGGGCGAGCGCCTACATCGAGACCCACCGGGGGTGTATAGGGGGGTGCACCTTCTGCCAGGTGCCCCGATTCTTCGGGAGGAGGGTCAGGAGCCGATCGATCGAGAGCATCATCGAGGAGGTGAAGGCTTTTGCAGCCCACGGCGCAAAACGTCTTTCTATATCCGGGGGGACGGGGTCGCTCTACGGTTCGAGCAGCGGGGAGATGAACCCGGACGCCTTCATCGACCTCCTGCGCGGAATGGCGGAGGTGATGGGGCCCAAAAATATCTCCGCCCCGGATATCAGGGTGGACTGTATCACCGACGAGATACTTGACGCCATAAAGCGCTACACCATCGGCTGGGTCTTCTTCGGGATCGAGTCCGGGAGCGACCGGCTGCTCCGGATGATGGGCAAAGGCGTGAAGGTGAGGCAGGTTGTGGAGGCGGTGGAGCGGTGCCGGAAACACCGGCTCCATGTCGCCGGGAGTTTCATTGTGGGGTATCCGGGAGAGACTGAGCGGGATTACATGGCTACAAAGGATCTGATCGCCACCCTCCTGCTTGACGACACCTTTGTGAGCGCTGCCGAACCCATACCCGGAACGCCGCTTGCCGATCTCGTGGTAAAGACGCCACGCGATAAGAATCCGACTTTTATGCCGCATAAGAGTGATTACCGGGCGCTCCGTCTGACCGAGAGCGAGGCCCGGTGTTTAGACCTGATGATGCACGCTGACCTCTTCCGCAAGCGGATCCGGATTGTTAACGACGAGATCTACGACGCTTACCTTGCCGAGGTAAGGAAGCAGGGAAAGGAGATCCGGGCGGCAACCGACCTCATCCTCCGGTATGCCGGGGTTTAAAGGGTTTCCAGCCAGATCACTCCCCTTCGGGCGGTCTTCGTACCGGGAGGTGCCGGCCGCCTTACAGGATCAACTTCGTCTGGATGGTCTCCTTCCGGTTGCCGAAGGTGAGGTGGCGTGCGGCGACCTGCCCCCTGATTCCAGCACGTGCAAGGTCGGCCGGGCCGGTGAACGGCCGCTGTTTGCGAAGTGCGATGATCCTGTCTGCTGCCTTTGGTCCTATCCCCGGGACGCGAAGTAAATCCCACTTTGCGGCGGTGTTTACGTTCACCGGCATCGTATTGGCTGCGATGACCTCTTTTGGGTCGCGGTTTTCGAAGAACCCGTCTTCGTTGAGAGAGGCCTTGAGTTCGTCGGCCGTAAAACCGTAATCCCTGAGCAGGTAGTCGGCCTGGTAGCACCGTCGCGCCCGCCAGGCCGGCGTATCTGGATGCTCTGCGAGAGGAGTTCCGGGAAGGGAGCGGAACGCCGAGAAGTAGACCCGGGCTGGCCTGACCCGGCGATACTGGCCGGCGAGACAGGAGAGGATCTCCGCATCGGTCTCGTCCGCCGCCCCGATGACGAGCTGCGTTGTATGGCCCTCGGGCTTCTCCTCCGCCACCCAGGCCTGCCGTTTCAGGATATCCTGCTGGTAATCCTTCACCCCGGCGATGCACCCCAGGCGGTCTGAGGACGTGGTCTCCAGGTTGATGCTGATCCTGTCCGCCACCCTGGCGGCGTCATGGATATCCGCCCGTGCAGCGCCGGGGAGGATCTTGAGGTGGAGGTAACCGTCGTAGCCCCTGCACCGCAGGATCTCCCCCGTCTCAACAAGGTCGTGCATCACAAGGTCGACGTCGTGCGGGATGCCGGAACTCAGGAAGAGGCCTCCGACAAGGTCTTCATGCCAGAGGCGAAGGAAGGCTTCGGCAAACTCATCCGGTGAGAACCCCAGCCGTTCACGTTTTAACCGGACGGAACAGTAGGCGCAGTCGTAGGAGCAATAACCGTTGAGAAGCACCTTGAGCATCCGGCCGCACCCGCCCGCCCGCCGGTTGTAGGTTATGTGCGCTGCTGTAGAGAGGACATGGATGCACTCGCCGGGTGCGCAGATGTCAAACTGCCCGGCGGCAGTAAGGCTGGAGAGTTTCTGCTCCACAATGGACATGACTGGATCATCTGTCCGCAGGTAAAAGAGCCTGTCGCGCGCGGGGTGAAAGTGTTTATTGGTCGCTGCCGTCAGGGAGCGAAATATCCACGTTCATTATATACTAAGGTAAATATATATTTTATGGAAGAGCATGTCAGGTTCTCGACAGGATCAGAAGAATCAAATACGTTCTTCCGAAGCAGGAGCCGCCTTTACGCGGCATACCGTAGAGAGTTCCAGGCGGCAGTCAGTTCAGGGGTATTCTCCGTGCACTGACGCCTGTGATGATACCGTTACAGCGCTCGGGCGCAGCCTGGTCCACCATGGTCCGCACAACGACCGTGCCTTTCTGTGTCATCTGGACCCAACAGACCTCCCCGAGATCACTGGAAGGCTTGGGGCGTTTGCAAAAGAGCGCGGATATTCCCGTATATTTGCGAGGATACCGGCCACCGCCCTCGATCAGTTCGTATCAGGCGGCTACACGCCGCTGGTGCGTATCCCGGGATTGTTTCGCGGCGAGGTGGACGGCTGCTACCTGGCGTACCGCCATCCCACGCGGGGCAGCAGGAGGAGCGGGAACGATGAAGTCCTTGCGGTTGCCATGGCCAAAGCCGGAGAGCGGGATGCGGCGTGTCCGGCGCTGGAACCGTGTTTCACCGCGGTTCGTGCCACTGCAGTGGACGCCCCGGCGGTAGCGTCGATCTATCGGAGTGTCTTTGAGACCTATCCTGTCCCGATTGATGACCCCGGTTACCTTGCGCAGAAGATGCAGGAGAATCTGCGCTGTTTCTGTATAATTGAGCCAGGGGGTCGTATCGTTGCGGTCGCGGCAGCTGAAGTTGACGCCCGCGCCGAATTTGCAGAGATGACGGGTTTTGCAACTCTGCCAGGCTACCGGGGGCACGGGTTTGCAGCCATCCTCCTCCAGTTAATGGAGGACGATGTCTCCTCAAGCGGGATAAAGACGGTGTTTGCCATCGCCAGGGCCGGATCATACCCGGCCAACATCACGTTTGCCAGGGCAGGATACGCATTCGCAGGGGCGCTCTCTGAGAGTGTCAACATCTGCGGGTCGGTTGAGGATATGAACGTCTGGTGGAAGTCGATAGGCGTTTTGGACCGATCCAGGCAGACGGTCCGGCGGGGAAACAATATCCGGTTTCAAGGCAAACCTTTAACAAAAGCGAAAGTTGAATGCGGGACCAGCCGGATTACGATGTTATAGTTGCCGGAGGAGGACCCGCCGGGAGCACCGCCGCCTTCCTGCTTGCAAAGGCGGGGCACCGCGTGGGGCTCTTTGAGCGTGCGGTATACCCACGTGAGAAGGTCTGCGGCGGTTGCCTGACACAGAAGTCTGTCCGGTTCCTGGACAGGGTCTTTTCCCTCCCGCTCGATGCACTCCAGCGTGAGGGGCTGCTCGACTTCACCGGGAAGGGGTATGCCCTCTACATCGGCAATCGCCGCGTCCTCGCCGAAGGCCTGGCAGAACCGTTCTACTTCACCCGGCGGGACCGATACGATGCCTGCCTTGCCCTGATGGCGCGGGAGGCCGGGGCGGAGGTCCGGGAGGGGACTGAGGTGACCGCGGTCGACCACGTTCAGCGGACAGTAACCACCGCGGACGGGGAGTGTTGCTCCGCCAGGGTCATCGTTGGGGCTGACGGGATCCACAGCAGCGTCCGCCGCTCTCTCCCGGAGGGTGTTGTTGATCGGCAACGGTGGCGCAGGAACCTTGGCCTGGCGCTGGAGATAAAAATCAACCGCGGGGAGGTGGAGATGCACCAGAACAGGGAGGCGGCGATCCCTCTGGACGCTGACATAGGGATACCTCACGTTTTCCTCGGCGCCTGCCCCATGGGTTACGGTTGGGTCTTCCCCAACACTGATGCGGTCATCGTGGGTATCGGTGGTTTGTTTGAGGCAAATCGAAGGGGGCTCCCCGACCGGTTCAGGGAGTTCCTGGGGGGTATCGGGTTTGCGGCGTTTGCAGACCGAAAGCCAGCCGGATGCCTCCTGCCGTTTGGAAATTACATCCCATCCCCGGCCCATGAGGCTACGGTTCTGGTCGGGGATGCAGGCGGTTTCACAAGCCCCATCCTTGGGGAGGGGATCTTTTATGCCCACAGAACAGCAGAACTCGCCGCTCACGCAATCGACCGCCACCTCACCTCGGGGGCGCCGCTTGCCGCAACATACACCTCCCTCCTGAACCGTCGCCTCATCCCTGAACTGGAGGCGGAGATGAGGATCCGGGACTTCCTCTACAGCCACCTCGACGGCAGGACGCCTGTCATCCTGCTCCGTCTCCTGATCAGGGCAACGCGCCGCCGTGTCATCGATGCTGTCCAGGGGCACCGTTCTTTTCAGGGATTGTTCCGGCGTGATGAGGATCTCCACACCGCGGTCTGGTGAGAACACCCGACGGGTTTTCTCAGCGGTTTCGTTTCATCGCGGCCTGCAGAACCCTTCTCACCCTTTCTTCTCCACCCTCATACCGGAGATCGGTGTGCACCCTGGCATGACAGATCGCGCAGAGCGTCATGAGGTTTGTCAGGTCATCGTTTGAAGGGTCGCGATCGATGTGGTGGATGTGGAGGTCCTGCCCCATGCCGCAGATGGCACAGCGCTCTCTGTCACGTTCAAGAACCCTGCGGCGTGTCTTCTTCCACCCCTGCAGGGCATACTTCTCCCGTGCCCGGATAGGGGTCTCGAACCGCTCGCAGTAGACCCGGGCGTCGTCTCTCACGGCAAAAGGGCACCGGAGACAGAGCCGGCAAAAGCCGTTCTGGTCGGGGCGGTCGCCGCAGAGAGGGCGTCCTGAACGGTCAAAGGCGTCAAGGCTCACCTGGAGAGTATGGCTCACGATCATGAGGGTTTGTGTGCGGCGTGTGATAAAACCCGGTCCCGTCCCCTCGACCCTGAAACCGGCCGGGGCGATGGTGAAAATCTTGCTCTTTACTATCCTCAGGGGCAGAACTCTTCGATCGAGGCCTGGCGGGTGCGCCCGCCGCCCTCCAGGTTTGATAGCCGGATCCCGACGAGCCGGACGTCAGTGCCGTTCAGGAACGGCTGGAGAAGTTCAGAAACCGCCCTCTGGATCACGCCCGGATCCGCGGTGAAACGCTCCAGAGTCTTTGAACGGGTATACGTCTGAAACCCTCTGTACCTCACCTTGACTGTGACCGTACGGCACCGGAGACCCGCGGAGCGAAGCATCTCCACAACACTCTCCGCAAGCCCGGCCAGGGTCTCAGGGATCACCGTCGGATCGGAGGTATCCTCATCAAAAGTCCTCTCCCGGGATATGGACTTTCGCCCCTCCCTGGACCGCACCTCCGCGCCGTCGATACCCCCGGCGAGGCGGCGCACCCGGATGCCCGGCCGTCCGAGGTGCGCTACTATCTCCTGGATATCCCGGTGTGCAAGATCGCCGATGGTCACGATGCCCATCCGCTGGAGTTCCTCCCCGCTCCGTCTCCCGATCCCCGGGATCTTCTCCACGGGGAGGGGGGCCAGGAACTCCGCGACCTCTTCCGGGCGGACGATCGTCAGGCCGTCTGGTTTACGGTAATCGGAAGCTATCTTTGCCACGGTCTTTCCCGGGGCGACCCCCACCGAGCAGGTAAGCCCGGTCACTTCGCGGATCTCCTGCTTGATTGAGGCGGCAATCGCTTCTGCCGCTGTGAAATCGCCGATATCGCTGAGATCGAGGTAGGCCTCGTCTATGCTCACCTGCTCAAACAGCCTGCTGTGCCGGGAGAGGATCGCCATGACCCTCTCTGAGACCTGGAGATAGAGCGGCCGATCCACCGGGAGGTAGATGCCGTGGGGGCAGAGGTCGTAAGCCCGGGAGATGGGCATCCCGGAATGCACCCCGTAGCGCCTGGCCTCATACGAGCACGTGCTCACGACCCCCCGGCCTGCCCCTCCCCTCGGGTCGGCGCCCACGATCACCGGCCGCCCGGAAAGCGATGGGTCGCGGAGAATCTCAATGGAGGCAAAGAAACTGTCCATGTCGGCGTGCAGCACGATCCTGTTGCCGGTGGTTGTCACTCGATGAACCTCTTTTCCGGTCTCTTGCAGGAGTATTGGAGGCTCGGCGATATAGGAGGTTTGGTGGTGCTGTGGGAGAGATAGTGCAAGACTGGAAAAGGATTTCACGGGTGCCGGATATGAGCCAGGAACGGCTTCCTACGATCATATCGGCAATGACCATGTGAAAGCCCGAAAACGGCTTCCGAGGGGATATCGCCTTTGGGGGTGGGGCTGACGGGGAGGGGGGTCCCCCCTGTCTCCATCACTTATGGGCCCGTTGCGAGAGCAGATCTGGGCCTGGCGGGTCGGGAGTATTCCACCTTCCTGTCTCTACCCCGTAAGGCTATACCTGTGACCCCCACCCTGCCCGGCCTCCGGCCTCCTCCCCCGCCCCCTAGGGGCAGGGGCAGTGCGTGGCGATATCCCCTCCGGTCCACTGTAGGGGGCATTTTTCATGGTCTAACGTGTCCAGCTGTTGTGGGAAGCCGTTTTCGAGATTTAATTTTCAACCCGCATCCCCACCCACCAACTCAGGCACACTTTCGCCGGGTATTTCTGCAACGCAGATCTGACATATCTACCCACCGGAACCACGCGCCTCAACCCAACCCCCGCGCGCCTCCCGGTGACCGGGGCGGGCATCCCGGCGGTCGGGGAGGCAGGAAGTATGAATAAAATACCGAAAATCGGCAGGCTTCGTGATATGAATTTACACCATCATAATACGTGGGCGAGTGAGAACCACTCGCTCCACCAACTCCGTCTGATCGGCAGGAATGTTTGCGATCGCGGGGTTATGAGGACGTGCAAATAAAAAGTGGTAGTGGAGTTCGGTTTTTATCGGGCCGGTATGATGAGCGAACGCTCGCCGGCAGGCATGAACTCGCGGATTGCACCCTTTGCGAACTCGCGGCGTGGTTCGGCGAAGTCGAACTTCAGCGACGGGTCGGCGAAACAGATCTTGACGAGGGGGCTGTAGCAGAACGCATCACCGCGGCCGTAGTGGGCACCGCCGACGATTGCAGCGTACTCGCCCTGGTGGCCGACGTTCATCGCGTAGTTCGGGTAGTTCGGACCACGCAGTTCGCCCATCAGACCGCGGTCGGGCTCAACGGAGAGTGAGTTCGCGGAACCGCACTGGTCCTGGAGGTCGTAGCCGAAGAACCCGAGACGTGACCAGCCGTCCTTGTGGAGGAGCATGGAGAGGTACCAGGCGTTCAGGCCGGCGTTGGAGTTCCCGGTTGCAATCGAGGTCGAGAGACCCGATGCAGCGGCGATGACACCGGCGCGCTGTGACCCGCCGAAGTGGTCCTCCATCATGGTCGGGTACTGCTCGTACTGCTCCATGGCGTTGAGGGAGACCTCGGTTGCAATGTCGTTGACGACCTCCTGGGTCGGCTTGACTCTGTCGTTCGGGCTCGGGTTCTTCCAGTCGACCTTGTACTTGTCCTTGATGTAGTCCATACCGTAGTATGTGAACTCATCCAGGATGTTGTCGGTGTAGGCCGCGGTCGCGTACTGCGTGAACCCGACACCGCCGGACATGTATGATCCAAGCCAGATCTGGTCAAAGAGCATGGTTCCGGCGCCGACAACCTCGAGCGAGGCCTTCGCGGGGTCGTTGGGGTACTTCCGGTTCGCCTGGATGATGTCGCTGAAGAGACCGAACTTGATGCCGCCGGGCTCGTTCGGACCGCGAGCACGCCGGGCTGGCAGCAGGCTTGCCATATGGACGACGCCCGCGTGCTTTGCCGCGAATGAGAGGTCGGCGACGGCCGCTTCACCGGCACACATACGGTATGCGGCGATGTAGGACATACCGATCTGCATCGCAGACCAGCGGGATGTGGTTCCGCCGTCACACGTCCGGACAACCGTTGTCGGGATGTGGATCGCCTGGTAGAGGGCTTTGCCGACTTCTGCCCTGAGTTCCTCTGCCTGCTTTGTGGGGAAGAGTTTCTCGATATCGATGACAAACTCGGGCTCCAGGTCGTCTACGAGCTCCTGGTCGCCTGTAAAAACCTTGACGTAACAGTCATCGACAAGGCCGGGGTGGGTCTCGACCATGTGCTCCTGGACAACTGCCGCACCGGGCATTGCGTGGTTCAGGATGTGGAGGTACTCGTTGATGGTCTCCGGACCGTCCTGCGGATATCGTCCCAGAACTGCTGCATCGCAGCGTTGTTGACGAAGTGCAGGTCGTCGCCCTCCACGAAGACGCCGGTGCCGGAGACCTCGTAGGTCATCAGCTGGCGCTGACCCATGGGTATTCCGCCGAGGTGGCAGCGCTCCGGGTCGTACATGGGGATGCCGCGGTCCATCTCGATGGCACGGCTCGCCTTCATAAACTCCATCTTGCGGGGAGACTGGCGGACGCCGTTGAACTTGTAAAATTCGGCGGTCTCAGACTCGATCTCCTGCCCCTGGAACTTCTCCTTGAGGGATTTCAGGAACAACTTCTGGGTTCTCTCAATCTTTGCCATTTTGATCACTCCTCTTTCGGCATGAAGCCGTATTTCGTCCGCAGCGAGTGGATGCGCTGGATGTATTCGATGTACTCTCTGTCATCGCGGTAGGGTGTACCTACGAGCGAGTGCGGCTCGCCGATCTGGTTCTTGACGTAGCGGACGATCCCGTCCTCGCCAAGGACGCTCCTCTGGAGCATATCAAACATCATGCCGTTCTCGGCAAGGCGGAGCGAGTGGCCGTGCACCGTCGCACCGCGGATGCCTGTGCGGGCCGGGTCGAGCAGCTCGGTCTCGACAAGTTCTTTTGCGTACTTCTCCAGGTCACGCTCACGGCACTCGACGATCTGGCGGCCGGAGAGCGTGCCCGGGTCGATACCGCGGAAGCGGTAGCACTCGGTGTATGTCCTCTGGTAGGGCTGTGATGGCGCGTTGAACATCGAGTCCGTGAACTGGATGTAGCGGACGCGGTCACCGGCCTTTGCACCCTCGGTTGGCTTGACGAGCCTGCGCATTGGGCAGTCTGGCTCCTGCTGTTCGGCAAGCGGCGGGTGTGCAGAGGGGTATGCAGAACCAGGGGCCCGGTGACCCAGAATCAACACAACATCTTCATCTGTTACTGAGCGAACCCTCTCAAGTTTGTAGTCGGGGTTCATCTGTTTACGTCGGTTCTCGGCGACAATCGATGTCCCGGGACCGTACTGGGGCTTGTATTCCATTGTTTCATTCACCTCAAAGTTGGTAGATATATCCTCTTTTGAATGAGTTTTCAGCCATATTTCCGAAATCCTGCATCTTAACAGCAGTTATTCAGTCCTGATGATAACCGGGCCGTCCCTGCTCCGGGGATCAGCGAGACCGATGAGATCGGGATCGGCATCTGGTCCATACCTCGCGTAGTCAACGAGCGTCGGATCGGTCTTCATGAACCTGCCCATCAGGATCTGGTAAGGGTAGTTCACGAAGAAGTTGTCACAGATCGACCGGATCTCGGTTATTGCGGAGTCGTCCTCGACCTCAAGGATAACCTCACCAACCTGAACGCGCAACGCGATCTCGGTATCGCCGACGTTAATCGTCCTGCGGTCATGGTGCGGGTTCGGGTTTCCTCGTGCCGGGCCGTAGGGGACGTCCTCTGGAAGACCGGGGCCGCGGACCAGAATCCGGCGGACACCGGTAATGCCGGCAAGTTTATTCAGCAGGCTTTCTGCGGTCACGGGTTTGAGCAACCTCAGGGGCACAATCCTGACCTGTGGAAATGTGGCGTCTGTCATTCGAACCTCTGTTCGTTCAGGCTCCGTTTGCGATCTGCTGGATCGGCTTGTTGAAGACGTCGACCTTACCGTAGGTCTCGGCGAAGAGTTTCGAGGTGCTCTCTGGCGAAAACATCTGGGTTCCGGCATCGAGCGCCATCGCGGCGACGACGCACGGGATGGCCACGCCGTTCGCGTGTCTGGTCACGACATGGTTGCCGTTGAATATACCGGGACCGCCGCCGCCGTAGATGGAGTGGCTGAAGAACGAGAACCCCACGGCAGTACCCATCACACGGCCGTAGTCGGTGCTCGGGAGACCGGTCTCATGCTCGAGCAGGTCGTTGAAGTAGAGGAGCGTCGACGAGACCGCCTGTGCGAACCGTCCGGCACCGCAGTTGACGATGGTGGCTGCCATGGTTCCTGCAGCGGTGTAGGCGTTCCAGAGCATCGGGTCCTTCGTGTCGTAGAACTGGAAGTAGCCGCCCTTTTTGCCGGGGGTGATGACCTTATCCTCGATGGCGCGTTCGACCAGGCTCTGGACGACGGTTCCGATCGTCCCATTCTCACCATTTGCCTTTACTAGGTCGTAGACCAGGTTGTTCGCGTTCAGGCCTTGGTATGCGTAGGCAAGCAACTGGGCGCGCTCAAACGGCCCAATGGCGGATCCCATCTCAAAGATCCCGGCGGTCTCGAGGGTGGATGATAGCGCTGCACCCTGGAGAGCGTTCTTGTTTGTCATCATGACGACATGGTTGACCGGGATGTTGCGGAGCGCGTAGCCGATGCCCTCATTGTTCTGCGGGATCGTGAGGATGGATGTGACAAGCGCACCCTCCATGTCCTGGGTGTGAGGATAACTGCCCCAGCAGGCCGCTTTGACGGTGGAAGCGTTAAACGCGTCGATGTTGAACTGATCAACGATCGCGAGCGTTGTCGCGGCTGCGACCGAGGTGATTGCGGCATCATATGTGGATGCGTTGATCAGGCGTTTTGTCGGGACCTGGACAAGCAGGAGTTTACCCCCATTGAACTCCAGGATCTCGGTGTCGTCGCCCTCCTCAACCCGGACCATCTCTTTGATCCTGCTGACGATCGCATCCTTGTTCTCCATGATCGGGAGGTCGAGTTCCCTTCCCTTGATCTTGCCCTTTCCGAGTTTTCCTGTCCTGAGCGCATCCTGGATGCCGCCAAGGTTGACGCTGATTGTTCTCTTGGTCAGGTCGATGATCTTACCTGTGGCCGGGTTAACCAGCGGGCTGATTCTGTCGAGGGTAACGCCGCTTTTGAGCAGTTTACCATCATCAGAATAGAGATCGATTGTTTCCGTGTATTTAGCCATAGTATTTCGTCCTTTTACCATTGATCACTACGTTCTGTTCATGCAGGATACGACGGGGTAACGATCCGCGCCGGATCCTCCAGAGACCGCTACTGCACGTCCCAGAAGGGACTATAAAGGTAGAGAGGATGTGTTAATAAAATTTGCGAAATAAAGTAGATATTACCCTTAAAAAGTATTATCTATGTAGAATTTATTCTTATTATGATATTTTAAAAGTAGGATTTTTGAGACCAGAATAATCTATCTGAAATATTTAAAAGAGTTTCGGTCGATCCGGCTGTTATGCGGCGCACCAATATGTTATGTATGTTGGATACGCATTAAATAATATTAAAATATATATTAATAACAATAGTTCAGATAATAACCACAAATAGTGCTTAAAAGTAACCAATCTCATAAGTTTGACCCTTGGAATATATAATTCTACCCTCCAAGGGCTGAATTTTGAAGACCGGGGTATCCTGGCCCTCCGCTATTGTATCAAACGTAACGCGTCTCTATATTATCATCTGTGGCTGGCTGAGGGCGTGAACGACCTCTCGCCTCCAGGGCGGGGCTTTTGGGGGTTCTCGCAGAGGAACGGCGGATCTCGGGCAGGTCCATCCGGGAAACGAACGCTCCTGACCCCCTCTGCCGGTGAACTGCCTGCAAACTATAAAGTAGGGGGCGAGGTGGAGGCGGTTTTCCGCTTTCATCCCCGCACAGTTTGGTCGGGGTCTTCCCGGTTCGCCGCCTCGCCACCGCAGGATAAATCAAAAAACCTTAATGTAAATGTTGTAACATATATCTACTTACATATGCGGAATGGTTAAATACAAACCATTACAAGCTATGTTAAAACGATCCACCCGGTGCTCCGCCCGGAAGTTTCGTTTCCCCCAAATAAGCGGGGCCCCACGTGAGGGGGGAGGACCCGCGTTCCGGGCACGGCAAATCCCGGTAAATCTTCCTGGTATCCAGGGGGCCTGATGAAAAGGGCATTATCGGGTTCACCGTGCTCCACATGGCCATCTCACCGGAACTCCGGGAGACCGGCCGCACCAACTAAATCGAGGAAAAACTATGGCGAACAAGATTACGCTGAACATGATCACCCAGCGTTCCATCGAGGAAGGTGTCGCGATGGAAAAGGGCAAAACAACCCCGGAATACTTTGAGGCATGCTCGATCATCGAGCTGCATGATGAAGACATCAAGGCGCTCGGCCTGGTTCCTAACCAGCTTGTGCGGGTGACAAGCGAGTGCGGGAGTGTGGTTGTCAAGGTCGTTAAGGGACGCCAGACTCTCTATCCTGGTCTTGCATTCATCCCGCAGGGTGTCTGGGCAAACCAGATCGTCCCGCCAAGGACGCAGGCAACCGGGGAACCCCAGTACAGCGGCTTCCCTGTGACGGTCGAGCCATCTGCCAGGGGCGAGAGGCGCAAGAGCGCACTTGAACTTGTCCAGGGGGCCGTTGGAATGTGGAGAGGTGAACAGTAATGCCAAAGAGAATCGAGAACGTCGGATGCCCATACTGCGGTGTCTGCTGTGACGACCTTGTCGTGACCGTATCGGACGATGGAAAGAAGATACTTGAGGTGGAGAATGCCTGTGCCATTGGCAACCAGATCTACCACCATGCAACAGACAGCGAGAGAGTCAAATTGCCCCGTCTCCGCCAGCCGGACGGCACCTACAAGGAGATCTCCTACGACGAGGCTATAGACTACGCGGCGAGAGTACTATACAACGCCAGGAAGCCCCTCATTTACGGGTTCGGATCGACCAACTGCGAGGGCATGGCCGCAGCGGCCAAGGTCGGCGAGAAAGCGGGTGCCATACTCGACAACTGCGCCTCCATATGTCACGGGAGTTCTCTTCTGGCCATATTCGACAACGGTTACCCGAGTTGCACCCTCGGGGAGGTCAAGAACCGGGCGGACGTCATCCTCTACTGGGGTGCAAACCCAGCCCATGCCCACCCGCGGCACATGTCCCGCTACTCGATCTTCCCCCGTGGCTTCTTCACCGGCAAGGGCCACAAGAGCCGCAAGATCATCGTCATTGACCCCCGCTACACCGACACTGCCAGGGTGGCGGACATCTATCTCCAGGTGAAGCAGGGCTACGACTACGACCTCTTCGATGCGTTCCGCACAGTTGTGCGTGGCCACGAGATCCCCGAGGAAGTTGCCGGGATCAAGCGCGAGAAGATCCACGAAGTGGCCGAGATCATGAAAAACGCCCGCTTCGGTACAATCTTCTACGGCATGGGGCTCTGCCATACTGATGGCCGGAACCACAACATTGACATCGCCATCAGCCTGACGCGTGACCTCAACGACTTCACCAAGTGGACGATCATGGCCATGCGCGGTCACTACAACATCACCGGGCCAAACCAGGTCTGGTCGTGGCAGTATGGCTTCCCCTACTGTCTGGACCTCTCAAAGCGTGACATTGCCCACATGAACCCGGGTGAGACCAGTTCCATCGACCTTGCCATGCGCGGCGAGATAGATGCATTCTTCAACGTGGCGACCGACGCCGGTGCTCACTTCCCGATCGCGGCGGTCAAGGAACTAAGAAAGCATCCCTGGATCACCATCGACCCCAACATATGCATGGCAAGCGAGATCTCTGACCTTCACATCCCGGTCGGCGTTGTCGGTGTCGAGGTCCCCGGTATCGTCTATCGTATGGATAATGTCCCGATCCAGTACCGCAAGGTCATCGACCCACCCGAGGGCGTTATCAGCGACGAGGAGCTCTTCGAGCGGATCTACCAGAGGCTCTGTGACCTGGAGGCGGAAGATGCCGCGAAAGAGCGGGCTAAGACCACGCCGGAGGGAGTCCCCGCGGAGGATTGAGGCATGAGCGAATTTTTGATCAAGAACGGTTTTGTCTTTGACCCCTTGCAGGGGATCAAGGGCGACCGCATGGAGATCGCGGTCAGGGACGGCAAGATCGTGGAGACAGGCGCTCTGCGGCATCCGGAAACGATCGATGCATCCGGTATGACCGTGATGGGAGGCGGTATTGACATTCATGCCCACGTGGTCGGGCCGAAGGTGAATGTCGGCCGACTCTTCCGTCCGGAGGATAAACTATTCAAGAGTCCTCTGAAACGCTGCAGCCGCATGGAGATGGGTTTCTCCGTTCCCTCCACCTTCAAGGCCGGTTACGACTACGCACGTATGGGCTATGTCTTTGTCAACGAGGCGGCGATGCCGCCGCTCCACTCACCCCATGTTCACGAGGAGATCCGGGATACCCCGATCATCGACAACGCCGCGATGCCGGTCTTCGCTAACAACTGGTTCACCCTTGAATACCTCAAGAACCATGAGATCGAGAACAACGCAGCGTATACTGCCTGGCTACTCCGTGCAACCCGGGGGTTCGCCATCAAGGCCGTCAATCCCGGTGGAACCGAGGCCTGGGGATGGGGGCTGAACTGTGAGAACGTCCACGACCCTGTTCCGTACTTCGATATCACCCCGGCAGAGATAATCAAGGGTCTCATCGAGACAAACGAGCATCTCGGTCTCCCACACTCTGTGCACCTGCACTGCAACAACCTTGGCAACCCCGGCAACTATACCGACACGCTCGACTCACTCAAACTCGCCGAGGGATACACCCCGAAGAACAACTTCGGCCGTGAACAGGTGCTCCACGCCACTCACCTCCAGTTCCACTCCTATGGCGGTGATTCATGGAAGAACTTCGAGTCGCGTGCGCCTGAGGTCATCGACTACGTGAACTCCCACGAGAACATCACCATCGACATCGGCCAGGTGACTCTCGATGAGACCACCACCATGACCGCGGACGGCCCGTTTGAGCACCACCTGCGCGCCTTAAACAACCTGAAGTGGGCAAACACCGACGTTGAACTTGAGACCGCTGCAGGAGTCGTGCCCTACATATACAGCCCGAAGGTTAAGGTCTGCACCATCCAGTGGGCGGTGGGCCTTGAGCTTGCCCTTCTCTCGAAGGACCTGATGCGGACGTTTGTCTCCACCGATCACCCGAACGCCGGGCCGTTTACCCGCTACCCACGGGTCATCACCTGGCTGATGAGCAGGGCTGCACGCGATGCGACCATGAAGACGTTCAAGTGGCTTGAGAAGACGATCGATGCAACCTCTATCGACAGCATCGACCGCGAACTCGATCTCTACGAGATCGCGCAGATGACCCGTGCAGGGCCGGCAAAGGCGCTCGGTATCAGCAACACATACGGCGGGCTTGCACCCGGCATGGACGCTGATATCGCTATCTACCCCCTCAACCCGGAGAACATGCCCTCTGATCCGGCGGAGATCGAGAAGGCCTTCTCCCGCTGCGCCTGGCTTCTGAAAGACGGCGTTGTGACGGTCAGGGATGGCGAAGTCCTCACGGAGCCTGCAAAGCGGACAGTCTGGGTCGATGTCAAGGTTCCGGAGAACGCGCAGGTGCAGAGAGACATCTACGAGCACTTCCTCCGCTACTACAGCGTGAACCTTGACAACTACTCGCTCTTCGAGGAGCACCTCTTCAACCCACGGGTGATCGAGGTCGATACGACAGAATGAGGTGATGAGAAGCATGAAGACAGTAACCCTCACCATGACCAACCCCCCCGAGCTCTACCTTGAGGGGCAAAATATCACCCCGGACGCCTTTGCAGGCAAGACTGCAGCCGAGATAGCTGCCATAGACGTCTGGGAGGGCAAGTTGAAGAGCCCGCTCGGCAAGTACTTCACCGTTGAGGGCAACGGTGGTGCAACGGCGGCTGATACGAAGATCATACTCCGTGGAGACTGCTCCCGTCTCAAGAGAGTCGGTCAGCAGATGACTGCCGGTGAGATAGTCATCGAAGGCGACGCTGACATGTACATCGGTGGCTGGATGAAAGGCGGGAAGATCCATGTCAAAGGAAACGTCGACTCTTTCTGCGGCCTTGCCATGGAAGGCGGCGAACTTATCATCGACGGGAACGCAGGACACCACCTCGGATCATCTCCCCGCGGTGAGTGGCGCGGCATGCAGGGCGGAGTTATCCGGGTTGCCGGCAGCGTCGGGAACGATACGGCCACGTTCATGAACGGCGGAACGATCATCATCGGCGGCGATGCCGACATCCACGTATCCACCCACGCCGAAGGCGGCACCGTCATCATCAAGGGGAACGCCAAAGGCCGGGTCGGCGGGCAGATGGTGAAAGGCAATATCTACGTCTTTGGAAAGATCGAGAATCCGCTCCCGGGATTCCAGCATATCGGGGAGGTCGAAGAGGAGGTCGACGGTACGAAGGCCCGCTTCATCCACTGCATCGGGGATCTCGGCGAGCGCCACCCCGTCTCCAGAGGCAGGCCTGTGTATGGGAATATCTATACCAGGATCTAACCTTTTTTCTCCAGTATCAGTAATATTAAGGGGATGATTGTGTGAGGCGGCGCCTTAATCTGGCTCGGTTTACCGATGTACAGGAATTGCTGCGCTCGGCTTTCCAGGCCGCCGGCCGGAGCAGCCGTATTCCGGTTGCTGACGCCGCTGGACGGGTGACAGCAGCCCCGGTTTACTCCCCACTGACAATTCCGGCAACGGATATTGCCGCAAGAGACGGTTTTGCCGTCAAAAGCCGTGAGACGCTCGGTGCAAGCGGGAGAAACCCGGTGAGACTTCAGAATCCCAAAAGGGTGAATACCGGAAACGCAATCTCTCCCGGCTATGACGCGGTCGTCATGATCGAGGATGTCACCGGTGACGAGGGGGGATGGAGCACCGTGAAGGCGGCGCGCCCCGGCGAACATATCCATCCTGCGGGGGTCGAGGTCCGGCAGGGCGGCCTCATCCTCCCGGCAGGGCACTGGATACGTCCCTGCGACATCGGCGCCCTCCTATCCTGCGGCGTTACCGAAGTGGAGGTGCTGGAGATCAGGGTCGGGCTCATCCCGACGGGAAGTGAGGTGGTTCCTGCGGGTGAGATTCCGGGTCCCGGGGGCGTCATCGAGAGCAACACCGCCGTTGCAGCGGCGATGCTAGGTGAGGCCGGGGCAACATGCACCCGTTACGGGATCGTTGCTGACGATCCCGGGCTTCTGCGGGAGGCCATTGAACGCGGGATACTTGAAAACGACCTGCTTCTGGTCTCTGCAGGGTCATCGGCAGGCACCCGCGACTTCACCGCAGATGTAATCGGAGACCTTGGGGAGGTGCTCGTTCACGGGATAGCAATGAAGCCTGGAAAACCGGCAATCGTCGGCAAAATCGATGGTAAACCGGTTATTGGGATCCCGGGCTACCCGATCGCCGCCGTTACGGCCATACGGGAACTTGCCCTCCCCCTCCTCGCGGCGTGGGGTCTGGCCCCCCGGCCCCCGCAGCGTATCAGCGCCCGCCTTACAGAGACGGTCACGGCGGACCCGGGCTACGATGAGTTTGTTCTCCTCACCGTCTCCTGGAGCGGCGATCACTACACCGCTGCACCCCTGCCCCGCGGCTCCAGAACACAGATGGCCCTGGTGCGTGCAAACGCCTTTCTGCATATACCCGCGGGCAGCGGCGGGGTAATACCCGAAGGCACGGTGGTCGAGGTGGAGGTGACAGGGCCGCGCGTATAGATTTCACTCCTCACCATTCCCGCCGCCGGTCTCCACCAGGTTTCTGATACGCTCCCCAAGATAGGGCAGGTGCTCTTGGAACTCGCGTGCAACCAGGAAAGTCCGGACGGCGTCCCCCAGTCCACGGTGGGCGCCGAGGAGGTGGCGGCAGCCCTGCGGGACTGGGTACTGGAAATGGGCCGAGGAGATGGTGGCGCCGTCGGTGGAGAACCCGATCATGCAGGCCAGACGGTCCAGGGATAGAACCTGCTTCATCTTCAAACGTCGACGGATCTCCCGCTGCAGGTCGACAAACGCACAGCCGTCAGGGGAAAACCCGGCCGCGCGGAAGGCCCGCCTCTCCATACTCGCTGCAAAGACGATGATTGCTGTGGCCCCTTCCCTTGAAACGATCGATTCCAGGAAGTCTCGCAGGTCGCTGAACGCCCTCTGTGCCGTCATCTCTGCAGTCTCAACCTCGTCGTCGGGGAGACGGTAGGAGTGGTCGTATGGCATTCCGCACTCACCCCGACTCAGGTTTGAGACGGTCGTCTCGACACCGGCCGTCCTGCCGCAGGGGTCGGTCACCTTCTTCCAGATCTCGACATCGAGATCGTAGCGGAACTGCTCAGCCGCGTAAGAAAGACTCTCGTCCTCAGGTCGGTGCAGGACAGCACCGATCTCGATCGGCATCATCACCTCCCTGGAGGTGCCATATACGTAACCGAACTCTATGTCCATGTAGACATGCCTGCCTGCCGACTGCATCAGGTGCAGGATCTCTCCCGCGGGAGAGAAAAGGTTTCGCGGCCGGCCGGTCTCCAGCAAAGGTTTATCCTGGTGAACGAAAGCCATTCTATAGAAGAAGAGCGGGATTGCGCCCCCCCCAGATAGATTACCATGAAACTCTCCATCAACTGGCCCGGATCTCGTATCAGTAGACTTTTCTGGCGAACGCGCCGCCTCCGTATGGACCCTCCAGGCCGCGATCGTGCAGAGGAACTACGTGCGCTTCTCGCCCGCCCCCCGTTCGAGGTAACCGGAATCACCGATGCTGCTATCCCTCTCTATGACCGTGCGCTGACCCACCGGTCGTATTCGAACGGCGGTGAGTATCCGGCAGCGGTGGCTGAGGACTACGAGAGGCTTGAGTTTCTCGGGAACTACATCCTTGATTTTATCATCGCCGAGCACCTCTACACCGGCTACGACCTCCAGCCAGGCGAGATGAACCGGAGGCTCCAGGTGACACGGAACACGAAACTTGCCGAGATCGTGCGGCTGCAGGGGCTCGGTATAGACCGTGCTGTCAGGCGGCGGGGGCAGGCGTTGACCGACTCGATCATCGCCGATGCTTTTGAGGCTCTGATCGGTGCGATCTACCTTGACCGTGGTCTCAACGCGGCCAGGAGCGTGGTGATCGCGATCTTTGAAGATGAGATAGCCGATTGCGACACAGACCGGAACTACCGAGGGAGGCTCCAGGAACACGTCTCAAGGAAGAACCTTGGTGACCTCGAGTATACCTTCCACCAGACCGGTCCCGGGAGCTGCCCGACCTGGGTTGCCCGGGTGAGCGTCGGCGGGGTCTCATCCGGAGAAGGAGAGGCCCGGACGAAGCAGGCTGCAGCTATGATAGCGGCAAGGGAGGCGCTAATACGCCTCGGGAAGGGCTGAAAGTGCTGCAACCGTCCGGGAGGGACACACGAGTCGCTGTTGTCAGGTGCGAGGGTTACAGCCGGTCTGAGGTCGATGCTGCAGTCAGGCGCGCAATCGACCTTTTTGGTGGTATTGGAAGGTTTGTTTCCCCCGGGGAGAAGATCCTCCTTAAGCCAAACCTTTTGCATGGGCTTGAACCGGATCGGTGCGTCACAACCCACCCGGCGGTCGTCGCCGCTATCGCTCGCCTCCTCATGGAGCACGGTTGCCGTGTTCTCATCGCAGACAGCCCGGGAGGCGGGGTAATCTACAGCGAAGCGAACCTTCGACGGGCTTACGCCCGCGCCGGGTATATGGCGGCGGCGGAAGAGACCGGGGCCGCCCTTAACTATGATACCGGTTCAAGTAGCGTCTCCTTTCCTGAGGGAGCGGTGATGAGACAGTTCTCCATCATCACCCCGGCCGCGGAGGCTGACGGGATCGTGGTCGTCTCAAAGGCCAAAACCCATATGTGGACCAGGATGACCGGCGCCACAAAAAACCTCTTTGGCATAATCCCCGGTCTCGAAAAACCGGTCTTTCACTCCAGGTTCCAGGACGAGCGGACATTCGGGGAGATGCTTGTCGACCTCAACGAGTGCATGAGGCCACGACTTCAGGTTGTGGATGCCGTCATGGGGATGGAAGGAGACGGTCCCCAGGCGGGAACCCCCCGAAAGATCGGGGCAATCCTGGCCGGGAGCCACTATGCGGCCGTGGACACCGTTCTTGCGCGGCTTATAGGGATCGAGCCCCTTGAGATCGGCTGCATAGCAAGCGCAGCCGAACGCGACCTCTTCAACCCTGCAGACGTCAGGACGGTCGGCGATGACCCTGCCGCCCTCGCTGTTCCCGACTTCCGGAAACCCTATGCATATGCTGGCGCCCGGGGTGGCGTCGGGCGGCGGGTTTCGCTCGCTCTCCTCGGCCGGTTCGGTAGAATCTATGCACCCCGGCCCCGGTGTGATCAGCGGGGCGTGCATCGGCTGCCGGAAGTGCGAACGGATCTGCCCGGTGCATGCGATCACCGTCACAGAAGGCAGAGCGTCGATCGACCTCTCACGGTGCATCCGGTGCTACTGCTGCCACGAGATGTGTACCGAACATGCCATCACCCTGTCAAGGGGTCTCGCCGGGAAGGCTCTCTCCCGCCTTTTAGGCTGAGATCCAGGCCGGATAACCTTTGATAAACCGCGCCCCGTATGTCCGGTGTGCACAAACATGACACCAACCGCAGATTGCTTCCCGGTGTCTATTTGGAATGATTAATTATGTAAGTGGAGCATAGTTCCTTTGCGAGGGACAATAGTGCAGACGCTGCTCTTCCTTATCTTATTTCCCATCATCGCCGCATGTCTTTTGTTGTTCGTAAAACGAACGGCATTGCGCTACGTGGTGGTGGTCATCTCCGCTCTTGCCATCGGCGGGGCGACGATATACCTGCTGTTGCGGCATATCTCTGCGGGCGCGGTCTACTTTGCCGTGCCCTCAGGGACGGTCGACCCGCTCATGGTGGTCATCGAGATGGGGCTTGCGCTCTTCATCATCTACATGGGTGTAAAGTTCAAGAACTACCTGGCAATCGCGCTGGCAGCCGTCCAGGCGGCTCTGGTGGTATATCTTGAAACGACGTATTCTGGGAGCCTTCATGTGGTCAACAACCTCTTCGTCGACCAGTTCTCCATCATCATGGCCCTGATCATCGGGATCATCGGGAGTCTCATAGCCGTCTACTCGGTCAGTTACATGGAGACTTACCACCATCACCATCCGGAGGTGCGTGACCGGCAGAGGACGTTCTTCTTTGTCATATTCATCTTCCTGGCTGCGATGTTTGGCCTGGTCTTCTCCAACAACCTGATGTGGGTCTTCTTCTTCTGGGAGATCACAACGATAACGTCGTTCCTGCTGATCGGCTACGCGGAGACCGAGGAGGCAACTAAGAACGCTTTTCTGGCGCTGGTTATGAACCTGCTTGGCGGAATAGCGTTCGTTGCAGCGCTCATCATCCTTGCCGCCACCGAACCTTTGAGTGGGGGTATCGACCTTGCCGGGGTGCTCTCATCCGGCGATGCGGCGGTCATCCTGCTCCCGGCGGCGCTGATCGGGTTTGCCGGGATCACAAAGGCCGCACTGATGCCGTTCTCCTCCTGGCTGCTCGGGGCGATGGTGGCGCCGACCCCCGTCTCGGCCCTCCTCCACTCGAGCACCATGGTCAAGGCCGGTGTATACATCCTGGTCAGGTTCGCACCGGTCTTTGCGGGAACGCTTACAGGGTTCTCCATAGGGCTCGTGGGCGGCCTGACATTCGTCCTCGCGTCTGCGATCGCGATATCGCAGAGCAACGCGAAACGGGTTCTCGCCTACTCGACGATCGCAAACCTCGGCCTTATAGCCGCATGTGCGGGTGTTGGAACCTACATGCTTGTATGGGCTGCGATACTCCTGATCATATTCCACGCCATCGCAAAGGCGCTCCTCTTCCTCGGTACAGGGATGATCGAGCACAGGATCGGCAGCAGGGATATCGAGGATATGGAGGGTCTGATCGTCCGGATGCCCCGTATGGCTGTGATGATGTTCATCGGGATGGCCGGTATGTTCCTTGCGCCTTTCGGGATGCTGATCTCGAAATGGGCTGCGATCGAGGCTTTTGTCCAGGCCCCGTTCGGGCTCATCTTCATAGCCATCCTTGCCTACGGAAGCGCTGTCACAGTCTTTTTCTGGGCGAAGTGGATGGGCAAACTTGTTGCGGTCACCCGTGAGCAGGAGCGGGTGGAGAAAGGTATCCTGGAGGAGCCCTGGGCACCCCTCTACATCCTCACGGGTCTCGTGGTAGCGGCCACCCTCCTATTCCCGCTGATCTCATCTGTGCTGATTGAACCATACGTCCTTGCCATCTACGGGGCTACGGCACGCATGGCGCAGGCGAACGTCGCGATCATGCTCCTGATGATGGCCCTGCTTCTCCTGCTGCCGATCTCGTTCCTGCTCTTCAAGAGGAGCGCAAAACACCTCCCCGCTTACATGGGCGGGAGACCGGCGACGGAGGACCGCCGCTTTGCGGGCTCTCTTGGTCTCACCCGGGAGGCCCAGACCAGGAACTACTACCTGAACGACTACTTCGGCGAGGCAAAACTCTTCCGACCAGGATTGGCGGTCTGCGCAGCGCTTATAATCATCTCCTGGATCCTTGCGGGGGTGGCGCTATGACCTTGGCATGGCTTATAGGAGCGGTCTTATTCCTTATCCTGGCGCCCCTGGCGGGTGGTCTCATCGCGGGAATTGACCGTAAGATAACCGCCAGGATGCAGGGGAGAGTCGGCCCGCCTCTCCTGCAGCCGTTCTACGATGTCGGCAAACTCTTCGAGAAGGAGCGCGTAGTCGTCACCACGGCGCAGAACTTCTACGTTCTTGCTTACCTGGTCTTCATAGCCCTTGCCGGCGCGCTCTTCTTTGCGGGAGAGGACTTGCTGCTGACCATCTTTGCCTTTACACTCGCCCACGTCTTCCTTGTTCTCGGGGCATATGCGGCTCACTCACCCTACAGCCACATCGGGGCGGAGCGCGAGCTGATCCAGGTGATGGCCTACGAGCCGATGGTCATCCTTGCGGCGGTCGGCCTATACATGGTCGCAAACAGTTTCTACGTTGCCGATATCGCTGCAGTGGCCGTTCCGGCTATCCTCTACCTTCCCGGGGTCTTCCTCGGGCTTGCCGTCATCCTCACAATCAAGCTCAGGAAGTCTCCGTTCGACATATCGACATCGCACCACGCCCACCAGGAGATAGTAAAGGGGATCACGACCGAATTCTCGGGCCCGACACTCGGGACGATCGAGATCGCACACTGGTACGAGAACATATTCCTCCTCGGCCTGGTCTACCTCTTCTTCGCCTGGAACCCGGTGATCGGGGTGGTCGCGGTCGTGCTCACGTATCTTGTTGAGATCTTTGTGGATAACACCACGGCACGCGTGCGGTGGCAGGCAGCGCTTAAGACCGGGTGGTTCGCGGCGCTGATCGGGATCGTGAACCTGGCGATCCTCTCTTATATGATGATTGGAGGTGCATGAGTAGCATGGCATTCCTGAAGCGATCACCATGGATCCTTCACTACGATGCGTCGAGCTGTAACGGCTGCGATATCGAGGTGCTGGCGTGCCTCACCCCGCTCTACGATGTGGAGCGGTTCGGCATCATCAACACCGGGAACCCCAAGCATGCGGACATCCTGCTGATCACCGGCGGGGTCAACGAGCAGAACCGGCAGGTTGTGAAGAACCTCTATGAGCAGATGCCGGAGCCCAGAGTTGTCGTTGCGGTCGGTATATGCGCGGCATCGGGCGGCATATTCCGGGAGTGCTACAACATCGTTGGCGGAGTCGACAGAGTGATCCCGGTGGACGTCTACGTCCCCGGCTGCGCGGCAAGGCCGGAGCAGATCATCGATGGTGTCGTGAGGGCTCTCTCGATCCTAGAGGAGAAGCGAGCGAAGATGAAAGAGACGGCGCAGCATTCAGAAGAGGCGGGTGAGACCGCATGACGATACAGGAGGAGCAGACGATCATCGAGGTCGCGCTTCCGGATCTACTCCGGGAGGTCGGGAGGCTTCATGCCGATGGATACCGCCTTGTCCAGATCGGGTGCACCGGCATCGGCGGGGCGTATGAGATCAACTACTCGTTTGATAAGGGCTACCACCTCAGAAACCTCCGGCTGAATGTCGGGCCAGACACGGAGGTTCCAAGCATCTCCGGGATCTACTGGGGGGCGTTCGTCTACGAGAACGAGATGCACGACCTTTTTGGGATCCCTGTTTCCGGGATCAACATCGACTTTAAGGGGACTTTCATCAGGACGGCTAAGAAGTATCCGTTCAGCGTCGCAAGGAAGGGGGAGGACGCATGCCAGAACGAATAATCGTGCCGTTCGGGCCGCAGCACCCTGTGCTGCCTGAGCCGATCCACATCGATCTCGTCCTTGAGGACGAGAAGGTGGTGGAGGCGATCCCGTCCATCGGCTACATCCATCGTGGACTTGAGCAGCTCGTGCAGAAGCGCGAGTATCCGGAGTTCGTCTATGTGGCAGAAAGGATCTGCGGGATCTGCAGTTTCATCCACAGCCTCTGTTACTGCCAGGGCATCGAGAAGATCATGGAGATCGAGGTTCCCGACCGGGCGCGATACCTCCGGACGATCTGGTCAGAGTACTCCCGTCTTCACTCTCACCTCCTCTGGCTCGGGCTTTTTGCCGACTCGATGGGCTTTGAGAACCTCTTCATGCGCTCATGGCAGCTCCGGGAGAAGGTGCTAGACGTGCTTGAGGACACGACCGGCGGCCGGGTCATCCAGGGCACCTGTAAGGTCGGCGGTGTCCGGCGGGATATAGTGCAGGAGAAACTTGACGAGATGCACCGCGGACTTGAGTCTTTCGAGGAGGAGTGCCGGGACCTCGGTCATGTCTTCTTAAACGACAATACAGTGAACTACCGCCTTCGCGGGCTTGGTGTCCTGTCAAAGGCGGAGGCCTATGACCTTGGCGCTGTCGGCCCGACCGCGAGGGCAAGCGGTGTCGAGATGGATCATCGGGAGACCGGCTACGCTGCATACGGTGATCTCGGTTTCAAACCGGTCATCGAGACCGCAGGCGACTGCTACGCCCGGTGTGCCGTAAGGGTCGGAGAGGTCTATGCCTCAATCGACCTGATCAGGCGCGCGATCGAGGAGATGCCGGAGGGCCCGATCGATGTGAAGGTCAGGGGAACGCCGGATGGAGAGTATTTCTCCCGTGCTGAGCAGCCCCGCGGCGAGGTCGTTCACTACCTTCGGGGCAACGGGACAAAACACCTGGTTCGCGACCGTATCAGGACACCGACGCTGACAAACATACCATCGCTCGTAAAGATGCTCCCGGGCGTCCAGCTTGCGGATGTCCCGGTGGTTGTCCTCTCGATCGATCCCTGTATCAGCTGCACGGAGAGGTGAGTGCAAGGATGAGTCTATTTCAGATGACCCGGACGGTTCTCCGAAATCTTGCAGGAGGCCCGGCCACCCGGCGTTACCCCGCCGTACCGGCAAGGAAGAGTCCTATCACCCGGGGGCACGTCGTCTTCAACCCGGCCACGTGCCGTTCCTGTGGACTCTGCTCCCGGCGGTGCCCCTCGGGGGCGATCAACCTGGATAAAGAGGCCAACTTCTTGGAGATCGACCGCATGCGCTGCATCGCCTGCGGCGAGTGTGTGGAGGGCTGTCCGTTCGATAGCCTCACGATGGAGCAGGATTACTTCCAGCCAGTCGTGGATCGTGTGGTTGAGCGCTACACCATCACCTACGTGAAGCCGGAGAAACCCGAGAAGAAACCAGAAGGAGAGGGCAAGGGCGGCTAGGCCTCCCGCCGTTAGGGATCCGGGCCGGTGCTGGGTGCCGGCTCACCGCCCGTAGAGATCGCGCCTGGCCCGGTGCTCTTCAAACCGACCGCGGTGGAAGACACGGACATCGACCACGGCACCTTTGCGGAACTCCCGCATCAGGCGGTCGTATGTCCGCCGGACGTATCGCAGCCCCTCCCGTGCGAAGAGGTCGCGCAGGGCCTGCCGGAACCGGATCTCCTGGTCGAGGAACGCCGCCTCGTAGGCCATGGTCTCCCGAAAGATTCTGGTGCACTCAGCATCCTCGATCGGGTTGTTGTAGGTTCCGTGTTCGTTAAGGCCGCTGATCTGCCGCCAGTCGACGGCACCACTCTTGTCGGCCTCGCGATGGAGCATGTAGGGGTAGACCCGGCAGATGGAGAACCGCCGGTCGTAGATGCTGCACCTGCCATCCTTGAGAAAGATACATGATCCATCCGGTCTCGTCCTCAGGGCGTACCCCGAGACGTAGAACCTCCCCTCCTGGTCGCAGGCATCGAAATCCGGTGCCGGAAGGACGGCATCTGGCAAAATCCGGCGGACACTATCGGTGTCGTCCTCCAGCAGAAAGACGTGGCCGTTAAACTCGCGGGTGCAGCAACGGCCGCAACGGTCGCAGGAGAACCCCACGTCCCGGATGATCGCGATGAACTCGTCCTCCGGGAACTGGAGAAGCCGGTCTCGCTCCGCCTCAAGGGCGGCAATCTGTTCATCAAACGTGAACGTAACCCGGCACCCTCCCTTTATCCGCCCGGCAGTCAAGCCGGTTCCAGCAGGTATTTGGACGTCGGAGGGGATATCTCCTTCGGCAGATGCTAGTCATCCTTCATCGAGGGGCATCGAACCGACACCTCCCCGGTTTGATAAACCTTCCGGGGACGGCTTCCCGGCAGGGGGGCATCTCTGCACACCAGCCGTCCACCCGGGTCCGGGATGGCCGGGGTTTGCAGGAAAAATGCTCCCCGCCATCTTCATGCGGTATGGCTGTGGACACACGGGGTATCATCTGGTCTCCTGGAGCATGTCAGGACAGCGGAGGGAGCGTCACCATCCCTTCCCCCTCAGCCCCCCACGGGGCCGACTCTCCATCGATACACCGTCCCGTCCGGCCCTCTCAGGGGCCGGGGCTTCGGAAACGTATTAATTGATCCCATTCAACCATTACCAATCAGACGGGGCGTTTTCTGTGGTCGTGACATTCATCCTGTTCATTGCTGGTATACTCCTCCTTGTCAAAGGGGCCGATCTCTTCGTGGGCGGCGGAAGCGGTCTTGCCATCCGGCACCGGATCTCCCCCGCACTGATAGGGTCAACGATAATCGCCTTCGGCACCTCGCTGCCCGAACTCTTTGTGAGCACGAGCGCTGCGGTCAAGGGAAACACGGATATAGCGGTTGGAAATGTTCTCGGGAGCAACATAGCAAACATTGCTCTCATTCTCGCGCTATGCACCCTATTCCGGCCAGGCATGTTCGCCGCCTCCGGGAAGTCGCGCCCCTTACTGACCCGCTACACCGCGCTGATGCTCATTGCGACGGCGGTATTTGCACTTCTTGCCCTGGCAGGCACGCTTGACGCCTTTGCCGGCGCAGTTTTCCTCATCCTCTTTGCTGGAATCCTTGCTGTTCTCCTGCGGGAGCAGCGTGAAGAGGAGGGCGTCGAACTCAGGTCACACGGCTGGATTGACGCCCTCTACATCTGTCTTGGGCTTGCCGCGGTCATCATCGGAGCGCAGCTGGTCGTCGACGGCGCTGTCGCGTTCGCGGAGGCCCTGGGGATCCCGGCGTTTGTCATCGGAGTCTCGATCGTCGCCGTCGGCACCTCCCTTCCGGAACTTGCAACATCGGTAGTCGCCGCCGCAAAAGGGGAGGGAGCCATCTCGATCGGCAACATCCTTGGAAGCAACATCTTTAACCTGCTCGTGGTACTCGGGATAAGCCTCCTCCTCGCCCCCGCCGCGATAGGATCGCCTCTCGATGTCATCGCTGTTGTCCTCTTCTCTATCGCGATCCTCCCGCTGCTCTTTGCCCGCCCCGCCGTCGTGCGGGGCTGGTCGTGCATCCTGCTCCTTGGCTACGCCGCCTATATCGCATGGAGTTTCGGGGCGGTGACGGTCGGGTGAGAGGAGTCGTCTCACAGTGAAACATGACCTTATCCAGAGGTCATCGGAGAGATCTCCTGGAACCGGCCAGTAATTCAACGGGGAGGGGTTGAAGTGAGGGACTTCCTCACCGGGTGCCCCCTACTCCCGCCTGCGGCCGGATCAATGATTCTCCTCCGGTTTGTGACGTGGCGGCCTGTGTTTTCTGACGGCCTTGAAGATCTCCATCACGATCACCACCGTTGAGGCAAGGGCAAGCAGGAAGACCCACTCTCCCAGGGATACCGGCTGCACCTGGAGCACGTTCTGGAAGAAGGGAATGTGGAGTGCGAGGATGTGTATGCCCTGCGCAGCGATGACGCCGGCAATCAAGAAGTAGTTGCGGCTGATAGGAACGCGGAACGCGGAGATGTACTCCGACCGGCAGTTGAAGACGTGGATGTTCTCGAATAGCACCATCAGCAGGACAAGCATGTTCCTGGCCGCGAACTCGTCCCAGCCGTTGCCAAGCATCCAGTGCCAGGCGCAGAGCGCCACCACCGCGATGAGGGTGCCTGAGAGGAGCGTCTCCTCTATCATCAGGCGGTTGAAGATCCCCTCGTCGGGCTTTCGCGGCGGCCGTTTCATGACGTCGGGCTCCCCGCCCTCGAATGCGAGCGCCACATCCTGGATCCCGTTTGTCACCAGGTTCAGCCAGAGGAGCTGGACTGCAAAAAGCGGCAGCGGCAGACCCAGGGCCAGGGCGAGCATGAAGAGAAGAACCTCCGCAAACCCGGTCGAGATCAGGAGGTAGACAACTTTGCGGACGTTGTCGTAGGCGTAGCGCCCCTCCTCGATACCTGCAACGATCGAGGCGAAGTTATCGTCGGTGATGATCAGCGATGCCGTGTCCTTGGCAACATCAGTCCCCGAGCCCATCGCGATCCCGATATTAGCGCTCCGGAGCGCCGGAGCGTCGTTGACGCCGTCCCCCGTGACCGCAACAAACGCCCCGCTCTCCCGGTATGCCTCGACGATCCGGAGTTTCTGTAACGGTGTCACCCTTGCAAAGACCCGGGCGCGCTTCACCCGCTCGATAAACTCAGGTGTGATCGAGTCGCCGGTATCGCCCATTTCCGCGCCGGTGATCACCTGATCCGGTGAATCGGCGATCTCCAGTTCCCGTGCAATGGCAAGGGCTGTTGCGGGGTGGTCGCCAGTCACCATCACCACATCTACCCCTGCTTCACGGCACCGTCGGACGGCATCCGGGACGTCAGGCCGTATCGGGTCGATGAACCCGACCAGGCCGAGGAGTTCAAGGGGAGGAACCTGCGGGTTCTCTCCAGAGATATCTCTCTCCTCCCTACCATGGGCCACAGCAAGCACCCGGTAGCCCTGTGAGGTCAGGAGCTCGAGTTCCTCCTGCACGCCGCCGGGATCGAGGGGAAGACTCCTGTCTCCCCCGGCAGCCATACTCCGGCAGAACGGGAGGACGGTCTCGACGGCCCCCTTGACCGCTACCCGGATTTCCTCCCCATCACGGTACCAGACAGCAGCGTAGCGCCGTTCGGACTCAAACGGGATCTCGGCAACGGATGGCGCACCCTCCCGGACGGCAGCGGGGTCAAGCCCGAGTTTGTAGGCGAGTGCGAGAAACGCCACGTCGATTGCATCGCCATGGTGTGTCCAGTTGCCTCCGTCGGTCCGCTCCAGCGCCGCCTCGTTACAGATCGCCGCCGCCCGGGCAAGTTGTTCCAGTCTGGAGCGGTTGGGGCCGGCCACTGGCTCGCCGTCTTCCTCGAGGACCTCACCCTCACCTGCGTAACCGGCCCCGGTTATGCTGAACCTCTCACCGGTGGGGAGGGCGATGACCCTGGCGGTCTGCTGGTTCACGGTGAGCGTCCCTGTCTTGTCGCTTGCGATCAGAGTGCAGCTTCCAAGACTCTCCACCGCTGCGAGGACCCGGACGATGACGTTGCGTGCCGCCATCCGCGACGCCGCGATCGAGAGGGCAACGGTCAGTGCGACCGGCAGCCCCTCGGGGATCGCCGAGACCGCCAGGGCGACGGCAAGGAAGAAGACATCAAGGACAGGCATCCCCTGGCCGAGCACGATGATAGCAAGCACCCCTGTGGCAGCAAGGATGGCGATGGCAATCTTGCGTGAGAAGTCTTCCATGCGGATGATGAGCGGTGGTTTGCCGCCCTCAGACTCCGTGACGCTCTTTGCGATCTGGCCAATCTCTGTATTCTGGCCAGTCGCGACCACAACTCCCGTGCACCGCCCTGTCATGACAGTGGTGCCGGCATAAAGCATGCTCCGCCGATCGCTGGTGGGCAGCGACGCGTCCACGGGGTCGGGTGTCTTTGATACCGCGTGGGACTCGCCTGTCAGGAGCGACTCGTCGACGGTGAGTGACCGTGCTCTGATGATTCGGATATCGGCGGGGACGCGGTCGCCGGACTCCAGGACGACACGGTCGCCTGGAACAAGGTCTTCGGCAGGCACAACCCTCTCCCGGCCGCCCCGTATCACGCGTGCATGGATCTTGAGCATCTCCTGCAGCGCTGTTGCGCCCTTCTCTGCCTTCACCTCCTGGGACGTCCCGACGACGGCGTTGAGCAGCAGAACGGCAAAGATGAAGATGGCATCGGTGAGATCGACGAAGATGATAGAGATGATCCCGGCTGCAAGGAGAACGTAGATGAGCGGGCTCTTGAACTGGCGGAGGAAGACCTCAAATACAGTCGGTGGGCGCTTCTTAGGGAGGGCGTTCTCGCCGAAGACCTCTCTTCGCCGGGCAACCTCCTTCTCCGTGAGGCCATCTGTCGGTGATTCGAGCAGTCGCTCTACCTCATCCACCTGGAGGGCGTGCCACGCGGTCGTCCGGCACTCATCGGGAGAGAGGTTTTTATACATTCTACTACCTCTTTGGTATGCGTTGGAGATTCAATGACTGCGAGGATGCCCGGCCGTCCTACCGTCCCTGAAGGTATGATCTCTCTCAAGACTACATAAAAACTCCAGTCTGCGCTCACCGGGGGAGGCCATCAAACCAACAGCCACACTGGTTTGATAAAACCTCTCCGTGGACAGTCCACGGACAGATTCCGGGGGGGTGGCCGGGATCTGTATGAAGATGCTGCCTCCATCTTCATGCGGTATGCCTCTGGTCACAGCGGCATGGTGCGGTTTTTTGCGAGACGGCATTGAGGGGAGGT
>JALHIW010000004.1:93145-164048 GCA_022837745.1 Methanomicrobiaceae archaeon | reverse complement strand
AGCATCTTCATACAGATCCCGGTCACCCCCCAGGAATCTGTCCATGGACTGGACACGGAGAGGTTTATCAAACCAGTGAGGCATTGGTTTGATGGCCTCCTTTCAGCCTTCCCGTAGTTTAATATTTGAGTATTCGCAGATCATTGCTGATGTTCGGGCGCTACAGAGGCACTTTCAGACGTGAGTCCGGGGAGATCATGATCGAGGTTGAGGAGGATGACGGTCTCCTGACCTACAGGCGCAGGTGCGGAGGGGATAAGTTCGAGCGGATGCTGGTAGCCAGGATGGCCGAGGTTATCATCAACCCGGTGGAGCCTGTCAGCCTCCCAAAATATATCACAAGCTTCTTGCTTATTGAGTTTCCCTCACTTATGATCGAGCCCGGTGCCACCCGGACGGTCTACCTGAAGTTCCCAGTTGAGTTTGGCGTCTTTGTGGAGTCTGCGCGGGATATCGAGGCAGTGGATATCTTTGCCCCCACCACCCAGAAGTACACCCTATACGGCACACCGACCCGCGGGCTCATCGCACGCTGGTATGGAAGCGAGGTCTACACCGAGTTTCCAGAGGTCGATCTCTACCGCGAGGGGGTGATGGAGTTTACAATCACAAACGCCACCCGCGAGTGGGTGAAGGTCTCCAGGGCCGTCTTTGAGAGCGTGAATATGAAGATCTACTACGGCGACTTTGTGGCCGCGACCGCGACGATGCGGGTTGTTGGCCCGAACATTGCGGAGACCGGTTTTATAGACGCGCCGCCGCGGCCAGGTATGGTGAAGTCGATTGAACTTTACACCGCTCGAAAGATCTCGGCGCTCAGCCGGGGCTACCTGATGGAGTGGGGGCTCTCGTAATGTTCAACCTGACCGCGGTCCTGGAGACGCCCCTCGGCGTGGGCGGCATCACCATCGAGAGCCTCCTCTACTTTACCCTGATCCTGGTAATCGGTGTGCTTATCGCGAGGATCGTCTCGATAAACGTCCGAAGGGCTCTTTCTGATAGGTTGGCCAAGAACGAGCGTGAACTGCTCACAAAACTGGTCTACTACGGCATCGTCATCTTGGCGTTTCTGGCCGCTCTCCCCCAGCTCAATGTCGACCTCTCCGGACTCCTGGTGGCCGGGGGTATCGCAGGCATCGTCATAGGGTTTGCGAGCCAGAGCGTCATATCGAACCTGATCTCCGGGCTCTTCCTGATGTTTGAGCGCCCGATCCAGATCGGCGATAACATAAACGTCTCGGATGTCACAGGGTCTGTGGAGGATATCAGGGTACTCTCGACGGTCATAAAGACCTTTGATGGGATATACATCCGGATCCCGAACGAGAAGGTCTTCACCTCAAATATAACAAACTACGTCCATAACGTTGCCCGGCGGTTTGAGTATCTGATCAGCATCCGATACCAGGACGATGCTGATCTGGCGATCCGGATTGCAAAGGAGGTCATCGAGACCCACCCGTTTGCGCTCAGGAACCCTTCGCCCTCGGTCTTTGTAGACAGCCTTGGGGAAAATGGCGCCAATCTCGCCATCCGCATCTGGGCGCCTGCCCGGGAGTGGTGGGATGTCAGGACAGACCTCCTCTGGAAGATCAAGACTGCGTTCGAGGCAAACGGTATCCGGATGGCCCTCCCCCAGCGCACACTCTGGTTCCCCGAGCGGCTTGAGGTGGAGCAGCGCTCCGCCGTGGAAGAAAAATAGTTATTTTTTTACCCGGGTTTTATACCCGGTGCACCCTGCCGAGGCCCCCCGGCCGGAACGAGGCCGGGTAGCGTTCCTGCAGCTGCGCAATATTTTCGGTGCAGTGCGATGCCGAGATCGAGGTCAGCCTGGCAAGCTCTTTGAGATCCCGGCGAGAGAGGCTGTGCAACCCGCCGATGACGCCCCATACCCTCCCCTCCTGCGAGACCCTCTCGATGATCCGGGCGATGTGAGGATGGGCGCAGCCGGTTATTATCAGGAAGCCGGCAGACGTTGTGAGTGCAAGCGACTGCTCCTGGATGGTCTTCCCGAGCGGCCCGGTCACGGCAACGCCTTCCGCGATCTCCGTCCAGCCACGGACGACCTGCGGTGTTGTCAGGTCACTGATCCGCTCAAGTGTCTCTCTGGAGAAGCCGCTGTGGACGAAGACCTCCAGCCGCGGGTTTGCATCGAGGATTGACGCAAGCCCGCCCACGTGGTCGTGGTGGTCGTGCGAGAGCAGAACAGAGCGTATCTTCGCAGGATCGATCTCGAGCGCCTGCATGTTCGAGATGAGTATATCCCCTTTCGCCCCGGTATCAAAGAGCAGCCCCGGCTCCTCCACCAGGCAGGAGAACCCCCAGTCGGTCGTGAGCCCCTCACGGTAGGGGATGTTGTTGTAGACCTCGGTTATGGTGAACATGAATCAGGTTCGCCGCCGCCGGGGGATTATCCTTCCCGATGGGGCAGTGGAGAAAAAAGGGGGTTTTGTCTAGGAGAGGGTGTATGTGATGTAGACGCTTGCGGTCAGTTCGATCTCGCCGACCTCAAGCGGGGTCTTCACGGCGGCACCCGCTGCCTGCTCCATAACGTAGCGGTTGTCGTAGGCCATGGGCACGTAGCTTCCCCCGACGTTGACCTCCTTGACATCAACGATGCTCTTTCCAAGCGCCGCGGCGACCGCGTCAGCATCGCCCCGAGCCTGCGCCACGGCGGCGGTCAGCGCCTGGGAGCGGTACTCCTGCTGCTTTTCGTCGCTCAGTGTGAATACCAGGGTGTCAACCCTGTTTGCTCCACTCTCGACCGCCAGGTCGACAACCTCACCCGCGCGGCCGACGTCGTTCAACGTAACCTGGAGGGTGTTGACCACCCGGTAGTACCTGACCTTTGATGTTATCAGGCCGCTGCCATCGGTATCGGTAACAGGGATGATGTTGTAGCCGGCGGTCTTGATATCCTTTGCCGGGATGCCGGCAGCCTTCAACGCGTTTATCACAGCGTCCATCCGCTGCGCGTTCTGCTGCTGGGCTGCCTTAACATCGGAGTTCTCGGTCTCGACCGCGAAGACGATGATTGCCTGGTCAGGGGTGGTTGTAACCTTCCCCGTGCCTGAGACCTGGATCACCCTCTCGCTGGAGTCCCCCTGCGAGACTGCGGTGACGTTCCCGACAACCGCGGCGCAGAGGACCAGCATCAGGGCGATCCCCAGAAGTGCTGTCTTTCCTTGCATGGTATCGTTCAGTTCTTTATTCGGTAAAAATAAATAACTTGCCTTGACTTCGAGAATTTTCGTAGTTTAAAATCCCGGATTTACAAAATCGGGCGTGCATTTCTGGATTTTACGGTCTCGGGCACAAGAATCTTTCAGGTTTCGGCTGCACCCTTCATCGCGGCCAAAATTGCGTCCAGGAGTTCGGTGGCGGACTGGTAGCGGTTCGCGGGGTCCTTTTCCAGGCATCGGAGTATGATCCGGTCGAACGCCGGCGGTGGCAGGGGCTGATCATTCAGGATGGCCTCTGCAAGACCGGCGAGGTTACCGTCTGCAAACGGCGGTCTGCCGGTTACCAGTTCGTAGAAGACGGCGCCTGTCTGGTATATGTCGGTCCTGGCATCGGGTCGGCCGTAACGGCCGGGGGCGATCTGTTCGGGGGCGGCGTAGGCCAGGGTGTAGCCGGCAACCCCCGTATCACTGCCGGTCTCAACCATTCTGCCCATCCCCCAGTCGGCGATCTTAGGGGTGAGGTCGTCGGCAAGGAGGATGTTCCCCGGCTTTATATCGAGGTGGACAACCCCTTTCTCATGGGCGAAGGCAAGCCCCGCGGCTATCCCGGCGGCTATCCGTGCGGCGGTCTCCGGCGGGAGGGGTTTATCAAGGTCGTTCAACGTCCGGGGGAGGTACTCCATCTCGACGAAGGGCACCGGGAGGATGTTGACCGAGTGAACGGCCAGGATGTTTGGGTGTTTGAGGTCTTCCAGGAACCGCATCTCGTTCATGAACGCTCTCCCGGTCACCTCGTCGCGGGCGAGCGGGACCTTCACGGCCACCACCTGGCCGTCGTCTCGCCTTCGTGCCGAGAAGACCTCTCCAAGTCCGCCTCTCCCTATGAAGGCGGCCCGGTCGTAGCGGTCAGCAAGTTCTGGCGGGAACCCCGGCGGCCGGGAGACCACCGTCCGGCAGGCATCGGGCTCCCTCTTCTTCAGGCGGCGGAGGAGTATGGCAGACCCGCCGGCGAGAAGAACGAGAACCAGGACGGCTGCCCAGATGCCCGGCATCGGTGCCGCGCTCTCCGTTCTCTCTTCCTCTGCATCCGTGTCTTTGTTCTGTCCGGGCGCATCGGCCGGACCCCTGTTCAGCGCCTCTTTGACCGCCTCGACCGCCCGGGACGAGGCGTTCGCGTGTTCAGGCGGCCCTGCTGCGTCGGCGGGAGGGATGATGAGGGCAAGGAGCATGGCGGAGACCAGGAGCAGGGCGGCCGCTTCAGGTCTCATCCGGCACCATAACCCTCCCCACCGGGGCGACAAAGACAAGTGTCGCCCCCGAAGCACCCTTTGCAAGATCGATCATGTCGCCATCGTGGAGTTCGTGTCGCCTGCCCTCCTCGAGCAGCCTGCCGTTCACGAAGGTGCCGCCGGTGCTGCCGCAGTCCTCGATGAACCAGACGCCGTCGCGATGCCGGGTGATCCGGGCGTGCGGCCGCGAGACGCGGGTGACCGCTGCATACCCCTCGCTGAGGACGATTGCCTGGCCCCGCGGGGCGCCATCGGCCGGGTCGACCCGGCCGATGGCGATACGGTCGCGGTCGAGGGGGAAGACCTTGCCATCCTCCGGGCCGCCGAGGAGGATGACGGCCGGGGAGGAGAGTCCGCCAAACTCTCCGGAGACGGTCTCGCGGACACTGGCCAGCCTCTCTGCCAGAACCTCGTCTGTGAGAGTCAGCTTCAGGTTTGCAAAGAGCCCGAGACTCCTTGTGATGGCCTCAAGCCCGCCGGGCACGAGCGAATACTTCCAGACCGGCCGGACACCCCTGGCGGTGGGGCGTGATAGACCGGCCTCTTTTCGGACGACCCCGATCTTCATCAGTCTGTCCAGGTGCTTCTTTGTGTTCTCGTAACTTGTCTCGATCGCCGCCGAGATCTGGCGGATGTCTTTTGGACTCCGCTCGATGGTTTTCAGGATCTTCAGCCTGGTGCTGCTGCTGAGAACGTCCAGGTATTCGGAGAGCTCCTCCAGGTCGTCGGGCTCCATATCCAGGACAAGCGTCCTTGCGTCATCGTCGGTCATGGGCTACCGTGCGGGAGTTCAGTCGATGTATCTTTTTGCCCGGCTGGTGATGAAGGTTGCGTGACCCCATCAAGTTAGGTTGGAGGCCCTCAAACCAACAGCCACACTGGTTTGATAAACCTCTCCGTGGACAGTCCACATCTGTATGAAGATGCTGCCCCCATCTTCATGCGGTATGCCTCTGGTCACAGCAGCATCATGCGGTTTTTTGCGAGACGGCATTGAGGAGAGAGGGGAGGTGGGGATGTTTCCACTCCCGCAGCGAAATACGTTCCCCCTCCCCCACGGGGGCGATTCCCCATCGATACGGCGCCCTGTAGGAGGCAGGCTCTTATCGGTCTCACCGAAAACTCCATGAAATCCCGTCTCCACCCCCTGGCACTGTATCCGGACTATCGCCACTTACTGCCCGCCCCCTCTGGAGGGGGCGGGAGGAGGCCGCGGTAGCGGCCGGGCGGTGGGGGTGTCCCATGAATACCGTTCAACCAGAGACACAGGAGACAGGGGAGGGGGGGAGCCGTATCCGCCTCCCCCCTCCCCCACGGGGGCGATATCCCATAGACACAGTGCCACGGGAGGAGACCACTACTTCGCGGTCACACCTGATAATCCCTGAGATCCTGTTTCCTCCCCGTGCACGGCTATCCGGGGCTATCGCCAGACACTGCCCGCCCCCTCTGGAGGGGGCGGGAGGAGGCCGCTTCGCGGTGGTGGGCATTGAGTGGCGATAGCCAGAGGGAGGAGTCGTGCCCGGGGCGGAGACGGATCTTTCAGGATGATTCACTGAGACGCCACAGATTTGTCCTTTGGCACTGTAGGGACCGGGAATCTCCGACCCGGGAGGGGAAAAGGAACTTTCCCCCCCGTCTCTCCAATCTCCCGGGAATGGCGTATCGCAAAACCCCGCGGCCACCCCCCAGGATTAACCGTGAAACTCGCAACTCTCATAACGCTCGCGTCCACCGGCCGCCCCGCCATCGCAGAAAGAGCATATCTGCCGGGGGTGTGACCACCTGGCGGGTGTTACCAACCTCGAGGTCGCGGCGATCCTTCGCGAGGTTGCCGATCTGCTCGAGATCAAGGGTGTCCGGTTCAAACCCCAGGCCTACCGCAGGGCGGCGCTGGCGGTCGAGACGATGCCGGAGGATATCGCCGACGTGGCGGCGGCAGGGAAACTTGAAGAGATCCCTGGCGTGGGAAAGGCGATTGCAAAAAAGATCCAGGAGATCGTCGAGACCGGCAAACTCGGCTACCTTGAGAGCCTCCGCCAGGAACTCCCGGAGGGGGTGCTTCACCTGATCGGGATCAGCGGGATCGGGCCGAAGAAGGCGATCGCCCTCTCTCAGGCGCTCGGTGTCCGGACGGTCGATGATCTTGAGGCGGCGGCGAAGGCCGGCCGGATCCGCGACCTCCCCGGGTTCGGCGAGAAGACCGAACGAAACATCCTTGAGAGCATTCAGATGAGCCGGCAGGCCAGGGAGCGGCGGCTCCTCGGGCAGATCCTGCCTCTCGCACGTGATATCGAGCGTCGGCTGGCGGCGCATCCTTCAGTTCGCAGGGTGAGCCTTGCCGGGTCGATCCGCCGACGAAAAGAGACTGTCGGGGACGTCGATATCCTGGCGGCCTCGACGAGTCCCGCGGAGGTTATGGAACTCTTTGCCAGCCTGCCCGGGGTTGAACACGTCCTCGCCCGCGGGTTGACAAAGACCTCGGTGGTGCTCTCGGCTGGCATCCAGGTTGATCTCCGCGTGGTGGAGGATACGCAGTTTGGTGCGGCGCTGCAGTACTTCACCGGCTCAAAGGAGCACAACATAGCGCTCCGGAGGCTTGCCATCGCCAGGAAGTGGCGGTTGAACGAGTACGGGCTTGTGGATCTCTCAACCGGCCGTCAGATCGCCGGCGAGGACGAGGAGGGTGTCTACAAGGCCCTCGGTCTCCCCTGGATCGAGCCGGAACTGAGGGAGAACCGGGGCGAGATCGAGGCTGCCAGGGCCGGGAAACTGCCCGACCTGGTCGGCTACGACGAGATCAGGGGCGACCTCCATGTTCACACCACCTGGAGCGAGGGCGCTCACTCCATCGAGGAGATGGCGGAGGCTGCCCGGGCGCTCGGGTATGAATACATCGCGATCTGCGACCACGCGGAGGCGCTCCGTATAGCCCGCGGTCTCTCGCCGGAACGTCTTGCCGAACAGGTGCGTGAGATCGAGCGGATCAACAGGGAGAGCGAGAGCGGGTTCAACGTTCTCGCGGGTATCGAGTGCAACATAGGCCTCGACGGCGGTCTTGACCTCCCCGACAGCGTCCTCGCAGATCTCGATGTGGTGGTGGCAAGCGTCCACTCGGGGCTGAAGCAGCCGGAGGAGGAGATGACAAAACGGCTGATCACGGCGATGCATAACGATAATGTCGATATCATAGGTCACCCGACGGGCCGGATCCTGCTTGAGCGCGAGCCCTCACGGATCGATCTCGCCGCGGTCTTTGAGGCGGCGGCAAACCTCGGGGTTATGCTGGAGATAAACGCCTACCCTTCCAGACTGGATCTCTCCGACGTCAACGCCCGTGCGGCCCGCGAGGCGGGTGTCCTGCTATCGCTAGGCTCAGATGCTCACAGCCGGGAGAACCTGCGGTTCATGGAGCTCGGGGTTGCAACGGCCCGGCGGGGATGGCTCTCGGCGGATGATATCGCCAACACCCGGCCGCTATCTGAGTTGAGAAACGTCCTACGGCGTGAGACCTCGCTGGACTTTTCGGTGCAGCGTCGGTAAGAAAACTGAGAAATGAGGGTATCTGCATACCTCTCCGGATCTTGAAGAGGCAGAGCGGGAAGGCCCCCTCGCGCAAAGGTGGGGTAGTTCACCCCGTCTCGACTATCTCAATGAGCCGGATCTCAAACGTCAGGGGCTGCCCTGCCAGGGGGTGGTTGGCGTCGAGGGTCACACCCGATTCCGTGACCCGGGTGACGGTCACGATGGTCGCCCAGCCGTCGGGCTGCTGGATCCGGAACTGCTGCCCCGGTTCGGGCTCGATATCAGCAGGGAACTGGTCCCGGTCGATGGTTATGGTCATATCGTCGAGGCGGGGGCCGTATGAGTCTTCGGGCTGGATTGTGGCGGTCTTTACCTCTCCAGGTTCCATGCCGGCGACGGCACGCTCAAAACCGGGGATGACCTCGCCGTCGCCGATGGTAAACTCGAGGGGGTCGCGGTTCTCGGAGGAGTCAAAGACCGTCCCATCTTCCAGTCTCCCGGTGTAATGCACCCTGACGGTGTCGCCTTCTCTGGCCTGTGCCATACTTTCTATCACCACCGGGAGCGTTGTCGCCGATCTCTATTTATGCGTGCCGGTGACCGGGGGTCAGGCGTCGCCTCCCGGTTTTTCGGGTGGCGTGCAGGATCCCCATCACACCCTGTGTGCCGCTGATGGGAGTCCTATCGATCTCAAACTCGTAGTGTCTCCCGATGTAGTCCAGCAGCGCCCGGTTCACAGGCCCCCCGATGGGGGGCGCGTGGAGTTCCATCTCGATCCGGCGGACACCATCAAGGTCGGACGGCTGGATGGTCCACTCCGCACCCTCGCAGTCGCACTTGAGGAAGTCGCAGCCGCCGGCCATGCTGATGTAGTCGGATAGGGGTCTGGTGGTCAGACAGACCGTCCGCCCGCCCCAGGTGATCCGGGTGCACTCGCCGGTGCCGAGCGCTCCCTCCACCACCGTGACGTTGAGACGGTTTATGGCGATGTTCTCGCGGAGGGCTTCTGCAAGGACGGGTTCGACGGCAAGGACGTGGTCTGAGCGCCTGGCGGCCCGGATGCAGAACCCGCCGACGTTTGCCCCGATGTCAATGACGAGATCATCTTTCTGGATGTCGTCAAAACGGTACTCTCCGACGAGGTAGATGGCGTCGGCCTCTGGCGGCATCCTCCTGAACGTCAGGCCATCGTCTGTGGTGAGGAGCGGGGCGTCTTTTCGGTGCATCGCAACGGTTCATTCAGGGTTTGGGTTTTCCAGGGTGCCGGTCGGGTGGGGGAGGGTTGATCACTGCCCGCTCGATGTTCCCGCGATCTCGATGGGCTGGTCCAGTCTGACCCTGCCGATGCTCTTTCCCTTCATCCCCTCCATGACCTGGCCGGCGAGCCTCTCGGGGACCTCGACGGTTGAGTGGGTCTCGTAGATGTTGATAGCCCCTATGGCGTTCCCGGGGATCCCGGTCTCGCCGGCGAGCGCCCCGACGATGTCTTTTGGCCGGATCTGGTGCAGTCTTCCCGCGGGTATCCGGAGGAGGGCGGTTCCCGGCCGGAGGTCCTGTGGCTGACCCTGGGCTGCCCCGGCGATCTCCTGTTTAAGGAGGGCGGCGGCGACCTCGAGGGAGGTGTAGTCCTCGGCGACGATCCGCTCGACGATATTGATGTAGCGTTCGAGATCGCCTTCGTTTATGGTGTGTTTCACCCTCTCGATGAGTTTGCGCGTCCGGCTCTCTTCGACGTCTCCGGGGGTGGGAAGCGGGATGCGTGCGATCTTGATCCTGGTGTAGTCCTGGATCATCCGGAGTTTGAAGTAGTCTTTCGGGCCGACGAAGGTGATGGCACGGCCGGTCCTCCCCGCCCGTGCTGTCCTGCCGATGCGGTGGATGTAGTAGTCGATGTCCTGGGGGACGTCGTAGTTGATGACCAGGTCGACGTTGTCGACGTCGATCCCCCTGGCGGCGACGTCCGTCGCGACAAGGATGTCGATCGTTCCGGAACGGAACTTTGCCATGACGCGGTCACGCAGCACCTGTTTCATGTCGCCGTGGAGCCCTTCGGCAAAGTAGCCCCGGGCCTGGAGGTGGGAGGTGAGTTCGTCGACGCCTTTTTTGGTGTTTGTGAAGATCAGGGTGAGGTCGGGGTCGTATATGTCGAGGACGCGTGTGAGGATCTCGAGCCTGTCTCGGCTCCGCACCTCAAGGTAGAGCTGCTCGATCTGGGGGACGGTCACCTCCCGGCGTGCGACCGATATGAACGCGGGGTCTTTCTGGAACCGTTTTGAGATCTCAAGTATGGGTTTTGGGAGGGTGGCCGAGAAGAGGACGGTCTGGCGGTCTGCCGGGGTCTCGTCCAGGATGGCCTCGATATCGTCTCTGAAACCCATATCGAGCATCTGGTCGGCTTCGTCCAGGACGACGAGCCTTACGGAGTCAAAGGAGAGTGTGCCGCGGTCGAGGTGGTCGAGGATCCGGCCCGGCGTTCCGACAACGATCTGGGCGCCGCGTTCCAGCGCCCGGAACTGCCGTTCGATTGGCTGGCCGCCGTAGATCGGGAGGATGCTGATCCCATCGTGGCAGGCTGCCAGCCGGGCGAACTCTTCTGCGATCTGGATGGCGAGTTCGCGGGTGGGGGAGAGGACCAGAACCTGGGTCTTCCGGCTCCGGGGGTCGATGCGCTCGATCGCGGGGATGCCAAACGCCGCTGTCTTGCCGGTGCCTGTCTGGGCCTGGCCGGTGACGTCGCGGCCTTCGAGCAATGCCGGGATGGCGCTGACCTGGATGGGGGTCGGCTCTTCAAACCCCATCTCTTCGATGGCGCGGAGGGTTTCTGGCGAGATATTGAAGTCCTGGAATCTGATATTCTTATCCATTTGAGAGATATTGGTCTTCTGATCTCTTTATATGTCGCATCGCCACACATTTCATCTGATCCGGCGGGCATCAAACCGATGCCCGCCACGGTTTGGTGAACCTCTCCATGGACGGATTCCGGGGGGGTGGGGGCATCGCCGTGCACTGCCGGCCCATCCGGATCCGGGGCGGCCGGGGTTTTTGTGAGATGCCGCTCCCGGGAGATTGGAGAGACGGGCGATTCTATCAAACCATGAGTGAACCGGTGCTGCCGGGGAGGGTGGGGGGTTTATACCACAGGACCGGTGATCTGGTGGCCTCAGCCGGTGGGGAGGAACTTTTGCGATGCTGTATGTGGGAAAAGGAGCAGGGCTCAGTCGTCCTTTTCCAGAACGTATGCGATCGTTCCCTCTTCAAACCCTTCTCCGGCGGGGGAAAACCCGTTCTTCTCGAGCACCCGGATGGCTGCGCCGAGTTCGGGGTAGGTTGTTGCGGTTATCCGCCTGATGCCGGGGACGGAGAAGATCAAGGGGATGAGGTGGCGGACGGCCTCGGTCGCGTAGCCACGGTGCTGGAACTCGTCGAGGACGGAGTAGCCGATGAGGACGGTGTCTCCGCCGTCATCGGCCGTTGGCGGGGTGGCGATCGCGGCACAGCCTATGAGGACTCTGCCGCCCTCTGCGGGGTCGTCCCGCACCCAGTACCAGGCGGCGAAGAAGGGGTCGCCTTTCTCGGCGATCATGAGGGTGAAAGCGTCGCGGGTGTCGTCGTCCAGGAGCGGCGGCGGCCAGGATCCTGGAACGGCGGCATCGAGCAGCCTGGCGAGTTTCTCGCGGTCACTCCTGAGGGTATCGAGGGTTGCCGGGATCATGTCCAGGCGTTCGGTGCGTATGCGGGTGGGTTTCATTCGTTTCACAACCAGAGTAGGGTTATCTATGGGAGGTTATTATCACTTGTGGAATCCGAGGGGGTTCCCGGGCGGGTCAGACCCGGCGGGTGCTCCTCCTTCTCAAGGAGGAAGGCAATCGTTCCCTTCTCAAACCCTCTTCCTGCGCGGCGAAACCCGTTCTTCTCGAGCACCCGGATTGACGCAGCGTGGTCGGGGTGTGTGGTTGCCATGATCCAGCGGATGCCGGGGAGGGAGAAGGCGGCACTGACGATCTGGCGGACGGCCTCGGTTGCATACCCCCGGCCCTGGCACTCCCTGACCACGGTGTAGCCGATGAAGACCGTGCCGGGGGCGGGTGCAGAGGCGATCCCGCCGAGGCCGATGAGGAGACGTTCTCCGGCGGCGGGGTCGTTTCGCACCCAGTAGTAGACGGCAAAGCGGGGGTCGGTCTTCTCTGTCATCATCCTGATGAACCCGGCGAGCGCCTCGTCGTCCAGGAGCGGCGGCGGCCAGGATGGGGGAACGGCGGCATTGAGGAGGCTGGCAAGGGTCTGGCGGCCGCTCCTCAGGGTCTCAAGGGTTGCCGGGATCAGGTCAAGGCGTTCGGTGCGGAGGTGGGGGTGCATGGGGGGCATGTGCGGGGGTGGGTGGAGTTGATGCAGAGTGAAGACCTGTGTTTCGTTATCCTCTACTTGGCTGGTGTCACGTTCATTTTCCGTGGATATGCGCACGATCGGTTAAGGTTATAAAGTTTCATTTAGTAGCGTATAATCTCTTTGTGGTAGTATGCCCACATTACTATACACTTCCAGATCCCCAAATATTAATTCCAAAACAATAAAATAAGACTTCCAGATATGTATAACTATGAAACCCGATCGAGCTGGCCAACCGGACCGTTTTGATTTTGAGGTCTCAACATATCAGTTTCCAGCGATCCGTGGTATACAGGCCGGAAGAGAATACTATGTAACGATGTTCCCACTAAAAGTCGTTGCTAGACTTTTTACATTTGATGACAGTGATCTACCGCCAACAATGCGTGCCCAGCGGGTATTAAATCGCGCCCGGATACCGATGATTGCCAATTATCTTATTTCAAACCCTAATGATTACGTTTTGTCGTCTATTACAGCATCCGTTGATGCTGAAGTTCAATTCATTCCCATCGGTGAAAGAGAGCATGAGAGCAAAATAGGGAAACTTATTGTTCCTATGACTGCAAAAATTGTTGTCAATGATGGCCAGCACCGTAAAGCTGCCATTGAAGAGGCCCTCAGATCACGTCCAGAGTTGGGGCTTGACACCATCTCTGTTGTACTCTTTATGGATTTCGGGTTGAAACGCAGCCAGCAGATGTTTGCAGATTTAAATAAGCATGCGGTCCCTCCGACAAAGTCGCTTGGTATATTATATGATAGGCGCAATTCACTCTCCAAGTTGGTAGTATCTCTTCTGGAAATGGTTCCTATCTTTAATGGGTTGACCGAATTTGAAAAAACTACTATCTCTAACCGTTCTGTTAAGATGTTTACACTAAGTAGTATTTACCAAGCCACGGAGGCCCTTTTGGGGAAATGCCCTGATCTAGATGCCAATTTTGGTGATTACATGGATATTGCGTCTCAATATTGGAATGAAGTCTCTCGTAATATCCCTGAATGGCAGTGGGTGGTAGAAAAGCGAGTTACGACTGCAGAACTGCGGAAAGAATATGTTCATGCGCATGGCGTTGTACTTCATGCGTTGGGCCGGGTGGGGCACGCTCTAATCGAGCAATACCCGGACAACTGGCGTGAAAAATTGACTCAATTACAGAAAATAGATTGGTCTCGTGAAAATACTAAGTTGTGGGAAGGTAGGGCAATGGTGGGCGGTCGCATAAACAAATCGCAGGCAAATCTTGTTCTGACAAATAATTTAATCAAACAGTATCTGGGCATACCATTAAGCAAGGATGAGTTAGATGCTGAAGCAAACCTCAATAGAGCTGATCATGGGGTCAAGGCATGACAGCGACGGAACATGAAGAGTCTCAACCACTGGAGGAAGCTTGCTCTATATTTGATTTAAGGAGCCTTGGGGATATTTATGCCGAAATACAAGAGTTATACTTAAGCGATCATAGATCTTGGATTATTGGTTATAGTGGTGGTAAGGACTCGACTACTATTGTTCAGTTAGTGTGGAACGCACTCCGGCATCTCACCCCCGAGCAGCGGAAAAAGACCGTGTACGTTATTTCTTCGGATACTCTTGTTGAAACGCCTGTTATCAGCGATATCATCAATCGAAATCTTAACCTCATGAACAAGGCTGCCCAAGAGCAAAGATTGCCAATTCAAGCTGTAAAACTTTATCCTAAGATAGAAGATTCGTTTTGGGTTCTTATGATCGGTAAGGGGTATCCAGCCCCATCAAAATCATTCCGTTGGTGTACCGATCGACTAAAGATCAGAACTTCGGATACATTTATCCTGAACAAGGTGTCAGAACATGGTGAAATTATTCTAGTGCTTGGTGTGAGGAAATCTGAGAGTTCTGCTAGAGCGCAACTCATGAACTTGTATAAGATCAAGGGAAGTTTGCTTTCTCGTCATTCGAAGTTTGCTCGGTCTTTTGTATATACACCGATAGAGGATTTCTCCAAAGACGATGTGTGGACGTACTTGCTCCAGAACCCATGTCCGTGGGGTGGGAACAACCGTGAACTCTTGGCACTCTATAAAAATGCAGACGCTGGTGAGTGCCCTCTTGTTGTTGATGAATATTCTCCACCTTGTGGCAACAGCCGGTTCGGTTGTTGGGTCTGTACAGTAGTCACAAAGGACAAGGCCATTATGGGACTCATCGATAGTGGAGAAGAATGGCTTGAACCCCTTCTGAACTATCGCAATATGCTTGCTGAAACCCAGGAAAAAGAAAAAAAGCCAATCTATCGTGAATACAAACGAATGAATGGAAAGATCAAGTATAAGCGGGACGGTAGTGGAGAACTTATCCGTGGTCCTTATAAACTCGGATATTGTAAGCATTTATTGCGCGAACTCCTAAAAACACAACAAGAGATCCGGCGGATTGGCCCAAATCCAAGCCTTCAATTAATTTTACCTGAAGAATTGCACGAAATTCGTCGAATATGGCGCCACGAAAGAGGAGATTGGGAAGACTCAGTCCCAAAAATTTACAGAGAGGTTATGGGAACCGATCTTGATTGGATCCGGGATGATTTGGAGTTATTTTCTGGTACTGATGTCGATCTTCTAAATGAAATTTGTAGAGACCATGACGTTCCTGTCCAGTTAGTAATGAAGCTGCTTGACGTTGAGCGGCAAGTACAGGGGATGAAACGGCGTGCTGCTATATACTCACGAATTGAAGATGTGCTGAGTGAAGAATGGCGTACGGAAGAGGAAATCACCAAAAATTAATTATAATTAGATATAGGGGGGATAATTTTGCTTGTTACAAAGCTAACACTCGATAATTTTGGTCCCTTCCGTGGAACGCAAGTATTTGACCTTCGTCCGGAACACGGAACAGGGTACCATAAACCAGTTATTCTAATCGGCGGGAAAAATGGAACTGGAAAAACAACTCTATTTGACGCGATTCGTCTCTGTTTATACGGAGCGAACCTTGGAGACTATCGATTTCGGAAAAAAGATTACTGGAACTATGTGTCCGGGTATTTTCACCTTATTGCCGGCTCACCACTTCATGTAAGTTGTGCGGCGGTGGAACTTGAATTTGAGCATTCGGATCTTGGTGTTATAGATACGTACACTGTCAAACGCTCATGGTACCGGCGTAGGACTGGGATAAAAGAGTCACTGGCGGTCTCGAAGAACAATGTGGTGATGAAAGATTTAGATGTTCAACAGTGGCAAGACTTTGTCAATGAACTAATCCCTCCTGGAATTTCTCAATTGTTCTTCTTTGATGGAGAGAAAATTCAAAGTTTGGCCGAGGGTGATAAAACAAATATTCAACTTAAGGATGCATTCAGGTCACTTTTAGGGCTCAGTATGGTTGATCAACTCCGGAATGACTTGGGAATTTTCGTTACGAAGCAGATCAAAATTTCCAAAGAATCCGGTATAAATGAACAAATCACAGAGGTTTTAGCAGAGATTAAACAACTTGAAGAATGTAATTTGATAAAACTCCAAGAAAGAGCACAGAAACAAAGTTACTATGACCGGATACTTGGCAAGATTGAGAGGTTAGAGTTAAAATTGTCGAGTGAAGGTGGTAGCTTTGCCAGTAAACGGGATGATCTTAAGATACGGAAAGTTCAACTTGAGCGCGAGATTGAAGCGGAACGGATGCGCATTCGTGAATTGTGTTCATCTCTATTTCCCTTCGCGCTAACACCGAAGTATTGTCTGCGGTTGAAAAATAGAATTGGCGAGGAGGGGGAATACTGGCAGTGGAAGAGTACAAGAGCACTTGTCAGTGAAAAAATTGCAGAAATTGAACATATTGTTGGCTCAAATAAGTTCTGGGATAACGTTACAATAACATCAGATCAGAAAGAAATGATCGCCGATAAACTTTCCGCGCTCATACAGGAGGCCTTTACACCTTCCTCACGTTTCAGCAATTATGTCCCTATGCATAATTTTTCTCCGGTTGAGCAGCAGAAGGTTCTTATTTGGCTGGATGAGGCGTTGAACGTAGTACCAGAACAACTGAGAAACTACAGTAATCAACTTGAAAAACTTGTTAATGAGAGGAGACGTGTTGAGCAAGCAATTAATAGCGCTCCTGAGGATGAACAGATCTTGCCGATAATTGAGGAACTAAACAAATTAAATCAGGATATTGGCCAGTATGGAGAACAGTTGAAAAATCTAGATGAAGAACTCCGACGAATTGAGTGGAAAATCCAGGAGTATGAGAGACGAAAGGAGAACCTACTAGATAGTTTGAGATCGCTCCAGGATTTATCTGTCCAGTTAGACCTTGCCACCAAGGTACAGGCCGTATTGAAAGATTATAGCAGTCACCTCCAAGCAGCGAAGTTATCTGAGTTTCGTCAAGTATTCCTGGGATGTTTTAATCAGTTGCTTCGAAAGGATGATTTTATCCTCGACGTTGAGGTAGACCTGGACGACTTTTCAATAACCCTCTATACCAAACATAATACTCCTATCCCTAGGGATAAATTGTCCGAAGGTGAGAAACAGATCTTTGCTGTGTCTCTGCTCTGGGCTCTGACTATCTGCTCCGGTCGTCCACTCCCCTTTATTATTGATACACCGCTTGGTAGGCTGGATAGTGATCATAGAGAGCGTATTGTTAACGAGTTTTTCCCAAAGGCAAGTCACCAAATGGTGATTTTGTCAACGGACACTGAGATTGATCGGGAATATTTCCAAGACTTAATACCATATGTGTCCAAAGCATACTGCTTGGAGTTTGATGAGAAGGAGAACTCGACGAAGGTTGTTCCTGGATTTTTTTGGACCGATACCAGGGAGCCGGGAGGCGATTGATGGCATTTAATCGTGTACGCATGAGCAAGGGTGCAACGCATCGCTTACAGATGCTGAAAGGGAAAACCGGTTTGACCCCAAATATTTTACTTCGAATAGCGGTCTGTTACTCCCTGAATGAGCCAAAGGTACCCAAACCTGAAGATTATGATGAAGAGGGGCAGGAACTGAATAGGTACACCCTTACTGGAGAATGGGATAGTCTCTATATGGGATTACTTCGGGAGCGGTTGATGGCTGACGGGCTTGATCCTGAAAAAGATCTATTTCCTCAATTTCGGGCACACCTGAATCGAGGTGTATTCTCAATATTCCCACAAATTAAGGATCTAAGTGATTTCCAGAGCCTGCTTCCTGAAGATCGTAAAACCGTATCTATCGAGGAAGATAACCAAAAGAAGTGAGGTCAAAAGTTATGACACCCAAACTGCCTGTCTATATGGATTACCATGCCACCACGCCGGTGGATCCTCGTGTGTTCGATGCCATGTACCCCTATTTCTCTCAGGAGTTTGGCAACGCTTCAAGTATTGATCATATCTTTGGAGCACGAGCTCATGAGGCAGTGGAGATGGCACGCGAACAGGTGGCTTCATGCATCAATGCGAAACCGGAAGAGATTATCTTCACTAGCGGCGCCACTGAGTCGGATAATATTGCCCTTTTAGGTGTTGCGGAAAGGATGGCAAGGAGAGGTGATCACATTATTACCTGTGCAACTGAACATAAGGCTGTCCTTGACACGGCGAACCACCTGGAAAGAATCGGTAAAACTGTGACATATCTTCCAGTCGATAGGTACGGTCTGGTAAATCCCGATGAGGTTGAGGAAGCGATTACTGATCGAACAATACTCATCTCAGTCATGGCTGCAAATAATGAGATCGGGACCCTTGCTCCTCTGAAAGAGATTGGGATTGTTGCGAAAGCAAATGGAGTGTTGTTTCACACAGATGCAGCCCAGGCCGTTGGTCACATCCCTCTCGATGTAAAAGAGATGGGCATTGATCTACTCTCGTTATCCGGGCACAAAGTATATGGACCTAAGGGGATTGGAGCCCTCTACATAGGGGGAGCGAACCCAAAAAGGAAGGTCTCACCTGTAATGTTTGGCGGAGGCCATGAGCGGGGGCTGCGATCAGGAACGTATAATGTCCCGGGCATTGTGGGACTTGGTAAGGCCCTTGAGATTGCGCAGAAAGAAATGAAAGTGGAGAATGGAAGGTTCAGGAAATGGACGAAGCAAATGTTTGAATCATTTAAAGATGAAATTGAGGGCGTCACCCTAAATGGGCACCCGGAAAAAAGGCTTGCTCATAACCTAAACGTATGCTTCCCTGGAATTGAAGGTAAAGCACTGACACATCTTCTAAGAACTGATGTGGCAATTTCAACGGGGTCTGCTTGCACCACAAGTTCGGTGGAGCCATCACACGTCCTTAAGGCCATTGGATTGGATGAAAGTAATATCTTCTCAGCAGTACGTTTTGGTTTAGGTAGATTTAACACTGAAGAGGAGATTGAACACTGCATAAATATGGTTATATCATGTTCTAAAACACTTAGAAGGTTCAGTGATTAATCCTTAATTTTTGATCCCAGCATTTGTTGGGGTGTAGTCAAAAAAACTGAATTAAATATGGTTTTCACAATTTGCTTTATTCTAGGGTCTTGGTGGACGTCTTGAGAATATCCCTCAATTCGGCCTCAAGATACCTAGGATAATCCACTCCCCATTTGTCTATGTGGGATCTTAATATCTTTAAGCCTTCATTGGCGTAACGTTCTGCCTCCCTGTAGTGTGGATTTTCGTCTTTAAGACACATTAAGTCATTATGCTCAGCAAGAGCAATGGATAGAATTGCCCATTTTTGTTTTTCTGGCATATTTGATACAGGGATGTTTGATTGACGATCTTTTACATCAGATTTATGACCTTTAAGTCTGCCTAGTGCCATGGCAAATATAAGAAGATCCCTCTGTGTCTTCCCGGCAAAGATCGTACTGGAGTCTCTGTTAATCCAGGATGTTTCCTCTTGGAACAGTTCGGCGTGAATCGCACCATAGGCCAGTTCCCTTGGTTCGTTGAAGTGTTTAGTGACCATGTGATATCACCTTGGATATGGTTTTAGACTCATTTTCAACGATCTTAAAGAAATTCTCTTCCAGTAAATATTCTTGTAAATTTTTCCTGACAGTGTCATCATACTCGGTTGGAGTGACCAGTAAAATCAACTGAGTCCCCTGTAGAAATTTAGGCAATTCAGTGGTGATTTGTTCCCTGTGCTCATCATCAATCTTTCCCAGTGGTGTATCTATTATGACCGGGGCATGGAATCCAGATATCGTCATCAAGGCGCTCATAAACGATAATCCAAAGATCATATACTCCCCGGCAGAAAGATCGTTGATAGCATTGTAGCCCTGCGAATGTATAACCTTGACATCGAACGTATCTTCAATAACTATGTCTTTAAATGCTTCTTTCTTCCGAATAAGCTTCAGGAAATTCTCTTTAGTAGTTCTCTCAACTTGCTTTCTAATCTTTGATTTTATAATGTATTCAGTTCCCGCTAATGTCTTGAGTGCCTCTTGAACCAGCTGGAGTTTGGCTCGAAGTTGGGCATTCTTCTTATCCTTTGAGAGTTCTTTGCGCTCTTCGGATAGTGCCTCATCTAAATCTTTATTAATGGTGGTAATCTCGGCCTCCAACATCTTTATGAGGTTCTCATTTTTATTTATTCCATTCGTCAATTTCTTCCGTCTTTCCTCGTATGCTCGAATTTCCTCAATATTGTGCTTTTTTAGCGTCTCGGAGATATAATCCAATCGTCGCTTCTTCTCGTCGTATTCATCTTTGAATTCCTCAATTTTCCTGTTTAACTGATCAATCTTGGACGGAAATTCTTTAATGTCCGATAAAATTTCACCGAGGGTTACGTTTCCTCCGAAACAAACCTCACTCAATTCTGAGAGTTCAAGTTTTCTACTGTATGATTCAAGATTGTGTTTTTCATTTTCTTTAATTTCGTTTCCGCAGATGCAACGACCGCTATCAATCAATTCCCGAACAAAGGTCTCTCTTATTCGTGGTGGAAGGTCTCCTTTTTCGACCTTTTGTTGAATAAGACTATATGCAGATTCGATCTCATCTTTAAGGAGGATGTATGGAGCAGTATCTACCAGATAACCATTTCTCTCAAGTTCTGCATCTTTAAGGTGCCTATTTAATGACTTTATATCTTTTTCTGATTGTTCTCGTTCTTCCTGTAGTTTGGAGACAACCGCATCATTATGTTTCCGTAAATAATCTTCCACCTGTGCTAACTCAGATATATCTTTCTCAAGTTCTTCCTTATTTTTTTGAAGTGATTCTTTCGCTTTTTCATTTTTTCCCTTTAGTATCTGTATCTTTTGTTGTACTTTTTGTAATTGAGGTGTTGTTGCTTTCACGTTCTTTCTTAACTGATTTTCATATGCTTCAAGATTTTCAGCTGCCTTATACACCAGTTCTAACTGAGAGACATTGTCTATCGCCTTTGCAATCTCTGTAGGATTGCTTATTCTAAAGAATTCTCTTAACTGTTCACCATCTATAAAGAAGAACTGGCGAAGAGCTTCTGGAAGGAGGTTATTGATCAAACGCTGGGTCTCATCGCCCTCAACGATTTTATCCTGTCCGTCAAAGGGGTAGATCACAGTCAGTTGCGGTTGATCAAAATGTAATTTACCCAGGTCATCTTTTAAAACATCAATATGTCTTTTAATCAGCCATTGACCGGTGTTGGTGCATATACTGACAACTACTTCTGCGAATGTGCTTCTACCCGGTTCCAGCGCATCAAGTTCGGCCACATTAATTATCGGCATGCCATCAGTTCCTTTGGCCTGCTGATCGTTGTGAATTTCTTTGCCATAGAAGCACCAAGTCAGCGCATTTAGTAAGTTTGATTTACCCGCTCCATTCTGTCCCAAAATGATAGAGACATTCTTATTTTTGTCAAAGGAGAAGTCCAAGGTTTGCTTACCTTGATACTGCCGATAATTGGTCATTTCAATAGATGAGATCGTAAATCTCATTTTATCGACTCCTTAATATTACGATTGACTATTAACTCATATTGATTTAATATCTCACGTTTTGGGACGTACCTGTTCCAGATGTCAAGTTCATACTGCAATACTTCGAGAATTATTTGAACCACCGATTCATTTGGAGATCTCTCACGTATTGTTTCCATAATTAACTGGTTGATTTCAAGGCTGTCTACCATCTTTACCCACCACCATATGCGTTATACTTTCGTCTTATTTTGAAGATCTCTCTCTCTACCTCTCCTATATTCAAAGCATCCCTAGCAAATTCTTCTAATCTTTTTAACTGCGATTTAAGCACTTTAATGTCGATATTTGGATCCCTCCCATCTATTTTAGAGGGTATAGCCGTTATGTCATATATAACTGCTTTGTCCTTTCCTGGAGCGCGTCGGAGGACACGCCCGCGTCTCTGAATATATTCCTTCGGATTCCCAGAGCTACACATAAGAATAGCATTCCTAGTTGCGGGGACGTCAACCCCCTCGTCAAGGCATCGGATCGCAACCAGTACATCATAATCCCCCTTTTCAAACTTGTATAGAAGATACTCTCTTTCGGTTAAGTTGCAATATTTTTTTTGCCGCCGAATCGCATCCTCTTTGCTTGTAAAACGGTGTTGAATAATACCTTTTTGACGGCGGAGTAACTGTTGAACTGTCTCAATTTGTTTAGGGGAACAATAAATTAGAGTCTGTTTTATTTTGTTGTTTTTGGCCAAATCATTGATCAACGCTTCGAATGCTGGATATTTTGTTTGAGTATTTTTTATAATATCCTGGCGTTCACGAAGCAGTTGTTCCAGTCTCAGTTGCTCGGATTTTGATCTGTCCTTTTTGTTGCAAAGAATCGCAATCTGCCCGCTTAATTTTGAGTATTCACTCATATCCTCATCGGTCAGTTCAACAAAGATTGGATAATATTCATACGGGACTAGATATGTCTCTCCGGTATCCGGGTTTATTTCGTTTATCGCTCTGTGTAGGTCAAACACATACACGACCCTATTAAAAAACCGCATTAATTCTTGAGTTCCCAGTTCGTCAAAATATCGTTCTGGCGTTGCACTTAAGCCAAGTCGATAGGTGTACAATGGCAGTAGCGCGTCTAGCCTTGTGACAGTACCAAGGCTATGTACCTCATCTCCGATGAGGAATATATTTGATTTCACATCGTGTATAAGTTCGATAAATGGACTTGTTGCTAGGGAATCATGTGTGGTAATGATAATAAACTGTTTTTCCTTATCTAACCGGTTATCTAAGATCTTTGTCTTTAGTTCAGCTTTCCATTTTGGATTTGCACTACTTACATGAATAACTGGAATTTTTATACCCATATTATGTAAGCTTTTTTCCCACTGGTTAGCAAGATGAAGAAACGGGACGCTGATTATTGTAACGAGTTTTTGCTCCCTCTCTAGAAGTTGCTTGAGCGCTCCAAGTGCGGTGTATGTTTTCCCGGTCCCTGTCGCCATTTCAAAAATACCACAGCAACCACTCTTGAACCACGCATCAATTGCTTCGTGTTGATACTCACGTAGATGGATGGTTTTATATTCATTTACTCCTGGTCCTTCGGACACGCTATTATATCCGCTTCCGGTTTGAAACTCTGTTGACGCATAGGGATAATCATCCCGTAGTGTTTCGAAGCATCCACTTAAATCAGCATTTTCGTCCAATCTTTTTGCTTGATATTTAGTAATACGGTCCAAGAGGTCGTCGATGTTGATGCTTTCTATATCAGCAATCGATATTACTTTTCGCTCGACTGCCTCTGGAAAAGGGATAACTTCAGTTTTTGGGGATTGGTTACTCCATAGTTCGTTAAAATCTGTCGTATCCTGAGAAATAAAAACGTCATTATTTGGCTCCCAACTGAAGAATACTTTAAATTTCTCTGAATTATAAACCCAACCGTATGCGCTCTCATTATTAGACCCACTGAACGAAATTGTGTTATTCTCCATATCAGTTAATATACCTATTTTTTGATGAAGTACGGCATTTTCGATTCGTTTATCTTTAATATACCCTATTTTAACCTCCAGATAATTGTAGGCTATTAACCACCCTAGCAACTTTACATAATTAGACTTAAACTCATCTTCAAGTTGACTCAGGTCATGTATTAATTTCTCTTCAATAATTTCTTCTGTATTATAAGTCGCTTTTTCGATTTGCTTGTAATCCTCATCGGATAACACAATATTTAAGATAAATTGCATATGCCCCCCATTTCTTATAAATTGGCTAAGGCCTGCTGCAGCAGTCATAAAGGATCCCGAGGAAAAATAACCCGTGACTCGTTTGTAATTGATTGCCTCTTTTAACACAGGGATATAAAAATCATCGAGAATATTATCTTTTTCAGAGGTGTATGTGTGTTTCAAATTAAGATCCCGGAAGGACATTTTAATCTCTCTTATTTAATCTAATTTTCATATTCTGTATCCTTATCGTCAAGTAGCGCTCTCAAACGTGCTTGGTGTAGTTTTCTCTCTAATTCAACTTCGAAATCCTCGATACTAGATGTTGTTGTATTGTTTAAATTCACTTCGTAATCTCTATTTGACAACTCAATAAGACGTTTAATTTCGGTATAATCACCATATCGTGCGAGAAAATTCTTAATCTTTTTAAGGCTCCGTCCATCAACATTCGTATGATAGATTATTTTTACCAAGTATGCTGTTAAGGCCAGTAATTCCCTTTTTTCACGAGCGAGCTTGGATATTTTTTGGTGATACGTTCCTTCATATTCTTCCAAATTTAATTTATTAAACTTTCTAAGACCCACTTTATGTAGTATTTCACATGCATAGTCTTGAACAACAATATATGCATCTCTATATATCTCTTCAATTAGCTCGTAGATATCTATATCTTCTTGGCCTTGCCAGTTGTCATAAAAAAGTGATGGTGGAGCATATCGTTTAATTTCTCGAAGAGCATAGCAAAGGATGTAGAGATCGTCGAGGTACCCGAATTCTGTTCGGTCCAGGATCACATCCTCTCCCAAAACACAATACCCCAGAGCAGAGCTAATAAGAATCTTGGTGTGCCAGTCAGAATATTTGTCGTTCAGGATGTTGCACGATAGTTTAAAAATTCCTGGAAGGTATTTAACTATGTCTTTGTCTTGTCCATCGTAATTGGATATGTATTCAACAAGTTGATGATAGAACATATTGTGATTTTGAGGAAGTTGGGTTGAAATTAATGTCTCATTAGTATTGGGTGGTTCATCACTTGCACCGGAATCATTACTTGCGTTATTTTTAGTATTTTGTATCTCTAAGTGATTATGATTATCCTCAAAAAGCGACATATGGGGTTTTGCCTCTCTCTTAACAATTGGTTTGCCCTTCTTTAACAGAAAGTAGTTTTGTGTGGGGCTCAACAGCATCTTTTGAGCATACATTTTTCCACTAAGTACTTCTTCAAAGATCAGTTTCGTAATTAAACCATGAATCTCCTCTTTACTTATCGTTAAATTTGCTTGAGTCGGGTGATTCCGACACTCGCGTTTGATCCAATTTATGAGTGTTGTTTCTCCAATTTCGTCGTCAACTTGAGAGAAGTATGGGTTCTGAATTAATATTGAGAGCAATATTGGATCTATATTCTTTCTTTCACTCAAATGCTCGTCTAACATACAGTCACCCAAATTTTGTATACGTAATTGAAGTAAATAATTGAGATTACATTAACTTATCGATCCAGTTCGGTAAGGTCTCAGGCCCTCTGTAATTTGTCTGAACCCTGTCCGTTCATTCAGTATCCATGCTTAAATATCTTCTGCTGGTAGCCCACTCCTCGTTCACGCCCATCAGGATGGGTCCGATCAACTGGAGAAGCGATTTATCATTCGAGAAGACTCCGGCAACCCTGGTTCGCCGTTTCAGTTCCCTGTGAACCTTTTCAAGCAGGTTCGTCGTTTGGATCCGTTTCCATTGTTTATTCGGGAATGCCGTGTAACTCAGGAGTCCTGGAAGGAACCTCTCGATAGTGTTGGTAGGTTTCGATATTCTCGAGCATCCAGTTCCGCAACGAGATTCTGGAGTTCCTGTTCATCGCCGTATGCTTCACTCAGCAATTCAATAACTCCTTTCTGTTTTTTGATCCAGACACCGCATGATTTAGTGACTATATTCTCCATACCCTCCTCCTTTTTCCCGTTCCCACCGCTCAAACCGCAAGATCCGTTCCGTATACCTGCAATCCCTTGCATCATCTCATATGGAAGACTGAGTTCACCCTGGCTGGAAGAGCAGCGCCGGAAGGGTGAGAAGTGCCTGGAGATCAAGTATATCGAAGGTGAGCACGTATCTTGGCCGTCTCACAAAAGAAGCTGGTCTCATCCCGAAAGGATCGCGTGGTAGCCGTCCCCTCCCTCCCCGGACCATCCGGGAATACGGGAACGCCGCCCTCATGACAGAGGAGTTCACTGACCTGCTACCTGTTCTCCAGGACGCTTTCCCGGCTTGCTGGCAGGAACTCGTTGTACTGACGTAACAGGTCAGGACACCCCTTCATCACACCTTGCTCTTACCCATATCACAATCCCCCTTTTCTGAAAATACGCCTATACAACCGTTAGATCTTTATATAATGAGAGATAAATGGATATTCAGGTTATGTCATCATGGAACGTGTACACACAGGCAATAAAGAATAATCCTAAAGTCACTGCCGAAGGAAGGGGGAAACGGGATCACGAAGATATGATCGCCATTGTTTTCCGTGACAGTGGTGAGCAAGTATTACAGATGGAAATGAAACTCAACTACTTCTATATCGACACGATGGACGGAAAGCGATATCGTGTAATGTCAAAGAACGAAGTTCTTGGGTTTTCTGGTGAACCTGGGGTGTCATACACTATCGACTTACCAAAATTGATCGAAACCGAGATTAAACCAAGATTAAAAGCATGAGTGACTCATCAGGCATTGGTACAACAGAGCCTCTCTGGATGCGGTTCTTTCCCCTCAGGCCGGAGTTAGGTTTATATGGCGACCCTGAGTCTTATCGGGTATGGAGAAAGGCTCGCTTGAGAAGATGGGTGCGGCGTTTACAGAGATGAACCGTCATTTCGAGGAGATGTATCAGGCGACATTCGCAATACCTGAGGAAGCCCTGCGGGAGAGGAAGAACGGGTCGATGCAGGTTGCAACCTTTCACTTTAATTGGGTGTTCGGGGAGGCCGACGGTCACGAATACCTGGAGTTCTACCGCTTTCATCGTTTTGGAGATGAACATGCCCGGATATGGGAAGACGGAACCATCGAACAACTCGATATCCTTGAGACCATGTATGGGTATAACCCGAAGATCCCCGGCGATGAGGAACGAAAGAGCGAGGAGTCAGCGCGAAGATATGAGAACCTGCTCAAGGAACTCGCCAAGGCCGGTCTCCTGGAGGATATGCCCTATCACAAAATAATGAACTCGTTCCTGGTTTTACGCAAGGAGGAGAAGTAACAATTCAGTCTTGCATCGATTCCGAATTATCGGACCCTCATGAACCCCTGTTTACCGGGCAGTGGACATTTGGGGGGGACCACGGAGAGGCTCGCCCCCCGCAGGCGGCACGACTCACGGACCCCCCATCCGGCTCGCCGCCGGTTCCACCCAAAAAGGATCCGCGGCATCCCGTGCAACCGCCGGGCAAAGGAGCGTGTCCCCGGGTCACTCGCCGGCATGCTGTCTTGAGGATCTCTTCGGGCCGGAGTGGTTCCTGTCACCGTCGGCGGTCTCCCCTCATTCTGACCAGTACGTGGAGCGGGAGGTAGTCTGGTGTGAAGCGTGATCCTGTTCTCCTCGTTCATCTCCCATCCCATTCCCTTCTGCGCGTCTCAGAGAGCAAGCGCCGTATTCTCTCGATGAACTGACCGGCATGCTCGATGGCGGCTAAAACCTCAGCATCGGTCGCCGCCGGGCCGAACGAATACTGGCTCTCATGGCGCTGTGTTCTCAGCCTGCCAAACATCAGCACCCACTCCTCTTCGAGATCCCCTGACTGCGCATAGTGGTTGAGGTACAATTCGATGCAATAATGGCTCTTCTCGCGGATACCGTCACGGAAGAGCACTGCACGGGCAGCGTGGAACCATGCCATATATGCCCCGGTCAGGCTCATCCGCCTCGCACCGATACCGGCAATCTGCCGTGCCTCGTCAAGATACGATTGGGCGAGGCTCAACGATTCTTTGGCTTTCTCCGCGGAAGGTGTGACCCTGCGGAGCATCCTCTCCCTGAAGCAATCCTCAAGCGTTGTCAATGGAGGCACCCCCAAGGGTTACGCTTGACCGGATGAGATTGGTGTAGAACGGTTGATCGGTCTCTCTCAGGTCAGACAGCCTCTCCGGGGTGAGGATGAGCAGGTTTGCCTCGGTCCCTGCTGCCGCACTCGCGTCTTTCTCGACTCTCGCTGCAAGGATCTCGAGATCGGGTGTATACTCATCAACGAGCACCCAGAGGTCAAGGTCGCTGTCGGCCGTGTTCGTCCCCTCCGCATAGCTCCCGTAGATACCTATCCCCCTGGCCCACTCCGGGAGCGGAACCGATGCCGCAAGGAGGTCGATGTTAAGCAGGCGTTTCACTGCCAGACTTCGGGCGTTCTCATTCCAGGTGTATGCCCGACCACGCTGCGTACAAAAGCCGCCTTTGACAAGCAGGCGCAGGTAGCGTGAGACAAGAGGTTTTGAGGTCCCGGTCGCCCCGGCAACTGCAGTTGTTGTTACCTGACGTTGCCCGGCAACATGCCGGAGGATGCGTATCCTTTCCTCGGTCTTGAAGAGTTCGGTTAACGCCGGTTTTCCCATGTTGTTTCCGCCTCGTGAAGAGAATGTTTCCGTTCTGGAAACAAAATGTTTCCGATCCAGAAACATGGGGGCACGGGGACAGAGCCCCCCGCGGCACCCGCAGCCACCCGGGCGGTTCTGGTTGATCAGGGAGATGATTGCAGAAGAAGCATAGAATCTGGAATTCGTTCACCCTGTAGGCCAGAGCCGCGGACGATAACGTTCATCATCTTCTCATCCCCAGGTACGATCAGGAGGAGAGTACCCGTGGCAGTCAAGGTGCGCCGGGAGAAGAAGAGCGAGTTCGTCGCGAAGCTCGAAGAAGTGCTCCCGCTGCTCCGGGAGCGGTTCGGCGTCGCAAGGATCGGCATTTTCGGGTCCGCAGCCCGCGGAGAGGAGCGGCGTGGACGTGCTGGTCGAGTTTGCGCCAGGCAGATGGCGTTTCGGAATTTCAGGGGGCCGGCGGCAGGCAGACGGTGGGAGAGACCCCCAGGGGCGGCCGATGGGTGCCTGACCGATCGCGGGCCGGCGGTCATCGCCGGGTGTGCCCACCCGGGAATCTGCAGCACCATCGTGCAGGCGCGCGCGGTTACCGGGGAGGAACGCGTGGCCGATGTCATCTCGAATGGGCAAACCCCCTGCGCAAGCGGGGGGTAGTTGACCGGTGGGTTCCATCTCCTCAGTTCGCCCGTTGAACAGATCCTGGCCACATGCCGTTATTTCGTCCACGCCTGCCATTGCACCGGATTTCGGGCAGCAATCGCGCTTGCGCACGCCGCACCCCTGCATGAGGTCGGCGTCGGCCTGAAGATCCGGTATGACTGAAAGGGTTCGTGGAACGGAGGATCACTCATCCTCCGGCGCACCAACCACCGGCCGGGAAAAATCGCGGTTCGCGACGAACTTATCGCCGGTAATACCGTAGAACCTCCTGTAAAATTCCCGCTGTTCTTCTTCCAGGTCGAATGAAAAGATCTCCGGGTGGAGGGTGGTTGCGAGGAACATGAACCCCAGGATCCACCGGGGGCTGCCGAAATCCCATCCTGCAGGCACATTGTAGACTCTCCCTGCTCCGACGGCGTCGCCCACAATCCCATGCTCGGTGCAGTAGTGGAGATAGTCGGACGCCGGTGAGGAGAGGAACCCCGAGATGAACATGTATTCTGGATTGAGCTCGTTTAATTCGTCGACGGTGATGTTGACCCCGGGCTTTCCTTTCCGCTTCAGGCGCTTGTTGACGCAGATCCCTCCCGCCGCCTCCACCAGGTTGGTCTCGAACCGCTCCGCGTTCAGGGCGAAGAGCGGGTAGCCCATCGAGTAGTAGACGCGGGGGCGGGTTTTGGCGAGAGCACTCCCGGCGGCGATGCGATTTTTGATATATAAATATAATTATGTGCTACTGTGCTGGAGGGTTCGCAAAGTGAGTTGCATCATCTCGTATGGAAGACTGAGTTCACCCTGGCTGAAAGAGCAGCGCCGGAAGGGTGAGAAGTGCCTGGAGATCAGGTATATCCATAACAAACCCTGCGTCTACGACCGGGCCACCAGATCACCAAAGAAGGTGAGCACATGCATCAGCCATCTCGCAAAAGGCGCCGGTCTCATCCCGAAAGGATCACGCGGCAGCCGTCCCACATCTCCTCGCCCAGGGCGGTCAGGGTGTATGGGAACACCGCTCCCATGGCCGAGGGATTCGGTGACCTTTTGCCATGATCCATCGTCATACATGTTCTGCATCCCTGCGGATCACCGTTTTTCCCATCGCCGCCTCGATCCGATCAAGGATCGCCTCGTATCGCAGGTTATAGAATGTCCAGAAATCGTCGTTTCGGAGCGCCTCTGGGTCTATAACGTGTGTTCGCAGGATCTGGTCCAGACGCTCTGACGTGATACCTTCATTCTTCTCGATACGCCGCAGATAGACGCTTGGAGCACTCTCTCCGATCATACGGTTGGTGCGGGCAGAGAGCGGTGTTTTATTGATGATACTCTCCACAGCCATCCTGTGCTTGGAGAGTTCCAACCCGCCGAGATTGTCGCTACACCATTTCCTGGGGAATATATGATGGATATCGACATTCTCATCGTAGTAGTTTGTAATATCAATCGGCTGGCCTGACCGGAAGTCCTCGCACCCGTCGCGCATTAGCAGTGCAAATATACCTTTGTAGGCCGCACTCAGGCGAATTCTCAGTTCCTCAAGGCGTCTTCCGGAAAACAGGGCCTCTTTCACTGTTGTCGGTTCATCACCGCCATGGATCCAGGCGACCAATTCTGGCAGATCCTTTGCAAAGCGGCTCTCAACTGCGCTTCCATAGAGTTCACCGAAGACTCCGCACCAGTACCACCGCGAGAGAAGTTGTCTTACTGTGTCGTTATCGTCTTTACCGCCGAGGATCGCAAATGTGGCGGCCAGCGGTACTATCTGCGTCTGGTAGGGTAGATCTCTGGCGGTGAAGATCTTCTGTATCCTCAGGAACTTGGCAGCCTTCATGAAACCGTCAACCGCCGCATCACGTTGCTCAAGGTAATCATCGAGATTGAGTCTGAGGATGTCTTTGCGCTTGCAGTTGACTGCATGCGCCCGTTTATCAGGATCCCCTCTATCCATGTATTCCTGGTTTCGTTTCATCGTCGTAAGGAGGGTGACCGCCTGGAGGAAATAATCGTTAGGAATCTTTTTCAAAACCTCCTCTCCACCAAATTTCTCCTCAATATCCTTCCAGTCCTCCCGGAGTGGGAAGTTGTCGGCCGCAAACGTGGCGGTCAGGAGTTCAAAGACCGTTAACGCTACCCCGCCGGTGTTTACCTTCTCAAAAACCAGGCAGACAGCTTCTTTTGGTGTCTCCTTCGCCATCTCGATTACAGGGAGCTGGTAGTGCTCGAATCGCTGTATGACCTCTGCATAGAACTGGTTAAAGAGTTTTATCTTTGATTTGTCATAATCCCAGTATTCCTCGTAACCCATCCTCCATGAGGAATTGCGGTCATAGATCTTTTTTACCGGAAAGAGACCGGCTTCGTACTCTTTTTCCGGTGTAGAGTAATCTTCGATGGCCATGCCCCGAAAGTCTCTGATAACTTTATCCTCCGGAATGCTCCGGATGCAGTCTTCGCGATCTTCGTTGGGGTCCAGGCACCTTTCGATATCGAAGTAATAGTATCGATGTATAGGTTTCTTCCTGGCATCCTCGGTAAAGACCGGGCCCGGTTTGATCAGCGCCTGAAAAAGAGCGGTGAGCCGCTGCTGGCCGTCGAGTATCAACTGTTCGGGCGCGACGACCGGTTCAGAGGGCAACCCTTCGATCGGTCGCGGTTTGAACCGGTATTCGGTATTTCCTGTCTGAAGTAACATCACGGTCCCGATGGGAAACGAAAGGGAGACGCTTGATAGCAGACTCTGGATCCGATAGTCATCCCAGACCCATCCCCGCTGGAAGTCGGGAAGTTGAATCTTGCGTTCGTTGATCCCCTTAAGAATGTCATTAAGGAAGATCTTTGTGCTCTGAAAAGTTGTGATTCCGGTTACCATTCTTCCTCCTCCTAGTGTTTGATAAGATTGTAAGACGTCCGCACCGCCCCGATCTCGTACTCAATGCTGTTCTGGAGCAACTTCTCAAGTGCAACAGACGACCCTTTGAGTTCACGGGGTTCTGCACCGTCGATGCAAAAGATGCGGATGTCACCCACAGGTCTCACCCTCGCAGGTATCTCCCGCCGACCGGGACGAACCGTTCCGGCTTCTTCGCCGTATCGTATTTCGTGATACCCTCGAGTTCAAGAGCCATCCAGGGTCTCTTCCTGGGCTCGCCCTTCCGGACGCGGACACCCTGCCACCGTTCCTGGCTCTCGACGTAGGCCCGGGTCTCTTCAGGCGTCAGGAAGACCGCGTCCCCGAAGGTCTCAAAGAACGCGAACGGGTCGTCGTTCAGGATGATCCGCCTGATCGCGGCCTCGCCGACGTAGCCGGTATCTTCGCGGGACTGGTAGAAGACAAGTTTCATCCCGCTCCTGAGTTCCCTGTATACGGTGGCGGGCTTGATGAAGACGGTCTTTCCCGCCGAGAAGAACCGGGGCATCAGATGCTTTGGGACGGGGAATGTGACGCCGGTGATGCTGGTCATACCATAATCCTCCTCTACCCCTGGCTCATTATCAACCGGTAGTCCTCTTCCGGTATGGTTCGCATCGCCTGGCCCCGTATGTGCCCTGACCACTGTTTCTTGTTCGTTATGAACGCGAGGTTCGGGATGAGCGGTTTGAACTCGATCGGCGGGTCAAATATTATGACCGGTTGGAGTTTGACCCGGAGGGGGAAGATCTCGTCGCCAAGGTTCGGGGGAGCGGTGAAGATCCTTGATGAATCCTCATAGACCGTTGATGTGATCTCGAAGCATCCGGTGATCGCAGGCGGGAGAGTGGTCTCCTTATCGATCACCTGCTGCCCGACGTAGATGAGCAGGGTGTCGCCGGGTTCTGTCCTGGCAATCGTGTTGGTGTGCCTCTTTGGGACACCCCATACGTGTTTTTTTATTACAACCTTTGAATTGTCCCGGTTGGATATTGCAAGCCAGTGTTCCATAAGAGAGACTTGTCCCGCGGGAATAAAAAAGAAGTGCTTATGGTGTTAGGGGAAAAGACAATCCCCTGATCCCGATCGCCGTTGAAGGCAGTCCAACCCGGTGAGCGTATGGTCTATCGTTCTGGGGATATTGTATCTTTGCGAAGCCGCCTGTGGAGGGTCGATTCGGTTGATGGAAAGATCCTCTCTGCAACCTGTATCGAGAGCGACACCGCGGAGCAGCGCCGCTTCTACATACCGTTTGAAAAGATTGAACAGGGGCGGATTCCCCCGCCCAACCCGGAGATATACCGGATTAGCGAGGTGAGCCCACCCCGTGAACACTTAAGAGGCTGTCCCGTCTCCAGCCCATTGAACCCCGGCAATCCTCCTCGATCATTGTGAAAATGCGTTGAAGACTGCCCCGATCCTGAAAAAGAAAAAGGATGGATTTGCGGTCATCCCGGGCGGAAAACCCGGGAATTCCCGCTCTGTCACCTTTCACCCACTGTGCGCGAATCTCTTCAGAGAAGCCCCAGGATACCGACGATGATCGCGATGACACCGATGATCGTCTGGAACCCGCCCAGCCACTTGCCAAACTTCTCGAGGTACACACCGAGGGCTGGAATCACATGGAACACACCGGTCAGGAGGATAACCCCGACCAGGAAAGCAACTATGCCCTGCAGCGAGAAGATATCCAGCAATCCAAGGATTATCATGATGATCCCTATGATGACCTGGAACCCGCCCAGGAATTTGCCTGCCTTCTCAAGGAAGCCGCCGAGAACGGGCAGAGCCCCTATAATCCCCGCACACAGCACCAGTCCACCAATTATGTTCATTATCGCGGTTATTGCCACATTTTCACCTCCGCTACAATTACTTTTAAAGTAAAGTTCTTTTATAAATACCCTTCGGAATTCTTCAGGGCGCCCGATGAACCGCCGTCGGCGTGATGGGTGTGGCCCTCCTCCGCACCCTCATGACGGCAGGAGTCAGCCTGATACCCGATCATTCCCCCTCAGCGGAGGACCGGTTTGAGGAACTCCTCTCAACCTGTGAATCCGCCCTTGAGAGGAATGTCCTTGAGGCGATCTATAAGGCGGGCCTCCCTCTGCCGGATGGCGGACAGGAGGTCATAGCAGAGGGAGACGAGATGATCGCCCGTCCGGACTTCATCTACCGGCGGGGCGGTCACTCGATAGCCATCTTTGTCGACGGACCGGATCACGAACTGGAGACCATCAAACGCGATGACATGCAAAAGAGGGGCCGGCTTGACCTTATGGGGTATACCGTCTTCTCAATAGGTTATCGGGACTCGCTGGAAGAGTGCATTCGGAGCTTAACGGAATTATTGGAGTAAACACCTGCAACACTCCAGAAAAAGATCCCCCAACCGGTCGCGGAGGAATACCCCCTCCTGATGATCGCCGCCCGCCATCTTGACCGGGGTGCCTATGGCCCCGCCGGGAATGGCGAGACCGCCCTTTTTCAGGCCCCGCTGCCCCTGAGAATTCACTTTATGTAATTGTGCTTCTGGAGCCAGTCTACCTGGGGCCTGATGTAGCGGTAGACGATATCGCACTTCTCGTCCTGGAAACTCCATGGAACAACGATCAGGAGATCCCCCTCGCGGATCCAGAGCCTCTTCTTGATCTTGCCCTTGATCCTCCCGGTGCGCGTGACACCGTCCTCGCAGCGGACACGGATATGGTTTGCCCCGAGCATCAGCTCCGCCCGGCCAAAGATCTCCTGGTTCTTCTTCTTCGGCAGCCTTACGCGTATGATCTCTTCACTCTCGTTCTTCCCGCTTCCTCTTGGTGTAGTTGTCAGTAAATCAACTCCATGAATGGCAGAGGCAGAGCCCCGCCAGACTTTATCGGATCTTCCTTCCGACTTTTACATAATGGCCCCCACAAGCATTAAAGTATCCCCCTGAGTGGCCCGGACACCACCAGCCCTGGAGCGCAAGCGGGGGTGGACGCCGCAGGCAGCCTTCAGATCTTCCTCCGAAGGTTAGTTAAGGATTGAGCGTACATAACTGACGAGGATCTTTGAATGGAAAGCAACAAACTGTACGTCGGCAACCTCACCTACTCGGTAAACAAAGAGCAGTTAAAAGAGTTATTCGGTCAGTACGGGACGGTGAACGACGTCAGAGTCATCGAGCGTAAAGGCTTCGGATTCGTCGAGATGTCCAGCCCCAAAGAGGCTGAAGAAGCAAAAGAAGCCCTGAACAATACCGTATTCGAAGGCCGCACCCTGAAGATCGATGAAGCACGGCCGCAGAGGCCGCGAAGCGACTTCCGGCGCTACTGAAAAGCCAGAGAGTAATATCTCCCTATTTTGAGAGAGCGGGGTTCTCCAGAACCCCGCCACCCCCGATTCTTCGGCCGGGCCGGCCGCCGCCACCTGCGGTTATTGACCGTCACGGCTAAAAAACCATGTTAATCCCCATTCGGGCCTGAAATCTCCGTAATATCGCACCAGATCAAAAATTTATCCCGCGAACGAACTGCATATTTTTAATACCAGGAGGTGTTAAACACCTTCTGAGGCTTGCAATGGAGATACATGTGGATAAGGATGCGTGCGTTGGGTGCGGCCTCTGCGTAAAAGACTGCCCCATGCATGTGTACGAACTCCAGAACAACGTAAGTGTTGCGGTCAGGCCGAACAACTGTATGGGGTGCCTATCCTGCCATGAGATCTGCCCCGCTCAGGCGCTCGAGCACCGCGGGATCTACGCCGCAAAGCGGCACTACATCGACATTCACGTATGCGAGATGCTTCGGAAGGTGATCTGATGGCCGCAGGCTATGTCGACGAGATGCACGAGGCCTTCCAGACGGATCTGGTCTACCGATCCGAGGACGTCCCTCTGGAATGCTCACCGAAGCCAAAAGACCTTGAGCAGACGCTCCACGGTCTGATGAAACTCAACGGGCTCGTGATCAGGTCACTCGAAGAGATCGCAGGGAGGGGGGCAAACGCCGTCACCTACCGCGCCGGAAAGAAGTTCGGCCACGAGGTCGCCCAGTACTTCCAGAAACGGGATGACGTCGAGGGAGCGCTCCACGAGCTCTCCGACCTTCTCCGGGGGCAGTACTCCTTCGAGGTCTGGAAACCCGAGGATAAAGACTCCTACATCATCGAAGAGAACGGCGAGACGTTCATCTACCTCGTCTTCCACGACTGCATCGTCCGCCAGACGCTCCGGCGCAACGGTCTTGACCAGGGCGGCCCGCTCTGCCAGACCCTCTTTGGCTACGTTGTCGGCGCGATCGAGGAGATCACGGGCAGAAAGGCCAAACTGGAGATCGTCCACACCGGCCCGAACGCCTGCCTGAAGAAACTGGTCCTTAAGTGAGGCGATGAGCATGAAGATTGCTATCGAGGAACTGGCGGGATGTTCAGGCTGCACGATCGCGGTGCTTGACCTCCACGAGATGCTGCTCGACGTTGTTGATAAGGCCGATATAGTCTACTCGCCGGTGATCATGGACGTCAAGGAACCCCCGGAGGGCATCGATATCGCGTTTGTGACAGGAGCCGTCCGCAACGCTGAGAACCAGGAACGCCTGGAGAAGATCCGGAGACGGGCAAAGACCCTGGTCGCGCTCGGCACCTGCGCCTGTTACGGCGGCGTATCGGGTCTCTCAATGCTGCACTCAAACGATGAGATCTTCTCATACGTCTACCGGGGGGTGGAGACCGTGAAACCCGACGGGGTCATCCCGACGGATGTGCCCCCCTTCCTCTACCGGGCGTTTGCGGTTGGCGACCTGACAAAGATCGACTACTACATCACAGGCTGCCCGCCAAAAGAGATCTACCTTAAACAGATCATCCCCGCGCTGGTCTCCGGGGACAAACTCAATCTCTCGCGCAAATCCGTCTGTGCCGATTGCGACAGAAAGATGGGCACGGTCGAGAACTGGACACTCAAACGCCGCTACGAGGGTGTCCCCGACCGCGAACACTGCCTGCTGGGGCAGGGTTACCTCTGTCTGGGGAGCGTCACCTTCGGAAGATGCGGCGCCGCCTGCCCGAAGAACAACGTCCCCTGCCACGGCTGCAACGGCCCGTCTCTGGACATCCTCCGCGAACCCTGCCGCGACATCTACGGCATGATGGTGCGGAGGATCTCCGATCTCACCGATAAGCCCCAAAAAGAAGTGGAGAAAGAACTCTACGATATAGCGCACACGATGTACCCATTCACCATCGGCAGTCTGATCATGGAGGACAAAGAGGTCTCAAAGATCCGCGACCTGGTAAAGGAGAGGAGCAGATGAAAGAGGTCACGATAAACCCGGTGACCCGGATCGAGGGTCATGCAGACGTCAGGATATACCTCAATGACCGTGGTGAAGTTGACTCTGCCCATTTTCAGGTGGTCGAACTGAGAGGGTTTGAGAAGTTCCTCAGCGGGGCTGCAATCGAGGAGGCACCCAGGATAACGCCCCGGATCTGCGGGATCTGCCCGACCTCGCACCACCTTGCGGCGGCAAAGGCCACCGACCAGATCTTCGGGGTTGAACCCCCCGCCACAGCAAAGAAACTCCGCGAACTCCTCAACCTCGGGCAGTACATCCACTCACACTCCCTCCACTTCTTTATGCTCGCGGCTCCCGACTTCATCCTGGGCCACGACTGCCCTCCGGAGACGCGCAACGTCATCGGCCTCGCCCGCCACTCACCCGATCTTGCAAAGAAGGCGATCACGGTCAGGAAGTTCGGCCAGCGGTTGACGGAGGCGATCGGCGGCAAACCCATCCACCCCTCAAACGCCCTCCCCGGCGGGATGTCGGCACCATTAACCGCGGCAAAGAGGGCCGAACTGGCCACCATGGCGGATGAGGCGCTCAGGATCGCCCTTGAAGGCTGGGATATCGCGCGGACACTCCTCGACGGTGTCGACACGGAGTTCGGCGCCGTCAGGACCGGGTTCATGGGGATGACCAATCACGGTGTCTACTCGACTTACGACGGGCCTGTTGCGGTGCTCAACGGGGAGGGTGGAAGGATCGGGTCGTTCACCGGAGAGGATTACACAAAATTTATCGAGGAGTATTCAGTGGACTGGTCATACCTGAAGTTCGTCCGCCTCAAGGGCGGTGAGAACTACCGTGTCGGGCCGCTTGCCAGGCTGAACATCGTGGAGAAGATGGGCACGGAGCATGCAGACGCTGCGCTTGCGGAGTATCGCGAGCGGTTCGGAACAGTCTCACAGGCAGCGCTCGCCTACAACCTGGCGCGCTACGTTGAGTTCATCGCCTCGTGCGAACGAGCGGTGAAACTCCTATCCGATAGCGGCATCACCGGCACGGATGTCAGGACACCCGCAGGAGAGGTTGTGAACCGGCGCGGTGTCGGTATAATCGAGGCTCCGCGGGGTACGCTCATCCACGACTACACCGTCAATGATGCCGGAATCATTGAACGGTGCAACCTGATCGTGGCGACCTGCCAGAACAACTACGCAATAGACCGCGGGGTGGAGGATGTCGCCCGCCGGGTCGTGAAGAACGGTGCACTGAGCAATGGTGCAGCCAACCAGATCGAGATGGTCATAAGGGCGTACGACCCCTGTATCTCATGTGCCACGCACGCGATCGGGAGAATGCCCATGAAGATCGAGTTAGTCAGAAAGGCGTGAGGTGATGTAAAGTATGGAAAGCATGTTAAAGCAGATCCTGGGAGAGTTCCTTAAACTTGATGGGGTTACCGCCGCGGTCGTGGCGGGACGGGACGGTTTTGTGATCGAGAGCGTTGTTGCCGGTGACGTGGATGTCGAGGCCCTGGGCGCCATGGCATCGACAGGCATGGGTACGTCCGAGGCGATGAGCAATGAACTCGGGAAGGGAGAGATGCACCAGATGCTTGTCGAGCTTGAGAACGGCCCGATTCTCCTCTCACCGCTCTCGGAGGATGAGTTGATCGCCATAGTGGCGAACGCGAACGTAAACGTCGGGAGAATCCGCTACGAACTGAAGAAGAACAAGGACCGAATAATAGCCGCTCTGTGAGACGATGCTCCCCGACGGCATCTCACTTGGCAGACTGCAGGGGCAGCTCTCGACCCTTGCATCGATCAGCCCTCATTTCACCGGGGCGGTGCGGATCACGGAGAAGGGTGGTGGAACCGGCTTTGTCCTGTTCGAGGCCGGGAGCCCTTACGCCGCCGCTTTTGAGGATAAAAGCAGGGGTCTCCTCCTCGGCGGAGATGACGCCTACAGGCACTTCCTCGAGCGGCCATCGCTGGTCTACGAGCTTATCGCGTACACCGCCGAAGAGACGCGGGCGGCCCGGGAAGCCTCGAGTGCGAGCGGTTGCCTTGTCACCGGGGTTGACAGAGCCCCCCCCTCCCCGGAGAAGGCTGCCCTCCAGCAGATCGCGCGCCAGCCGGGCGTCGTTGCGGTCTCGGTCTTTCATGAAGGATTTGCCCTCCAGTCGGTCGGCTCTGCGGACTTTGAGAAGGTGGCCGCGGTCGCCGAGGATCTTCTCCGTGCCGGAAGCCAGATCACCGCCGAGATGGAGATGGGCGGTCTCTCCCAGGTAATCCTCGAGACACCGCGGGGGAAGTTCATCATCGCGCCCTACAACGACCTCTATCTCTGCATACTTGCAGAACCGGATGCAAACCTCGGCCTGATCCGGCTCTCGATACGTGGGATGCAGGAGAACCGCGGGTAAAGACCGGATTGTTGATATACCCCTCCAGCGGAGCAGGTTTATGGTTCTCCAGATCGGAACCGGGGGCGTGCCCCTGCCTCTATTTTATCCGGTTGGCAGCACGGGGTGATCACCCCGTGAAGTATTACCCTGTTCATTCCGGCTGCCCGCCGTATGCCAGGGTGAACCGTGTGATCGAGGCGGCCTTTGCCGAGCACGGCAGGGGCAACGTCCAAATGCCCCCGAAGGTCTACGTGACGTTCGGGAAGACCGGGGGCTTCAGGACGATGCCGGCCTACCTTCCCGCGGCCGGTATAGCCGGGGTGAAGATAGTCAACGTCCACCCCAACAACAGGGCGCACGGGCTTCCAACGGTCATGGCGCTGACGGTGATCATCGACGTGGATACCGGGCTCCCCACGGCGCTCATAAACGCCACCGACCTGACCCGCGCTTCGAACCGGGGCGGCAGGTGCTGTGGCTGCAAGACACCTCTCCCCCCGGCGGTCCTCCCCCAGCCCGGGGCTCATAGGTGCCGGACGGCAGGCGGCGGCGCAGGTTGAGGCGATGGCCGCCGCCTTCACGCTCGACGAGGGAGGGTCTGGAGCCGGAACGAGAAGACTGCAGCGGCGCTTGCGGCGCGGTATGCCGATTACAACACCCTCGAGAGAACCTCTGGTTATGGCCGGGTGGGTCCACGAAGGGGCGCACATCAACGCTATCGATGCAGATGCCCCCGGGAACCAGGAACTTGACCCCGCGGATCCTCCAGGGAGCCGGGGTCTTCGTCGACGACCACGAACAGGCGATCCACTCCGGGGAGGTCAACGTCCCGGTCAGAACCGGGCTCTACGACCCGGCCATGATCGCGGGAACCCTGGGCGAGGTGGTCATCGGAAAGAAGGGGAGGTCGTCCCCGGACGCGATCACCGTCTTTGACTCAACCGGGCTTGCTGCCATACAGGATCTCGCCATTGCATCGCTTGTCCTGGAGGATGTGGAAGGCTGCGAACTGCCGTTTCCGTGATCCTTGAGTCCTTCCTGCGGGGGTGGGCTTCCCTCACTCATCTTCACGGGGCTGCTGCGCAAACTTCTTCCAGACCTGCTCGCGGTGGACCGGGCCGCTGTTGTATGTGCAGAATGGTATCAGGCGGCCGTCAGGGGTAGCGTAGTGGATGCAGCACCGCTCCACCCTGGAGAGGTCGTAGTTGTATCTGTCCATGAAGTGCATCATGCCGATGAAGAGGGCATTCCAGTGGAAGTCGCGCAGCGCCTCGAAGTTCTGCAGCACAAGCGCCTTCATTATAAGTTTCATCAACTCCCCGGTGTTCTTGTATTCCGCCTTCCTGGTGGATGTGTAGATGTCTTTGACCCCCTCGACAAGGGTCACGTACTTGTTGAGCGACCCGCCCTTCGCAAGCCTTGCCGCCATCTTCTCGACCGACTCAAAGAAAGCGTCGACATCCACCATCCTGTTGATCGGGATCATACCCTCATCGGTGACAAAGACGTATGTCGCCGCACCGCAGTGCTGGTGGGTGGTGAACCTGATCTGGGGTTTGCCGGTGTATGCCTCGACGAGATCGGAGATTGGAACGACGCAGGGCACGGGATAGAAGTGGTCTTTCTTGATGATACCGTCTGTCTGCTCCTCGATCCGCTCCGCAAGTTCCGGGATGGTGATCCGCTCCTTCCTGACATCATCCGCGCTTGCGGCGCCGGTGAACGCCACAGGCTGAAAGTTGACGCCGCGGATGGTCTCGAAATGTTCTGCGGCGTATTTGATGATGGCGCCAGCCTCGTGATCGTTCCTGCCTTTTATGACAGTCGGCACCAGCACAACGCCCATCCCGATCTTCTCGCAGTTCTCGATGGCACGCAGATCGCTCCCAAGTTTGGAGTTCGTCTCGCGGGTTAAGCCGTCGAAGTGGAGGTATACCGTTGAGAGTCCGGCATTCTTCAGCTCCTGGACATAATCAACGTCCCGCGCCAGTCGAATCCCGTTTGTAGCGACCTGCACCTGGGAGATCCCGAACTCTTTTGCAACGCGTATGATCTCTGGCAGGTCGTCCCGCAGCGTCGGCTCGCCGCCGGAAAACTGGACGGCAGGGGCCGGAACAGGTTTCTCCTCGCGCAGCATACGCAGCATCCCCACAACCTGTTCAAAGGTCGGTTCGTAGACGAATCCACACGCTCTGGCGTTCGCAAAGCAGAAATCACAGTCCAGGTTGCACCGGTTCGTCAGATCGATGTTTGCAAGCAGGGTCGTCGACCGGTGGTTTGAGCAGAGCCCGCAGTCGTTCGGGCACCCTGTCGCGGATGGAGTCTTCTGCGGGTTTAAAACACCGTTCCCGATACGCTCGTAGGCATCGAACCGCCGGTACATATCCGCGTCCGACCAGTAGAGACCCCGGTATAAACCGTGTTCAGGGCAGGTGCGGACCAGCCAGATCTGCCCCTCCTCTTCGACGACATCGGCGTCGAGCACACGACCGCATGTCGGGCAGAGGCTCTTTGTCTTCTTCACAAACATTCTCTCACCGTGCCCATTTTTTATTCGTATCTCATACTTCGACACTTTAATCTTTATATTTACTGATTGTACAGCACATTGACATTCATCTCACCTGAGATCGGCTACTGGATCTTCTCTGCGGTTGCAGCACTCTGGATAATGCTGCCGGCATACCTGCCCAACTCAGCGGCCGCGGTCTTCGGCGGCGGGACGCCAATCGACCTCGGCAGGACGTTTTCCGACGGGAGAAGGGTCTTTGGCGACGGGAAGACCTACCGCGGGTTCTTCGGGGGCGTCCTATCGGGTGTGCTGGTGGGTCTGATCCAGATCCTGGCAGCCTCCGCGTTCGGCCTCGATATGCTCCCCCGACATACGATCCTCTCGGTCATCCTGCTTGCGACCGGCGCACTCCTCGGGGATCTCGTCAAGAGTTTCTTCAAGCGCAGGCTTGGAAAAGAGCGGGGTGAACCCTGGATTATTGCCGACCAGTACGACCTTGTTATCGGGTCGCTGCTCCTCGTCCTCCTGGTATACCCGGAGTGGCTGGTGGAGAACATCACCCTGCCGATCCTGGTCTGGATAATCGTACTGACACCGCTCCTCCACCGTGTGGTGAACATTATCGGGTATTATATAGGAGTTAAAGAGGTACCATGGTGAACCGGATCGCAAGACTGCTGCTTGAGAGCGGGGCAATAGAGTATGGAGACTTTCTCCTGGCTTCGGGTGCCCGGAGTTCCTACTACATCGATATCAAGGCCGCAACCACGAACCCCGCCATACTTGCGGAGATAGGGAAGGCCATCGCCGAAGGCCGGGAGTTCGAGGTTGTTGCCGGGGTGGCGGTCGGCGGTGTTCCGATCGCCGTCGCGGTCTCGCTTGCAAGCGGCCGGCCTTACGCGATCGTCCGGAAAGAGGCAAAGGATCACGGAAAGTCGGGCAGCATCATCGGCGAGGTGAACGGCAAGGACGTGCTGCTTGTCGAGGACGTGACAACCTCTGGCGGGAGCGCCATTTATGGCATCGAGGCGCTCCGGGCCGCAGGCGCGCACGTTGACCGCGTTGTGACAGTCGTTGACCGGGAGGCGGGCGCTCGTGAGGCGCTCGCGGAGAAAGGGGTCTCTCTCCAGGCTCTTGTGCGGGTCAGCGACCTGCTGGATGGATAAAGCATTTTTAAGTGCGGGTAAATATGATGGATATGAAACTGCTCGTTGTAGGCGGTGGTGGCAGGGAGCATGCGATCACCAGGGCGCTTTCCTGCAACAGTGATGTGAGCATCTTCTCGGTCATGGCACAGAAGAACCCGGGGATTGCCAGGCTTGCAGAGCGGGTGCTCCTTGAGAAAGAGACGAATATTCAGAGGATACTGCCGTTTGCCACCACCTGCGGGGTCGATGCCGCGATCATCGGCCCGGAAGCGCCCCTTGAAGCGGGGATCGTCGATTACCTCGAGTCCGCCGGGATACCCTGTGTGGGCCCTACCCGCGCTGCCGCAAGGATCGAGACCGACAAGGCGTTCTGCCGCCGGTTGATGGAGAGGTACGGGATCGAGGGCTGCCCGTACTACCGGGTCTGCCACGACCCCGAGGAGGCGCGCCGTTTCATCGAGTCTTACGGCGGCGACCTTGCCATCAAGCCCATCGGCCTCACCGGGGGGAAGGGTGTCAGGATCATGGGCGAGCATCTTGATGCGCAGGGGGCGATCGATTACGTACGGCACCTTGGAGGAAACGTCGTCCTGGAGGAGCGGCTTATCGGGGAGGAGTTCACCCTCCAGGCGTTCGTCGACGGCGAGCATCTGGTGCCGATGCCGCTTGTCCAGGACCATAAGCGGGCATACGAGGGTGATGTCGGGCCAAACACCGGCGGTATGGGGTCATACTCGCTCCCGGACCACATGCTCCCGTTTGTCTCGCGGCCGGATTACGAGAAGGCTCTCCGGATCATGCAGGATATGGTTGCGGCGATGCGTGCCGAAGGGACGCCATACCGCGGGATCCTGTATGGGCAGTTCATGAACACCGCTGACGGCCCGAAGGTCATCGAGTTCAACGCCAGGTTTGGGGACCCCGAAGCGATGAACGTCCTCTCCATCATCGAGTCGGACTTTACGGAGATAGTCCAACGGATCATCGATGGCGACCTATCATCATCGGACGTCTCGTTTGCGAATAAGGCAACGGTCTGCAAGTATGTTGTCCCGGAGGGGTATCCCGAGGCGCCGAAGGTGGGCGAACCGATCGTTCTCGGGGAGTATGGTGATGCCCTCCTCTACTGCGCAAACGTCGAGGAGAGGGGCGGTAGACTCTATACCAGGACATCCAGGGCGCTTGCGTTTGTCGGGGTGGGCGAGACGCTGGAAGAGGCGGAGTCGATAGCGGAGAGGGCAGCATCATCCGTCTCGGGCCGCGTCTTTCACCGCAGCGACATAGGCACCAGGGAGAGCCTGGAGAAGCGGTGCCGCCACATGAGGGAGATTGCATGAAGAAAGATTTTCTATCGATCCTCGATATGGAGAGCGACGAACTTGAGGGCATCATCGCCGACGCTATACGCCTCAAACAGATGAAGTCGGACGGGGTTGCACACGAATACCTGAGGGGGAAGAACCTCGGGATGATCTTTGAGAAGGCGTCCACCCGCACCCGGGTCTCGTTCGAGGCAGGGATGTCCGACCTCGGCGGGCATGCGCTCTTCCTGAACCCGCAGGACATGCAGCTTGGCCGGGGCGAGGAGATCCGGGACACGGCACGGGTGCTCTCCCGATACCTTGACGCGGTGATGATCCGTGCCTACTCTCATGCCACAATCGAGGAGTTCGCCCGCTACTCCACGATCCCGGTCATAAACGGTTTATCTGACCGGCTGCACCCATGCCAGGTTCTCGCTGATATCATGACCCTCCGCGAACGGTTCGGCGATCTCCGCGGCCTCAAACTCGCCTGGATAGGCGATGGGAACAACGTCTGCAATACATGGATCCTCTCCGCCCCACTGACCGGGATGGAGGTTGTGGTTGCATGCCCGCCGCGCTACCGCCCCGAGGATGGGGTTGTTGAGCGGGCGAGGGCGGCCGGCGGCCGTGTCACCATCCTCACCGACCCGGAGGAGGCGGTTCGCGACGCAGACGTCCTCTACACCGATATATGGGTCTCGATGGGTGACGAGCATGAATCTACCGAACGGCTGCAGGCGTTCCAGGGATACACGATCGACTCCCGGCTCCTGGAACTGGCGGTGCCCGGGGCTCCTGTTATGCACTGCCTCCCCGCCCACCGGGGGGAGGAGATCACCGATGACGTCCTGGAAGGCCCGCAGAGCATCGTCTGGGACCAGGCCGAGAACCGGCTCCACGCTCAGAAGGCGCTGCTTGTCTGGCTGATCAGGGGCGGGATGCCGCCGGAGGGGTGAGGAACCGTTCTACTCACGGGCTTGGTGGGGCGGTCTCACCGGGGGCCCTCCGTGATCCTGTTTTCGCCCCGCACACGGCCACCGGATCAATCCCCAGACAGTTGCCCGCCCCGTCGAGAGGGGGAGGAGGCGGGGCTGGTCAAGCCGCAAAAGACGTCTAAGCGCGCTGATGGTTTTTCGGGGCATCAAACCATGAGCGAACCGGTTTGCCGGGCTCCATACAGTCAGATGGAAAGATATATGCAGGCAGGCGGAAAAAACGATTACTATGTGTGCCCGCTTTCTGGAGCGCTTTTTCAAACCAAAGCCGCATATCGTCCAGAGCCCGCCACCGCCGTCGATCATGCACGGAGCGGGCGCGGGCGTTCCCGAATATCGTGTTAAGCCTTACTTCATCGTGGCATCCGTTGAGATGGGCAACACCACAACAAAATGTATCCTTACCGGCACAAACCTGGAGACCGGCAGGACGTATATCATAAACAAGACTGTTACCATGAGCCGGGATGTCCGGCCGCCAAAACCGGGCGAGACCGTATTCGGGGAGACCCTGGACGGCACGAAACTGACGCGGGAGTCGGTTACGGACCTGGTGCGCGACACCCTCATCCAGAGCCACAAAGAGGCACGCCTGAGCATCAAAGACGACCTGGACTTTGTTGTCCGGAGCACCGGGGTTGTGGCGGCGATGGACTCCCCCGACCAGGTCGGCGACTTTGTCATTGCCCTTGCAAACGGCTGCCTGGTAGCAGGCGTCCCACCCAGAAAGATGACACCGCCGATGTCGATCGAGAACCTGCCCCCAAAACTCCGGAAATACTCGTTTGCCGACCGGGTGGTCTTTGTCGGCGCGGTGGCCGGCGTCCTGCCGCCGAGGGGGTCAACCGGTGTCGAGATGGTGGCAAACGAGATGGAAGGGGAACTTGCGATGGCGGGCATAAAGGAGGGCGCCAAGTGGACGCCGGTTGATTTCCGGAACCCCTGTATATCCATCGATTTCGGAACGACGCTCGATGGCCGGATCACAAGCGATGTTGCCCGGGATGACCCGAACCCCTTTGCCAGGACAATTGGAAACTTCTGTGGGCTTGCGGGAGCGGTGCCGGACGCAATCGTTCGGGGCACAGGGCTTGTAGAGAGTCGGACGGGAACGGCTCTTGACGTATTCGGTGACCACCCTGTTACGGCGTCATTTGGCGGCAGGAAGCGCCCCATCGTCGACGAATACGTAAACCGCTGCCACGAGCATATCGATATCCGGGTCGTCCCCTCTGACAGGACAAGGTTTGGCCGTGTCCCGATCAGTGCTGATGTCGCCGAGAAGTCCGGTGTTGCCCTCATCGGGTGTGACGTGGGCGTTAACGGCAGCGAGATCCCGGCGCTCGAGGAGATAGGGCACGAGATCTACGAGAACTACGGTCTGGGGATGTTGAACGAGGTGATCGACCGGGTCTGTGCCAGGATGGCGCTCCGGCTTGTCGATGTTGCCATCGGGAGGGGGCTGGTCCCGCCGAACTCATCGATCGGGTTCACCGGGCGGGCAGCGATCTCGGGGCGAAAACCCGAGTACATCCTGGAGGGCATAATTGAGCGGCAACTCTATGAGAACCCGATCGACCACGTGGTCTTCGTCGACGACGGTCTTGCCAGGGGGGCGGCGCTGATGGCGCGGTGCATGAACTCGCTCGGAAAACCAAAGGAGCCGCTTGGTGGGGTGCGGGGAGGGCCATGCATTATGGCCCGCCGTATAAAAATAGGAAAGTAGGTACTGGTAAACCATGGCTGAAGAAGAACAACTCTATGATCTGATCATCCCGCCGGGCGTGCCCCGGAAGATGATCTACGATGTTGTCGAGAAGTTCGACGTTGAGGTTGTCCAGCGGCAGGAGAGACTGGCGTTTGCGAACATGGAAGGGGACGCACGCGACCTGCTTGCGTTCCGCGGCAGGAAAGAGGTTGTGGAGGAGGTCCAGGACTACCTCCTTGCGCGACTGCGGGAGTTCATCGGGGAGTAATCCATCTTTCCATTGCTTTTTTGAGTCGGTATGCCGCCGTCGTATAAGAGCGGCAGGACTGGCGTTTTTAGATCCCCCGGTAGTGGATGGGCGGAGGAGCCTCCCCCTCTCCTGCATCCCCCCGGTTAAGCATCTTTTCGTCATCACTCCCGCCGCTCGCCGTATCGCTTATATACCGGTGGCACGGATAACCTGACTGCCTGACGGGCGGCCCCGCGCCGTATCTCGTTTCAGGCAGGAGGTGGAAACCCGTATGGTTGCGCTCTCAGGTGAGATTAAAGAGTTATTTAACAGAACAAAAATTATGCCGCTTGCAACCGCCTCAAAGAGCGGTGTCCCCAACGTGGCGCCGATGGGATCGATGCGGCTCGCCGCCGACGACACCATCTGGATCATGGACAACTACATGCAAAAGACCCTCAAGAACCTCAAGGAGAACCCGGCTGCCGCCCTCTCCTTCCATGACCCGGAGACAAAACGCTGTTTTCAGGTTAAGGGCAGCACAGAGATCAGGACGTCAGGACCTGATTACGAGAAGGCCCGGGACTGGATGAGATCAAAGAGTGATAAATACCCGGCAAAATCGCTCATCATCATGAAGATCACCGAGGTTTTTGAGTGCACGCCGGGAAAAAACGCGGGGAAGAAGGTGCTGTAGGCACCCCCTCTCTCATCGCTTCTCCAGGTTTTTGAGCATGCGCGCCTGGAGACCGAAGTAGTTAGAGTAACCGACGGCGTGCTTCTGGTCAAGCGTCGTCGAGTCAAAGGATACAAGGTCGCTGGAGTAGAGCGCCGCATCCGACCTCCGGCCAAGCACCGTTGCGCTGCCTTTATAGAGCCCGACGTCCACCGTGCCGTTGAGCCGTTCCTGAGTGGTGTTGATGAACGCCGTCAGCGCGTGGAAGAGCGGTTCGTGCACAAGCCCCATGTAGGCGAGTTCCGACCACTTATCGTCGACGATCCGCTTGAACGCTATCTCTGAACGTGTCAGCACAAGGTGTTCGAGGTCAGTGTGTGCGGTGAGGAGGACGGTTGCGGCCGGGTGCTCGTAGACCTCACGGGCCTTCAGCCCCAGGATCCGGTCCTCGATCATGTCGTTGCGGCCGACACCGTTCCTTCCTGCGATCCGGTTCAGTTCCCGGATCAGGTCAAGCCCCGCAAGCCTCTCTCCGTTGAGGGCGACCGGGACACCCCGCTCAAACTCTATGCTGATCTCTTCCACCGCATCCGGGGCATCTTTGGGGGATACCGTCCAGGCGTAGATATCCTCCGGCGGGTGGAAGGCCGGGTCCTCCAGTTTACCGCCCTCGATGCTCCTGCTCCAGCAGTTCTCATCGATGCTGTACGGTTTTTCCTTCACCGCAGAGACAGGGATGTTGTGCTCCTGAGCGTAGGCGATCTCCCACTCCCGTGTCAGGTTCATCTCCCGCATCGGCGCGATGATATCGTAGCCCGCTGTCCTGAAGATGAAGTCAAACCGGAGCTGGTCGTTTCCTTTCCCGGTGCAGCCGTGCGCGACCTTTGATGCCCCCTCCTTCTCGGCGACCTTTACAACCTCTGCGGCGATCAGCGGTCGGGCGAGCGCCGTGCCCATGGGATAGCCCTCGTATGAGCCGTTTGCCCTGATTGAGGGGAAGATGCAGTCCGATACAAACCTCTCCTTTGCATCGATGGTGTAGTGTTTATCTGCAAGCATCCGCCCTTTCTCCGTTGCCCGGGCGATCTCCTCAGGGGGCTGGCCGACGTCGACCGCGACGGTGATGATCTCGTCAAACCCGTAATGTTCGCGAAGCAGGGGGATACAGATGGAGGTGTCAAGACCCCCTGAAAACGCCAGAACGACTTTTCCCTTGTCCATGGTGGTGGTCTCCGTCTTATAGACTCTGTGGATTGATCTACATGGATATGAGTTCTCAGCCAATAAAAGAAACGGTATGGCCGGGGAGCAGCGGCCTGCCGGTTTTGCCGGGAGCGGGCATTTGCGGCCGGATGCTTTGGAGCGGCGGATCCTGGAAGAATGAGCAGTATGGGCTGAGTAAACTGTAAAGTGTCCGTAAATTCTCAGATAAAGATTCGTGATCTCTGCCAGGGGTGAAACCGCCCTGGAGCGTCCTGAAAATCAAAACTCGAGACTAAAATGAAGATTTTTCAAAACCCGAAATTATAAACCAGATGAAATAGAAATTGTGAGCCCGGAGGAGTCCATCATTTTAGAGCAGGTAACTGAAGAAGAGACAGCACCCGCGGAACCGATGATCCGTGTCAGGAGCCTGACCCAGGTATTCGGGGAGGAGCCAGAAAAGGCCATAGAACTTTATCGTGCGGGCCGCTCAAAACAGGAGATCTTTGAAGAGACGGGCTCCACGGTGGCTCTCATCGATATCTCGTTCGATGTAATGCGGGGTGAGACATTTGTCCTGATGGGCCTCTCCGGGAGCGGGAAATCGACGCTCCTGCGGTGCATCAACCGGATCATCGAGCCCACGTCGGGCGAGGCATGGATCGACGGCAAAGATATCGTCCCCATGGGCGAGGAGGAACTCCGGGAGGTCAGGAGACGCAAGCTGGGCATGATATTCCAGAACTTCGCGCTCCTGCCGCACCGGACGGTCCTTGAGAACGTCGCCTTCGGCCTCGAGATCCAGGGTGTTCCCCTGGAGGAGCGGCACAGAAAGGCCGGAGAGATGCTCCAGATGGTGGGGCTTGGCGGCTACGAGGACAGCATGCCGGATGAACTGTCTGGAGGGATGAAACAGCGGGTCGGGCTTGCCCGTGCGCTCACAAGCGGCCCGGATATCCTCCTGATGGATGAGGCTTTCAGCGCGCGGTTAAAGACGCATGAGAGTATCTCTGCCACAGAGGTTCCGTGGTGCTGGTCTGAACCCTCAAGACCGTGATCACCTGGAAGAACCGCGGGCGGCGGTTCTTGATATGGCAGGCGGTGGGTCGCCGGGGGTCGTGGATGGTGAAACCCCGGAGAACCGGCTGGTTGCAATCGCTTCGTATATCGCAGCCGGAAAGCGGAGTGAAGCACTGGCAGAAATAGAAAACCTGGATGGGCCGTTTACGGATCCGGAGCAGTTGACGCGTTTTATGCATCTCTGCCTGACCCTTGCAGGAGAGGAGCTGCTGGATGGGAACCGGACAAACGGCCTGCGCCTGATAGGGACTTGCGTATACTCAGGCGGGCCGTTTGGAACCGCGTCTGGTGAAGAAGATCACCCTGGATTTCCTGAGATGGATCATCGGGGAGGGGGATGCAGCCGCGATAAGGAGCGCTGTTGATGAGATAATCAGGTGCGGGGGCAACCGAGTTTCAGTGGTTCCTGAAACCGGTTCTGGATGCTGTAGAGATTGTTGTGACCGGGGATACAGGGCTGTACCACACGAGGTTGCAACCGGAAGAGAGGGTGATCGTTGCCAGGATTGTTCGGAGTATCGGGGGAGGAGGGGGGCCGGTGTAGGATAACCCGTTATCGGGCGGATAAAAATTCGAGCGCCCCGGGGCGCCTCGAACGCGGAGGAGAACTGCCGCGCCGGTCTTATATCCCGGGCCTTATGAGCAAAAACCCTCTCACAGGATAGTATCGAGACGCTGCTCGAGAAAGTCGAGCCCTCTCTTGACATCCTCAATCCTCTTTCCGCCGGTCAGGATGATCTTGCCGGAACTGAAGAGAAGGGCAACGATCTTCGGGTCATCGATGCGGTATACAAGTCCAGGGAACTGTTCGGGTTCATACTCGATGTTCTCAAGGTTCAGTGTGATGACCACCTTGTTTAAGTTGATGTACTTGCCCATGTCGTAAGAGCAGACTATGTTCGTGACGGCGACCTGAGGTTCGCTGTAGGTGTCGACACCGGCATCACGGAGCGAACGCATGATGATTTCAAGGCCGTCCTGAAGGTCTTCCGGTCTCCTGATTCCTGTGAGAACCACTTTACCAGAGGAGAAGATCAGGGATGCGATCTTTGGCTTCTCGATGCGGTAGACAGCTCCCGGGAACCGCTTGGTGTTCAGCTCGCAGTTTTTTATCTTCCCGGATACGCTTTCAAGGTCGATAGCATCTGCGATCACACCGGAAGCGACAATGTTCTCAATTTTTAGTGATTCGTATCCCTTCTCATCCATCGATATTAGTATCATTTTTTATACCATAATAGTAATGTGTGGCTGCTCCCAAACGGGAGGGCATCAGACCGGTATACCTTCAGGCTGTGCCCTGGTTCTTTTTGCAAGACGCCATTCCGGAGAGGGGGTGTTCTTCGTTGGTTTCCCGTTAGATCCGCAGAAGTTTCATCTGCGTCCCGAACGTCGCATTCATTGGAATCGCCACACACTACTGCCTATCCATCGAAAGGGCGCGGCTGGTCGACGAAAGAGTTCACGGGATGTATTCGGGTGTATCAAAAGTTTACTTGCTTGATGGTTGCTGTCCATACTCTGAAGCGGAGCGGCGCTCTGCATCTTTTCATAGCAGGACTTTATGGCAATTGCGGGACTCAGCAAACCAGTTCGTTCATGGCTTGATATCCTCGAACCACCACCGCGCTAAACATCTTTTGCGGCCGACCACCGCCAGCGCCCCTTTCCCCTCTCTCCTGCGTTTCACCGCGACACCGTTTTTACCTCTGGAAACACCCCCACCGCCCGGCGTGGGGGCGGGCAGTGCATGGCGATTGACCCGATGGCCGTGTCAGGGGACGGGAAACAGGATTTCGGGGAAGTTTCTCACCGGGAACCGTCTGAGGGGATGCTCTCCCCGAACATCGTATCGATAGGGAATCGCCACCCCGGGTGGGGGCTCGCCGTGGGATGGGGGATGGGACGCTCCCTCCCCTCTCCCGACGTGCTCCAGGAGGCCACATGAAAACGGCGCGAGCAGTCTCATAAAAACCCCGGCCACCACCCCGGATCCGGATAGGAGTTGGTGCGTGGCAATGCAATCACCCCCGGAATCTATCCCAGCCTGGAAGTATTGGTTTGATGGCCTCGGTGTTTTCATTTAGTGAATCCTTTAAACCATAAACGTGCAACCTCTAAGGGATCGCGTTATGGCTGATGTAGAGCAAAACCGCCCCTCCTACGAAGAACTCTGTGCCAATTTCAGGATAGATGTCCCTGAATACTATAACTTTGGGTTTGACGTGGTCGACGCCTGGGCAAAGAATGACCGGAACAAACTGGCAATGATCTGGGTTGATCAGAAAGGAAACGAGAAGAAGTACACTTTTTTTGACATGATGCGCCTCTCGAACCAGGCCGTCAACATCTGCCTGAAATACGGGATCAAGAAAGGCGATCGTGTGATGCTGATGCTCCCCCGGGTCCCAGAATGGTGGATATTTGTCATAGCCCTCATAAAACTCGGAGCGGTCTACTGCCCCGCAACGACGATGCTGACCCCAAAGGACCTGAAATACCGTATACAGGCTGCCGGGATCAAGATGGTCATAACCATGGCCGAGCACGCAGAGAAGGTCGAGGAGATCCGTGACGAGTGCCCCTCGCTCGAGGTGATGCTCATGACCGACGGCAAACGGGATGGCTGGGTCAGCTACCCTGTCGAGCTCGACTACCCCGCCCCATGCTCCTACAAACTGGTTAACCTGCCCGGGATGCACCGGACGAAATCGACCGACCCTCTCCTGATCTTCTTCACCTCCGGCACCACCGGCGAACCGAAGATGGTGCTCCATGACCACTCCTACCCCCTCGGCCACATCGTCACGGCGCAGTTGTGGCACGACCTGCACCCGAACGACCTCCACCTGACACTCTCCGATACCGGCTGGGGGAAGAGCGCCTGGGGAAAACTCTTCGGCCAGTGGATCGTTGGCGCCTGCATATTTGTATATGATATCCGCGGGAAGTTCAACCCCACCGAGATCCTGCCGCTCCTGGAGAAGTATGGCGTGACGACGTTCTGCTGCCCCCCGACCATCTACAGGATGCTGATCCTGGCCGACCTCGACAAGTTCGATCTCGCCGAGTTGCGCCACTGCTGCAGCGCTGGCGAGGCGCTCAATCCCGAGGTTATCAGGGCCTGGGAGGAAGGAACGGGCAAGACGATCTACGAAGGCTACGGCCAGACCGAGACTGTGCTCTGTATAGGGACGCTCCCGGGCATGAAGGTCAAACCCGGTTCGATGGGGAGGCCCATGCCCGGATGGCATATCGAGCTCCATGACGACGAGGGCAGACCGGTCGGTCCCATGGAGGAGGGGCGGATAGCGATCAGGCTCAACCCCCGGCCCGTGGGGCTCTTCCGCGGTTACCTGGACGCCAGCGAGGAGGAGAACCGCAGGGCGTTCCAGAACGGGTTCTACTACACCGGCGACAAAGCACGGATGGACGAGGACGGCTACTTCTGGTTCGTCGGGCGTGATGACGACGTCATCAAGTCGTCAGGATACCGGATCGGGCCGTTTGAGGTTGAGAGCGCCCTTATGGAGCACCCCGCGGTCCAGGAGGCGGCGGTTGTCGGGTCGCCCGACGTGATCCGGGGGATGGTCGTGAAGGCGTTCATCGTCTTGAAACCCGGCTACAAGCCCTCGGAGGCGCTGATGAAGGACATCCAGCGCTACGTCAAACGGGTGACTGCGCCCTACAAGTATCCCCGCAGGGTCGAGTTTGTGGAGTCGCTCCCGAAGACGATCTCCGGCAAGATCAGGCGGCACGAACTGCGTGAACTCGAGATGAAGCGGTTCATGGAGAACAACTCCCGGAACTCCTCTGCCAGAGAGGAGTGATTACATTTATTTTGTTTGACCTCCCACGATATCAGGCGCAAAGACTGTCGTGAGTGGTCGGCGGCAGGGTTTGTTGGCGCGAGGGTTGCCAAGCCAGGTCAAAGGCGCTGGATTCAGGGTCCAGTCTCGCAGGAGTTCGTGAGTTCAAATCTCACCCCTCGCATACGTCTTCTCAAGCGGTTCTTCCGGCAGCGGAGCATGGTTGTATTGATGCCGCCTGCGGCGGTCAAACCACTTTCATAAGGATGGCCGCCAGCGCAAAGAGGAGCAGGCCGTTGATCACGACGATCCCCGCAATGACCATGCCCGGGATGAGGCCCGGCAGCAGCATGCTGATGCCAAACGATATCGATACAACGTTCAACACCGTCTGGGTGGCGACAAGTCTCTTGAAGGTCGGCATGAGAGAGGCTGGAACGGCGGCCGAAGCGTTGCCGGCACCCTGCGAGATCGGGAGGAACCGTTTTGCAAGGAGAATTGCTCCGCCGGCGATGTTCAGGATCGCAAGGAGCACCCGGATCACGTCGGTCAGGACGCCGGGAACGATGCACGAGAAGATCCCCATCGAGGCGAACGCGATCCCGATGGCGAGAAGCAGGTGCGAGCACCTGTAGTGGCCGATGGGCGTCTCTCCCAGTGCAAGCATCTGGATGGCCATGATGACGAGCAGAAGCCCGAGCTGCCCGTCCGGGGAGAACGGGATCGCCCCCGTGTTTACCGGGAAGAGCAACAGCCCGAGGAGAACCAGCAGGACGCCGACCGGGATGACCAGCGCAATCGAGAGGGGGATCGAGGTCTCCCCGAAAAGCCCGGGCCCGGCTTTCGGAGGACTGTCGCCCGGGGCCATGGCAGTCATGCCGCGGCCCTCCCGGGGGGATACGCCCGGTTAGCGCCCCGGATGCACCATGCAAGGTAGAAGAAACCGATGCCGTAGACGATGAGGAGGACCGCAGTCTGGGCATCTGTCGTGATCCCGGGAAAGAGCGTGACGAGGCCGAGGGCGATAGAGACCACGTACACGATGATGCAGGCAGCCGTCAGGTGCCGGAGGACCCCGGGCACCTTCAGCCACAGCCGGGCCTTCTCGCGGGAGATGAGCAACTGCAGCAGGAGGGAGATCCCACCGGCAAAGAGCAGCACCCCGACGAGAACCCGGACCTGCCAGGCGAGCAGCCCCGGTACGAAGCATGCGGCCATCCCGACGACCGCCATGCCGACCCCTATGAGTACGACCGCCCACGAACGCATGATGTCGCCGAACGGTGTCCTTCCCATCGTGATTGCCTCGAACGAGAGGATCACGAGGAACAGCCCGTAGGTGCTGTCCGGGGAGTAGGGCAGTTGCCCCGTGTGGATCATAAAGAGGAGCAGCCCGAAGAGGAGCATGAATACCCCAAAGACCACCAGGATGACTATCTCGAAAGAAAGGTCGGGCTCCGCCCGTGTTGGTGGATGCGATCCCTCGTTCTGCTGGCTGGAATGTCCCATAATTGCATCTCCCCGGTTCTATCCGGAGACCGACGGATAATTATCGCCGGTTGAGTGAATACCATGATCTAAATTCATAATTTATTTATACGTTTGTATTCCGTCCCGGGTTGGCATATTAGGGTTTAATATGATGGCTTTTCTAAATCTGGTGCAGGAGAAGTAATATTCAAAAGGTATATGCCTAATGGGATGGCATGAAACTGATTGGAGAACATTATGTTCCGACCGCAGGACGATTTTACGTATCTGATGCCGGTCCACTTCGGGGGCGGCAAATTCGACCCGGAAACCCTGGTCACGCAGAAGGCGACTGCCCTCTCCCTCAGTTTCGAGACCGAGAGAGACCTCCTTGAGAACTACATTCCCGAGGGGTTCGAACTCCTGGCACCTGAGGTGCAGGTTGCGTTCAACAAATTCACCGAGATCAACTGGCTGCACGGCGGCCAGTACAACCTGATCAACGTGGCGGCACCGGTCCGGTTCCACGGTAAGAAGGACGAGCTCGACGGCGCCTACACGCTGGTGGTCTGGGAGAACAAGACCGCACCCATCCTCGGGGGGCGGGAACAGACCGGGATCCCGAAGATCTATGCGGATATCGAAGACCTGCACATCGTCCGGCCCCACTTTGCGACGACCGTCAGCTACGAGGGCAATACCTTCCTCAACATGGACTTCGAGGCCGCCGGATCGATCACCGGGCAGGACCTGGATGCCCTGAAGTCGCAGTTCCTCTCCATGAACACCCTCGGCTGGCGGTACATCCCGAAGGTCGGGGCTCCGGGAGCGGAACTCTCCCAGTTCGTCCTCTACCCCCAGGGCATGGAGGTGGAGACGGCAGAGATCGGAAGGGGGAGCCTGAAATGGACCGAACTGACCCCGATGCAGAGTCCGGCCCAGTACTACATCGTCAACAGCCTCGCGTCCCTGCCGATAAAACGGGTGACGCAGGCGGTACTGGTCGAGGGAAGAGCCATCCTTCGCGCGATGGGCGCGAGGGTGATCGAATAAAGGTAGGGATCATGGTTGATTCTGATTATTATAAAGACAGGGTCTGCATCGTTACCGGTGCAAACTCCGGAATAGGGTATGCGATCAGCGAAGAACTCTTAAAGAGGGGGGCAACCGTCTACATGGCCGGCCGCAGTCCGGAAAAGATTGCAAAGGCTGTCGGCCAGCTCACCGCCTACGGCGACCGGGTAAAGCCCCTGATCATGGACGTGACCGTTCAGGAGCAGGTGCAGCGGGGTATCGAGGCGACGGCAGAAAAAGCCGGGAAACTGGATATCCTCTTCAACAACGCAGGTGTGGGTGGAACGATGCCGTTCGAGAGGGCCACCCTTGAGGACTGGAAGACTATCATCGATACCAACCTCTGGAGCGTCATATACGGTGTCCATACCGCGGTTCCGATCATGCTCAAACAGGGGTTCGGGCACATAGTGAACACCAGTTCGATAGCCGGGATCGCTCCGCCTCCGTTCCAGGCGCTCTACTCCCTCACAAAGTACGGTGTCACGGGGCTGACCGAATGCCTGAGGTACGAGTATGCGGATAGGGGTCTCTACTTCTCGACGATCTGCCCGGCGAACATAGCGACTCCTATCTTCAATAAGGGTATCGACGGCCAGGCGCACGGCGAACTGAGGATTCCCGACGACGCTTATCCTGTCGAGAGGGCGGCATCGCTTATCCTGGACCGGGTCGCGGAGTATAAGGGGATCATCGTCGTGCCTGAACACCCCTACACCGAACTCTGGCAGGGGTATATCCTCGGCAGACCGGAGATCGAGGAGACGCTGCTGCAGATGGCCCGCGACCGCAGGGAGGCGTTCGAGCGGGGCGGGACATACTTTTGATACCCCCATCTTTTGCCCCGGTATGCGGCCGTGAGGATGTCATTCGAACCTTCTGCTCACCGTGACGCTCCGCACCCCTCTTCAATCAGGGGCGATCGACTGCAGCCGCGGGTTTTTGTCCTGGAACGCGTCCCGCGCCTTCTGCCGAAGAGAGCACCCTCACCCCCCTTCCGGAAAGGCTAACTCCTCCTCTGGCAAAGAGGTATCATCATGGAACGCAGCAATTCCGGGGCTGACCGCTGTTCTGCTGGGGCGCCGGGGCCAAGGGTTGATCGGAAGGCTCTCCTTGAGGAGATCGCCGCGTTTACCCACAAATACGGGGATATCCTTGTCAGGTATCATCGCTACACGATGGACGAACTCAAACAGATCGAGCAGGAGTGCTGGGCGCTGCACGATAAGGCGTGCAGCATGGGCGCCTGCGGCAGCGCCGGGGTACTCGCTGAACTGGAGTACCTCATCACCACGGCAAAGGAGATGAGGGCCCGGATGGACGAGCCCCGCGGTTGATCCCCACTCTCAGTCGGTTTTGAGCAGCCCCTCGATCAGGCGGGCAAGGATCGCGCCCGAGAGGGGTTCTTCGTAGTCCCTACCTTCGATGCTGAACCGCAGGATGGCGTTATCCAGGCCCGAGTAGTACTCTGTCTTCTGTTTCCCCTCGCGGTTGATGGAGATCCCGTCCTTGAAGGGCTTTATCGAGACGATCTTTCCCAGGTTGATGCTCTTCGTCCGTTTCTGCCCCGCAAACACCAGGCGTTTGTCTGTCAGGCTGAGCGTGCCCGAATCGATCGATCGTATCTCCTCGTGTGACTCGCTCCTCGAAGCAAACGCCCCGGTTCTTATGTAAACCCCTTTTGCGACGCGAAAACTCGGTCCCCCACCACCTCCATGCGTCTCCCGCACGGAGCGCGGTTCGCTCAGGGTGACCCCGGGGACGGTCACCACAAGCCTTTCGCCTCTCTTTGGAACGATCGAACCGGTAGCAGCAGCGTTCAATGCCTGGATCTGCCCCTCAACGATTGCTGTGATGACGTGGTCGAGGTCGAGTTCCCGTTGTCTGGCATCGGAGACCCCGCCACCGGCGATACGCTTCCACTCCAGATCGCTCAATGTATGGTTGGCGTAGTCGCGCCACGCGGGTCTTGTGGTATCGGAGATGTTCGAGAGTTTGAATCTGTTGCTGCCCTCCCTTGTGAAGACCGCTCCGCAGTTCGGGCACGAATACGACTCTGTGCTCGTCAAACCCAGGAATCCCCTGCTGACGGTCTTTGAGAGGCGACCGGCTCTGCATGCAGGGCATCGGTCATACCATTCCCCCTTATCCGGGGCAGAATCGACAGGTTGGTGCAGGAGGGGGCTGCCGCAGTTGCTGCAGTATTTCCCCTCATCCTCATAGCCACAGTTTGGACATCGCATCTGGATCAGCCCCCTCTCTCGCTGGCGGCACCGGTTTTTCTGTTCCCGGTATCTTCCGCAGTCGCGATCGTTCTCGCCCGCGGGCAGCGTTATAGAGGGAGGTGGTCGTGCGGCTGTATATCTCTTTTCCAATCGCCCGGGCGGGCCCGAAACGGTTCTCACCATGCTGGTGTGAGAGCGATCGGCGATGCCCCGGAGCGGTATGGGGGAAGAGCCTGTTCTGGAAACGGTGAGAGTCGCCTTTTGCGCTCCTGTGCGGTTGCCGGCAGTACGAGCGGCTCCGGGGAAAAGGTTCGAGTTTGGTGCCCGCGAAAATTATGAAAAAGAGTTTGTTCAGTTCTTTCTCCCCGCAGCCAGGAGCAGCCCCGCAATCAACAGGGCGCCGCCGGCAACGGCCGGAGAGAGCGGTGCGGTCTGTGTGGGCGTCGTGATCGGGTTCAGCGTCACGTAGAGGTCGACCGTCTCACCCTTGCCGGGGTAGCGGTCGATGGTGCCGGTGTAGGTCTGATACCCTTCCTTTGTCACGGTGTAAGTCCTGTATGGTGTTCCGGTTGTGTAGACCTCCACAGAAAGGACGCCCTGGCTTGTGACACCCTTGACCTCGTTGTCGAACTGAACCGTTGCCCCGTCAACATTGACGTGGACGGTGTACCAGCCGATATCCCCGCCGATTATCGGTGCTGCGGTGGGCTGGACGGGGTTGAGGGTCGCGTAGAGGTCAAACACCTCCCCTTTGCCCGGAACTGATGTGACCTCTCCATAGTATGTTGTGTAGCCGTCTTTCTCCACGCGGAAGGTCTGGTAGGGTGTTCCTGTGGTGTAGACAGGGACATAGAGCACACCGGCCTCGATCGTTCCCTTATACTCGCTGTCAAAGTAGACATCTGCTCCATTCACGTTGCAGTTCACCGCATACCATCCGTTGTCTCCGCCTATGGGCGGTTGAGCGCTCGAGGGCAGGACAATAAAACAGCAGGCGAGAAGAGAAAAGATCATCAGGTTGCGTAAAACGCTCTGCATGCAGAGGCTCTACTTTAATAGGCAAAAAATCTTTCTTAAGATATCCTGCCGCCAACCCCTGGACGGAGTAAAGATTGTGCAGATCGGCTGCGGTTCTTCCACCGCCGTGAACCCCGTGCTCTCTTCTGTTTAGGGATGATCGTATGCGCGGACCCACACCCCGGCACGAGGGAGGCGTGGCGGCGGCAGGGGGGGCATTTTTGCGCACAACCCTCCCCGTGCGTCTGATTATCTCTCAAGGATGCGCGAGATCGCCGCGTATCGAGCGTCTCAAATGCCTGAACCCGGGATCCAGCAGAAAAATCCTGAAATGGCTCTGGATTACCGCCGAATATATATCGTAACGTATATTGCCGCCTGACAGGGGTTCGCCAAAATATATATGAACACAACCCACCACTACTGGATAACAGTTCCCCCTGCAACCCCTGGAACGTCTCCAGATGACGATTAGAATCCCGGTCGTGTGTGATGGATGAATCAGAGAAACCGACTTGAACTTAGAAAGTTCGTGGCCCCCGAATTTGTCTGCGGGCAGGGGGCGCTGGACCTCGCCGGCCGGTATGCCCATAACCTCGGGATGCGGCGTGTCCTTCTTGTCACCGACGCCGGGGTCAGGGCGGCCGGATGGGCTGAGGCCGTCGGGGAGAGCCTGGCCAGCGCCGGGGTCTCGTTTACCATCTTTGATTCTGTCAGCCCGAACCCCCGTGCCGGTGAGGTGATGGCAGGGGCGGAGGTTTATCGTTCTGAAGACTGCAACGGGATCGTCGCTGTCGGTGGAGGGAGCCCGATGGACTGTGCCAAGGGCATCGGGGTGGTGAGCGTGAGCGGGCGGGATATCCTCGCGTTCGAGGGTGTTGACCGGGTCTCTGTGCCCCCGCCGCCGCTCGTATGCGTCCCGACGACCGCAGGGACATCCGCTGATCTCTCCCAGTTTGCAATCATCAGGGACGAGATGGGGAGACGTAAAGTGGCCATCATCTCCAAGGCGCTTGTACCCGACATCTCGCTGCTCGACCCCGAACCCCTGACGACCATGCCGCGGGAACTCACCGTGGATACTGGTATAGACGCCCTCAGTCACGCGATCGAAGCATACGTCTCAAACGCCAGTTCCCCGATCACCGACCTGCACGCCCTGGAGGCGGTACGCCTTACCAGCACCGCTCTGCCTGAGGTCATCGAGAGTCCCGATGACCTCAACCTCCGGTTCTCAACCCTCCTTGCCAGCCTTCACGCCGGTCTTGCGTTCTCAAATGCGAGTGTCGGTGCGGTTCACGCGATGTCGCACGCTCTTGGCGGGGTCTATGACCTTGCACACGGCCGGTGCAACGCTCTTCTCCTGGAAGACGTGATCGAGGCCAACTATGAGGCGGCATCCATCCGATACGACCGGATTGGTGCGATCATCGGGCGGGGGCAGGATGAATGGATGGCGCCGGCGGAGGTGGCGGCGGCATTCATCAGGTCGCTTGGCGTCACCGGAACGCTTTCCAGCCACGGCGTCACCAGGGATATGATCCCTGCACTTGCAGAACGCGCATACGTTGACCCCTGCCTGGCAACAAACCCCCGCGACCTTTCCCGCGAGGAGATTGAGGAGATCTATGAGCGAGCACTCTGACCACCGGACGGAGCGGGAAGCACTCCGTGAGAAGATCATCGGCCTAGGTGAGGCCTCCCTTCATAAGAGTTACTACCCGGAGCTCCAGGCCAGGCTTGCTGAACTTGAGCGGTTCAGGGCGCTGCTTGACCAGACTTACGATGCAATCTTCCTGATCCGGGCAAAGGGCGGGAGGATCGTGGATGTCAACGCCACCGCAGAGGTGTATCTGGGCTACTCGAGGGGAGAACTTCTCTCCAGATCGTTTGACGACCTTGTAATCCCTGAGCAGCGGTCAGGCTTCCTTGCCTATACCCGGCGAAAACACAGGTCGCCGGCGGAGTCAGAGGAGACTTACAGGGTCTCGCTTCTCACTCGTGACAGCCGGGAGATCCCGGTGGAGGTTGCTTTCCGTTCGGTCACCTTCGGCGATGACCGCTACATCGTTGCAATAGCACGGGATATCACCGAGCGCATCCGCGTCGAGCGCGACCTCAGGATCAAGGAGAGCGCGATCGAGTCATCCATAAACGGGATACTGATCGCCGACCCCGAGGGAGTGGTCACCTACGCAAACCCGAGTTTTGCAGAGATGTTCGGCTACAGCGGCCCCGAGGCGCTCAGGGGAATGAACCTGAAGAGGTTCTTCGTTGACCCATCCGCTGCGGAAGAGATAGTCCGCGATCTCCTGGAGAACCGGCCGGTCATACTGGAGACGGAGGGGTTGCGAAGCGACGCATCGCCGTTTTACATCGAGGTCTCCGGCAGTGTCGTGCGGAACGATGCCGGGGATCCTATCTGCATAATGCTTGTTGTCATGGATATCACCGAGCGCATCAGGCTTGACCGGCTGAAACGTGAGTCCTACGCGCAGCTTGGGAAGAATATCGAGCAGTTTGCCGTTATCGGAGACCATATCCGGAACCCTCTCCAGGTGATCGTCGGCTGCGCGGAGATGATCGACGACCCGCTTGCGGAGAAGATCCTGGAGCAGGCGAGGCTGATCGACCGGTTTATCGCGGAACTTGACCGGGGCTGGATTGAGTCCCTGAATGTCAGGAACTTTCTGCGGAAACACGGGGAGGGTGTGGAGTTGCCCGAGAGAAGACCGATCAGCCTCTCCAGCCAGACGGATGAAGACTCCTGAGCAGCAGGTGGAACCCGTCCTGCTCTGAAGAAAAACAGTAAACGCCCCGGCCGGGATTTGAACCCGGGTCGAAAGCTCCGGAGGCTTTCAGGATGTCCACTACCCTACCGGGACTGCCATATTAGGTTGTTTGATATGGTATAAAAGGCCAGCGGAGAGTGGGAGTTTCAGCCTCTCCGCGATTCGTAGAGATGCCATATCCTGCACGCCCCTTCGTGGCTGACCATGCATGGGCCGACCGGGGTGCGGGGGGTGCAGGCCTTCCCGAAGAGTTTGCAGTCGGCTGGCCTGGCGATTCCGCGCAGGACGCGGTCGCAGATGCAGGCTGAGTGCTTCTCCACATGCCTGATCTCGATATCGAACTTTTTCTGCGCGTCGTAGCCCTCAAACTCCGGTTTCAACCGGAGGCCGGAGGCCGGGATCACCGGGAACCCGCGCCACTCGAGATCGACCGGTTCGAAGACCTCATACATCAGGCGTTTTGCCTTGACGTTTCCCTCCCGCGTGACCGCACGCGGGTAGGCGTTCTCCACCTCGTGTCTCCCCTCGCGGACCTGCCTGACCGCCATCAGCAGCCCGAGGAGGATGTCCTCGGGCTCGAACCCGGCAACGACCTGCGGGACGGGGAACCGCTCGTACTCCTGGTAGCCCATAACGGTGCAGACGTGGCCGGGGAGGATGAACCCGTCAAGCGCCGCCTCGCCCTGGTCAAGGAGCCAGGCCATCGCCGGAGGGACAAGCCTGTGGCAGGAGAGGATCGAGAAGTTCTCCGGCGGCCGGGAGAGGATCGTGGCGGCGACCGTCGGTGCTGTGGTCTCGAATCCGACCGATATGAAGACTACCTCACGCTCCGGTTCTCTCCGGGCGATCTCCACCGCCTTGTGCACTCCCTGCACCACGCGGACATCCCCGCCGCTTGACTCAAGCGATCCGCTCGACCCCGGAACCCGCAGCAGGTCGCCGTATGTGGCTACGGTGCAACCGCGGTTCACCAGTTCGAGAGCGGCATCGATCTCCCCCTGGGGCGTGATGCAGACCGGGCAGCCCGGCCCCATCACGATCTTGAGCCCGGGAGGGAGGATGCTGCGGATCCCCGCGCGCGCGATCGCCGCCTCGTGGGTGCCGCAGATGTGCATGAGCGTTATATCCCGGTCGACGAGCGTATTTAGTGTGCTGAGTATCTCCTTTTCGACCGCCATGAATAAGTAACCATAGAAATCTCTCATCACTACGGCATATTTGTGCCGGTGGGCGCGGCGGTTGTGCAGGGACTCTCTCCGATGACCTCGCCGCCACGGTCTCCTTTCTCGGCCGGTCGGGGTTGATGGATGCTAACCCCTCCTTTCCGGGGGTGGTGGGCGGTTGAGTGATGTGGTACCGGGACGCCTAATACCCTTTGCAGCACCCTCAGGTCTCTCCGATCCTGAGCATCTTCTTGCAGAAGTTGTCGACCGAGAGGAATACGGCTCTCTTGACGCTCTTCTCTGTTGGAGGGATCTCGGTGGTGACAAACCGCAGGATCTCGGAGTAGTAGTTAAGGGAGGGGTACTTCCTGTGGAACTCGTCCAGGGAGAGGTTCGCCTGATCCATCCTCCCCCTGAGGTAGGCATACAGGTAGTCGATGAGGTGGAGGACGTGCCCGGGCATCTTTATCGCATCGGCACGTCTCCGGAACTCTTCAAAGACCTCCTTCTGGGGGAGGTAGAGACCCGTACGTAGACCGTAGTAGACAGGTTCGGGGTCTTCCGGAAACCTCTGGAGAAGGTCGCGGATGAGACCCAGGGCATCTGCGAGGTCGCCCTGCTCGAACTTGAGGTGGTAGGCCTCGCGGTAGAAGAGCATCTCGTTTGGGAACCGGATAAACCCGAGCTGGAGCAGTTTCACCAGCGCCGGTTCGTTCTTATCCTGCTTTGCGCGTGTGATCCCGATCTCAAGGAGCCACCGGTTCTCGGGGATCCACTCGGTCGCAAGGAAGATCATCACCCAGAACGGTTCGATGAGCCAGCGGTCATCTGCAAGTTCTCCTTTGACCAGGCGGTTCAGTCCGGGCTGCGCCTGCCCGAGTTCCTCCATCTGCTGGCGTGCGGTCTTGAGGTAGTTCCAGCGTTCGGACGCGGAGTAGCCGGGTTCGGACGACCCCTCTTTGTAGAGTGTGTAGTAGCAGTAGGCGCACCAGCACCCGACGGCGGCATCGAATTTGCGGTAGGGCTGGAGAAAGGCGGTTGCTGCAAGCGGCATCCCGATCTTCATCAGTTTGACCGCGGCTGCAAGGTGGACTCCGGCCTTGCGCTCCTTCTTTCGTTTCATCCCGCAGGCGATCTCGCAGGCGCGGGTGAGGAACTTCAGGTCTCCGGCCCGGTTGCTGGTGTCAAAGACCCTGTAGGCGATCGAGTCTATGAACTCGTCGTAAACCTGGTCAGGGATGGGGATGCCGGCATTGTCGAGGATCGTGACGATGTTCCCGAAGAAAGCGGCGAAGTTATCGTCTATGGCTCTGGCGTTGGAGTTTATGTATGAGAAGATCTCGGCTTTTACCTTCTCAAGGTGGTTTGAGACGACAACCTCCGGGACAAAGCCGTCAGCCATACGTAAGTGTATGCGGCAAGGATAGCATAAACCATGCGTACCTGGAGTTCTCTGCGCGGGAATGCTCTCCCCGTGCGGGTTTGTACCTAACCTATTTATCGATCCTGCCGAAACACTCTGTATGTTTGGCGTCTCGACATACTGCCTTCAGCACCAGCCGCTCGATGCGGCGCTTGAGACTCTCGCTCCCATAACGGGGTGTGTGGAGGTGATGGATGGGGGGCTGCATTCTCTGGAGACCGCAGAACCGCTCGAGAGCCACTCGTTTCGCTACTTCATTCACGCGCCATTCCGTGGCGTGAACATTGCGAGCCTCCTTGAACCGATCCGGCAGGCAAGCGTCGATGTCCTGGTGCAGGCCTTCGCTGTCGCTGCTGAGGTGGGGGCGGACGTGGTGATTCACCCGGGCTACTATGCATGGCGCGAGGAGCGGGAGGAGTCAACGAGGCAGTTCCAGAAGTCGCTCTCTGAACTGAGTGCTGGTGCTGATGACCTCTCGGTCACGTTCTTTGTGGAGAACATGGGGGGTCCGGACTACTTCTTCCTTCGTTCCTGTGACGATCTGCCGCTCATCGATGGGATCGGGCTTGCGCTCGACGTTGGCCATGCGAACCTGAACGGCTGCCTGGACTGTTTCCTGGATCATCCTGCTGCGCATTTCCACCTGCACGACAACGACGGTATGCGGGACACGCATTCGCCGGTCGGGACGGGGACGATCGATTTTGCGGCCGTGATGGAGGCGGTGCACAGGAGCGGCGTCATACCCATAGTCGAGGTGGAGACGCTGGAGGGGGTGCTCGCGAGCATCGCGGCGCTGGAGGCAATCGATGCCGGGAGGCGTTGAAGCGCGCTCATCGGCTGTTTCTGCACCGCTCCTTGCCGTAACCTTTTATAGGGTAAACCTCCAACATAGGTGGTGCGTTGCGCCTCAGTGGCTCAGCCGGTAGAGCGTGTCCTTGGTAAGGACAAGGTCGCGAGTTCGAATCTCGCCTGAGGCTCTTTTGCCCGTATCCGGGTTTTTTATGCGATTTTACCCGAAACCGTGCGAATTGAGGGTTCGGGTTTTGATCCTGGAGCAAGGCGGCGGTAGCCGTGCGCATCGGTTCAAATTGGCGCCAGCACTCATGGTGGCCAGTCTGAAACCCCCTTTCGTTTTCGGCGAAAGGTTCCGGGAGTTTGGGGTGTTCTCGCAAATGGAGTATCAGGATGGCATGCCAGGAGATGGGCGGGGGACGTTCCGTCCCCCTTACGGCGGTGATTCTCCATAGATACAGTGCCCGTGGATGCTCATTCCCGTCCAGGAGCACGGTTCCCATGGTGATAAATCGAGACACTCCGCTCGATCTGGTTACTCCACCTGAGAACTTCTGATCCCCCTGCCGCTCCGCCGTCAGGTGGCCATCAGCCCTTCCTCAGTTCTCCGTTTGCAAAAACAGGTGGGAGATCTTATCTCCAGCTCACTTCACCGAGCCCGGCGCACCGGTGACTATCGGGAGTGCCCGGGCGAACTCCGGCAGGAGTTCGGCGGGGATCCCCATAACAAGTTCGTTGTCCTCGATCCCGGAGAACCGGCGCGAACCGTCGCAGCCGAGGGAGTAGTTGACCTTTCCGGAGAGGTATGGCAGCGCTGTCGCATCGGCGCAGACGGACTGGATCCCGGCCATGGACGACTCGATCCGTCCGCCGAGGAGGTAGAGTTCCGCCTGCGCAAGTTTCAGCATCGCCCGCGGTTCTGCGATGATGAGAACGACATGGGGGTCAAACGGTGTCTTCTCAAGCGGTGCGTAGACGGTCGCGTAGGTCGTGGGCTCCGGGAGGTGGGGGACCTGCTGTATGGTTCGCATGCAGGCGGCCCACGTCTCGAACTTCCCGAGTTTGTAGTAGAACTCACCTGTGCTGAGGCTCTCTGTGATTTCGCGGAGCCCGAGAGCCCAGGCGCCGCCCATGCAGGCGTGCCTCTCGGTGGTCGCGTAGAATATCTCGCCCTTCAGCCGTGCCCTGCTGACCATCTGGCAGTGGCGGACGGTCTCCTCGATTGGCCCCACCCCATCGGGGATATCTTCAGGTTTCCTGGCGAGTTTCACCGCGACGGGGGAGCCCCGGAGGTTGAGGCTCCTCTTCAGCATCTCTGCGATCTCCGCATACGGGATCTTCGTGCGCATCTGGTCTTCCATAATCGTGCTCACTCCTGTTTTTGAGGATAATCCCCATGGCCCCCGATAAAATCTCTCATTGAGGCACCGGCCGGATCAGAGGTTACGCAGTTTCCGGTTCACCTTCTCAAAGAACTGTTTGCCGGTGTTGACGAATAAAGCGGGTTGATCCGACTTCTTGACCGTGAGGGTTGCTTCTTTCGGGAGTTCAAGTGTGGTCTGACCGTCGATGACGAGGTGTGCCGGTTTATCGGTCTCCAGGGTTATCTCAAGGCGCCTCCTGGTGCTGATGATGTGTGGCCGGGACGAGAGCATGTACGGCGCGAGCGGGACGAGGAGGATCCCCTCGATCTGCGGGTCGACGATCGGCCCGCCCGCACTCATGGCGTATGCGGTCGATCCGGTCGGGGTCGATACCAGCAGCCCATCAGCCCGGAACCGTTCTGAGAGCGTTCCGTCGACGTAGACGCCGAACCGGAGCATCTTTGCCGGGCGGTCGGTGACGATGAGCCCCTCGTTCAGGGCATCGCCGAGCACCCTCCCGCCGGCGGAGAGGCGGACCCGCATCCGCTGCTCGACCTCAAACGCGTCCAGGCCGGCAAAGAAATCAATCGCCTCCCCAGGCTCCAGGTCAGTGAGGAACCCCACCTCCCCCCAGTTGATCCCGAGTATGGGGACCTGTTTTCTCATACGCTGGACGGTTAGGAGCACCGAACCGTCGCCGCCGACGACCACGACCAGGTCGGCGTCGATCTCCTCAAACGGGGTGCCTCCATTCCTCCTGAGACGGCGTGCCGTGCCCTCCTCCAGGGCCACGTCGTGCCCGAGGTCTTTGAGTTCCCGGCCAAGCGAGGCGGTGTAGCGGAGCGCCTCCGCGTCATCGAGACGCGATACCAGTGTTATCCTCATGTGCGGTTACCCTTCAGATATTCGATGAGCCTGCTGTGCAGGATGCTGTTCGTGGCTACGAGGCGCCGACCGGCGGAGACGTCGTCGGGGAAGACGACCTCGCCGCCTCCGGGGTCGGAGACCATACCGCCGGCCTCCTTGCAGATCAGCATCCCGGCCGCGGCGTCCGTGACCCGGAGCGTTCCGCGGAGGTCGACAAAACCCTCGATGCGCCCGCAACCGACGTAGCATAGTTCAAGCGCCGATGCACCAAGGAGACGGCAGCGCCTGATCGTCCGGTCGATCCGCTGGATGGGGGCAGGGTCGGGCATCCTGCCGCCGTAAACGCTCATGGCGCTCTCCTCAAGTCTCGATACGTTCGATACATGGATCGGGCGGCCGTTCCGGAAGGCGCCCTCCCCGCGGATGGCGTGGAACGTCTCGCCGGTGGCGAGGTTCTGGACGTATCCCGCGGTAACCATCCCATCAGCGGCATACGCAATGGAGATGGCATAGAACGGGATCCCGACGACGGCGTTGTATGTGCCGTCAACGGGGTCGAGGAAGATGGTGCCCCTGTTCCCGCCCATCGCTGCGCAGCCGAGTTCTTCGCTGATCAGCCGCTGGCAGAGGGGGTGATCGGCCAGGTAGTCGACGACGATATCCTCTGCAACCTGGTCGATCTTCTTTGTGGGTGTGCCGTCCGCACCCATCCCGACGCAATCCCCTGCCCCGGGCGTCCCGACCATATCGGCAACGGCATCCCGGACGGCCGCTGCCAGATCGTCACACGCCCTGATGAACCGCCTCAATTCTCCCCGTCCTTCTCTATTCTTCTGCGGTGTATTTATGTAATGCAATCCAGATACATTAATCACGCGTTTACCACAGTGAGACGATATGAAGGAACAGACAGAAGTTGGGAAGCTTAAGGAGGGGCGCTACGTTGTCGTGGATGACGAACCCTGCAGGATTGTCTCCATCGCCATCTCCAAGCCGGGGAAGCACGGAGCGGCAAAGTCCCGTATAGACTGTATAGGGGTCTTTGATGGTGTCAAGCGCTCGATCGTTCAGCCGGTCTCGGCAAAGATATACGTCCCGGTAGTCGAGCGAAAGATAGCGCAGGTGATCTCGATCGCCGGCACGACCGTCCAGCTCATGGACGTCAAGGACTTCGAGATGTTTGAACTCAACGTGACCGCGGAAGAGGCCGCCGGTCTTGAACCGGGCAAAGAAGTCGCCTACATAGCGTCTCTGGGCAAGAAGAAACTCGAGTGAGATCTTCTGGATATATCGGTTATGCAGGACCCTGTCCATCTCCATTTTGCGGATGCGGATACACCGTATGAGGACGCCCGCTACGCGATATTCGGTGTTCCATACGATGGGACGACATCTTTTCGCCCGGGGACGCGGTTTGGGCCGCGGGCTATCAGGGAGTTCTCGTTCAACTTCGAGGCCTACGACCCCGCTGCCGGGATTGAACTCTTTGACGTCCCGGTGACGGATCTCGGCGATCTCATGGTCTCCAGGCTGCCGGAGGCCGTTGTTGATGAGGTTGCCGATTTCGTCCGGGGTATCGTCCGCGACGGAAAGGTGCCGGTGATGCTTGGGGGGGAGCATACCGTGACGGTCGGGGCGGTCAGGGCGGTGGAGCCGGAGGTCTACGTGGTCTGCGATGCCCACCTGGATCTCCGGGACGAACTTGATGGAACGCCCTACAGCCATGGTTGCGTCACCCGGCGCGTCCTCGAGACGGTCGAGGATGTCGTGATCATCGGGGGGAGGAGCGGTGACCGCGAGCAGTTTGAGATCGCGGCGGAGAAGACCCGTTTGTATACCGCCGACGTGGTGCGGGAGCGCGGGATCGCTGCTGTCCTCGGCGAGGTCATGGGGCTGATCGAGGGGCGGAGGGTCTACCTCTCGATCGATGCCGACGCGATCGACTGTTGCCTCACGCCGGGTCTCGGGACGCCGGAACCGTTCGGGATGACGCCGCTCGATCTCCGGGAGGTCGTCCGCACGCTTGGGCCGCATGCCGCGGGGTTTGATTATGTGGAGGTTGCGCCGTTTGATGCCGGGCAGACGGCGGCGGTGGCGGCGCTGCTGGTGCGGCAGTTTATCGCGCGGCACTGGACCGGCAGGTGTTAGAAAGGGCTTGGTGGGGCCTTGAGGTCTCGATCAGGCGCCGCCACCCCGTCCAGACCGAATTGAGTCCCGGCGCCCACCACGTCATTTTTGATTATGGCCGCGCGGGGGCGGCAAGCCGGGCGGTTGGCTCCCGCCCTGGATAGGGGAGGGGGGAGCGTCTCCGCCTCCCACGGGGCGATTCTCCGTCGATACGGTGTCGAGGGGATCTGGCAGTCTCTTCGCGGCATAACGTGACACTCGCTGAGGTCTGGTCTCCGTCCACGGACACGGTATCCGGGCCAATCGCCAGACGCTCGCGCGGCCGGGTGGCGGGGGTGGCTTGCCTCAACACATGGGAAGGTGTTTTCAGTGACGCGCAGCGACAGGGGAGGGGGATGTTCCACCCCCTCCCCGTCAGCCCCTCCCCCACGGGGGCGATTCTCCATCGATACAGTGTCGGGGGAGTGCATCACCTCACCCGGTTCCCGCTGAGAAACCGCCGAAGATCCTGTTTCCTCCCCGTGCACTGTAT
>JALHIW010000004.1:64361-93095 GCA_022837745.1 Methanomicrobiaceae archaeon | reverse complement strand
CGATTCTCCATCGATACAGTGTCGGGGGAGTGCATCACCTCACCCGGTTCCCGCTGAGAAACCGCCGAAGATCCTGTTTCCTCCCCGTGCACTGTATCCGGACTATCGCCAGAGACTGCCCGCCCCCTCGGGAGGGGGCGGGAGGAGGCCGCGGAGCGGCCGGGTGGTGGGGGTGGCTCTACCCCCCACGGAAAAAGGGTGTCTGATTGAGACACAGCGACGGGGGCGATTCTCCATAGATACCGTGCCCTGCAAAGCGTCAACCAGAGCGTCGGTGAGAAACCGCCGAAGATCCTGTTCCCGCTCCCGTGGCACGGCCATCGGGTCAATCACCCCTCACTGCCCGCCCCTTGAGGGGGCGGGAGGAGGCCGCGGAGCGGCCGGGCGGTGGGGGTCTCCAGCGATAAAAAGACTTCCGGAGCCATGGAAGAGACCGGCGGGAAGGAGATCCTTCCATCTCCATATCCCCGCCGAAACCGCTCTCCCTCGCCTCCTATACCCCAAGATACTCTTCCGGCACCTGGATCTTCAGGTGGTAAGAGTCGATACACCGCGCGTTGATGACGAAGTAGTAGTCGTGGTAGCCCTCGTAGAAGGTGCTCACCCACTGTTCCTTCCTGAGGTCGGGTTTGTCCTTCGCTGCCAGGAAGTCGCGGAAGTCGAGGGTGATGATCCTGACGAACCTGTTCGGGTCGGCAGCATCCATGACCTGGCAGTTGAAGAGCGAGATCTCGTAGTTTGAGGTTGCTATATCGGAGTAGTCAAGCCGCCAGATGGGGCAGGGGATCCGGACGATCCCGGTCGTCCCCGACCAGTAGCCGTCGATCGTCGCGTAGGTCACCCAGCGCGTCGGAGCGGATCTGTTCACCGGCAGGGCGGTCATGTTCACCCGGCTCTCGCCTGAGGGTATCTGGTAGGTTGAAGGGTCGACGAACCCGATCTTCTGCGGCGTCCCGTTCCATGGGGGCGCCGTTGTGGGCGCGGGTGCTTGCGGCGCGGTTGCGGGGGGGATCGTGGGCGCCCATGCGGGGGTGACGGTCGGTCCTGCTTCCTCCCCCCACGGGAGCCGGGGCATCTCACCCATCGCTATCGGCTTTATGACCAGGGCCAGCAGGATAACGACCACAACCCCGAGGATGACATAGATTATATCAGCCTTTGCACCCATACTCTCCTCTCTCTTGAGAGTGTTTGCCGCCGCAGCATATCACACCCGCGGTTCTGCACCCGGCAGGTTCTGGTGGGCGCGGTGCATGATATTTCCCGATCTTGAATTATATTTCCGGAAGATGGGGTCTTTGCACGGGAAGTATTTCCCCACCTCAATGGTTGCCTTTCAGACTGCAAATACCTCTCTGGCGCCAATGCCCTGTGATAAACGCCTGGTTGCTCACACCCCCTGCAGCGGCATGGGCGCAGCCTCCCGCACCGCAGTGAATAATTTTTTATACAAGGTAGTGTATAGACTCAAGTGAACCGTGTTGGTCTGGGTGAGGGGTTCATCCGGGCATCCGGTATATCGCGTTCGTGGTAGTGGCCGCGGTCTTCTCGTATGTAATGCTCGGTGCCGGGTTCTTCGCGACGGGAGAGGCGCAGAGGACTGTGCACACGGGCGTCAGCCAGGCGACCTCGAACCTGGAGGTCTCGGGGCCGGTGGTTGTGCAGGCAGAAAATAAAGATGACCCAGAACATCTTGCAAACATCTCCTTCTTCCTGCAGCTTGCTGCCGGGGGGGCGCCGGTGGACATGAAGAAGGTGACATTCACCGTCTCGACGGCCAATAAGATGGAGATCTTCACATATGAGAACGTGTCCAGCAAGTGGTACTTAGACGGTGTTGAGCAAGCAGATCTTAACGACATACTTGACAAGTTCGAGATGGTGAAGATCACGATCAACGGCAGCGTCACCGACCCTGATGCTCCGCCGCTACCTGACATCAGCCCGAACGACCGCTTCACCGTAGAGGTCAAGCCCGACATCGGTGCAGCGCTCCCGATCAGCCGCACAGCGCCGGCTGACTTCCAGAAAGGCTACTACTACGAGGTCTACTGAGGTGATTTAGCATGATGAAATTATTCAAGAACGAAGATGCGTTCACCGGCCTTGAGGCCGCGATCGTGCTGATCGCGTTCGTGGTAGTGGCCGCAGTCTTCTCGTATGTAATGCTCGGTGCCGGGTTCTATGCGACGGGAGAGGCGCAGAAGGTTGTCCACACCGGGACGGGTCAGGCAAGTTCGAGCCTTGAGATCATCGGCAACGTCTATGGGTATAACGTCAGCGATGAGGCTACTGATTTCAGCACGAAACTTGACTACATCGTCTTCACCGTAGGGAACACCGCGGGCGGGACGCCTATCGACATCACCCAGATGCTGGTGACATACGTCTGCGGGAATGTATCTGAGGTTATAGAGTATGATGAGAGTATATCTATAGTTGGTGATGGCACAACACCCATCGCTCCTGGAGAGGTTGTAGGTAAGAATCTTAAAAATTCCAACTGGACTGTCATCCAGACCTACAACGACGTGGGGGGGGATGTGAACCATCTCCTTGAGCCCGGTGAGCAGTTTGTCCTGGCGGTCAGGCTCCCTGAAACCAAACCGACAAACAATGTCAGGTTCGCCGTGAACCTTCACCCTGCGGTTGGCGCCGTCTACCCGATCGAGAGGACTGTTCCGCCCTACCTGAATACGGTGAACATCCTCACCTGAACCTTTTTTTATTGTTGTCTTAGTGCCCCCTGGCCCGGCCATGGTGTCTGGCAACGCCGTTTGTATTCCAGGTGGTCATGAAGGCCATGAGAGCGTTGCTCTCGACTCAACTGTGTACTCCACCTCAGACTCCGCCATGAAGTAACCGTGCGACAGGTCTCGATAAGGTCAAACCAGCACTTCAATCGAGGGTCATGCTGAGGAAGCAAGCTTCCGGCGGTTTGCGTGAGTTGATGGTGGATGCGGTGATGTAGAGTTTTACGCAAAAGGAATTTGAATCTTAAGGTTAAGGAGGCGATAGACCTGCCATTCCATCTTGTTTTAGTGAAACGTTACTGGCAAGAGCAGTGCATTCACCAAACGTTGCCAGGCCGCTGCAATTGTCATCAACCGGCGCTGTTTCAAACCTCTCTTTCAGATCCAGCTTGTTACGCTGGCACTCTCATGTCGTACCAGATCGCACCGCATGTAACGGTCGGTAAAATATATTTCACTTTACGGAATAATATTTCCAAGAAGCAGGGCTTTGGCGCGCAAAGATTTCTTGTATGCTTCGCGCCGTAATTTCGGCTATAACCCCATCGAGGTCGCGATACCGGGGTTTAGGCGCCTGATTGCCTGCCAGGTTGCAGCGGCATTGGCGCAGCCTCCCGCATCACAGTGAATAATTTTTTATACAAGGTAGTGTATAGACTCAAGTGAACCGTGTTGGTCTGGTTGAGAGGTTCATCTGGGCATCATCGCGTTCGTGGTAGTGGCCGCGGTCTTCTCGTATGTAATGCTCGGTGCCGGGTTCTTCGCGACGGGAGAGGCGCAGAGGACTGTGCACACGGGCGTCGGCCAGGCGACCTCGAACCTGGAGGTCTCGGGGCCGGTGGTTGTGAAAGCTACAGATACGACCAAGTTGGGCGAGATCTCCTTCTACCTGCAGCTTGCTGCCGGGGGGGCGCCGGTGGACATGGAGAAGGTGACATTCACCGTATCGACGGCCGATACGATGAAGATCTTCAAGTACATTGACGTAGATAAGGCGTGGTACAAGGACGGCACTGCACAAGCTGGTGCTAACGACATACTTGACAAGTTCGAGATGGTGAAGATCAAGATCTGGGGTGCAGACCTGCCTACAATCAGGCCGAACGACCGCTTCACCGTAGAGGTCAAGCCCGACATCGGTGCAGCGCTCCCGATCAGCCGCACAGCGCCGGCTGACTTCCAGGCTGGCTACTTCTACGAGGTTTACTGAGGTGATTTGGCATGATGAAATTATTCAAGAACGAAGATGCGTTCACCGGCCTTGAGGCGGCGATCGTGCTGATCGCGTTCGTGGTAGTGGCCGCGGTCTTCTCGTATGTAATGCTCGGTGCCGGGTTCTATGCGACGGGAGAGGCGCAGAAGGTTGTCCACACCGGGTCACAGCAGGCGAGCTCGAGCCTTGAGATCATCGGCAACGTCTATGGGTATGCTAAGACTGGCAGTAGCACAGAGCTTGATTACATTGTCTTCACCGTCGGGAACACCGCGGGCGGGACGCCGATCGACATAACCCAGATGCTGGTGACATACGTCTGCGGAGAGGTCTCAGAGGTTATAACGTATGATTCGGGTAATTCTGTAGTTAGTGGAAGACCAGCTGTCGAACCAGGAGATGTAGGTATTGCAGATTCTAAGTGGGCTGTCATCCAGACCTACAACGACGTGGGGGGGGATGTGAACCATCTCCTTGAGCCCGGTGAGCAGTTTGTCCTGGCGGTAAAGCTCCCTACAACCAAACCGACAAACAACGTCAGGTTCTCCGTGAACCTTCACCCTGCGGTTGGCGCCGTCTACCCGATCGAGAGGACTGTTCCGCCCTACCTGAATACGGTGAACATCCTCACCTGAACAACCCTTTTTTTATTTTTTGGGCGGTTTGCCAGCGGCCTTGCTTGTTTGGGCCGGGCGGCGATCCTCTTTGTGAGCGTTCTTCCGCAAACCCCTGATTTTCTCGTCCCGCCAGGGGGGATCTGGCACCGCCGGGGAGGTGGGGTTCGTGCCAGACCCCGGGACAGGATTTTTGCCTGATCTGCCGGCTCCGGAGGGCGGCGGCATCCGCGTGAAGCCCTCGTGAGGGTATGACCCACTCCCCCGCAGCCGCCCCAAAAACCTGGGGCTGGGTCACGCCCCTGGCTTAAGCGCGGGCTGGGCTTCACGGTGGTGGAGGAACCTCGATTACCCCTATAAATTGCCCATACATCGTCTCGATGAGCGGGATCCAGAGCGGGTAACCGTTGAACTTTGCCGCCGAGTAGAGGAAGACCATCATCATCTGCCAGGCAAACGGCACGGCGATGAAGAGGAGCAGGAGGGCGGTGATGAGACGGGCATAAGCCCCGGGAGAGCGGCCAGAGCGCGCCCCTGCAGCCAGCAGGATCAGGCATAGGGCGAGCAGCACAAACGTGACCCGGGAGAAGAACCTTGTGTAACCGGCGTACTGACCGCCGTAGGGCTGAAAGAGCATCAGAGCAAGGAACAGCAGAGGTGTGGCGATGACGATTGTGACAACCTGCCAGAGCGTCATCCGCCGCGGTTCGATGGCACCGTTCAGGAGGCGCCGTATGGCATAGACCCCGAGCAGTCCCGCCGGCAGGTAGAACGGCATCAGGTAGCGGATGTCCGGGACGATGCCGCGACTGGTGCTCAACATCGGGAGGTTCCGGGCGTAGGCAACCCAGATGGCAGCGGCCATCGCGAAAAGAAAGACAACCACCGCAAGGTCGGCGGGGCGTTTACCCCGCCAGAGGTCCAGGCAGAGCAGCGGGATGAGGATGATCGCAAAGACGATCAGCGGCGAGACCGCGATAAGACTCATGTTCCCCGACGCCGGTGCAAAGAGGATCGCAAAGATGTCGCCCGGCAGGGTCGACCACGATATGGAGAAGTGGCTCGTAATGACAGAGAGGAACCCCTCGAGCCCTCCGGACGGTGCAGGAACAGCCTGAACGGTCTCCCCGACAAGCGTGGGCGATCCGATGAACTCTCCCGAACCACCACGCCAGGCACCGCTCTGGTAGACGTAGAAAGAGGGCACCAGCGGGTTTCCTGTCACATAGAGGTTGTTGATGAAGAGCGGCACCGAGCCGACCAGCGTGGCAAGAGGCATGCAGAGCGTTTTTACAATCTCTTTTGCCGGTCGGCTGCTGGAACGGCCGCGAATGACCTGGAACGCAACGTAATATAAAAGGGCTAAGACAAAGACCGCAAACCCAACCTCCGGCCGCGCCCATGCAAGCAACCCGATGAACCCGAACCCCAGGGCGGCATCCCGGAGCCTTCCGTACCTGATATACCTCACCAGAAAGAGGATGACCGCCGCCATCATCGCCGCCACGAGCATGTGGTCCTTGGCGTTCGACGCCCAGAAGATGTATGAGGAGCAGGATATACACGCGATCGTCCCGAAGACCGAGAACCAGGTATCCTCAAATATCGTCCTGCAGGTGAGGTAGACCATCACCGCGAGCACGGCAAAGAGGATATGGTTTGTAAAGACCACCGCTGCGGCCTCCACGGGTGCATCCGGTGCGGAAAACGGCCATGGGTAGTAAAAGACCAGGTTTGCAAGCAGCCCTATAAACGACGCCACGATAACAAGCCACGTCCACCTTATCCCACGCCACCGGGCATACTCCGGGCGATACGCATCTATCAGCACAGCCATCAAAACCGGAAGCAACGACCAGAGGAAGACAACCGCCAGCCTGAACTGGTCGCCAAAGAGGCTGAAGAACTCAAGCGCCGGGAGAGAGAGAACCGGGAGCATCATTGTGTAGCCAAGGAGGTTGTGGTGGGCCATCATGTATGGCCCCGGTGTCCCGTTCTGGAACGTGCCATACTTCCCCTCGTTCACCACCACCTGGTGTCCCTCGCCGAGCTGGTGGAGCTGGTTGACCGTGATCCACTCGTCGTTCAGGAAGAGCGCCGGGTTTGAGAACGTCATTATGAAGAAGAGCGAGACGATGAAGATGAGTATCGGAATCAGGTTTCGGTCAAGAAAAGATGAAACCGCCCCTCGCTCCGGCTGGTCGCGGGTTTTTGCACTCTGCTCCGGCTTAGATCTTTTTTTAGACTCCTTTTGCGGCATCATATCAGCATTCTGGCGTTGTGGAGAAGTTTCGGTTACGGGTACCTCGATATGTTTGCAGGTATGTTTACCTTCTCGCTACGCCTCCACTCCTATTATACCTTCGGAAAAATGTTTAATAAACCTCCCACTGGGATTCAGGGATGACCCGCATCGCCGCAGAGCGCCCGCCAATCCGGATGTTGGGTGTGTCCAGGTGGGGGGATGAGGTAAGGATCTCAAGAGAGATGTTTTTCTGTGGCATGGGTGGGTTTTTCGTCAGGTCTCCCGGACTATCATCGCTCACTGCCCGCCCCCCGGAAAGGGGGCGGGTGGGGGTGCCAAACGAGATGCGTTCAACGAAAGATGCATACATAGACAGTGGAGTGGAAACACCTTCCCCGGAAAAGATGGAGGTTTTGTCATCCAGACCGCTGGCCCGGCGGGCTCACACCCCACCATGCCGGGGCGCGGATGGCAGAGGCCCCATCCGGCCGCCCGTGGGACACCTCTGGTTTCTCAGCCCCACACCGTCCGGGCAGCACCCCTCAGAACACCCTGAACCAGAATAAAACCGGAGATCTATTGTGGCAAAAGTTTATAAATAATAATGGTTATATAAATCACCATAATGGCTGGGGTAGACCAGGCTCAGATCGATAAGATACTTGCCGGTGTATCTTCGGATGACCCTGAGGCCCGCCTCGACGCCCTCGAGAAGGAACTGGACTTCGTCAAGACGTCGATCAAACGGCTGCTCATCGACCTGCGGGAACGGCTGAACGAACTGGACAACCCGTTCACAAGTTCTGCCTCCCTTCGCGGGAAGGCCCGCCCGGAAACCCCTGCTGACACCCCGGACAAAAAGGATGATGAGAAGGTTCCAGACACGGATGCCGCGGTGGAGGTTCCACCCCCGGCCCCAAACCCCGCAGAGCCCCCTCCCATGGCCAGGGCGGCCGCCCCTATCCCCGGTCTGCCTGCGGCAGGGGCCGGAACGGTCTACACCCCGCCCCCCGCCGAGGACTCCCGGCCAAAACCCCCATCAAAACTTAAACTCCAGAAGGTCCACCGGCTCTTCGAGTGGGTGAACCGTGGATGCAGCAGGTACGGCCGCGAGCGCATGAGTATCATGATCGACGCCTACCAGTCGATGGGCTACATCAGCGAGGATGTAGCCGGGCAGATCCGCGAGATCATGCGGATGGTAGCCGATACCAGTAAAGTGACAGAGGAGATCGGCCCAAACGAGTTTGTCTCCGAACTCTACGTCCTGAACCGGATCCTTGACCCCGAGGACTCCACGCTCGACCGGGAGATGATCGAGGTGCTGATGCACTCGCGGCGCGGCGCAAAAGAGCAGAAGGGGGAGCTTCAGGCGGAGCGGGATGCCGGCGACACCTGGGCCGAACTTCTGGACAGGATCTAACAGGACCTGGTAGAATGGACAGGATCAGCGAATGTCAAGCGAAGCTATCACCACAGCGATGTTCCTTATCGCCGCCGTCATATCGGCCGGCGTACTGATTAACGCAGTTTTTCCAGTGATCTACACCCTCTCGGGCACCATATCCTCCTCCTCCCATGCCGTTGACGAACGGTTGAGCACCGATATACGGATAGTCACGACCTACGCCAGCAGCGGTAGCGACACCGCCAGGATCTGGATAAAGAACGTCGGCACCGGCAGGATCGCCAGGGCCGAGATCGATAAGGCCGACGTCTTCCTGGGGGCGGAGGGCGATTTCATCCGGCTGACGCATTCAACACCGCTCACCGAAGGGACATGGAACTACGAGATCCTGGAGGACACCAACGGCCAGTGGGACCCCGGCGAGACACTCTATATCGAAGGAATGACCACAAAGATCCCGGGCCGGGGCGAGGTGGTCTACTTCCAGTTCGTACTCCCAACAGGCGTCTATCGTTCGACCACGTTTACCGCGGGTGATTGAAGATGAGCGCGGGACCAATCGTCGCATCCGGTGTCGGCATCCTCCTCCTCGTCGTCACCGCCTACGTCCTGATCGGCGGCACCCTCACCACCACCGAGGTGCTGGTCGAGGCGCAGAGCAGCCTTGCCGCTCAGCAGGAGGCCCGGATGCGAACAGCGATCGCGATCCAGGAGACGGCCTTGAACAACCAGACCCTCTACGTCGAGTTGGAGAACACCGGGAGCGAACCGATCGTCGATATAAGTTCCATCGACATCTACCTCCACTACGAAGAGACCGGCCCGGTCTACATCCCCCCCGGCGCCGGCCCATCCCGCTGGAGCAGGGTGGCCATCGAACCCGACGGCGTCCACCCCGGCCAGTGGGACGCCGGTGAGACCCTCACCCTCAGCGTCACCTTCGAGGAGGATGCAACCCCCATCTGCGTCCAGGTCGTCACCCCGAACGGAGTCTCGGCCTCAGCATACATCAGGTGATCAAGATGGCAACCAGCGTCGAAGCCCAGAAAAGCGTCCTCGATATGCCCGACCAGAGTATCCTCTCGACCGGGAACTCTGAACTCGACAAAAAGATAGCCGACGGCCTCCCGCTTCAGTCGCTCACCCTCATCGAGGGCGAGAACGACACCGGAAAAAGCGTCCTCACCCAGCAGATCATCTGGGGCGCCCTGAAACAGGGGTTCAACGTCGACCTCTTCTCGACAGAGAACACAAGCAAGAGTTTCCTCACCCAGATGGAGTCGATGAGCCTTGACATCTCCGACTACTTCGCCTGGGGCTACTTACGCGTATTTCCGATGCACGTCGTCGGGTTTGAGTGGACGAAGGAGAAGATGCATGGAACCCTGGAGAGGATGATCGCCTTCATGGAGCAGACGAAAGCCCAGATCATCGTCATCGACTCGCTCACCCTCTTTACCGAGTACGCCACCCAGGACACCGTCCTCACGTTCTTTACCAACTGCAAGAACCTTGTCGACCACGGCAAGACCATCCTGATCACCCTCCACACCTACGCCTTCGTCGAGGACGCGCTTGTCCGTATCCGTTCAATCTGTGACGCCCACCTCTTCATGAAGAAGGCGCTTGTCGGCGGCAAGTACGTCATGATGCTCGAGGTTGTCAAGGTCCGCGGCGCCCGCAAGACAACAGGGAACATCGTCAGTTTCGAGGTTCACCCCGGTTACGGCATCAAGGTGATCCCCGTCTCGGTTGCAAGGGTGTGATGGCAATGGCAACAGATCTGGAAGCCACGGTAACCCTCCCATTCGAACCCGAGTTCATCGACGAGGGGAACGACTGCTACAACAACGTCGAGTCCTGCGCCCTCTACCGGATGCTCCCCTCGAACGCCCGCGAATACGTAAAGGCAAACCCCCACCTCCTCGAGTACCTCCACATCCTGCCGGTAAACACCGTCGGCATCCCACTCTTTCTGCCGGAGTTGAAGAACGACTTAAAATCGCTGGAGAACCCGAACATCATATACCCGGTTAACGATACAACCTTCGTCCACATATTCCCCGACCCGAACGATGTCCGGAACTGGTACATCCCCATTGAGCCCTCGTTTCTCCACTCCGTCAAAGCAATCCTCCCGGTGATCGAGGATAGGCTGATCGATATGATCGACGCCCTTGAGGAGGAGCCTCTGACCGAGGAGGCACGCATCGAGACCCTTAAGGCCTTCATTCAGCAGCTTGTATACGTGAAGCAGCCGGGCGAGGTGATCGACGAGTCTCTCCTTGCGGGTGGAAAACCCAAAGACCTCAAGACCCGGATCAAGACCTTCCTCACCTCGGATATCGGTGCTCCGGCAAAACCCCCGTCCAGCGGCTTCCCGGAACTTGCCGACGGCCGGATCATTCTCACGCCGCAGGAATACCGCGCCCTTGAGTACATGATAGTCCGCGACAAGATCGAGATGGGTGTCCTCAAACCGTTCCTGAGCGATAGATACATTGAGGATATAACCTGCGATGGCGTCGGCCCGATCTTCATCGAGCACAAGATATTCAAGGGGCTCAAGTCTGTCGTCGGGTTTAGAGACTCACAGGAACTCGACAGTTTTGTCATCAAACTCGCCGAACGGATCAAGCAGCCGCTGACATACCGAAGCCCCATCGTTGACTCGACCCTCCCCGATGGATCGCGTATCAACATCGTCTACGGAACAGATATCAGCAAGCACGGGAGCAACTTCACCATCCGTAAGGTAAACGAGATCCCGCTGAGCATCCTGCAGGTCATCGAGAACGGCACGTGCGACTACATGATGGCCGCCTACCTCTGGATCTGCCTTGAGTATGGGATGTCCCTCTTTGTCTCCGGCGAGACTGCGAGCGGCAAGACCACCACCCTGAACGCCCTCACAACCTTCCTCCCGCCCGAGAGCAAGATCGTCACCATCGAGGACACCCCGGAACTGACCGTTCCCCACCGGAACTGGACACGCGAGGTCGCAAAAGCCAAGGGCAAGGGAGAGGGCGAAGGCTCGGATGTCACGATGTTCGACCTCCTGAAGGCCGCGCTGCGTCAGCGCCCAAACCAGATCCTGGTCGGTGAGATCCGCGGGGTTGAGGGGTCTGTTGCGTTCTCCGCCATGCAGACCGGTCATGCGGTGATGAGCACATTCCACGCCGCCTCGATCGAGAAACTGATCCAGCGTCTCTGCGGTGACCCGATCAGCATCCCGAAGACCTTCGTCGACAACCTGAACCTGGTCATCATCCAGAGCGCCGTGAAACTCCCTGGCGGCGGAACCGTCCGGCGGATGCTGAGCATAAACGAGCTCGTCGGCTACGACCCCGAGACCGAGGGGTTCTCCTTCATGGCCACGTTCGTCTGGGACCCCGCGACCGATACCTTCACCTTCACAGGGAGGGGGAGCAGTTATCTCCTCGAGAACAAGATCGCAACCATGCTCGGGATCCCCGAGAACCGGCGGGCTGAGATCTACGACGAGATCGATAAACGCGCCAGGATTCTGGAACGGCTCCACAAAGCCGGCTACACCCAGTTCTGGGACCTCTTCCACATGATCACAAAGATCAAGAAACAGGGGCTGCTCACCATCGAGGTGTAACACTTGTTCGAGAGCGTAACCGAACGGTTGCGGGCGGCAAACCAGGGGAGGATCCCGTTTGAGGACCAGATCGAAGCCCTCACCGAACTCCGGTTATCCATCCTCGAGAACAAGAAGATGGAGCAGGACCTGCTCTTCATGTACACCTACATGGCCGCGATCACCACCTCGGCCGTGACAAGGCCGGAGATCTTCCAGTACACATCCGAGCGGTCTGAGTATATCCCATCACGCTACATCGCAAAGGTCCAGCGGCAGGTCGCAGGCTGGGGCCAGAGTTACGCCGGGGGGCTCCGGGCCATCGCGGAGCGGTGCAGGAACGCGACACTGAAGAGCATGCTCAACCGCTACTCAAACGCCATCGATTCCGGCGTTCCCGACGCAGACTTCATCATCACAGAACTCTCGACCATCCGGAGCATTTACCGGAACACGTATGAGCAGGGGATAGAACTCTTGAAGAAGTGGGGCGACGCCTACATCGCGATGCTCCTATCGGCGGCGCTTGTTGCAACCATCATGATGATCTCGGCCGGCATCTACGCCCCGGAAGGGATAGAGGCGACGCTGAACATCTCTTACATGATCATCGTGGCGATATCGATCTTCGGTCTGACGATCATGTACCGGGCTGTTCCCGATGACCCCCGCACCCACGGGCTTAAGGAGGTCTGCTCAAAGGAGCAGGCCCTCATCAGGCGGCTCGAACGGCTCATCGTGCCGGTCGTCGCTGCGGTCACGCTGATCCTTGCCGTTGTTGGCGCCAACGCAGGTGTCATCTTCCTGCTTGCAGGGCTGCTCCTGATGCCGCTTGGGGTGATCGGCTACATCGACGATGCGAACGTTGTCAGGCGGGACGAGGACTTTGCCACGTTCATCCGGGGGCTTGGTTCGATCATGGGCGGCAAAGCGATCACTGTAGGTGATGCGCTCAGGGAGGTGGACAAGAAGTCACTGGTCTACCTTGAACCGTTCATCAACTCGGTATCCTCGAAGATTAATCTCGGACTCGATGAGGCCAGGAGCTGGAAGAAGTTCATCGGGGAGACCGGGAGTTACCTCATCTACAAGTACATGAACATCTTCCGCGACGCGGTTGCCCTCGGAGGGTCGCCGGACAAGATAGGGAAGATTGTCGGTTCATCGATGCTCGAGCAGGTGCTGCTCCGGCGGAAGCGCGACATGATGGTGAAGGGTTTTGTCGTCCTTCTCGTGCCGATGCACGCCGCGATGATTGCCATATTCGTCTTCCTCTTCGAGATCCTTCTCTCGATGTCCAATGCCGTTACAGATGTGATGAACTACTTCACAGAGGCCTCGAGCGCGCTCTCAGGGGGCACCCCGTCTGGTGCGGGGATATCCATGGGGATGTCCATGAACCTCTTTGTGAACTTTCCCGAAGACGTCATGCGAACCTACGTGATAACGATCCTCTTATTGCTGACCGCTGCAGATATACTGGCCGGGAAGATTGTTATGGGCGGTGACCGCTACCTCTACTACTTCTTAACAAGCGTGCTCTGTGTGGCCACCGGTATCATATACATCATTGCACCGATCGTCGTGGGCATCTTCTTCTCCATTCCGGCACTTGTGGGGGTAGGATAGTGAGAGAGAGTCTCCGCCGCCCGCTTCTCTTCCTTATAACCGTCGGCACCGGTTCGCTGATCATCCTCCTCGATGCCAACCCGGAGGTTGTCGTTGCGGTTACTGTGCTTGCAGGGTTTCTCGCGCTTCTGGTCACAGGGGCGCTTAATCTTTCAGAACTGAAGCCCTCGAATTTAAGAGCCGCATTCCTGGGGTGGAGGCGGAAGAAGAAGCCCGAGGCGCCGAATGCAGTGGGAGCGGAGCCTTCCCCGGCTGCAAAAGGTGGCCGGTTCTCCGGCATGCTCGGGACGTTTACAGCCTCGATCCGGGAGACGATCGCCCATGCCCGGGCATCCGACAGCAAGAAGAAGGAAGGTATCGAGAAGATCGATAACATGCTTGACCGGGCTGTCGAGGGCGCCGATGCCGGCTCCTCCCCGGCCCCGCCAAGACCTGGCGGGAGCGTGACAGACCCGCTGGCATCACTTGCAGACCTTGACCTCGACTCGATCGCCGACCTCGATCTCAACGGGGAAGGCCCTGACCTGGGCGGTTCGTTCTCTCCGGAGGATGTATCTCTCCTGTCCGCAGAGGATATGGACGCCGTATCCGAGATCCTGAAGACCCACCAGACCGAGATTGAGGTGCCGGCCGGGGTTTCAGGCGGCAGCGTTCTCCCTCCGATATCAGCGGAGGTCCCGGGAATCGCGGGCGATGAGGGCATCCCGGACATCGGCATACTGAGAGACGAACTCTCCGCGCTCGACGACCTGGATCCCGCCGAGATCAGGATCGAGGTAGAGGGTGAGGAAGAGGAAGAAGAGGAGGAGCCTGCCCCCGAGGAGGAGGTCCCTGAGGTGGAGGAGAAGAAAGAGGATTTTGATATAGTCTCCTTTGCATCCGGGGGCACCGTCGAGGATTCTCTGATCACCACACTGAAGGCCGACGCCCGGAGGAAGAAGTTTGTCGAGGATGTCAGCCTGCTGCGGGAGTTGAGAGGCGAGAAAATTGCGGCAAAAGACCTTGCAGCGGAGCTTGAGGAGATCCTTGAGGCGCTGCGATCGCAACGGTGATGGTCTCTGTCGATATAACTTGTATAGGGTAGGTGACGGATGCGATGATGAAGATGGTCCCGGCAAAGGTCGAGCACGAGGGCCGGTGGGTCCCGACGAAGGTTGGCATAGCAGAGGACCGTTTCCGTATCGAGGCGCCTGTCGACCGGGAGATCCCCTACAGGTCGGTTGTCGACATGGAGGAGAAGAGGAACCAGATTGTTGTCGCCGTGGGGGGTGATGGAGAGGCTGTTTACCGCATTGCGTCGGTCGAGAAGGTTCTTACCGTCTTAAAGAAGTTCATCATCACGCAGGCCAGCGCCTACCGGTTGAACGCATTCTTCATGTCACCTGCAATCCGCGGCGGCGTCCTCATAAAGGACGCCACGTGGGAGAAGGGAGCGATTGCCGTCATGAAGACCGGGATCTGGTTTGTCAGCCAGGAGAAGCAGGTCTGCATACCCCTCGATGAGGTGGCCGGCATCGAACTCACGTCGCGGGAGATCCAGGGGAAGGACCTGAACGTTGTCAAGATCGACCACCTGGTTGAGAACGAGGTCGTGACAAGTTTTGTCCTCTGCCCGCTGACGACGCTTCAGGTCCTCTATAACTTCCTCAAGGAGGCAACGAGCGGCACCGAGATTAAGGAGGACCTGGACCCCCTGACCGGCCAGGTGGCGATGCTGGTCTACAGCGGGATGGACTCAAGCGCCATCGAGAATATGCTCAAACTCTCGCACAAGGACCTCGATGCCATATATGATAAACTCTTATCCACGGGGATGGCCGAGGTGCTATACGTCAGGAAAGAGGTTCAATTAACCCCGAAAGGTGTCAGATACATCTCGGAATCGTTGAAAACACCAATGGGATGAGGGGGGCAGGAAAGGCCCATTTACGCAAATATATATTACCTTTTTTACACAAATAAAGAGTGAGTGGTGTTCGATGGGAAGGATTCTGATCGTCGATGATACTATGTTTATGAGGACTCTGCTAAAGAACATCCTCTTTTCCGGCGGGCACGACATCGTTGGTGAGGCGGCGGATGGAGCGGAGGCGGTAGCAAAGTACCATGACCTCAAACCCGACCTGGTCACAATGGATATTGTGATGCCGAAGGTGAACGGGATAGAGGCGCTCAAGGCTATCCGGGCCGCAGACCCGTCTGCAAAGGTCATAATGTGCACCGCAGTCGGCCAGGAGCAGATGGTCAAGCTTGCCGTCAAGAGCGGTGCAAAAGGGTATATAGTCAAGCCGTTCCAGGCTCCAAAAGTCCTCGAAGAAGTCAAGAACGTTCTAAGTGCGTGACCATGATAAGGGTTCTGATCGTCGACGACTCGCTCTTTATAAGGACGATCCTCCGTGACCTGCTCAAAGGCGATCCCGAGATCGAGGTCGTCGGGACAGCGGTGAATGGCATCGATGCCCTGGAGAAGATTGCGGAGTTAAACCCGGATGTTGTCACCCTGGATATCGAGATGCCCAGGATGGGCGGGCTTGAGGTGCTTGAAACCCTCCAGGGGCAGGCCGCCAGACCGAAGATCCTGGTGCTGAGCACGCTGACGTCCCGTAACGCCGATATGACCCATCAGGCGCTGCGTCTCGGGGCGGACGATTTCATGCTCAAGCCAAAGGATATCCCTAACGTTCGGGGAATCGAGAGAGAGCTCGTCCAGAAGATTAGAAACCTCCTCCGGCTGCCGAGAGTGCAAAAGCAGACCGAGATCGCGCATAAGGATGCGGAGACGGTTGTGGTGATAGGGTCCTCTGCAGGCGGGCCGCCTATGCTTGATGTCCTGCTATCAGGGCTGCCGGCCGACCTTCCCGCCGCCGTTGTCATAACACAGCACATGCCTGAGGGGTTCACGGCATCGCTTGCTGAACGCCTTAACCGGATCTCGGCCCTCTCGGTGAGGGAGACCCGGAACGGCGACAACCTGCAGGCCGGTGCGGTCCTGGTCTCAAAAGCCGGCGTCCATACCGTCATATCGCGGCTTGCATCGAGCACCGGGAGAACCCACGGCCGGATCGTTCATTCGACCGCCCCTCCCATCCATGCCGTCCGCCCCGCCGTAGATACGACCTTTACCTCCGCAGCGCACGTCTTTGGCCCGAGAACGGTCTCGGTCATCCTCTCGGGTATGGGTAGCGACGGCGGCGAGGGGACGCTTGCGGTGAAGAAGGCGGGTGGAACCACGATGGTCTGTGCAGAAGAGGACTGTCTTGTCTACGGGATGGCGCGGGCCGCCCTGGCAAGAGATTGCGTCGACCGGGTGGTTCCGCTGGAGAATATTGCACGCGAGATCACGCGGGCGGTCGGCCAGGTTGAGGTGGATCATGTTTGACGAAGAGGTATACCGGAAGTTGTTTGTCGAAGAGTCGCGGGAGAATCATGAGAACATCGTGAACAACCTCCTTGCCCTTGAGAGCGGGGAGGACCAGCAGACCGCCATCGACGAGATCTTCCGGTCGGCGCACACTCTCAAGGGGATGGCTGCCTCGATGGGCTTTGATGCTATGGAGCACCTCTGCCACTCGATGGAAGACGTCTTCTCGCTCATCCGCAATGGCGGGCTGGAGGTGAATCCGCCGCTCACCGACCTCCTGCTCACCTGCACCGATGCGATCGAGGAGATGCTTGATGCCATCGAGGCGGGGGAGAACCCATCAGACGAGCAATCGGCACCTCTGGTTCAGGAACTGATGGCGTTTGCTGAGGAGGGGTCGCCGATCGAAGCCTCCTTCACCGCTCCAAATCCCCCAACTCCTCCAGAACCCCCGTGTGAACCCTCAATAGAGGTGGGCGGCTGCCCGGTCTACGCCCTGAAGGTCGCCGTCGACCCGACAAGCACCATGAAAGATGTCAGGGCGATGCTTCTCCTCCAGAACCTGGAGGAGATCGGGAAGATCCGTTCGACGACCCCTCCACGCGACCAGATCGAGGATGGAAAGTTCGATGGAACGTTTGAGGTTGTCGTCGAGAGCGATGCCGGGGAGGAGGCGCTTCGGACGATTGCCTCCGGCACAGAGATCTCTCTACTTGCACTATCTCCGCTGGAATCGTATTCGGCGGCAGAGAGTCTGGAAGCGCGGGAGCCCGTAGACGTCCTGGAGGTCGGTGCGGCGCCGGCACCGCAGGTGCAGAAGGCGGCGAGGCCCGATAAGGCCCGGGAGATCAAGAACATCCGTGTCGATATCGAGCGGCTTGACCGGATGATGAACCTGGTGGAGGATCTGGTCATCAACCGCGGCAGGCTCGAGCAGATCGCGAGGAAACACGGTATCAAGGAGTTTGATGAAGCGCTGGGCATGATCGGGCGTTCGGTCTCCGACCTCCAGAACCTTATGATGGGGATCAGGATGATGCCGCTTGAGCGCATCTTCAACCGTTTTCCCAGGGTTGTGCGGGACGTAGCGAACCATGACGGGAAGGAGGTTGAGTTCATAGTTGAGGGCGGCGAGACCGAACTTGACAGGAGCATGATGGACGGCCTCTCCGACCCCCTGCTGCACATCATAAGGAACGCTGTGAACCACGGCATCGAGACGCCGGATGCCCGTAAAGCCGCGGGCAAACCCGAAAAGGGGCTGGTAAAGCTTACGGCCCGCAGGGACAAGGACAACGTCATCATAGACGTGGAGGACGATGGTGCAGGCATCGACCACGAGAAACTCAGGAAGAAGGCCGTTGAAAAAGGGTTTCTCGCACCCGAGACGGCGGCGAACGCGACGAAGGACGAACTTATTGCTCTCCTCTTCGAACCAGGGTTCAGCACCTCCGAGGTCATCAACGACATCAGCGGGAGGGGGGTCGGGCTTGACGTGGTCAAGAAGACGATCGAGTCGCTCAAGGGCACGATCAAGGTCGAGAGCGAGCCTGGCAGGGGCACAAAATTCGAGCTGGTTCTGCCGCCGACGATGGCGATCATCGATGTCATGATGGTGCGCATCAACGGAAGGCGGTGTGCCATCCCGATCAGCAACGTTGTCGAGGTGGCGCATGCAAGACCGGAGGCGATCCACCGGATCGGCAACTCCGATGCGATCCTTCTGCGCGATCAGACCCTCCCCCTCTACCGCCTGGAGGATATGTTCGGCCGGGCTGAGAAGGGCGATACGCTGATCGTGCTGCAGAATGATGGCAAAAGGTGCTGTATCGTCGTCGATTATGTTGACGGTCAGCAGGAGGTGGTGGTGAAACCGCTATCGAGGATTGCGGGGAACTGCCGCGGGATCAGCGGTATTACCATACCGGGGGACGGTGATGTTGTGCCGGTACTTGATGTAAATACAATGATTTAGGAGAGGTTTTCATGGAACTTGATCCCTTTTGGAAGGACGCGCTGACGGAGTTCGGGAACATCGGAGCGGCGCACGCGGCGACGAGTCTGTCGCAGATGTTGATGAGCCCGGTTGAGATGACGGTGCCGGAGGTCATGGCCATCGATATCGCCGACCTTCACAAGTATATCAGCAACGAGATATCTGCGATGGTGGTCTTTCAGATTCAGGGAGAGATCGCGGACGGCGGGTATATCGTTGTCAACATGCCCCGGCAGACGATCATCCAGCTTACAAACCAGATGCTCGGGATGACCGATACCGATCGCGAGATCAACGAGATGGACCAGAGCGCCGCGATCGAGATCGGGAACATCATGATATCGGCGTTCCTGGATGCGACCGCAGAACTGCTCGGGATCATCATGCTGCCCTCGCCACCGGCGCTGGCCATCGATATGGCGCATGCCGCTTTTGAGTCCATCGTTGCCCAGGTGGCAACCGATGTGAACGACGTCCTGATCTTCAACACCGAGCTCACGAGCGAGGCCCCCCCGGTCTACGGGAGCATCTACATGCTCCCGAACGTAGAACTTGCCGGGCAGTTGTTCCGGATGCTTGAACGGCTGATGGAACCACTCTCGTAGACGCCCTGCGGAATATACATGGAGAACAATTTTTTTGGAGAGGAGACGGCAGTCATCCTGGGGCTCGGCGAACACCGTGTTGGAAACTATCCGATGGCGACGATCGGGCTTGGCTCCTGTATCGCGCTGATACTCCACGACCGGCGGCGCTCGGTTGCGGGTCTGGCTCATATCATGCTTCCTGAAAGCCGCGGAATCGCCGATCGTCCAGGCAAGTTTGCGGACACCGCCATCACTGTCCTTCTCGATGAGATGGAGAGCCAGGGGTGCACCAGAAACACGATCTCTGCGTTTGTTGTCGGCGGGGCGAGCATGTTTGTATTCTCGGCAAACTCGCTGAATATCGGGGAGCGAAACACTGCTGCGGTTAAGGAGAACCTGCAGAAACAGAGGATAAGGATTGAGTACGAGGAGACGGGGGGAAAGGTCGGTCGGTCTGTCTACTTCTGGCCGGAAGGGAAAGGCTGCCTCATCATCAAGAGGGCGGATGGGACATGCAGCCGGGTATGAAATTCTTAACCCCTCTTCTTCTGGCATATCTCCTGGTCATTCCCTCCTCTTCCGGTATATATATCGCGTCTCCTGACTACGTCTCCTCCATCGCCTCTGTGGACGTAAAGGACGTGATCAACGGGCGGTATGGGGATGTCATCTTTGCGACCTCCAGCGGCCTCTCAATCTACACGGCAAACGGGACGTGGTACTCGGTCAACGCCAGGAACCCACGCCAGACGGACTACGGTTTCCTCGAACCGCTCGATAACATGGTGACTGCTCTTGCCCTCGATCCTGACGGTCACCTCTGGCTCGGGTATTCCTGCGGGCTGCAGATCGGGAACGGGACGGGGTATCATGCAATCCAGGACCAGGATCACCTCAAGAACCTGAACATAAACTGCATCAGGCGGTGGGATAATGAGGTCTGGGTCGCCGCAGGGAGCGCCGGTCTCCACCGCTGGCATGACGGGAACTGGACGTGGTATAAACCGGGCGGGCCATCGGGTGCAGGATTTTATACAGTTGTGAGCATGGTGGTCGATGCCGAGAGCGATGCGCTTGTCATCGACTCCGAGAACGAGGGGGTGTGGGTGCTGAAAGGCCATGCGCGGGATCCCCGGTTTGAACGGGTTTTCTTTGGGGGCGATCCCTTGCTCACGATCTCCGGGGTGCGGGTCGACCCCTTCGGCGGGGTCTACCTCTTCAACGCTACAACCATCCTCCATTACTCTCCTGATGAAGGCGTCACCCCTGTTCTCAACGCCACGGCCTTGAGCACCTACCCGGTCACCATCAACGACGTTGCGGCAACACGCGACGGGATGCTTCTTGTTGCGTCCGATAAAGGTATATACGGGCTGAACTCTTCCGGCATCGAGCTCCATCTAACGTCGCGGGACGGTATCCGGGAAAACTTTGTCAAGAAACTCTTCGTCGACGCTTCTGGGCGATGCTGGTTTGTTGTTCCAGGGCACGTTGGCTGCATCCCGCTGATCCCGCCATACCCGATCATACCGCTTGCCTGACGGGCCTCCCGGCCGCTCACTTCCCTTTGCGGATAAGCCTGCCGAGGCGGAACGGCGTTGTACCCGGCACAGAAGCCGGGAAAGTGCCTTCCGCCGCCCGCCGGACGTCTTCGATCGAGTAGAACGCCCTGGGGTTGAACTGATGGATGGCGTTCTCCACGTCGCGGAGGTTTCTCCTCCTGACCACCGTGAATATGACCTTGCTTGGACCAACTCTTCCCTCGGCGTCTACGACCGTAACCCCGTAACCGGCGGCACGGAGGTAGTCGATGAGGTTGGTTGCATCCCGCTGGGTGATGATCCGGACAAGCGCAAGCCCCATCGCCAGTCGTTCTTCAATATGCATCCCGATGTAGTTCCCGGTAGCAAACCCCCCTGCGTAGGCAAGGTAGTTGATCGGGTTCGTGAGATTCTGAAAGATCTGGCTGATGGCGATGATCCAGATGAAGATCTCGATAAACCCCAGAACCGGCGCAACCGTCTTCACCCCTCGTGAGACGAATATGATCCGCATCGTCCCTATTGTGACATCACAGATGCGTGCGCAAAAAATGAAAAGAGGGACTGCAACCAGGGAAAAAAGTTCCGGGTCGATCCCGATGGCGCTACCGATCATGTATCATGATTTGATAAGGTGGTGATATAGTCGTATCCATATTTCCAGCAATCTGCAAAGATGCGGCGGCCGGTCACGCCCTCACCGGGTTTCGTCTGACTGGTCGTGCTCACTCTCCAGCCGCTCACGGTAGCGCCGGGATGTTCGCCACCAGTAGAACACCTCGTAGACCAGCAGCGCGAGCAGAACCACGCAGGCGCCGAAGAAGAATCCCATCACAAGGCCGTGGACAGGCGGCGCCCCCGCGGTATCGACGCCCGGCACCCCGAACGTCGATACCTTCTCGCCCGTCCCGGCCCTCTGGAGGAGGGGTTCTGCGCCCCAGGACGGCGGCAACACCGCCGGGAGGAAGACCTGGAGCCCCAGTGTAGCAAGGACGATCAGCGCAAACAGCATCGCGTACTTCTTTAAGACCGACCGGAGGTCGCTCACCGGCGGAGCAATGATGAGCACCTGGTCCGTAAGCCCGTAGACCTTCACCTCGCGCCCCTTCTCGCTCCATCGGGTGTTGACGACCTCGAGGAGCCCCGCTTCAAGAAGGTTATCGATGTGGTATGCGGCGGTGGTGATCGGGATCTTCATCTTCCTGGCGACCTCTGACGAGGTCATTGGCCCCGACCTGAACTCCTGTATGATCGCGTTAGCCGTCTGGCTTGCCATTGCCCGGGCGATCTTCTGCGCCCTCTCATCGCCCGGCTGAAGAACTACAACTTCATTCGCCATGTAATGCTTTTATAATCATTTTGCGGCCTTGCTCAAGTGCATCTTCGAGCCTGGAGGCGTCAGGCCCCGCCCCCTGTGCAAGGTTTGGTTTGCCGCCGCCTTTCCCGCCGAGGAGGCTGCAAACATCCCGGACAAGATCGGCGGCGTTCACCGCCGGCGTTCCGGAGGCCGCCACCAGCCTTGCACCACCGTCGACCGACGCGATAAGCGCCACCCCGCCCTCATCGGCCACCGAAGTTGCAAGCGCGACGAGTTCCTTTTGGGGTGCATCAACCCTCCGGACAACGACCCGGACGCCGTCCACCGCCTCGCCCTCAAGGTTCTGCCTCTCAAGTTCAACCACTCTGCTGCGGAGACGCTCGATCTCCTTCCTCTGCTCCTTCCACTCCGAGAAGAACCTTGCCGCTGTCGATGGCAGGTTCTCGGGCTGGACGCTCAGGACGTCTGCAGACGCCCGGAGGAGTTCTTCCATCTGCTGCACAGCGCGCACGGCGGCGAGTCCGGCCGAGAATACCAGCCGCTCGACACCGTCCTGGACATGCTCGACACCCATGACACGGATCAGCCCGATCTCACCGGTCGAGCGGACATGTGTTCCCGCACACGCCTGCACGTCATTCCCGACCCGGACTATCCGGATCTCCCGGCCAGGCGGGACACCCCCCTGATAGAGGCCAAACCCGTACTTCTGCTCGGCCTTTGTCCGCTCCTCCACGCTTATCTGGACAGGCAGGTTGCTCATGACCATACGGTTTGCCTCGATCTCAATCTTCCGGAGTTCCTCCGGCGTGACATGCCTGTAGTGCCGGATGTCCAGGCGCGAGACCTCACCACCCTTCTGGGCACCGGCCTGGTGGACGTGGGCGCCAAGCACCTTCTTTGCGGCATACAGAAGGACGTGCGTTGCGGTGTGGTGGCGCATCAGCGAGAACCGGCGCTCCTCGTCCACCAGGCCCTTCACCCGTTCGCCGCGCTTGAGCGGGCCGCCCCTGACCCGATGGAGGATCACCTCGCCGACCTTTGTCACCTCCTCCACCCGCACCACGTTATCAGGCGTCACCAGTGTCCCGGTATCGGATGGCTGACCTCCTCCTTCGGGGTAGAAGAGAGTCTGGTCGAGCACCGCCATCCCATCGAAGTAATCAAGCACCACCGCCTCGAACTCGACCTTGTTCTGGAACTCATAATACAGTTTCTTTGTGGGGGGCAGACCCGCTGCCCGCTCGCGGCAGGCCGCGAGGTGGTCATCATCGCTGGCCTCTTTCTGCGCTTCGGAGTGCATCTGGGCGATCAGCGAGTAGAAATTGTCAGGGATCTCGACCACAGCGCCCTCGGCGGCAGCAACCTCCTTGACAACCTCGGGCGGGATGCCGTGCGAGTCATACAGCGTGATGACCTCCTGGAGAGGTATGCGTGAACTCTTTGCCCTGTAACTCTTTGCGATCTTCTGGACTATCCTGGTCCCGCGTTCAAGGGTGCTTGCGTAGCGTGCCACCTCGTTTGATATGATCTCCCTGATCACGTCCGCGTCCTGTTCAAAGTTATCTATACCCACGACCTCCATCTGGGCCTCCACCAGGTCGGCGAGTTCCTCGTCCATCGAGAGGTCGTTCATCATCCGGAGCGTTCGGCGAAGCACCAGCCGCGCAAGGTAACCCTCACGAACGTTCGAGGGGACGATGCAGTCGCCAAGCATGTAGGCGAGACAGCGGGTGTGGTCGGCGATGGCATAGACCTTCTCGATCGGGACGATTATCCGCTCCAGCCGCTCCACCGGGACATCGATGGCCTCGGCGACCTTCCGGCGGAGTTTGTGGAGGTTTGTCCCCGAGATATCCATCACCCCGGCAAACCTGGCGCTGAGCCCCATGATCTTTGTGAACTCCGGGTTGTCGAGGAGGTTCTCGAGGTGCGCCGAGTGCATCAGTCGGTTCACCATATCCGGGAAGACCGCATCGTAGATCGTTGGGGAACCCCTGGACGCCCATACAAATCGCTCAAGACCGTAGCCTGTATCCACGATCCTGAGCTGCATCGGGTAGTAAAGTTCCCCACCCACCTCGACGGGCGGTTTGTCGGTCTTCTGCCGTCCAAGGTTCATGAAGACCAGCGTCGCGACCTCAAGCCCGCCGATGAGCACCTCAACAGACGCCCCGGCGTTTCCGCCGCCGTACCAGGGGTGCTCTTTGTATGTGACGCGGGCCGGGTCGCCGCCGATTGAGGTGATGAACTCGTCGCAGAGGGCGACGGTCTCGTCCTTCCAGTAGATCTGCTTCTCCGGGGTGTTGAAGGCGTGGTGTGCCATCATCTCAAACAGCGTCAGGTGACGCCCGGACCTTCCGACAGAGTCGAGGTCGTTTAAACGGATGCAGGGCTGGGAGATTGTCAGCGGGTTTGCCGGCGGGGGCACGACCCCGCTTGTGACAAACGGCTGGAAATCGGCTATGGAGGCGATGGTCAGGTAGATGTCGTCCCTCCAGCGTGCGGCGACGGGGTATCGTTCGAGGCGTGTGTGGCCATGCCGCTCGAAGAACGAGAGGAATGCTTCCCGCATCTCATCGGTGGTATGGGGTTTGAAGACCGGGTTGCCGATGAAGTTGTAAGTCACGCAGGGGGAGTCTCCACAGAATTCCTGTTCCGGATCGCGTGTCCAGAAAGCCGATCCGCAGGCCTTGCAGACCTTCCGCACAAACCCCTGTGACCTGAAATAGTCGAGCGTATATTCGTCATCGAGCATTGAAAATCACGCAGCGTAGATAGGTAGGGTTGTGACCGATATAGTTGTTCGCACCCGCCCTGTTCAGGGTTTCCATGTATCCTGATACCAGATGTCGTATGATTCATACAGTCCCGTTCTTTCGGCGATCCGCACCGCAAGTATGTGCCAGCACTCCCGTCCTCTGAAGAGGAAGTCGCTGCATGTGCAGAGATCACTCTCAACAACGTACTCGCTGCTGCGGCCGACCACAACGAAGAAGTCGCGGTAGCGTTTTACCAGGCCCTCGTCGACGGCCATAAGTGCTTTTCTCCCCCGCTCTCCATAGGCACGCTCGATGGAGGTGCGCAGTTCTGGCGTCAGCGCCCCCTTCCGCTCGATCTCCTGCCAGACATCATTCATGGGATTATCGCTACATCTGGTGGATCCGCAATATAATGCCAGCCCATCCGGGATGCAAGCGCCTCCATGGCCGGGGCCTCGAGGGCGTAATGGGTGGCCTCAAGGCAGGGGATGGGTGAAGCACGGGCAACGCTGTGTTTCAACTCCGCCGAGAGGAAGGCTTCAGCCCCCAGATTTGCGGCTTCCTGGATCAGGTCAGGGTCAAACCCTGCACCACCCACGACCGCGAGGCGCCGGATCACGCCCACCCTGCCGTAGACCCGGATCCCCCCGCCGGAGAGGAGGCGGGCGATCTCTCCCGGGTCAAGAGAGCAGTCGCCGACGATGCCGGTGGTCATCCGTTCTGTCCTGGAAAGCCCGAGCCGTGACGCCAGGACATCGTTTACACCGCCTTCGGCACGGTCAAAGTTTGTATGGATCACGTAGAGGTTCATCCTGAGAGAGAGGATGACCGAAAGCAGGCGTGATGTCGCCCCCCGGATAGCCGTGACCGGTCTCCAGAGCGGGGTGTGGTGGACGACCAGCATATCCGCACCGGCGTGTACTGCGGCATTCACAACCCTCTCCGTGGCGTCGAGCGCACAGCAGACCTCTTCGATCTCGCTTCTCCCCTCGACGATGAGACCGATCCTGCCTTCATCATACTCTTCGGCAAGGTCGGGTGGTGCAGCCTCCTCCATTGCGGCGATGAAGTCCTTGATATCCATATTATATTCCTACGATCTCAGGGGATAAAAGGCTGAACGAGATGGGGGAGACCCACCTTGAAAAATTTGGCCGCCTGCAGGTTATGCCTGATCAGATGGGGTATCTGCCGTATATCGCGGAAACCACGGAGTAGAGGCCGGATAAAATAGGAAAGGTTATCCGCAGAAACGCTGAGAGACGCTCATCATCCATCGGAGACGGTATAATGAGATCTTTTATCATTGGAACGGCGCTCCTTCTTCTATGCGTCGCCATCCCTGCGGTATCTGCCCAGATCGGCGGGGATGAAGGATGGTATCGCGTCCACTGCAACATCGACGGTGCCGACGTCTACTTTGACGGCCGCTACCAGGGCACCACATACGGGGGATCGCTTGATCTCCCGGTCTACACAACCGCGTCGCCCTACAGCACAATCCGGGTCGAGAAGAGCGGCTACCATACCTACACCGGCAGCCTCCCATCGAGTCCTGCGGCAGGGGAGACGGTGGACGTCTACGTGACACTTCAGCCCGTCGAGACCGCCGGTTCGATTCACGTCACGTCGAGCCCTTCAAGCGCTGCGATCTACTTAAACGGGCAGTATAAGGGTGTAACCCCGCTCACGATCCCCGATCTGTCTCCCGGCATCTACTCCCTTGAGGCCGAGCACCAGGGTTACCAGTCTGATTCCTCCACTGTTGCGGTCAGGTCGGGGCAGCAGTCGAGCATTCAATTCACTCTGACGCCGATCGAGCAGTATGGCTCGATCAAGGTCACATCCAGCCCATCTGGCGCCTATGTCTATATGGATGGAAAATACAGGGGTCAAACACCACTGACCCTCACGAGCGTTTCTGCCGGGAAACACGCCATCGAACTCGATCTGGCCGGCTACTATGACTGGACGTCGGCCCTGAGCGTGAGTCCGGGCGTGACCAGTTCAATCAGCGCCCACCTCTCGCCAATCCCATCCGAGACCACCGGGGCAATTGACGTGGTCTCCTACCCCGCAGGGGCGGATGTCTTCCTGGACGAGAAGTACCAGGGCAGAACACCGTCGGCGGGTGTCTACACGATATCGAACGTCCAGGTCGGCGGCCACACCGTGAGGGTGGCCCTCTCCGGATACCAGGACTACACCACGTCGGTCATCGTCAGTGCTGCAACCACAAGCCACGTCACCGCGACGCTCCAGCCAGGTCAACCCTCCACAACGGGCTCGATCTCGGTCACCTCCTCGCCCGCGGGCGCTCAGGTCTACATCGATAACGTCTACCGGGGCATCACCCCCCTGACACTCGATGGTATTCCCACCGGAACCCACCAGGTCAGACTGGCGCTCGCAGGCTACAGCGACTACTCGACAACCGTGGAGGTCGGTGCGGGGAGCACCTCTTCAGCATCGGCCTCTCTCTCACCCACCCAGACGCCAGGTACCGGGATGGCGCCGTTTGCTGCGGTAGGCGCGCTCGGCCTCATCGGTCTCCTGATCGCCATGCGCCGGCGTGACTGAGGACCACCCCGGCACCTTTTTTCCACGAATCAGCGATAACCCCTGACAGGAAAGTCTCTTTCCGGACACGGTATCGATGGGAAATCACCCCATGGGGTGGGCAGGATGCCCACACCTGCCCCATCCCCCGGAATCCGTCCCGCGATAGGTCGGTGAACCCGGCCGCAGCCTGGAAGGCGCCGGTTTGATGTTTATTTAATGAGGCCGTCAAATCAACGGTTCTGCGATATAAACCCCCCATCTTTTCCCGTTATTACGACTGCCCACTCCCTCCCCTGTCTCTTGTGTCTCTGGTTGAACAGTATTCATAGACCACCCCCACCTCCCGGCCGCTACCGCGGCCTCCTCCCGCCCCCTGCGAGAGGGGGCGGGCAGTGCCTGGCGATAGTCCGGATAGCCGTGCACGGGGGACGGAAACAGGATCTTCGGGGAGTATCAGGTGAGACCGCGAAGTAGGGGAGTATCAGGTGAGACCGCGAAGTAGTGGTCTCCTCCCGTGGCACTGTGTCTCTGGTTGAACGGTATTCATGGGACACCCCCGCCGCCCGGCCGCTACCGCGGCCTCCTCCCGCCCCCTGCGAGAGGGGGCGGGCAGTGCATGGCGATAGCCCCGGATAGCCGTGCACGAGGGACGGAAACCGGATTTTCGGGGAGTATCAGGTGAGACCGCGAAGTAGTGGTCTCCTCCCGTGGCACTGTGTCTCTGGTTAAACGGTATTCATGGGACACCCCCGCCGCCCGGCCGCTACCGCGGCCTCCTCCCGCCCCCTGCGAGAGGGGGCGGGCAGTGCCTGGCGATAGTCCGGATAGCCGTGCACGGGGAGGAAACAGGATCTTCGGGGAGTTTCACGCCTGAAACCGGGTGAGGGGATGCTCTCCCGTGGCAGTGCGTCTATGGGATATCGCCCCCGTGGGGTGGGGCTGACGGGGAGGGGGGTGAAACATCCCCCTCCCCTGTCGCTGCGTCCCACTGAAGACGTCTTTTCCATGCGAGCAGTCAACCACCCCCGCCTCCCGGCCGCTGCCGCGGCCTCCTCCCGCCCCCTCAAGGGGGCGGGCAGTAAGTGGCGATAGCCCCGGATACCGTGCACGGGGGAAAACAGGATCTTCGAGGAGTTTCACG
>JALHIW010000004.1:0-64302 GCA_022837745.1 Methanomicrobiaceae archaeon | reverse complement strand
GATCCCGGCCACCCCCCGGAATCTGTCCATGGATCGTCCGTGGACTGTCCACGGAGAGGTTTATCAAACCAGTGTGGCTGTTGGTTTGATGGCCTCTTAATTACTATGAGTAATAAACAACACATATAAATATTCCAGAATGGATATACGTTCATGGAAAAGTCCCTGGATCTTATCAATGCCCGGATACGCGAAGGTAGTGCACGGGTTGTCACCGCCGAAGAGATGCCGGCGATAGTCGACGAACTGGGGGAGGAGGGGGCACTGGAGGAGGTCGATGTCGTCACGACCGGGACGTTCGGGGCGATGTGCTCCTCCGGCGCCTTCTTCAACTTCGGGCACGCCGACCCCCCCATAAGGATGGAGCGCGTCTGGCTAAACGACGTGGAAGCATACGCCGGTATAGCGGCGGTCGACGCCTACCTTGGCGCAACCCAGGAGGCCGAGACCCGCGACCGCCCCTACGGCGGTGCGCATGTCCTGGAGGAGTTTGTCTCCGGTGGCACCGTGGAGTTGCGGGCAACCTCTCACGGTACCGACTGCTACCCCCGCAGGAGCATAACCACGGAGCTTCTCCTCGAGGACATGAACCAGGCGATCATGGTGAACCCGCGAAACGCCTACCAGCGCTACAACGCGGCGACGAACACCACCGACCGGACGCTCCACACCTACATGGGCACCCTCCTCCCGCGGTGCGGCAACGTCTCCTACTCCGGTGCAGGAACCCTCTCACCAATCGCCAACGACCCGGGTTTCAGGGTCATCGGAAGCGGCGTCCCGATCTTCCTTGCAGGTGCGAGGGGGATGATCGTCGGCGAGGGCACACAGCACTCGGCGGGCACAGGGTTTGGAACCCTGATGGTGACCGGGGACTTAAAAGAGATGCGCCAGGAGTTCCTGCGTGCCGCGGTCATGAGCGGTTACGGCGTGACGATGTATATCGGTGTCGGCGTGCCGATACCAGTTCTCGATACGGGGGTTGTCCGGAGCACCGCCGTCCGCGATGAGGACATCATTACGGATATCATCGATTACGGCACACCCCGGCGCGACCGGCCGTCGCTTGCAAGGGTGAGTTACGCAGACCTGAAGAGCGGGTCGGTCGAGATCGGTGGTGAGACCGTCAGGACATCACCTCTATCGAGTTACCGGCGTGCACGGGCGGTGGCCCGTGAACTCAAGACCTGGATCGAGGCCGGGAAGATGGAACTTGCGCTTCCCACCCGCAGGATCGACCCGGCGAAACGCTCAAAACCCATGCGTGAGACGGCCGTGACCCCCCGTGTCCGCGAGATCATGGACCGGCGGGTGATCAGCATCACCGAGGATGAGGACATCAGGGTTGCAGCAAAAAAACTCCTCAAAGGGGAGACAAACCATCTCCCGGTCGTGGACGCGAGCGGTCTGCTGGTCGGGATAGTCACCACCTACGACGTCTCGAAGGCTGTGGTGAGCAACGGCCGGTTCCGTCAGGTGAAGGATATCATGACGCGGAACGTGATCAGGACCACGCCGGACGAACCCGTGGATATAGCCGCGCAGAAACTTGAGCAGAACAACATCAGCGCGCTGCCGGTGGTGGATGCCGGGAACAGGGTTGTCGGCATACTGTCTGCGATCGATCTCGGTAAACTGCTCCCCGGGAGGCGGTGGCGATGAAACTCCTGCTGACGTTCTCCCGCAAGGGCGAGCACGACCCCGGCAGGGAACCGGTTATCGCCCGCGTGGTGAAGGAGACCGGTGTCCTCATCAACGTCGAGAAGGCCAACATCGACTCGATGGCCGGCGAGGTGCTGGTGGACGTCCCGGACGGCGATGCTGACCTCATCCAGCGGCGTTTTGAGGAGATGGGGGTGTCTGTCCGGGCGGTGGTTGATGCCATCATCCGCGACGAGGAGGAGTGTGTCGACTGCGGTGCCTGCATAAGCGTATGCCCGCAGGAGGTCTTCTCCTTCGATCCTGAGTGGCGGCTATGCGTGAACGCTGAACGATGCGTCCTCTGCGGCAGATGCATCCAGGCATGCCCGCACGGCGCTCTCTCACAGCAGGAATGATCCGGGGGCATTTTGAGTTTCGCCAGACGATCGCGACGGTCCTCGCCGACGACCCGGGGCATATCGAGGCAGCGAAGGCCGGGATGCTGGCCGCCCGACGGGAGGTCGAGGATCAGATCGGCCGCGACCCTTTTTTCGCGGCGACGTTCGAGCCGTATATCCCCCCTAACGCCGCAAATACCCCGGCTAGGATGGCCCGCGCCGCCGCTGAGGCGGGTGTCGGGCCGATGGCAGCGGTGGCAGGCGCCATAGCCGGAGCCGGCGTGGAGGCGATGGCCGCGGCGGGGGCGTCGTTTGGTCTCATCGACAACGGCGGGGATATAGCCCTGGTGAGCGACCGCCAGGTCACGATCGGGATCTATGCAGGGGCATCGCCCTTGAGCGGGCGGATCGCGTTTCGGGTCCCGCCGCAGGACGAGATCCTGGGGGTCTGCACCTCGTCGGCGACGGTGGGGCCGTCCATCAGTTTCGGTATCGCCGATGCCGTGACGGTCTTTTCCCCGGACGTTGCTCTCGCAGACGCGTGGGCAACGGCGGTCTGCAACCAGATCACGGCAAAGGACACCTCCGTCCTGGACAGACTGGAGGGTTCCGGTGTTGCCGGGGTGCTTGCCATAATCGGGGATACGGTGATCCGCTGGGGCGATCTTCCCCGGGTCGTGCGGGCGAGGGTGGACGAACGGCTGATCACCGCCGGCAGGCAGCCGTTCTAGCGTCCACGGAGTTCAGAGCCCCTCTTCGATGTAGATGCCGATCCTCTCGTATGCCTCAGGGCCGGTGAATCGTGCAAGCGTGGTCTCCCCGTCGGTAAGAATTAACACCGGCTCCCCTTTCTCCACCAAGAAGACCACCTCGTAGATATCCACCTCTTCTATGACGATTCCGCGGGCAAGGTCTGAGGCGGCATGGAGCTGGAGACGCTCTCTCGCCAGGTCGTCCGGGGTCTCCCGGAAGAAGTGGTAGAAGACCTGGTAGGCGTTCAAGAAGTCGGATGATATGAGCGCTTCCCGCGTCTCAGCATCAAGCGTATCCAGCATCTCTGCCAGGAGTTCGTCATCATCATCGCTCGCCTCAAAGAGTGTATCGGCAAGTTCCGCAAGTTCGGTGTAATTGACCATTCCTGACTCCTCACTGTACGACCCCGCCGCGCTGGCGGGTGCATGGATAACTATATTGGTCTCGCCGGAAAAAAAGAGTAGGTGTGCGTGCGGAGGATCTGGATTGGGCCGTGTATCACGGGATTCCACAAACCGGCAGCATCGCGGTCGAAGATCTTATAGCAGCCACCGGTTTTGAACCCGATGCGGTCATGGCATCGCTCGAGCGTCTCGAGCACTACCTCCTGATACAGCGCTCGGGTGAGATGATACGTCTTCTCTCCATCCAGGAATCGCTGATCGCGTGTCGGTGCCGCCACAGCAGGGTTGACCTCCCGTTTGTCATCGAGAACGGTGTAATCCGGGCAAAGAAGGAGTGAACGGGATGCCCGAGGCAGCAGTTCTCAGGATAGGCCACCGCCCGGAACGCGACCAGCGGGTGACGACCCACGTAGGGCTTGCGGCGCGGGCGCTTGGAGCCCGGGGGATGTACCTCGCGGCGGATGACCGCGGGGTGGTTGCGAGCATACAGGACGTGGTCTCCCGCTGGGGGGGCGATTTCTTCGTGGAGGACGGTGTAAAGTGGCGGCAGTGCATCCGGGACTGGAAGGCCGGCGGCGGCATTGTTGTCCACCTGACGATGTACGGGCTTCCAATGACCGATCTCGTGGACGAGATCCGCAGCCTTGACCGGGTGCTTATCGTGGTCGGTGCTGAGAAGGTTCCGGGCGAGGTCTACGGGCTTGCCGACTACAACGTCTCGGTGACCACACAGCCTCACTCCGAGATCTCGAGTCTTGCTCTGTTCCTGGACCGCCTCTTCGAAGGCAAGGAACTCAACCGGGAATACCCGGACGCGAAGATCCGGATTGAACCTGCGAAAGCGGGTAAGAAGACGGTGGAACGGTGAAGCCGCGGGTGCTTGTTGCCGGGTTTGCAACACGGCATGTGGCGCAGTCGGCATACAGGGCGGGGTATACCGTCTACGCCGTCGACCATTACTGTGACCGCGACCTTTCCTGGTACACGAGAGATTCGCTTGCGTTCGAGGAACTCGCCGACCTCCCTGATAAGATCGTTGAACTTGCATCCCGGCACCCGGTTGACGCTCTGGTGGTCACCTCGGGTGCCGAGACCGTCGGGACGGCGATACCCCTGTACGGCACCCCTCCTGCAAAGGTGGAGCGGTTCCTTGACAAACTTGAGATCCAGCGGTTCTTCGAGGGGCTGGGTGTGCCCGTTCCACCGCTTGCCGAGGGGCGGTTCCCGGCGATGGTCAAGCCGCGCCGGGGTGCGGGGGGCTGGAGGAACGCGGTTGTGATGACGGAGGAGGAGCTTCGCCGCTGGGAGGAGACCTGGCCGGACGTCCCCTACATCGCCCAGACGGTTGTCGACGGTGTCCCATCAAGCGTCTCCTGCATCGCGGACGGCCGGTGTGCGCGGGCGATCGCGGTCAACCGTCAGATCCTGCGGGGTGAGGGAGAGAGGGCGCACGGGTTTGCCGGGTCGCTCACTCCGTTTGCCCATCCGCTTGCGCGGAAGATGATAGAAGCAGCGGAGCGGATCGCTGCCGCAAGCGGCTGTGTCGGTTCGGTCGGGATCGATTTTGTGGCCGGGGATAGGCCGTGGGCGATCGAGATCAATCCCAGGTTCCAGGCAACCCTTGATACCGTTGAGACGGCGATCGGAGAGAGCGTCTTTGAGATGCACATGAACGCCTGCCGCGGGGTTATACCGGCGATGCGGCCTCCTGCGCGGCAGGTTGCAATCAGGCGGATCCTCTTTGCGGAACGGGACATGAGGCTTGATGCCGATCTCTCCGGGCTTGCACCGCGCGTTGCCGACATCCCCTGGCCCGGAACCGAGTTTGAGGAGGGTCAGGCCATACTGAGCGTCTACGGCCGCGGTGGATCGGAGGATGAGGCGTATGCCGACCTTGAGAGAAGCCTCGCGCTCGCCAGGAAACGAAGCGGGGAGCAGGGGAAAGGGTGTTAAAGGATGGAGAAGAGATAATGCAGGGTATCGATACTTTCGTGTATGCACTTATAGGGTTAAACCGGGAGAGATTTTGAGTATGGTATCTGTCGCTGAACTGCTGGATGATCCTGCAATCAAGGCTTACATCAGGCGCATGATCGGGGATGAGGGGATCGAGGTTCTCAGGAGGTTTCCGGTGGATGGGGAGCACAGTGATGAGGAACTTGCTGAGATTACCGGGATCAGCCTCAACACCGTCCGCCACACCCTCTACACCCTCTACGAGAAACGTCTTGCCGAGTACCGGCGGCTGAAGAACATCGAGACCGGCTGGCTAACCTACCTCTGGCATCTCCAGCTGGACCGCATTTACGATGTGATCGAGGAAGATCTCCGTGATGCGGTCGAGAAACTCGACGCCAGACTCTCCTACGAGGAGAAGAACGACTTTTACATGTGCAGGGACTGCAGCGTCATCTACACCTTTGCAGACGCGGCGGACTGGAACTTTGCATGCCCGAACTGCGATGCCACGCTTGAACACTTCGACAACGAACTTCTTGTCGCCGCTCTCAGAAAGAGGGTCGAGAAGATCAAGGAGAGCCTCGGGAGTGCGTGAAGAGGACTGTATCGATCTCCTCCGAAAGGCCGGTTGTTCTGCCGGAGTCATCGCCCATTGCCGGGCGGTGCGCGACCTTGCGCTCACCTACGCGTCCGATCCCCTGATAGATCGTGGCCTGGTCGAGGCCGGTGCTCTGCTTCACGATATCGGCCGCGGGGTGACGCACGATATCCGCCATGCTGAAGTGGGTGGCGAGATCTGCCGATCGTTTGGACTTGATGAGGAGGTCATCGCCATAGTCGAGCGGCATATAGGCGCCGGGTTGACGGCCGATGAATGTTCGTTGTTGAACCTTCTTCCGCGCGATTGCATGCCCCGGACGGCCGAGGAGAAGATTGTTGCCCATGCGGACAACCTGGTGAAGGGGACGCGTGTTATAACACTTGATGAGCGGTTGCTGTACGCGATTGCGCTTCCCCGGAGGCAGAGAAGGCGTATCTACAGGCTTGGAGTTGAGGTAGAACTCTTCAGATAACCAGTTTTTTTACCTGCGGAAGTGCACGCAGCCGTTCGTAGACCGATGCGGGGATCCGCGGATCATCCACGATCATAACGAGTCTTGGCTCTTCAGTGAGGTAGGGGTCAGTGACGTATATCTGCCGGATGGGCAGATCGTGATCGACCAGGACGCCGACCGCTGCGCCGACAATCCCTTTCTGGTGCGCGTCTCTCGGGTAGAGAGTTATGACAGAGAGTCCGAGCGCCTCGGCGACCCCGGAGAGGTCGGGCACGGCCCGCATCCTGGTGAAGATCTCCCGGAGTTCCGGTTTTTCAAGGATGCGCCGGGCGGTGGCGTCGACGACCCTGCGGTCAGTATCGATCGCTCTTCCTATGTGAGTGGCCGGGATCTCGATGCCGTTGCAGACGATGCGGCCATCTTCGTTTATGCCAAACCCGTTCTCCAGCAGGAAGCGAACCACCCTGCCCTGCGACGGTGAATCGGCAAACTCTTGTGAGATGTCAGCCCACATGGGATGATCTTGGATCCTGGTGCATATATACACACCGATGGCGATCATGGTGCGCCGGGGTACATGTTCGTTCAGGCGTGGTTGCGTGGTTTATGCGAAGCGCTCAAACCAGCACCTGCCCGCCCTGGTTTGATAAACCTCCCCAGGACGGATTCTGGCGGTGTGCGTGGTCTACCTCACACGGAAAAGAGCGTCTGGTTTAAACGCAGGAGACAGGAGAGGGGGGAGCCGTCTCCGCCTCCCCCCTCCCCGTCAGCCCCTCCCCACGGGGGGGCGATTCCCCATCGATACGGTGCCCGGGAGTGCATCACCTCATCCGGTTCCCGGTGATAGATTCACCGAAGATCCTCTTTCCCCCCGTGCGGTATCCGGACTATCGCCCCTCACTGCCCGCCCCCTTGAGGGGGCGGGAGGAGGCCGCGGAGCGGCCGGGAGGCGGGGGTGTTTCCCACGAATACCGTTCAACCAGAGACGCAGGAGACAGGAGAGGGGGGAGTCGTCTCCGCCTCCCCCCTCCCCGTCAGCCCCTCCCCCCACGGGGGCGATTCTCCATCGATACACTGCCCGGGAGTGCATCAACCACCGTGTCTCGGTTGATCCGCGTCAAGATCCTGTTTCCACCCCCTGGCACGGTATCCGGACTATCGCCACACACTGCCCGCCCCCTTGAGGGGGCGGGAGGAGGCCGCGGAGCGGCCGGGCGGTGGGGGTGTTTCCCATGAATACCGTTCAACCAGAGACGCAGGAGACATGGGCGGGGGGAGCCGTCTCCGCCTCCCCCCTCCCCGTCAGCCCCTCCCCCACGGGGGCGATTCCCCATCGATACAGTTTCCCGGGATCTGGCAGTCCCTTTGCGGTCTCGACCGAACGCTCCCTGAGATCCATTTCTTTCCCCCCGTGCACGGCCATCGGGTCAATCCCCCCTCACTGCCCTCCCGCCTATCGAGAGAGTGGTCAGCCGCAAAAGACGCTCAGCGCGGCGGTGATTTTTGGGCATCAAACTGTGAGCAAACCGGTTCACTTGGCTCCATGCGGGCGCCTGTGAAAAAGAGTGGTTTTTTTAGAGGGTCTCCAGCCGTTTGTTCACCATATCCCAGTTCACGACGCTCCAGAACGCATCGATGAACTGCCCCCGGTTGTTCCGGTAATCGACGTAGTAGGCGTGCTCCCAGACATCGAGCACCATCAGGATCTTGAAGGAAGGGTAGACGTTGATGTTGTGCTTCTCGATCTGCATTATGATGGGCCGATCGGTCATGGGGCAGCAGGCGAGCGCGGCCCAGCCTGAACCCTCGACGCTTGCGGCCGCTTTTGTAAACTCGGCCTTGAACCGGTCGAAGGAGCCCCATTCTTTCTCTATAAGATCAGCAAGGGCGCCGCCGGGTGTCCCGCCGCCTCCCCTGCCGGCCGGGGCCATCGTGGGCCAGAAGAGGGTGTGCAGGACGTGACCGCCGATGTTGAAGGAGAGTTCTTTTAGAAGCGCTTTCATGTCAACTTCGGCGCCTTCCTGCCGCGCTTTCTCCAGCCTCTCAATGTTGGCGTTCGCTCCCGTCACGTAGCCCTGATGGTGTCTGTCGTGGTGGATGGAGAGTTGCTCCTTTGAGATCTGCGGTTCGAGTGCGTCGGCCGCATAGGGCAGCGGCGGGAGTTCATACTTCTTGAACGGTCTGGTTGTCATCTTCTCTACAGTCATGGTTATCGATCGTTAGATGGAGGCGGATCTATTTCATGGTGTCGGTGCTCTCGCTCCAGGGGGCTGGTTGCTCTTTTCCGCTGGATGGCGCGGCCTGGATCCATACCGCTAACTTAACCTGGATGCCCTCTCGCTAATCCGCCGGGATCCGGATGGCGTGTCCAGACATCTCCGCATGACTCAACAAGCCTGCAGCCACCGGGGTAAACATCGTCACGCACCTTCCGGGCAATGGGAGATCAATCATCGGCCCGGGCCCAACAAAGCCTATATAGCAGCGGCGTTGAGTCTTGAGAGAGTGAACTCTCCCGGGAGACCCGCCGCCGGCGATGCCTACATAACACTTCACGGACGCTCGACATGGGCGCTTGTAAACGCATACCACGCAGCGGTGCGGGAGAGAGGGCTGCGCCCCGAACGGGTCGTTATCGTCACCGAAGAGCCGTATGCAGAGGCGGCATCCACCGCGGAGGCAGCGGTCGGGATGGTCTCGGAGGGGTATGGCCTCTCCCCGGAGATTCAGGTGGAGGTTCTGCCGGAGGCAGACTTCGTCGGCGCCGGGCAGACGATCCGCTCTCTCGCGGGCGGCTTCATCCAGCAGGGGTATGACGTTGCGATAGACATAACCTCTGGCAGGAAGGTCACGGTCGCCGGGGCGTTAATCGCGCTCTCGGTTGCGGGGCTTGATATCCGGCACATCTACTACCTGGCCATGAAGACCACCGATGACATAGCAAAGCCCTACATGATGATCCCGCACCAGGTTCAGAGGATCCACGACCTTATCGAGGACTCAGCGGCACTTTCAGCATGAACGACCTTATAATAAGGGAGGATGAACTCCAGGTTCTCATCAACTCTCTCGAAGAGGTTCATGTCTCATACCCGCTCTACGCGGGTGAGATCATTGTTGCGTGCCCGGAAGGAACCGGGTTCTCGCTCCAGATGCCTGCGGCGCGCGAGACGTTCCGCGACTGGATCGCCGCATACGAACCGATTGCAGCGGAGCTCCCTTCGTATGCCGATCTCCAGGAGTGCATGTTTGCAGCCGGCATCGCCCGCTACACAAACCAGGCCGCCTTCGATGCGATGCTTGTATCCTACAGGAACCTCAAGAAATCTGTCTACTTCGGGCTGGATACAAACCTCTTCTACCACGGGTTTGCATCGAACAACCCCGGGATCGACGCCTCCACCTACCTTATCGTCGAAACCGTCCGCGACGAGATCTCCTACGCCGTCAACCGGAAGTATTCGGCGGCGGCAATCGAGGAGATGGCGGCACTGGCGCCTGAGTGCCGGGAATACATCGCTGAACTTGAGAACAAACGGATGAAACGCTCACGGAAAGCCGCCTATCTTGCACTGAAAGAGTACCGCTCCATCCGTGACCGGGCAACGGAGGTCCCGGCGCCCGGGCCGCACACCCACCTTGCAGAGGAGAACGATCGCAACATCGTCCGGGCGCTACGGAAGTTCGAGGAGGAACGCTACGCCCTCCCCGTTCTCCTGACCGCCGACATCTACATGGTCGACCTCTGCATGACAGAGGGGCTTGAATATTTCTACTTTGACCGTCCATACAGACTTGAGGCAACAACCTGCACGGCAACGGCGTTCCGGCGGCTGCTCTTCAACCTTGCTGCCGTCTTCGGGTTTGTGGACTGCAGCGGGTTCACAATCTTCGGTGAGTACGGCGGGAAGGCTAACGACCTCGATGAACTGAAGATCAGGTTCCGGGACGAGGATATCTACCGTGAATGCAGGCGGGAACTTGGTATATGCAGGAGACTTGCAGAACTCGGAATTACGCGGTAGAGGCTGTCCTCTGCGATATGGACAACACCCTCTTTGACTTTGTTCGAGCAAAGCGGGAGGCGTGCCGCAGTGTGATCGACTACCTGGGGAGAGGCGACCCCGGGACGCTCTTCTCGCAGTTTCTTCGGGGGGTTCACGGGTTTGAGGACCATGAGAACATAAGTGACTACCTCAACGATCTCGGGGTCTACGATGGGGAGACGTTTGAGGTCTGCTGCCGGATCTACGAGGATGTCAAACTCGACCTGGTCGAGGCCTACCCGGGCGTCGAGGAGACGCTCCGGGCTCTGCAGGAGAGCGGGATTGGGCTTGCGGTCGTGACCGACGCGGAGTCGTTCCAGGCGCAGCGGCGGCTTGAGAAGACCGGGCTCATAGACTACTTCGAGACGGTGGTGACACCGGACCTCTCGGGGAGGTGTAAACCCGAGCCGGACTCACTTCTCTACGCCCTCCGCCGACTCGGTGCGAAGCCGGAGGAGGCGATGATGGTTGGGGACAGCGCCGCCCGCGACATCGCGGCCGGACGGCGGCTCGGGATGGTGACAGCGTTTGCCGCCTACGGCGACTGGCGCCAGAGCCGCGTGACGGATGTCGGGGCGGATATAGTCCTGGCGGAGTTTGCGCAACTCAGAAGATACCTCAGCATACCCGGGAAAGGGTAGGCCCCTTCAGCAGAGCGGAGAGGGCAGGTGTGGCCCCTCCACCGGGAGGCGGGCCCCCTGCACCAGGATCTGCTGGTCGGTCTCCGCCACCTTCCCGAGGATGATGCCCTTTCCCGCCGGTGTCATCGCAAAGACCGGGATCGAGGTCCCTGCCTGCAGGAGCGCGTTCTTTGCCGCCGCATCACGTATATGCCGCGATGCGCAGGCGGTGATCAGGTCGGCGGTCCCGGCCAGCAGGGCGGCGTCCTCACGTGATACCCCCGTGGTGTGGACGGCGACTATCACGGTCTCCGGGAACCGTTCCCGGATGGCCGCCGCCTCTGCGGCATCGGCGGTGGTCACAGCGACCCGGCGGTGGCCGAGGTCTCTCGCCAGCGCGACACCGGCGGTCTGGTCTATCGCGGCGGTCGCGGCGTCCAGGACCGCACCTCCGTTCTCCTGTATCCGCGCGATCACCTCCAGGATGGGGGATGTCTTCACGAGCCCGGACATCCGGCCGCCGATCCCCTGTATGAGGGCGGGGTTCGTCGCAACGACCGTCCCCGCGCCGTCGGAGACTATCACCGCGGCGTCCAGGTCTCCCCTCCGCACGGCGCTGCTAAGGAGCTCCGAGGCCCCGAAGATGACGAAGTCCGGCCCGGCGAGAACCTCCCGTGCCGGGGTGCACATGCCAAATGACCTGATCCGCGCCTCGATGTTGCGCTTTATCGCTTCCGGCGTCATATCCTCGACCGGGCAGGCAAACCGCTTCGCCAGCGGACAGTCCCGGATCACGGGTCTTCCGACCTCGACAACCTGGCCGTTCCTGACCACGACCCGGCACCTCCCGATGGCCTCTATGACGTGTTCGTCATGCTCGTTCATACGGAGATCTGGGTCTGGCGTGGGAATAATGCTGCCTCAGCGGCGGGTCAAATCACTTATCGGGTAAAACTCCTCATCTTGATGCAGGAAACATATGATGCCTCTGCAGCAGGAAGGGATGGTGATGGGACGTGGGCAGGATCTGTAGCCCGTTCATCGTGATCGAGTGCAGCCGGCAGTGCGGCTTCTCCCGGATCTACAACGAGCCGACAGAGGAGCAGATCCGCGATATAACCGCGATGACGACCTGTCCTGACTGCGGCGCGCCTGTCCGACGGAGGTCGTTCTGAGGGGGGCGCCATGCCGGGGACGCGCTACTGGGAGATCGATCTCGCCCGCGGGGTTGCCGTCGTGACTATGATCATCTTTCATTCGGCCTTCGACCTCAACTTCTTCGGCATCCTGCCGCTGGATGTCTCCGGAGGGTTCCTCTGGCTCCTCGCCCGCCTGACCGCATCGACCTTCATCTTCCTGGTGGGGCTCTCCTTTACAATCAGTTATGCCCGTGCCAGGCGACGACTCACGGCGCGGGGGCTCGCGATCAGGTATGCCCGCCGCGGTCTTGCCATCTTCGGTTGCGGTATGGTCATAACCGGCGTAACCTGGCTGTTCCTCCCCTCGGTCTGCATCGTCTTTGGTATCCTGCACTTCATCGGTCTCTCGATCCTGCTCGCACCGCTCTTTGTCCGGCTGGACGCAAGGAGACTCATCGTTGCAAGTGTGGCGTGTTTCATCGCGGGTTACGCCGTAACTCTCGTCAACGGCCCCTGGCACCTGCTCTGGCTTGGCATCCGTCCGGCATCGTTTGCAAGCCTGGACTACGTCCCGCTGTTTCCATGGTTCGGCATCGTCCTTGCCGGGATGGCCTGCGGGCATACATTCTACCCGGATGGAAGACGCGGGTTTCGCCTCGGAGACCCGGGGCCGGCGGTCTTGCGGCCGTTCAGTTTCCTGGGCCGGCACTCACTCCTCATCTACTTCCTTCACCAGCCCGTGATCCTGTTTATGATCGCGGTTCTGGCACCGGGGGCGGTGAGGTTCTTCGGGTGAGGGGACGCGGAGAACAGCATGATGCGGCGGGCAGTTTTTCCCGAAGAACCGGGGGGGATGTGGTTGACCGCCGCCAGGCAGTGGTGATTGCCCCTGGAAAACCGTGTACTGGACGCAGATGAGGTCTCTTGTGTTTTCCAGGCGGGAACCGATGAAGAACACCCTCTCTCACCTGGCACCGGGCGCGGAGAGAATCGCCCCCCCGCGGTGAGGTGGTGAGGTTTGGTCTGCTTACAGCCTTCCGCCGTTCATCCCCTTCTCTCAGGCTAGCCCATCAACAGAAGAGCGGCACATCCGAAAACGCCCCGACATCAAAGACCCCCCGCTCCGTGACCCGGAGTTCGGGGATGACTGTCAGCGCCATGAACGAGAGATGCATGAACGGGTTCTCGATAGCGCCAAGCCTTCCTGCATGCTCATCGAGCGCCGCCAGCCGCCGGGCAACCTCATCGCAGGGGAGGGCGGAGATCAGACCGGCGCATTCCAGGGGCAGCGTCGTCACCTCGTTTACGGAGACGGCCACAAGCCCCCCGCCGAGCCTGACCACTTCGGCGATGGCACGGATAATATCGGCGTCATCGACCCCGACAGCGACGATGTTGTGGGAGTCGTGGGAGACCGACCCGGCAATCGCCCCCTCCTCCAGCCCGAACCCGTGGACAAGCCCCACACCTGACCCGCTCCCACGGTAACGGTCGGTGACGACCGCTTTGAGGATATCGCGCTCGACATCCGGGATCGCGGCAGCATCGACCTGAGAGTGGAGGCAGCGTGTCGTGATATGCTCGGGCACGATCCCGATCACCCTGGCCACACCCCGGCCGGTTATCCGGATCTCGTCACGCCCCGGCACGCGGGCTTGCATCGGAGTCTTGAGAACCTCTGGCGGTCGATAACCGGGATCGAGCACCTCGACGCCGCGTTTGAACGTCCGCAGAACGCAGAAACGGTCGGGGTCGTCTATGACGCAGAAATCGGCGAGCCGTCCGGGTGCAATCGCGCCCCGGTCATGGAGCCTGAACCGTTCTGCGGCGGAGAGCGTCGCCATCCGGAGCGCCAATTCGACATCAAGACCGTAAGAGACCGCTTTTCTGATACAGTCGTCTATATGCCCATCCCGGACAAGCGTCCCGGCGTGCCGGTCGTCGGTTGCAAAACAGCACCGCGGCGCCGTGCACCTGTCAACCAGCGGCAGGAGGCCGCGGAGGTTCTGCTCGGTCGACCCCTCCCTGATCATGACGTACATCCCCCGGAGGAGTCTCTCACGCGCCTCGGCAAGCTTCGTTGACTCGTGGTCACTCTGGACGCCGGCATAGATGTAGGCGTTCAGGTCTTTTCCGGAGAGGGACGGCGCATGCCCATCGATAACCTCGAAGAGATCCATCTTTGCCCGGAGGTCCTCATCGCCGGCCAGGACACCGGGGACGTTCATCACCTCGGCAAGCCCTATGACGCGCTCCCAGCCGCGGAACCGGGCAAGGTCGGAGGCCGTGAGCCTGGCGCCGCCCATATCGAGCGGTGTTGCCGGGACGCAGGAGGGGAGCATGATCAGGATATCGAGCGGTGTTTGAGCCCCGCTGGCGAGCATGTACTCGATCCCCGCCGTCCCGCAGACGTTTGCTATCTCGTGGGGGTCGGCGATCACCGTTGTTGTGCCGTGCGAAAGGACGAGCCGGGCATACTCGGCCGGTGCGAGGAGCGAACTCTCGATGTGGACGTGGGCGTCGATCAGCCCGGGCACCACGTATGTGCCGGAGAGGTCGTGGTCCCGCTCCGCCTGGTAGTCGCCGATGCCTATGATGCAGCCGTCTTTTACCGCAAAGTCCACACTCTCAAATGTGCAGGAAAATGGGTTAAAGACCTCAGCACCGCTAAAGACGGCATCCGCGGGTTCAAGCCCACGTGCCGCTGCCAGTCCCGTATAGCTCAGACTGCTACCTCCAGGTCGCGGATGACAGACGCGCCGCGCTCATCACCTATGAATATATTCAGAAAGGCCCTGTATGTGCCGGGCTGGAGGTCAACCTCGATCGAGTAGTTGTTCTCCCCACTATCAAGGTTGATATGCCGCGCCTGGGAGAAGACCTTTTGCTGCTCAAAGAGGTCTACTTCCATTATCTTCACCTGGAGCACGGCGTTCTCGACAGGCTCACCGCTGTTCTCCACCGCAACCTGCAGGGCCTCGCCGTCGTAGGTCACCTCCCCGATCGCCGTGGCAAGACAGCCGGCCGAGGCGGCGAGGACCGCAAGGGCCGCCATCAGCAGCAGGATGCCTGTATATCTGGCTGATATCCCCCTGGAGAACCGGTGTTCTGCCGGTTCTCCTGACACACCTTCATCCATTTTATTCACAATTCTGGCTTTTGTTATAAAAATATTGTGAAAAAAATATTGTGAAAAAACGAGGCCATCAAACCAATAGCCGCACGGGTTTGATAGACCCCTCTATAAATGGATCCCGGGGGGATGGCATCGCCGCGCACCTTCTCCCACCCTCGACCGTTCGGATGGAGGGGCGGACTCTGGCGATGCCTCCTCGAATTCGTCCCGGGATGGAATTTCAGCCAACCTGATCCCCGCTCCGGGAAGAGGGTGGCAAAAAAAGTTTCGGTATTTCCCGGTGCAGGGAATAATATTTCAAAACGGCTCTGGTGTTTGGAATAGGTATGTGATTACGAAAAATAGATTTAAGAGCAGACGTCTCAAAAGAGGTACTGAGGGGTGCTGGATATTACTGTTATAGCGTTCGCCCACCACAAGGGTGGTACAGGAAAGACTACCTCCTGCCTTAACGTTGCAGGTTACCTCCAGAAGGATGGAAAACGTGTTCTGGTGGTGGACTGTGATCCGCAGGCCAACGCCACCAGCGGGCTCGGCGTCGACCCGGAAAGAGTTGAGCAGAGCATGTATGACGTCTTCATGAGCGTCTTTGAGGGTTTTCCAGATGCCAGGATCACTGATATCATAGTCCCCACGGCATCTGGGATTTATCTCGCCCCCGCGACCCTTGACCTGGTTGGGGTCGAACCCTATCTCTACGGCATAGACGACCGGGCGGGGATACTCAGGGAGGTGCTCACCCCGGTACGACGCACATACGACTTCATCCTGATCGACACACCCCCGAGCATGGGTCAGTTTGTCATCAACGGCCTTGTCGCGGCCGACCATACCGTCGTCACCCTCGATGCCGGCACCTTTGCCCTCAACGGTATGGAGGCGCTGTCGATGATCTTTAACGACATCCGGGAGATGATCGGAGAGGAGGTCAACGCAGATTTTGCCATCCTGACGCGGTGGAAAGGATCTGATGACTCCGGGGGCGGTCTGGCGCTCTTTCTGAAACGGATCTTTTCACCCGCATCCTTTGCCGAGGAGGAGCGTGAAACGGAGCGTCTGAAGGCGTTTGAGTCTGAGGTGAGAAAGAAGTTCAGGCAGGTGTTTGTAGTTCATTACTCGCCTCTAATCTATGAGGCGCAGCAGAAGGGGCTCCCGATCTCCCACTATGCGCCGGAGAGCAAACCAGGCAGAGACTATCGGGCAGTAGCAACTGCGCTGGAGAGCCTTGGAAATAAATAAGATTGAGGATGTGTGACCGATGATCGAGAAACCTGGAAGAAAAGCACTATTTACCGGACCGGTTGCGCCGGGTATGACAGGACAGGAGCAGGGGGCTGTGATAGTCCCGCGGGCAATCGAGGCTGCAATTCAGGCGGTGCTTGCCGGCGACGACGCGGCGCAGATCGACCCTGCCGCCATTCCTGAAACCTACAGGCCGCTGGCCGCCTCGATCAATGCACTGATCGAGAAGAAGCGGGAAGAGAGACAGCGTCTTAAGAAACGGCTGGATGAGGCAAATATGCTCCTCAAGGGTTCTGATACGATAATCCAGCAGAACCCGATACCCATGCTGGTCGTTGACCCGCAGTTCAGGATAAAGATGGCAAACTCTGCCTATGCCGAGATGAGCGGGATCCCGGTGGAGCAGGCGGTCGGCCGGAGCCTCCGCGACTTCAAGATAAAGTCGCAGAAGGGTTCCGGACTCAGGCAGGTGCTCCAGGAGAAGAAACGCGTACAGGCGGAGGTTGTCGTCGAACTGCCAGCAGGCACCCGTATTCTTGAACAGTACGGCATCCCGCTGCTCGACAACGCGGGTGAGATCGAGAGCATTCTGATAGTATATAATGATCTCACCAGGCAGCGGGAGTGGGAGGAGGAGATCAAATCCCAGATGGCAGACATTGCGGAGTTGCAGCGTCAGTCAGATACGATCATCCAGCAGAACCCGATGCCAATTCTTGTCGTTGACACGGCGATGAAGATCCAGATCGCCAACGATGCATACCTCAAACTGACCGGGATTGATAGATCGCGTATCACCACCATGACCCTGCGGGACTTCAGGGTCCTGAAGCAGACGGGAGAGGGGATCAAGAAGGTGGTCACCGAAAAGGCGCGGGTTCGCGGCGAAGTGACAGTCGAGTTTCCCGCGGGCACCTACACCCTGGAGCAGTACGGCATCCCGCTGTTTGACGAGAAGAACGAACTGAACCGGATCCTGATTGTTTACAACAACGTCACCGAGCAGCGGCAGAGGGAGGAGCAGATCAGAGAACTGATGGAGAGGGCAAAGAAAGAGAGCGAGCGGCTAGCCGAGAGTGCCGAAGCCCTCGGAAACGCCCTTTCCGCCATGTCAAAAGGCGACCTGACGACGTTTGTGGAAACGCAAAACGGGAACGATCCGCTCCATAAGGTCAAGATGGATTACAACACCTCGCTGACGGCCATCCGTGCGGTCCTTGCCGACGTGGCAAAGGCGGTCGAACAGGTGGACATGACGACTAAAGAGGTCAGCAAGAGCACCGATGAGATCATCCGCGCCACGGAGCAGGTCGCTGTCTCGACGCAGCAGTCGTCAGAGGATGCACGCCGTCAGCTTGAGAAGATCGAGGAGATCGGGAAGGATATCAACGACCTCTCGGCATCCATCGAGGAGATTGCAAGCACATCGCAGACGGTCATGGAGCAGGCCACAAAATCTGCCAGAGAGGGGAGTGAAGCTGCCTCTCTGGGTGATGTTGCGGCAAAGAAGATGCAGCTGGTCGAGGGGATCTCCAAGCAGACTGTAGACGAGATCAACACCCTCAACAGCCAGATGCGCGAGATCAACAACATCGTCAAGTTGATCGCTGATATCGCCAACCAGACCAACCTGCTGGCGCTGAACGCCGCAATTGAGGCCGCACGTGCAGGGGAGCACGGCCGCGGGTTTGCTGTGGTTGCCGGGGAGATCAGGAACCTTGCGGGGGAGTCCAAGCGGGCAAGCCAGGATATCGAAGACCTTATTCGGACGATCCAGGCGAGCACCGAGAGGACGACGGGGTCGATGCAGGCATCCCACAAGGAGATCCAGGCAGGCATCGAGAGCGTCAACAAGGTTATCGCGAGCCTGAACCGGATCGTCGACAGCGTGGAGGTTGTCGCCCACGGCATCAGCGAGATCACAAAGGCTACGGAGGACCAGGCCACATCCACGAACAATGTCATGCAGAAGATGGATGAGTTCACTCACATGACCAAAGAGAGCCTGGACCGCACGGAGGATATGGCAGCGCTCGCCGAAGAAGTCAGCGCCTCGACGGAGGAGGTCGGGAGCGCCTCACACGAACTGGCAAGCATGGCCGAACAGCTCAGAAAGGCGATGATGCGGTTCAAGTTGAACTGAGGAGGAGACGATGGCAGCATCCGTGGATGTGGTGGAGTTCCAGCTCGGGAAGGAGCATTACGCACTTGATATTAAGATTGCGCGGGAGATCGTGGAGATGATGCCAATCACCCCCCTTCCACGTGCACCTCCATACCTTGCGGGCATCATCAACCTCAGGGGAGAGATCACAAACATAATCGACCTGCGCGACCTTCTTGGCCTCCCTGATTCAGGGGAATCGGAGAACCGGAAGATTGTGGTGCTGATGCCGGAGGTGGCGGGCGGGTCGAACGTCGGGATCATAGTTGATGACGTTCACAGCGTAATATCCGTCCGCGAGGATCAGATCGAGCGAATCAATGACAGCATCACCTCATCCATCAGCTCCTACATCAAGGCGATCATCAAGATGGGGGGTGCAGAAAGCGCAAAGACGGAGAGTCTCATAATCTGGCTTGATGTCCAGAAAGTGATCAACGATCTTGGTGGAAACTATCATGGCGCTCAGTAGGCCGGGGGTTGCCGGCACGAGTGTGAAACTGTCCAATGGATGAGTTTGCCTCGCTCCAGAGGACCATCGAGCGGCTGCTCGGCATAAAGTGCTCGAACTACAAAGAGGATTATATAAAGCGGCGCCTCCTCTCCAGGATGAGGCTTACAAACACCGCTGATTTTGAGGCCTACCATCGCTACCTGCTGGCAAACCCGCAGGAGCATGAACTCCTCCGCAACGCTCTCACCATAAACGTCACCAAATTCTTCCGCGACCCTGAGGTCTTCGAGGTGCTGCGCCGGGAGATTCTGCCAGATCTTGCACGCCGCAGGGACTCGATCAGGATCTGGTGCGCGGGCTGCGCCACGGGTGAGGAGCCCTACTCGATCGCCATACTGGTTCACGAACTGCTCGCGCTGCGTAAAGATATCAGCGTAACAATATATGCAACCGATATCGATACCGTTGTGCTGCAGAAAGCCATTGCGGGGGTTTATGATTCAAAAACGCTTGAGAACGTGGATGAAAAGAGGATTCGCAAACATTTCATCAGTCGCGACGATGGTACGTTTGAAGTCCGCCCTCATATCAAGAGCCTCGTGCGGTTTCGTGAGCACGATCTGATGTCTGGGGAGGCCGTCGCGAGGTACCTCGATATCGTGACCTGCCGAAACGTCACCATATACTTTACCGAGAAGCAGAAGAACGATCTTACGTATCTGTTTTACTCGGCGCTTGCTTCTGGCGGCTACTACGTCATGGGTAAGACCGAGTACCTGGGAAGAGAGGTTGAACACCTTTTTGTGCCGTATAACAGTGCACAGAAGATCTTCAGGAAGGCAGCCTGAAGTTATTTTGGTGAGATTGAGTCCCCTTCCGTCTTACTATCCTTGACGATCTTTGAGATTCGCTTAAGGAACGCTTCCTTCGCCTGGTAGCGCTTTAGTTCGGTGACAAGCAGGAAGAAGTTTACACCGACGACGATGATGATGAGCATGAGGCTGATCCAGAGCTGGCTGCCCTGGCTTGTGATGAGTGTTGCCACAAGGAGCACCACGAACGATAGCAGGTAAAAGATCACCCAGGTGCGCACTTCTGTGACGTCCATGCTTCCTCCATCAAGACGCTGGTGCGGCCAGGTATTAACGCTTATGTTTTACGTTCTATCTTCTGAGATGAGGCTGATCCTGCCCCGAATGCAGGACGCTTGATCTGCTGCTGCCGTGGCGGTAAACCCGAAGGTCTTTTTAATGTCCACACCACCTTAAGTCTGTGGATAAAGGAGATCTCCTCAGTATCATTGCTGCCCTGATCATCGTCTCCGCGGTAGCACTGCTCCTTCGACCGCCGGCAGCGGAGCCGGGATCAGGGGTTCCGGAGACCCCTGTTACGACGCCCACCCCTCCTATAACCACCCCTACCCTTATCCCGACACCGACCATTGCCCTGCCTGAACCGTTCAGGATCACCTACACGACCAGCGTCTGGGACTACCCCGTCTGTTACCTCCCGGAGAACCTTACCAGGTATGGTGGCTCCGACCCGCCCTGGAAGGGAGCCCACCGGGCAGTAGCGTTCGCCTGGATAGAGGAGAGCAGGGGCGGGATCACGGAGGCCTTCTACGTTCCATATTCGGTGTGGAGGCTAAACTGCAGCGTCTCAGCCACGGTGTGGCCCGAGGCGGCCCGCTTCCGGATGGCTCTCGTTGAACTTGAGAGCGGGACGATAGTTGAAGGGGCTGAACTCTACTATCCGGGCAGCATCATCAAAAACGTCGAGATGGGAGGGAAGGAGTTTTACCTCATCGTGAGCGTGGATAATATCGATTCATACCGCATCACCCTGGAGACGCTCCCTGAGTATCTGCCGGCCACGCGGTAAGAGCCGGGCTCTCTCTGGCTCTCCCTGCGGTTTTTGATAGGCACAATGCTGGACTAACCGCAGCCGGTTGCCTTTGGCGGTACATGGGTTGATACGGCGGTTGCAGTTAAGAGAGCCGTTTAGATCTTTTCAACCGTCACCCTGACCCTGTCCCCGGCCTTTACACCGTGCCCTTTCGGGACGTCAATGTTGAACCAGAGAACTTCCGGGTTTTCGTAGTTCTTGTCCTGGGACATCAGGCAGTCCTTCTGCTCGTTGATGTTTGCCACAAACTCGATGGTTGCCTCAAACTCCACGATCTTCATACAGGAAGAGTGGGTTTTCCTGGATAAAATTATGATGGGCGAGGGGTTACCCGCCAGGTGGTACTGTTTGAGTAACTCCAGCGTTTGATATCCAGGTCATCGCAGATCTCAGAGAGGATGGCAAGGTTAGTGCCGACCTCTTTTGGAGAGAGGCCGAGATCGAGTGCGATATACTTGGACTTGAAGTAGGATTTGCCTGCACGCAATCCGGCTTTGAGGTGGCGCAGGATTCTCCTCTGGGTCTCGCTGTATTTCTCCTTGATAGGTTTCTTCGCCGACATCGACTCACCCCCCGGTGAGGGTTTGTTTTGTCTGGATCGTTATAAAGCTTGCCTATCAGAAGGGGCAAATTTCGTTGATTCTGTCTCTTACGGTTCATGGAGGGCAACCGGAGGAGACCAAACCAATGCTTCTCAGGTTTGATAAACCTCTCCACGGACGGATTCCGGGTGATGGCATCGCCGTGCACCTTCCCCAAACCGGTGCGGGTGGGCGGCCGGGGTTTTCTGCGAGACGCCATTCCTGCGAGATGCGGAGACGGAAGACTGATGAAGGGGGTATCCGGGTGAGATGGAGGAGAGAGGGGAAGGGGATCTCCACACGCGGTTTCGGGCGAGAAAACTTCCAGGTAATTCCTGCTCCCCGTGCACTGTATCCGGGGCTATCGCCAGAGACTGCCCGCCCCCTTGAGGGGGGCGGGAGGAGGCCGCGGTAGCGGCCGGGAGGTGGGGGTGGTCTGATTCCCGCCTAGAATACCGTTCCCGGTGAGACGCAGGAGACAGGGGCGGGGTGAGCCGTCTTCGCCTCCCCCCTCCCCGGCGAGCCCCTCCCCACGGGGGCGATTCGCCATAGACGCACTGCCAGGGAGGAGGCAACCTTTCTGCGCCAGTGTGAACACCCCCAAGCGGGATCCCTTTCCTGCTCCCCGTGCACGCCCCCCCGGCTCAATCGCCCCTCACTGCTTGCCCCCGGATGATGGCGGTGGTCAGCCGCAAAAAACGTTCACCGCGGTGGTGGTTCGGTGGCGTCAAACCATGAGCAAACTGGTTTGATGGTCTCAACCATCCCTCCGTGGAGGGTTCGTCAGGGGAATTTCCAGCGGAGAGGCTCAAATTTCCCGTCCTGAGGTATCATGCTGCCTGGATGGTGCCCCTCGCAGAACCCCCTGGCGCTTCCTGCACCACCGCTCGCCCACTTCCCGATCTGCAAGGCAAGTGTGGGTGGCGATCTAGAGGGGAACCCATCCAATCAACGATTGGACTATAGACCCCGGCCAGAAGGCGCGGGGTGGTTCACATTGCCACGGCAGGATTGTGGTGACGATCCTCACCGGGAGGTTTTACTGAGTTTTTCTCCTTTTCTGGTCACCGCCATTTCGTTTGCTTCCTCTCTCATGGGGCCTGGCGGTTTTCAATATTATTATCTGTTAAAACGCCACAAATTATCACAATGGCGGGTGCGAAGAAGTACCATGCAGCGGCCGTGCTTGCGGTATGGCTCCTGATTGTCACCTTCTTCATGATCCTCAACCGGACGCTCGACCTCGAGGTATTCTTCGTACTCTCGCTCATAGGCCTCCTGGTCGTTGCCGTCCTGATCGACGGCGCCTTCTCGCGGCCGCGCTACATGCGCTACCTCGGTTACGTTATCATCGTGGAAGTTGCCATCTTCGCCTACATCGTCGCAGAGAAAATCCTGGAGATCATTGCTGCATGAGACCCCGGACGTCCCATATCATCCTCGCGGCCGCAGCCGTTCTGCTCATCCTCCTCCTTGCCGGAGAAGCGGTTGACCCCGTCCTCTACGCGGCTGAGAATATCTCAACCGCCGCCCACGCCGATCCTTCGAGCATCGAGAAGCGTTCCCCCGGTGATGCGGCATCCGTTATACCCCTGATGGATGAGCTCCTGGGCCATACAGGGACGCTCGCCCTCACGATCAAGATCAAAGACTATGAGAGCGCTCAACGCGACCTCGCCCGGTACTCCGAACTCTCAGGCCAGTTTGACCGGCTTGTCGTCACGCTCGACCTCTCAGAGACCGATATCGCCGAGTTCCAGAAGAACAACCGGCAGAACCAGGAGGCGCTGGCGGCGCTCCTGAACGACAGCCAGCGTCTTGATGAACTTCAAAGCCTCGAGATCGAGGTCCTGGACGGCGACCAGAAGATGGCGGTCGTCTACGAAGGCGAGGCCCTGCGGCAGAAGATGAGGGAGACCTACACCGCCTACGCGAAGCGTGAGCCCGAGACTACCAGGATCGCCGCGCATTACGGCGCCAACGCCACCCCCTACCAGGAGAGCGTTGAGGTCATCGCAGAGGTTGCCGGCGCCGCGGAAGACTGGCAGGCCGATGCCCCCCGTTCTCCCCTCAACATCTCCGTCACACCCCGAGAGGGGCGTTACGGCGAGAACCTCTCCATCGGCGGGAGATACGCGGACGGTGTTCCCGGAACTCCTCTCACGATCTACGTTGACAGCAGGATCGCCGGAAACACCACCCTCGATGAGAACGCCGCCTACGCCTATCCCTACAGGATCGGTCGCATCCTGGCAGGGCCGCACCTGGTCTACGCCACCGCCGGCGCCATCTTCTCCGAGGTCGCGACATTCGATGTCCTGCCTGCAGAGACGAATATCAGCCTCGCCATCGCGGAGGTGAACCGGACGGCCGTTGCCTGCACCGGAAACCTCACAACGGAGGATGGCCGGCCTGTCCAGGAGGCCCCCGTCCTCCTCCGTCTGGACGGCGAGACGCTCATCAGCACACAGACTGACGGCAACGGCACCTACGCAAGAACGCTCATCCTTACCGGCGGGGAGCACACCGTCCGGGCGGAGTTCAACGCCGCAGGCTATCCTTTGAACTCCTCAAGGAGCGGGGTTGTGTCCATCCAGGTTCGGGGCGAGGGGCTCTCGCCGTTTCCCTTCATCGCCGCCATCGCCGCCGCGCTCGGTGCCGGGTGGTACATCCGGCGTCGGGGCCTGCCTCCGGAGCCTCCTGTCCCGGAAGAGCCCGATATCGAACCGCCGCCGGAGATCGCAGAAACGGGTCCGTCGGTGGAGATCGAGGGTCTCCCGCCGCGGGATGCAGCAACCCTCCTCTTTCGGGCGCTCCGTGAGAGGCTTGGCATCCCTGCCACAAAGACGCCGCGGGAGTGCGCCAGGCTCGCCCCTGATCATGCCGCGTTCTTCGAGCGCTACGAACGGATCCGTTACGCCGGGGAGACCCCCACAGATGAAGAACTCCGTGCGATGGAGCGGGAGGCGCTCGGGAGGGATGATTGATGCAGCGTGAGACGCGGGTGGTCCTCCTGGTTCTGCTCCTGGCCGGCGGCGCACTCTACCTTCACACAACCACCACAACCGAGGAGTTCAGCCGGCACAACATCGGCTGGAACGGCACATCCAGTCTCCCTGTGGAGGAGGTCCGCGACCTCTCGCGCCTCGACCCCGGTTCAACCCTCCTCGTCCTGGCGCCCGACCGGCCCTTCACACCTGAAGAGGTCGGTTACCTCCGGGCGTTCCTGGACGGTGGTGGCCGCGTCATCATCGCCGACGAAGAAGGGGCTGCAAACCCTCTCCTCGCTGACCTGGGAAGCGAGATCCGCGTCCGGCCCGGGAATCTATCGAGCCTTGAGCGCGATTATGCCCATCCCGGTCTGTTCAGGGGCTACGTCGTCGGGAACGACACCCTCTTTGCCGGTGTCGAGACCGTCCTCCTCAACCGTCCTGCGGAGGTCGAGGGCGGCGAACCGCTCATAGAGACATCTGTCCTCACCTGGGATGACGTCGATGCTGACGGCCGCGTTGGTGAGGGCGAGACCTTCGGGCGGAGTGTTGTATGCGCCCAGGAGGGAAACCTCATAGTTCTCGGCGATGCAAGCTTGTTTATCAACGCCATGCTCCCCGAGAACCCGAAGTTTATAGAGAATCTCCAGCCGGTCCAGATCGACGCTGTGCACAGCAGGACCGGCAGCAGAAACCCGATCATCAACACCCTGGCCTGGATAGCGGAGAGGCCGGCGGCCGTGGCCGCCATGGCAGCCCTCATCATCCTGCCGGTAGCCTGGCGGTTTGGGAGGAAGAGAGAATGAACAACAACCTGACAGAACGCATAGAGACGATTGCAAACACCTACAGAACCGTCGAGGAGACCACCCGGCAGATAGTGGTCGGGAACCACCACCTCATCAGGGCGATCTTTGTCACGATGATCAGCGGCGGCCACCTCCTGATCGAGGGCGTCCCCGGGACGGCGAAGACCACCATCTGCAAGACCATCGCGCGATTGATAAACTACAACTTCAAGCGCATACAGGGCGCGGTGGACATCCAGCCGGCAGACATCATCGGTGTACGGGTCTACGACCGGAACAAGAGCGAGTTTATCCTCCAGAAAGGCCCGATCTTTGCAGACTTCCTTATGGTCGATGAGATGAACCGCCTCACCCCTAAGACCCAGAGCGCGCTCCTCGAGGCTATGAGCGAGGGTCAGGCGACGATCGACGGGGAGACCTACCCTCTCCCCCATCCATTCTTTGTCATCGCAACCCAGAACCCTCACGAGGCCGAGGGGACGTTCCCCCTGATCGAGGCGCAGCGCGACCGGTTTATGTTCAGCGCCGTCCTGACGCACCTCGATGCGGAGAACGAGCTTGAGGTCATACGCCGGGAGCAGGCAGGGGAACTGGACTGGAGGATCTACCATGACCGGATCGGACCGGTCCTCAGCCCCGCGGACGTGGCGGAGATGGCTGCAACCGTGCGGCAGATCCGGATCGATGAGTCGGTCATGGCCTACATACGCGACCTTGTCACCGCCACACGGCTGCACAGCGATATCCGGCTTGGCGTAAGTTCCCGGGCCTCGATCGCCTTTGTCCGGGGGTCGAGGGTCCTGGCTGCATTAAACGGCCGGGATTATGTCATCCCGGACGATGTCAGGGAACTCGCCCACCCGGTCTTCAGGCACCGCCTCCTCCTCACCCGTGAGGCGACGATCACCGGCCTGGCGGTGGACGCGGTCATCGACGAGATCCTGGATAGCGTCGAGGTGTCCTGAGGCATGATCCAGCCGACCCGGACGGCTGAGGGCGTTGCGGCCCTGGCCCTGGCGCTCACCGTTGTCGCGATACTGGTCTCCAGCCCCGCATCGGCCCTGGCCGCCGGTTCCCTGGCCATCTTCCTCATCTGGCGCGGCTGGCGGTTTGAGCGTGATATCGCGGTCGTCGTCAACACTCTTTCGGTCGAGCGGACTGCCGGGCGGACGATCCTCCGGCAGGGGGCGGCCGTGAGAGTCGGGGTGCGGGTTGACTGCACGATTCCGTCGGGGATGAAGGTCAGCGTCCGCGACATCCCGCCGGCGGTTGCCGCCGCTGAACCCCCGCTATTTCCACCCGGGCAGACGGCAACCTACACCCTCCGGGTCATGGCGCCTGGAGAGACGTCGTTTGGGGGGGTTGTGGTCTCTGCCAGCGACACCTTCTTCTCCCGCGACCTCATCGTCCGGGGTTTCCGCGCCCCCCACCTCCGGGTCTTCCCGGCGGTGATGAGATCCGCTGACGGCGGCGGCAATGGGGCCGGCGGCGGAGAGGTTGAGGTCGACCGCCGGACGAGGCTTACAGGACAGAGCGTCAGGGGGTTCCGGCCCTACGCCGTGGGTGACGACCCCGGGCAGATCGACTGGAAGGTGACCGCCAGGCGCGGCACATACTACGTGCGGCAGCTGACCGGGCTTGAGGGCGGGGCGCCGCTGATACTGGTCGACCTTCCGGCCAGGGCAGATGACCGGGAGTCCTTTGCCAGGTTAATGGCGGCCGTCTCGGGGGCGGTCGAGGGTGCGATCAGATCACGTGATGGCTGTTCCATCCTGGTGATTGCCGGCCCGGAGATCGTCAGGTTCATCCCGCGAACGGAGGAGGTGAGGGATGCGTTCTCTGTCCTTGCCGGGCTTGAGCCCGTCGAGCCCCGGATCTCGCTGTACCGGGCGCCGGGTCCGGCCGTCCTTGCGGCCCGCGCCCGGAGTATCAGCAGGGAGGCGGCCTGCGGGGGGAGGCCAGGCGCCGTCCTGGCGGCGTTTGCGCGGGAGAGCGGGTCGCCGTTTGCGGCAGTTGTGCGGGAGGCGCTCGGCCGGGCGGACGCTTCGGAACTCCGGGTCTATTCACTCTTTCTTCCCGGGGATAGGAGCCACCTTGTCCAGGTCGTCGGCGAGGCAAAGGCCCGGGGGATGCGGGTTGTGGTCTTTGCCCCGGCCGGCATGGCTTCTGGAATCCCGGGCGTAGACGCCGTGGAGGTGATCTGATGGAGTTTGACCGGCGGTTTTTGCTCCTCTGCGCCGGCGAGGTTCTGGTGGTTGCCGCCGGCAGCGTCGTTGCCGCATTCATCATACAGGTCGTTGTTCTGGCGCTGTATCTTGAGGACCGGCGGGGCTACCCTGTCTATGCGGTTGCCGCCGCCCTTTTTGCCGCGGCTGTTGTTGCCGGTGGCGTGGCCTCTCTCCTGGTTCTGGCGGCGGCGCTCGTCTGCGGCTACCTTGCGCTCAGCCTCTATGATTACCGGCTAAGCCTCCGGGCGCGGGGTGAGGCATGAACTGGAACAACCCCTACCTGGGAGGTTTTCTCCTCATCATCGCGGCTGCCGCCCTCCTGATCGTTGCAACCATCGCCGGCCGGGGGGATATCACCACGGCAACCCTGGTGTTGGCGGGCACCGGGTGTTTCATCGCGGGTGTATTCCTTCTTGCGCTCTACAAGGGCGAGCCGCTGGACCCCGGGCTCTCTGCCCTGCTGGCGGCACAGGGGACGGTCAACATAGCGACCCTCTGCGCCGACCTCGGGGTTCAGGGCGACGGCCGGTTCGTCCCGCGTGAGGATGGGTCGGTTGTCCAGGTCATCCCTGTTGGTGAGAGTCTCCCGGCGGTGACCGGTGATGACTACTCGTTCGTAACAGAGGAGGGGTCGTGCGCCGTCCGGATCACCCCGACCTGCGCCCCGCTCCTGGCACGGCTCCGGCAGAAGCACGCCCTTGAGATCCCAGGTGAGATGGCCGGGCTGCTTGCCTGCATAACCGAGGTCTGCGACGACCTCCTCGAGGTTGCGGATGAGACCCGGGCTGTTCGCGACGGCGATAATATTGTTGTCACCCTCGCCGGCTACCGGCTGATGCCCGGCTGTCGGGCGGTCAGGGCGGCATCGCCGAAGTGCTGCACCATGGTCGGCTGCCCGGTCTGCAGCCTGATCGCCTCTATCGCAGCCCTGGGGACGGGAGAGCCGACGAGGATCGAGCACGTCAGCGTCGATGAGAAGAGGGGAACGATCCGGCTTATACTCAGGCCGGGGGCCTGACCCGGATCCAGAGGTGGAGGTCGCGGTAACTTGCGTTGATCCGGTCGCTGCCAGTGACTGAATCGTCCGGCACCGTCTCGTTGAAGAGCAGGAACTCGAGCCGGTTGTAGTCGGTCGAGGCGACCGTGAAGTTCCAGATAACCTCACGGGTCTCGTTGTGGGGGACGGTGAGGCTGAACCTCTCCAGCGGTTCGACGGCATGGATGGTCGAGGTATTCGTTCGGGTGTCAAACGTCTGGTTGAGGAGGAGGGTCTCGATTGTGTAGGTGATGTTACGGTACTCGTGGTTTCCTACACCTATGATAACCGTCTGGATCGAGCCGGCGGGGAAATCGGTCGGGTAATCGGCGGCCTTTCCCCCCGGCCCCAGGATGTAGAACTCGGTGAAGTGCTCGCCCTCTTTTGGCACCACGATGACATATACTGTTGTTGCGGCTGCCGCGACGATCGAGATCACCAGGATGACCGAGAGGGCGCGGTCGAGCCGGGAGGCTTCGGGGTCGTAGAGTTCGGCCCACGCGGCGGCAGCCATCTCCCGGGCCGGGACGCGGAACCGGTCGGCAGGCGGGAGGAGGAGACGCCTGTACCAGGCGATGCCGGCCATCGCGAGGGTGAAGAGGGTGAGGGATGCGAGGATGGGGTCGAGCCGGATCCCCCACGGTGTGTAGTTCAACCCGAGTCCTATGAGCGGGACTGCCGCGATCGAGAGCCCGAAGGAGAGCGCTACCCGCTCGATGCCGTCAAGGTCGTCCCGCGCCGGAAAGAGCGCGGCGATCAGGGCGTAGCCGGGGATGAAGAGGACCATCGCCACCCCGAAGACGATCCGAAGGAAGGTCTCGTTTAAAATAGGGACGTAGACGCAAGCGAGGGTCGCGACTGTTGCGGCCGCGACCGCGACCAGGTCGCCGGGTATCTCCCCGGCGGCCTGTGCGATCAGGGGTTGTTCTTCGGGGGTCTCCATGGGTTATCCGTTCAGACATCTCTGTGCCGTAGATGTATCAAGATTGCGAGAGCGATTGAGGGTGCTGCGCGGTCTTGAGGTGGCTTCGCGGGGAACTGTATACCTGCCGGCGGTTTACACCTCTCCCGGCGGGATGGGCGGGGTGTAAGATATCTTCTTGCGAAAACCTTCATCGTCCTGATCTCATGTGGAACTCCGCCTCCAGGTCTCCCACAGTCGGGATATTGTACACCTGCAAGCGGATGCCGGGAGAGTAAATCCACACGGTGGAACCTGTACCCCGACGCGAGACCACCGAACCAGCTGCTCATGGTTTGATACCTAAAAATCACCGCCGCGGCGAACGTTTTTTGCGGCTGACCACTCCCATCATCCCGGGGGCGGGCGAGTGTGTGGCGATAGCCCCGGATAGCCGCGCACGGGGGGGGGAGACAGTATCTCGGTGAGAGTGTTTGCGTTGACGGCAGAAAGGTTGCCTCCTCCCTGGCACTGTGTCTATGGGGAATCGCCCCGTGGGGGTGGGGCTGACGGGGAGGGGGCGGAACGCCCCTTCCCCTGTCTCCTACGTCTCTGGTTGAACGGCATTCATCGATCACCCCCACCTCCCGGCCGCCCCGAATCCGCCCACGGAGAGGATATAAAGCCGTTGGGGTACTGGTTTGATGGCCCCGAGGCATCCGGTCATAGCAGCAGATTTTTATGCACTCTCACAATGGAGTTATATCATGCAAACACGAAGCCTTGCAATCCTTCTGATACTCTGCACCTCGCTTGCGGGTGGTGTGCAGGCTGCATCCCTGCTTGAGGCGCCTTCCGGGTCGGCGGACGGGAGATGGTTGCCTGTGATGGTCTCGGGCATATCTCAGGCCACAAGCGTCCAGTTCGATCTCCGGTATGATCCGGGTGTGGTGACCCTTGATGGGATACAACTGGCGTCAGCGTATGCCGATGCATCCATGACCCTGAACACGAACGAAGCGGGGCGGGCCAGGGTGCTGGTGATCTTTCCCGACCCCGTCGATATACCGTCCCCGGCACCGCTGGTGGAGGCGGCCTTCTCGGCGGCGGGAGGCGGTTCGAGTTCTCTGACACTTGAGGATGCCCGCTGGAGCGACTTCCCGGCGTTCGCCTCGATCGCGTTTGAGAGCGTTGCCGCAGGCGAGGTTACCGCCGGCACAGCAGCGGCGGGCAGCGGAGGTGAAGGTGGAACCGGGTCTGCCGCAGGGGGCGGCGAGACATCTACGCTGGCACCTGCGGCGACCACCATGACCGCTGGAACCGGTGAGACACCTGCACCGGTGATGACCACCCCGCAACCCGGAGGTGATGAAACCGTGACCCCTGAAACCGCGGCGACCGCCCCTCCAACTCATGCTGGTGATGAAACACCGACGACCCCGGCACCAGCACCGCTCTCCACGGTTGCAGCCGTTCTTGCCCTTATTATCACGGCTGCTCTATGTATCTTTCAGAGACGGTAACCATAACTTTTTATATGACGTAATGCTGGGGCGGCGCATGCTAAAATGCCGCGGTGATCCGGCAGGGGTCGAGGCGTCTCTCCCATCTCCGGTGAATGAATGGATTTTGGCCGGGGGAGGATTGTTGACATGACGCGGGGATGATCAGCCCCGGTGAATGAAAGGGTTTAATACAAATAGGGTATTTCACTCATGTAGATGTGGTTGCCGTGCGTGTTATACTACACCTCATTCTGCTTTCCCTGCTTCTGGTAGGGGCTGCGTCTGCTGCACCGCTCACCGGTGAGGCGCAGCATGTGATAATCGTGATGAAAGAGCAGGCTCCTGCAAGCGCGGGGCCTGCTGAACTTGCGGCGTTTGCCGATCAGTCCCAGGGAGACGTGATAGCGACCCTGGATAAGATGGGCGCTGCTGATGTGACACCGCTATGGTCGGTTAACGCTGTTGCCGCCACCCTCAGTCCCGAGGAGGTGCAGAAGATCGCTGCCCGAAGCGATGTTGCCATGGTGGTGCCGGACCGGATTGTCACCATCGATGCCGACACCCCTTCGGAGAAGGGTGAGCGTGGCATTAACTTCTACAAACCGGCGGGCGAGACGATCGATTACATCAACCCTCCGCCGATGGACTCAGAGGATATCGCCTGGGGCGTGGACTGGATCGAGGCGCCCGAGGTCTGGGAGAACGGGTTTAACGGCACCGGGGTGACCGTGGCCGTTGTGGACACCGGGATCTATGCCGATCACCCCGACCTCGCCGGCAAGGTGGACGGCTGGGATGACCTCGTAAACGGCCTTCAAGAGCCCTACGACGATCACGGCCATGGCACCCACTGTGCCGGGACGATCGCGGGGACGGGTGCATCCGGGACAAAGACCGGGGTTGCGCCAGGAGCTCGCCTGATCGGTATCAAGGTCTTCGACTCGGATGGGAGTGCAAACACCTCTACCGTCATCCGCGGTTTTGAACGCGCCGTGGAACTTGGGGCGGATGTGATATCCTACAGCGGTGGGAGCATAGGGTTTTATGAGGATGGGGATTACCAGGCCATCGATGCCTCCGGCCTCGAGATCGAGATCCCTGTTGAAAATTGGAATGATGGGTTCGACCCGGGTTTTATTGCCCTTGAGGTGGAGGCGCCGCTCTATTCCGCGCTGGAGGTCACCCTGGAGACGCCCGTTGGAGAGGTCTACCCGGGTGTGGACTGCGACTGGTGGACTACTCCGGTGCCCGATTATGTGGGGATGGTGAAGTACATCGGAGATGAACCCCTCGATCCAGGCAACTGGACGCTCCGCATAGAGAACCCCTCGCTCAACGCAAGCGACCATGTATGGTGGTCGGGATCCGGTTATGGCCTTTATAACACCCTGACACGTGAGTTCGATCTCACGGAAGTGGAATCGGCCACCTTCAATATCACCTCCTGGTATGACATCGAGGAGGGCTGGGATAACGGTTATGTTGAGGTTTACAACCCACAGACCGAAGAGTGGGACACACTCCTCACCTTTACAGGTGTGGGGCAGGGCGTCTCGACCGTCGATCTGACACCATACTGCGGCGGGGTGATCGAGTTACGCCTCAGCTACGTAACCGACTATAGCGTTGCCTGGTATGGCTGGTATGTCGACGAGATGGCGATCCCCGAGATCGGGTATTGCGACGATGCAGAGGATGTTGGTGAGTGGACTCCCTACGGCTGGAGCCGCATCACCGAGGAGTACCCGGTCTATTTCAGCCTCACCACCTGTTATGCGGATAACGGAACGTCTCTTCAGTCGCAGGCTGTGAACCGGATAGTCGATCTGAACGGCACAGTGGTGGTAACCTCAGCCGGGAATGAAGGAGATTACGGGCTTCGCACCATCGGCGCTCCCGCCGCCGCGGAGAAGGCAATCGCCGTCGGAGCGATTGATGAGTCTATTGACTATATAGCGGGGTACAGCAGCCGCGGCCCTGCGGGATGGGGCGCAAACCAGAGGATAAAGCCGGATCTGGTCGCTCCCGGAACGTATGTTGTATCAACCTACAATAATGGCGGTTACGCGGCGATGTCCGGCACCTCCATGGCCTGTCCCCATGTCTCGGGGGTGGTTGCCCTGATGCTCGATGTGAACAGTTCGCTTACCCCCGCCGAGATCAGATCAGTTCTCCAGCGGACGGCGATCGACCTCGGCCCGACCGGTCCCGACACCGACTACGGTGCCGGCCGGGTGAGCGCCTGGGCGGCGGTGGGAAATGTCACGCCGCTCCAGCCTCCGGAGTATGATCAGCCAGGGCTGTACGCCGGGTGCGCATACACATACCTCAAGCCCGGCGTTGAGAACAACATCACCGCGATTGCCTGGGATGATGGGCCGGTTGCCGGTGAAGAGATCTGGTTTAGAGTAACAAATTCCACCGCCACCGTGCTTAACATCACCGTGATGACGGATGAGAACGGGCTGGCCATCGCCTCGTTCGTGCCGGTGGAAGAGGGCTATGCTAGTTATCCTTACACCTTCACGGTGAGCGATACACACGGTAATACCATCTCGGATTGGGTATATACCAATGCACCCATGCCGTCAGGAGACCAGTTCAAGGCTTTTGACACACCCTACAAAGAATATCTGGTGCCGGTCAACGCGACCGCCACAGTCAGGTACACGCTTGTGGACCCCGTCACCATGGCACCCTACACCGGTGATGTGGTGATGCAGATCGGTTCCTACAGTCGGACATTCACCCCGGTGAACGGGACGATATCCGCGGATATAACACGGGAGATGCTTGGAGAGGATCAGTACGGGAGTCCTGTCTACCTCTATCCCGCGGGTAACGTGAGCGCAGAGGCGGAGGTCTACGCGGGCTGGATCGAGTTTAACGATTACACGGAGACGGTCACCGAGGTCACACCGCACTTCATATCGGCGGAACCTGGCGGCAACGCGACGTTCGTGGTCAAGATGTATGAATCTCTCGGCGGTGCCCCTGTGGCAGACAGCGCCCATTCGGTGTCTGTTGTCTGGCTCCGTGAGGCTGAAGTGAAGTCGCTTTATGCACAGTTCCCCGAAGAGACCGCAAGACTTCGCGGAGGCGAGGCCGGAGGTTTCAGCCCGGAGTTCATGGAGGAGATCAGCAACCTGCAGGAGTCGACGATGGAGCAGGTCACCTTTACAACCACAAACGGTATAGGGAAACTGAGCATCCCTGTTCCAGAGGATGCATACGTGGGGATAGTGGTACAGGAATATGACTCTTATTATGAGACCGTTGCATTAATCCTGGTCAACCTGGATCCGTTCATGTACCACGCCACTGCCCCAGAGGCGACCCATGACCGGTGGCTCTCGATCAGGGGGTCATGGAACGGCGCCTACAATGAGACCACAAAGCGGTTTGATCCGGGAGATGCAATCGACGTCAGCTGTAACCTCAAGGACGCTGATACGGGTGCACCGCTGGCCGGGACGGTCTACCTCTACACGTCTGATGGCTGCACGCTGCTGACCACCGGGACCGACGGTTACGGTTCGGCCACCATCCCGGTAGCGGTGCGGTTCCCGGGAGACTATGAGTATTACAACCAGGTGGAGGTGGTCGGCCTATCCGGCGATGCGTATGGATCGTTCAGACTCTCCCCTGAGGGACCGATCGTCCTGCTGAGCGGGGAGTACGTAGGCGGGAGCCTTGTGGCCTCGTCCACCGTCACGAACGCCGATGGTGAGATCGTCCCGATGCCCGGGATCTTCGAGGTTAACCGGCAGATGGGGTGGATGCATCATTATTACAGTACAGGCGCGACGACACTTGCCTCACAGTATACGACCGGCGGTGGTTCATATGCAGGTGCGGTTACCTACGGATCATACGCCATCACCCATTACATGAAGGAGTTAGCCTCACAGGGATCCTGGACATGGATATCGATCTATACCGCAGCAACCCCCCTCTCCATAGTGACACCGCCGGAGCAGTATTACGATACCCCCGGGTCAAAGAGCATCGAGGTTCGGATGGAGAACGGTGAGGCGGGTATACCTGTCTACCTGGCCTGGGAGATCTACCCGATCTATGGTGGAGGCTCCATTTATGGGCACTCCGGAGGTGCAAGTATTCAGGAGACCGATGCAAACGGGCGTGCAACTCTTACGTTGAATGTGCCGGAGAACGCGGAAGTCTACTGGGAGATCGGCGGCGGCATGCCTGACCTTGTCTTTACCACCCGTTCGGGCTACTCTCTCCAGATGACGGCGCCCCACGTGAAGGGCGACTTCAATGGGAACGGGCGCGTTGATATAGGGGATGTTGCACGGGTGGCCTGGATGGCCCTCGGGCTAACAGACGTGAACATGGAGGCGGACTTCAACGGCGACGGGAAGGTGGACGCCGCCGATGCAGCGAAGATCGCCTACTACTATGTGGGGAAGATCACCTCACTTTAATTTCAGGAGTGACTGATGAACAGGTGTATGCTCTTCTGTGGCACATGCCGCAGGAAGGGTTTTATAGCCAGCCATGGATGTGATGATGTATGAAACATTATGTGCAGATTCTGATAATGTGTATCCTCTCAATCTGTCTCATCGGCGGTGTTGCCGCCGCGGGGACGGAGGGGGCGACCGCTCCTGAGAACGGGAGCATGACGGTTGCTCCAGGGCTTGATGTTGAACCCACGGAGACGGAAGCGTCTCTCGATGAAGATCTCCCTGCAGCCGCAGAGGAGACGGTTGCAGCGCCGCCAAACCCGGCATCAACGATAATCTTCGGATCGGCGACGGTTGAAGCGGGCGAACCCGCCGTGATCCCGGTATCGGTGGCGAACATTGACGAGATCGAGGGGATCGGTGTATGGGTGTTCTATGGTCAGGGCGTCGGTACGGTGAAGTCCGTCAACCTCACCGGGCCGCTTGCGGGTGCCAACCTCACATACATGGCGGATCATCCCGGACACCTGCAGTTTGCAATCACCACCACGGCACCTTTTACCGTGGGGGCGGCACCGGTGCAGATAGCCGAGATCCATTTCGACACCTATAGAGAGACTCCCGGCAACTACTCTCTCTACCCGGAAGCAACCTACAGCACTGAGTTTAACGAGTCACATTTTGAACATGTTACAGAGGGATGGCTGAATACCACCCCACCGCCGCTGCCTGATCTGGTCGGATACCTCGACCCTGCACCGCCGCAGTATGTCAAGAAGTACAGCAACGGCACCATCTACATGAACCCGACCTTCGTGATTGGAAACATCGGCGGGGCCGGTGTGACCGATGAGATCGTGACGCAGGTCACGTTTGTAGGTGAAAGCGAGGAATACAAAATTACGGATGATATCGCAACCGGCGCCAATTACACAATCTTTACCGATATAACGATCGATCCCAACTACTCGGGCACCGAGGTCGTTGAGGTGAAGGAGACCGGTTCCGTGACCCTGATAATAACCGCCGGAGCCGATATCTCGCCCGGGACGAAGCAGATCTCAATCGATATCAATCCTGACCGCACGATCGAGGAGATTCGTTACGACAACAACTTCATTGAGGCGCAGACAACCGTCACCTACACCGACCTCCGGCCGGTCCTGGATATCACGCTGGTCTCCGGGCTTTCCAGCAGCAACACCACCATCCAGGAGGATGTGGTGCCGGGCACATACCGTGTGACCTACGGTGTTGAGAACATAGCCCCTGGCGTAGACTCTGAGCCAACATGGCTCCGCGTTTCAAAGAACGGCGTGAACGAAACCTATGATGTCCCTGCTCTTCCGCCCGGTGATGACTGGACAATGACAGAGACCATCAATCTCGATCGGTATGCCGGGAGCGTGACCTACACCGTGGAGGCAAACGCCGCCGGACCGAACGGAGAGAAGCCTAAAGAGCGGATCAAATACCCGGATAGCGGGACGGTCTCAAAGACCATCGAGAAGGAGTATGCCTCCTTTAAGCCGGTGACGGTTATCTTCCCCCGGCTGAATGTGATCAGCGAAGGGGGCAGTCTGTTTCCCATCGAGCTCTCAAACATCTCAAGCGATGCACCGGTTGTCTCCTTCAGCATCCCTGTGACCTACGATCCATCGGTTGCCCGTTACATCGGGGCTGAGTGGGCGCAGTCGGGCGTGAGCGTCCGGAGCACAGGCTATGGGCGTCTTCTGGTAGAGGGTAGCGGTCTCTCCCTCTCGGCCGATACAGAAGTGGTGAATCTCCGGTTCATAGCCCAGTCCAATTCAGGACGGGAATCAGAGATCGGTTCGACAACGGCTGCTTACGTCAAAACCAACAACAACAGATACCTTGAACTTGATATCACGAAGGGCGCCCTCGTGCAGGATCGTTTAACCGATGCCCGTGTCTATATCTGGGCGCCGACAGCATCAGCCGTGGGCAGCAACGTCACCTTCACCGTCTACATCAACAACCCGAAGGCAACCCCGGTGAACGTCTCGGCAAACGTCACTCTCGGCGGGACGGTTATCTGGAGCCAGGATGAAGTTGCTCTCGGGGCATACCAGAGCCGCTACTTCACTGTGGACACCTGGAAACCTGCTGACACAGGCATCCACACCCTGACGGCAGGGATCGCCGGCGATGATGTCCAGGATGGTAACACTGCCAGCACTCAGGTCAGGATCGACCCTTACGTTCTGAACATCACGACGGATAACAGGCAGAACTGGGAGAGGTGGTATGGCTACAACGTCACCGCAGTTCAGGACCAGTACTTCTGGCTTGGCACCTACTTCACTGCCAACCAGCCCGGCTACGTCAACGCCAACCTATCGATCTGGTATGCAAACGGCACCGCCGTTGACCTGAGCAAGGACACGCCGTTCGATCTTTACTACTACTACCCTGCAGAGATGTCGATCTACTCCTACTCATCGTCCTGGAACAGTGTCAGGTGGTATTCTATACGGCCGAGGGAGCTTGGAACCTACAACTACTCCATCAATCTTGAGTCCCGGGGGGAGCAGACCCATGTGAACGGCACGATCGTTGTCCGTGAACAGAATGTGGACATCAAGGTGCTCAACTCGACCATACTGGATAATGAGGCCAGCGGCGAGATCCTGTTTGATGTCTTCAACCGCGAGCCGTTTGAGGGGCGCGAGGTTGTCATCACCGCCGCTGCAGGAGCGGAGGGGCGCACCCTTGAGGGGCTTGACTACCTGATCGGCTATCCGCATGGCTGCCCGGAGCAGACGATGAGCCCGGCGCTTGCGGTGCTGCGGGTGAAGCAGTACTACGAGTCACGCGGCCAGCTGAACGATGAGCGCAACGCCACCTACCAGGCCAAGATGCAACAGGCCTACAACCAGATGAAGGCGCCGGACGGCTACAACGCTCAGCAGCTGCCGATATACACTAACTACGGTGACCAGTCCGGTGGCTGGGCGTGGGGTCAGAACTCGGCTCCATCGATGTTCTACACACTCTATCCTAATTATGTCTTCAGCGAGTTAAGGCAGGACATGGATAATGATCCCACATATTGGGGTTTCGACCTTACAAACGAAAGTGAGATCAACCTGACGGCAAGCACCGTCTGGCTGTTGAATAAGCAGGGGACCAACGGCGGCTGGTCTGACTGGGGCTACATCAGCAACTCTTACGAGTGGACCGGGTTCATATCCGAGAAGTTTGTCGGTGAGTTTGGCTACCTGACCCCTGAAGGCCAGCGGATGGTGAACGAGTCGCTGAACAGGTCGTTTGACTATCTGGTTCGTGGAGACTACGACTCCCAGCCCGCAACGCCGGTCGCCTACGCCGTATTCGGTATAGACGCCATCCGCGACCACTACGCTGATAACGCTACCCTCAATACCCAGGCAAACGCGAAACTTGGTGAACTCCAGGATAGGCTCCTTGAACTCCAGCAGGGCGATGCCGTCAACGGCTACCACTGGGGCTCTGACTACTGGACGCAGTACGAAGACACCGCAAACGCGGTGCTGGCCCTGAACATGACAGGCCTCCCGGCCGAGAACGATACCGTTCGCGGGGGTATCCGTTACCTGGTGAGCGTTTATGACACGAACGGCCGCTGGGGCAACACCCGCGGAACCGCGGCGGTGATCAACACCCTGACCCAGGTCCAGATACCTTCAACCGTCAATTTCAATGTTCTGATCGGTGTGGAGGACGGCAGCGGGACGCAGATCCGTGCACCGCAGACCTACACGTTTAACAACGCCAACCCCAGGGTATCATTCAACCTCGACGGTAGCCAGATCGCCGCTCTCTACGGCAGCACCGCGGGAGCAAACCGCACGGGTAAGGTCACCATAACCGAGAAGAGCGATACAGCGACGACGGATGCGGCCGAGCTCGTTGTCGCCGTCCAGAGCCGGCAGAAGGTGCCAAAGTCCGTTGCCTTTGCAACAATCCCCGATGAGTTCATCGACCCCATAGCGGCCGACCTCTTCCTGGACGTGACGGTGCCGGCACCTGAAACCGGGAGGATTGTCGTAAATGACACGGTCGATGTGGCCTTCACGGTCAACAACACAGGGGATAACCGGACGATGCTGATCCTTGAGATCCCGACCGGTGAGGGCGTCGAGTTTAATGGAGATCCGGTGGCCGCAGACATGGCCTACTACATGGATGACGAATCAAGGGTCAACATATCTCACATGTACAACGCTACGGCGAAGACGCTCTACGTCTACCCGGGTTCCGATAACGAGTCGCAGCCGAGCGTGGTCAGCGGTGAAGTGAAGAACTTCTATGTCCCGCTGAAGTTCACGAAACCCGGTGATGTGACCGTGGAGGCGCGCATCTATCCGATGTACGATGACGAGAACATGGCGCTTGGAAATGGCACTGCCTATGTGAAGGGATACGGCAACCTGACCCTCTCTGTGGTCGATGAGACCCTGGCACCGCTAGACGCCGATTTCTATATCGACGGCACGCAGGTGGCAAGCGGAACAAGCAACATCACCAGGGAGGTGCTTGAGGGCGACCACAACGTCTCTATCATGCATACCAGCGGCACGGTGAACACCACCCTCTCCGTCAATGCAGGTGAGGCCACCGAGTACTCCGCCCAGATTGCGACCGATCCCACCATTCCGCACATCTCCATGGTTGTCGGCGATGCCGGTGATGTCAGGGTCATGCCGCCGGAGATCAACGATACCATCAGTGAGGACAGCCTCTACTACTGGAGTGCGGTGACTCCGGCGAAGAAGACCTTCAACTCGACCATCTCCAGCACCGGCGGGACTGCCACCATTGCGGTGGAGGTGCCGGTTGTGGTGCGGGAGCCCACAGCCGTTGTCAATCCAACGACGCCAGGTTGGAGGCCCAACTCTACGACCGTCGATGACAGTGTGACATACCGGTATCACAACGTTTCAGCTTCACCTCCAGTGTGGCAGGGTCCGTTCGATGTAAAAGGGAATATCTCTGAGGGCATCCTCTTGATCGAGGGTGTCAATACGGGAGATGTCGACCAGATTGCCGTTGAATTTAACGGGCGAAAACTTGGTGACGTTGGGTATGATGGGAGAGTCAATGTACAGGATGCGTTGCAGATTGTCCGTTATGTTGTAGGGTTGGATGATTTTTCCACCAATGACAGGTTCTATGGGGATGTCAATAATGATGGAAAAGCTAATGTGCAGGATGCATTGGGGGTTGTCCGTCACGTGGTCAGGCTTGATGATGAGCACTACCAACCCATTTAATTTTTCGGAGAATCGCAATGAAGCGGCTATTGTTTCTGGCCATATTCATGCTATTTCTTGTTACTACAGCCTCAGCTGTGGATGTCGGGGTTGAAAGTGGTGATGATGCTTTCCAGCTGGTTGTGACATCCGATCAATCCATCACCGTGAGTGCATACGCTGTTCAATTGAATTACGATCCCGGAATCAAGGTCTTTCAGGTTGACGTGGTTGATCCGTTTACCATTGCTGCAGCAAACATCAATGAAGAAGAGGGTTTTGTGAGGATTGCAGCGGCCTCGGCAGCATCTGCCGGGCCAGGCCAGAGGATTGTACTTGCAAATATCGTGGCTCAGCCCGGTTTCTCGCCAGAGGTGGTGGTTGAGGAACTCTACGATGATGACCTTCAACCGATTCCGGTGGCCGGTCAACCTGCAACCCCGGTTCCCACCACGGCACCAACTCTACCGGTGTATATACCGCCAGGGATTGTCACACCCGCTCCCTCACCCGCTGCCACCGTTCCACCTGAGATCGATCTTCCATGGGTGCCACCCACACCCATAGAAGTTACCGGGACTGTGCCGCCGGTGACAGTGACGGCGACGGAGACGATCCCTGCAGCCGGGAGTCCCGCCGTTACCGTGACGACGACGCCGGCAACCGGGGAGGCCATGGTTACGGGAGAGACCCCGAATCAGTCGGCGTCTCCCGAGAAGCCATCACAGACTACGCCGCTCTCACCAGTCCCGGTTCTGGCCGGGGTGCTAATCGCAATCTTTATGGTAGTAAAAAGAAGAACACAAGATTGATTTATAGGAGGATTGTATGAATTTCAGATCTTTGTTATGGGCGAGCCTTATACTCGTCCTTCTTGTGGCCTGCACCGGTCCGGTCTCTGCACAGGTCTCTACCAAAGAGGTCGTGATCGAAAGTGCACATAATGTTCAGCAGGGAACAAGTGATGACATCCTTGTTAGTGCCACCAATGCGGTGGGGATTGACTCATTTACCGTATATGTACATTATGATCCAGATGTGTTACGAGTTAATTACAATAGTTCAGATCCAGAAAACAGTCCTACACGGCCCGTGCCTCCTTGGACGGCTATGCCCGTAAATGTTCCATCTCGGGGAGAATTAAGGGTTGCGTCCTTTTACGTTGCAGGTTTAAGTGGAACAGTTCCCTTGTTCACGATAAACTGTACCGCACTGAAGAATGATGGATCAAGCAGTGAATTAGGGGTTCAAGTGGTGACCATCACGGAAAATAACGTTGATGTAACATCCCAGTACACCACCGTCAACGGCACCTTCACCACCCTCGACGAAGTTCCACCAACCATAACCATCACCTCGCCCGCTGAGGGGGCAACCGTGCCGCAGGACGTGACGGTCACCGCGACCATCACCGATGTGGGCGGTGTCGATTCATCCACTATCAGTGTCTCTGTCGGCGGGGTAGCGATCACGTCACCGACCATCACACCCATCGCCGGCGGCTACACCGTTAGCGGCACCCGAACGGGCGTCCCGACTGGAGCCTCGACAGTGGTGGTCAGCGCCTCGGACACGAGCGGCAACACTAATTCTTCCATCCGCAGCATCACCGTTGCCGAGTCCGGTATCACCTTTGAACCTAACCTGGACGGCACATTCACGAACGCCACAGAGCCAGTGATATCCGCGCGCTATGTCGAGGTGACAGGGGTGCGGATGTTCCTTGATGGAACTAATGTGACCGCCAACACCACAACGCCCTCACCTGGCGTGATAAGGCTGAACTATACCCTCTATGGACCGCTTGCCGATGGTGTTCACACCGTGGTGGTCAACGGGACGAGCACGATCGACTCCTCTGTAGTCAGCGCCACGGAGACATTCACCAAGGATACGGTTCCGCCAGTGGTGGTTGTTACAGGGATCAGCGATTCCGATGGTGACGGCTATCCCGAGGCAAGTGAAAATCTGAATATCGCCTATACCGTGACCGATGCAAACCCTGACCGGGTCTGGATTGGTTCGGCATCCAATACCACGTTCCCCTCCGGCACACTCGTGTATGGCCCCGCGCAGGGCAACACCCTCGGCAACCGGAACGCAACCCTGACGGCCGTTGATAAAGCGGGCAACAGCGCAGCGAGTTCTCCATTCCACATCTACAACAACTACCTGGCCTACATCAACGAGTCTTCCGCGGGGACGTTCGCCGGGCTGGACCTGACAAAGACAGCGGCGTATAACGTCTTTACAAGCGAGGTCGCTCAGGCGATCACCATCTCCGGCGCCGCCGGCCAGATGAGCCTCCCGACGCTTGGAACCCTCCAGAAGCAGGTGACCGCAGGTTCCGGTGTTGTTGTCGATAACCGGGCAAACGACAACATACCCGCTGGCACCTTCCCAACCGGAGCGCCCTACTTTGTTGCACCATCCGGCGGGACGCTGAACTTTGCTATCAACGTGCCGAACATCGACAACGCCACCATCATCATCGGGATGGCGAACAGCTCCTTTGTCGATCAGGTGCTCCGTGGCGGAAGTTCATCGGTCTCGACGAGTTCCCTTGAACAGGCCCTCTCGAAGGAGAAGATCGTCATCTACGGCAAGGGCGGCGGGAGTTACGGATACAAGTTCGTCAGGATCACCGGCAGCACTGCCACCGATCTCGGCGGCCGTGGAGGCTTCACCTTCAATACGGATCTCCCCACCATGATCAGGGCAAACTCCTACGACCTCTCCGCGGGATTCAATACCGCCACGTATGGACTGGGTCTTCCAATCGGCTACGGCCAGACCCAGCTTGGCCCCGGTGAGTATGTCATCATGGCCATCACGCTTGACAGCGACCGGGTCGCAGCCATCACCGCGATGCCGTTTGTCGTGACTGAAGAGGCATCGCAGTTCTCCACGTCGGCGGGCATGTACTCGCTTGGCGACCCGGTGGTGGTAAACTGGGGCGGTGCTGCCCCGCAGAACGCTGCCGCGGTGCTGATCCGTGAAGGCTCGACCTACACCGGCAATGTGACCCTCGACCTGACCACGCTTGGAACCGGGTCCCTCCAGAGCATGTACCTGCTCGGTGACGGGAACGAGACGGTGAAGAAGGTCTACAGCGGTGCAAACGTCTGGATATCAGAAGGTTACGGGAACGCGGCCAGGGCCGCCAATGCGGCGACGCTGAACATCCCCACATCCGACCTCCTCAGCGGCACCTACAGAGTTCACATGCTGGCTGAGAACGGCGGGAATCTGACCGCCTACGGCTCCACTTCGGTGCAGCTCTTTGCCGGCGCGGTTCCGACCCCCACTCCGCAGCCCACTACCGCTCCGAGCGGCGGCGGCGGCGGCGGCCGTGGCGGATTTGCACCTGTGACAGGCTCCTCCTCGCTGTTGATCGGCAGTGATGGGAAACTCCTCAGGCCCTACACCATCCGCAGCCCATCCGGCATCGCCGAACTTTACCTGCCGCTTGGAACCTACGCTGTGGATGCTGACGGCAACCCGCTCTCCGAGATCAGCGTCAATGACCTTGACCCCGCCGATCTCCCCGCTGTCCCGTCCGGCGCCGCTTACACCTTCGCAGGCCATGCGGTAGTCTGTTCGCCGTCGGGAGCGAGGTTTGATCCCGCCATCAGCCTCATCTTCACGTTCAATGCAGACCAGTGGAGCGAGATAATGCAGGCGGCGGAGTATGACGCATCATCGCTCGTGGTGAAGTGGTACGACGAAGAGGCCGGGGAGTGGGAGACCGTCCCGACGGTCGTCGATCCGGCCACCCGGACTGTCACCGCAAGCGTTGAGCACTTCACCGTATTCGGTCTCTTTGTTGAGCCCGGTGCGGTGACGCCTGTCGTAACACCCACAACGCCGACCGTGACACCGACCACACCCACCACGACGGCCCCGGTGACCCCGCCAGCGGAAGGATTCCCCTGGACATACGTGGTCATCGCCATCGTGATCATCCTTGTGATCGCCGTCGGTGTCTACTACTACACCAGAAAACCCTGAAAACTAACTTTTTTTTGTCGGCGTCTCAATCATTTGCAGTTCCTCATGAGTCTGCCGTTCGTAGATTTCTGTATCGGTAACTTTTAGGTATCCTGGAGAGAGAATTATCCGATGTGAGAATATGCGGTTTAACGTGTTGTGTATCATAGTTCTCTCTCTCCTCTGTTGCCTGGTTCCGGGCGCCGCTGCCGTCTCCATCTCCATCAGCCCGTCCCAGATCCAGGAGGGGGATACCATCACCGTCTCCTACAGCGGTCTATCCAACGGGAGCGTCTTTGCCCTCCGGATGGAGTCGCTGGTGGATGTCGCAGGGGAGACCTCGTTTACCTACCAGGCAAACCAGGTCAGCATGCCCTTTGGCCTGAACAGTCCTCAGGTTGTTCTCAGTGCTTCTCCGGTCACGGAAGCCGGGATCGAGGCCTCCGAGGGGGAGACCATCAAACGAATAACCCAGATCAGCAGGACAGGCAGCGTATCGATCAGCCAGAGCCTTGGCAACCTCCCCGCCGGCACGATGGAACTCATCAAGGCGTTCGGGACACCGGAAGAGGGTGCCGCTGCCGTGAACGTTGTTCTTGAGTTCTCCGGGATCAAGATGGGCCCGGATTCGGGGGCGATCACCTTCAGCCTCACCGGTATCACCGACGGCTCCGCACATGTCATTGCCCTGGTGGATGGAAACATCGTGACCGACCAGACGATCCTTGTCGGCAACCCCACGATCATTACACCGACAACATCTCCCACCACCCCTCCGTCCAGCGGCGGCTCCGGTGGCAGTTCCGGCGGTGCGACTGAGACATCGACCGCCGCGCCCGAAACCGTGACGGTCTCCTCGCTTGATGGGATTGTCAGCCTTGAGACCGTGGATGATGCGATAGATGGTGCGGCGCCTGCTGACCTGCGGATCATCAGGAGCACACCCTCAGGGGTTCCCGATGAGTGGCAGGTTCTTGCCGGATCATACATCATCTCCCCGTCAGCCGCCACATTTGACCCGGCCGCCGCCCTCTCGTTCAATCTCTCGGGCGTGAACGCAACCACGCCGTTCGTCGCGGTATACCGGGACGGGGCGTGGACGATGGTGCCCTCCCGGTATGAGGGGGAGACGCGCCTCGTCGCAACGGTCTCGAGCGGCGGTCAGTATGCCCTTATGGCCTACGCGGCAGTCGGGGCAGGGGATACCACGCCCGTGGAGACAGAAACCACTCCAATGACCACAACTGAGGCGGCGGCCACCACAACCCCGGCAACGGCCTGGGGAACCGCCGGCGTCATAGGCGCCCTTGCGGTCGCGGTCATGATCGCCTTACGCAGGCAAAGACCCTGAACCGGGCAGCACGCCCGGTCACACTCTTTTTACGGCGGATTCGCGATCTTCATACACAGGCAAAAAGGAGAGGTTGTTATCCAGCAATCTCCCAGAACCCGGGTTCGGGTGGCAAAACAGCCTCCCAACCCCTCACCTGTGGCCCTGCCGCCGCCTGGTTCTCCCGCGGCCCACCGCATTTATTGCAGCGCGCGCCTTCAGCCAGGCCAGCGCGCCGGGTGTGGCGGCCCAGCTCCCCGTTGCGCCGAGTGCGTATATGATTGCCTCGTTTTGGTCCCCGAAACTGTAGTAGTCAGGCAGCCGTCTCGGATACGGGCGCTCTCCGAGGAGGTATGCCGTGACAAACGGGTTCTGCCGCAGAGCATCATCGAGCGCTTTGTTTGCCGCCGCGCCGGGCCCCTCCTTCCGGAATAGCTGGAGAGCCCTCCCGTAGACGATCGATGCCCCGGGATCATCGCCGTATCTTGCCAGGATCATCTCAAGGAGATCATCTCTGTCCGCTTCCGCAAAACACTGTGCAATTATGTCCCGGACGCCCTGGTTGTCTGCCGGGTTGAGGCGCAGCATCTCCTGGTAGACCCTGAACGCCTCGTCCATATCCCCAGCTGCCCGGAGGTTCTCTGCAAGTGAGAACAACGCCCGCATGTAGGGGCGCGTCTCGATCAGCAACCAGAAGTTCCCGGCCTCGTTCTCGATATACTCCTTTCCGAGCACCCGCTCCCCCGCGGCCGCAGCCTCCCGGGCATACTCCAGTGCTTTTTGAGGGTCATCCTCTGCATCGGCCAGGAGCACCCAGGCATCGGCGCAGTCCCGTGAGACCTCAAGCGCACGTCTGGCCAGTTCCACCCTCCGCTGCCCGCTTGCCTCCATCGCGTCGTAGGCGACCTGCTGCGCCTTCTTGAGCGGGGTGTCAGTGCGCGCCTCCGGCGGGTCGCCCTCCTCGACAACCTTCTGGAGGTATGCATTTACATCCGCAATTGAATCAAACTGCTTGCCCTGGAGCAGATCCGTGATCCCGAGGCTGCCTCTCTCGTTTGCCGCCTGGATCGCCGTATAATCAACCTTCTTCTTTTCTGCCATTCTCTGCCACGCCTGAATGCTGATACTGGTGGTTTTGGCCGCTAAGAGATAGAACTTTTTGGACGACCCTCCAAACACGCGCCCTCGCCCTGCGCGGCGGGGGTGTAAGCCCGGTTCCTTCAGGTTTGCGCCCCGGTTTGATGGGCCATGCCATGGACGGAATTGCCCCCCCGGGGGTGGTGGGGGTGATCCATGAATACCGTTCAACCAAGAGATGCAGTAGACAGGGGAAGGGGCGTTCCGCCCCCTCCCCGGCGAGCCGCCTCCCCCGCGTGGCGATTCCCCATCGATACAGTGCCAGGGGACCGATCCTCTCTCTGCCGTCAACGAGAACACCCCCACCGAAATCCTGTTTCTGCGCCGTGCACTGTATCCGGGTCAATCGCCACGCACTGCCCGCCCCCCTGTGAAGGGGCCGGGCGGTGGGGGTGATCGACTCCTCGCATAGAAAGACGTTCACCTGGGGGGCGATTCGATGCTCCCCGCCCATATCCCCATGCCCCGAAATGCTGGAAAGTCCGTATTCCAGGTTCGCTGGTCCTCATGGCCGCACGACGTGTAGATGATTGACACAGAAAACGTTAATAGACTGAGGTCGAAGCTTGCCTCAAGACGCCGCAGGAAACGGCCCTGGCGGAGTGTGAAATGATAAGAACAGAGAACCTTACAAAGGTGTATAACGGAAAACCGGCCGTAGACGGCCTGAACCTGGAGATCGGGGAAGGCGAGATCTTCGGTTTCCTCGGCCCGAACGGTGCCGGGAAGAGCACAACCATCCTGATGCTCACCGGCATGATCGAGCCAACCGCCGGCCGGTGTTTTGTCGACGGGATCGAGGTCGCAAACGACCCGCTCGCCGTGAAGAGGATCATAGGCTACCTCCCCGAAGATGTCGGGTTCTACGGGAACCTGACCGGCGAACAGAACCTGGACTACTTCGCCCGGTTCTACGGGATGAACGCAGCAGACCGGAAGGAACGGATCGATGAACTCCTCAGACTCGTCCACCTCGACGGCGTCACCCAGAAGGCCGGGGAGTACTCCCGCGGGATGAAACAGCGGCTCGGACTTGCCCAGGCGCTGATCAACGATCCGAAAGTGCTCTTCCTCGACGAACCCACGGCAAACCTCGACCCCGAGGGCGTCAGGGAGTACCGCGACCTCGTCACGCGGCTTGCCGGAGAGGGAAAGACGGTCTTTGTCTCCTCCCACATCCTCTCCGAGGTCCGGGCGGTCTGCCGGACGGTCGGGCTGCTTGCAGCAGGAAGGCTTGTTGCGCAGGGAACCATCGACGAAGTCGCCCGGACGCTTGCCTCCCCCGGCGGCGAGACGTTCCGGATCGTCGTCGAGACCGCAGAAGACCTGCCTGACCTCAGCGACCCCGATATCATCGAGTTCGAGCGGGACGGGAACCGCGCGATCATCCAGGCAAAGAGCGATATCCGGGAGAGGCTTGCCGCGGCCATCGCCGAAGAGGGGCTGCATATCCGGGAGATACGGCTCGAAGAGCCTGACATCGAGGACGCCTTCATGGCGCTCTACCGGGGGTGAACAGCATGGCACTCGATCGACTGCTCAACGTCGCACGAAAAGAGTTCTCCGACCAGATCACCAGCAGACGGTTCATCATCATCCTCGCGCTCTTCCTGGCGATATCGGCGATCGGCATCCACACCGGGATCGAGAACTATAACACCCTCCTCGACTCCTACAACCAGCAGCTCCAGTACATGCAGGATTCTGAAGCGCCATACGCGAGCTGGATGCCCGAGAAACCCTCGATCATGCTCGTCTTCAGCGCCATGATGAGTTACATGGCCTCGCTTGGCAGCGTCCTTGCCATCGCAACCGGTTTTGACCTGGTATCAAGGGAGAAGGAGACCCGATCGCTAAAGACCCTCCTCTCACACCCGGTCTACCGCGACGAGATCATCAACGGCAAGGCGCTCGGCGGCATCGCCGCGCTCGGGTTTGCGATGGTGCTCGCACTCGCCATATCGTTTGCGATGCTCCTCATATTCTCGATCGTCCCGACGGTTGAGGAGTCTCTCGCCATCCTGGTCTTCGGGGTCGTCTCGCTTCTATTCCTGCTTGGCTACTTCGCCGTCGCGCTCACGATGTCGACGATCGCCCGCGAGAGCGGGAGCGCTCTGATCTACACCCTTGTGATCTTTGTGGTGGTCTCCTCGCTCATCCCCGTCCTCGGGATGGCGATCGGGAACGTCTTTGTGGGCGACCCGCCCCAACCGCCGCAGTCAACACCGATGGTGGTCAGGAGCGGCGGCGGGGGTGGCTACTTCACCAGCACGTCCTCCCAGAGTGTGGTCCATGTTGGGGCTGATGACCCCGCCTGGCAGCAGTATGAGGAGGACAGGAAACGGTATGTCGAACGGCAGGCCCTCGTATACGACATATCATACATACTCTCGCCGCAGATGAACTACGTCGTGGTTTCAATGGCGGTCACAAACCCCCGGGTCGCCACCATGCTCGTCTCCCCCTACACCTACGACTACACCCAGGCCTCCACCGCGGAGACCCCGGGCCTTGCCGATGCCCTTGCCCAGGTCTGGAAGAACCTCACCGCCCTCATAGTCTTCCCATCGGTCTTCTTCGCCGCGGCCTATGTGAAGTTCATGAGGATGGATATACGGTGATACGATTGACCATCCGAGAGATCATACCTGTCTTCCTCCTCTCCCTCGCCCTGGTCACGGTTGCGGCGGGCGCAGCCGTGCAGACAGATATCCGGTGCGACTTCCCCGGCGAGGTGGTCGAGGCCGGTGAGACCGCGGTCTTCGATCTCGAGGTCACGAACCGCGGGGATACCGGGACGTGCCTCCTCAACTACTGGACATACCGGGGCACCGACGACTGGAAGATCCGGTTCGAGGACGGTGACCGCGAGGTCTACCGGATGCTCATCCCCGCCGGCGAGACGAAGACCGTCCGCCTGGTTGTCGAGACCTCCGGCCGTGCAGCGGTCGGGGATTACCCCATCAGGGTCGGTATCGGCGAAGGCACGATCTGGGTCTATGTCAGGATCACAAAGACCCACAGCGGCGAGACCGGCACCCTGGAGGCGACTGTGGTCGATAAAGATGGAAACGTCGTCAAGGGTGCTGATGTCGGCGTATACGACGGCAAAACCAGGGTCGAAGGGATGCTCACGACCGCCGAGGGGAAGGTGAGCATCGGCGCACCCATGGGCACCTATACCGTCAGGGTCAGCAAACCCGGCTACCGCTCCTGGGAGAAGGATGGCGTCGAGATCCGGATCGGCCAGACGGTCGACCTCGGTATAGTCCCGCTCGATAAGGAGAACTACTTTGCCGAGATCCTGGTGAAGACCCCCTCCCGTGTGGCAACGGTTGGCACAAACCCGCAGTATGAGATAACCGTAAGGAACATCGGGAGGAACGACGATACCTACACCCTTGCCGTCCCCGACCTCCCGGAGCAGTGGTATGCCCGGTTCACGGAAAGCAGCAGCACCACCGAGGAGGTCCCGGAGATCTACATCCCCGCCGGCGAGGAGAAGACCATCTACCTTGAGATAATCCCGCCCTACTCGGTGGGTGTGGGCGACTACAACTTCACGCTGGTGGCAGGTTCGTCGGCCCGCGAGTACGAGGAGAACCTGAGCCTTCGGCTCCGCGGCTCATACGACCTTCGGACCTACACAAAGACCTACCGTCACGAGATCAACCGCGGCGAGACCCTCACCTTCGATATCACGATCACAAACGCCGGTCTTGGCGGCAGCCTGACAAACATAGGCGTCAACATGAGCGCACCGGAAGGCTGGCGCGCAAGCGTCGACCCGGCAACTGTCGCGAGCCTTGAGCCCGGAGAACGGGCGACGGTGCAGGTGGCCGTGGTCCCGCCGGCGGATATAGTCGCCGGGGAGTACAGGTTCATAGCCCTTGTCAGGAGCGACCAGGACGAGCAGGAGGACGAGTTCCGGGTCGTGGTGAACGAACGGTCTTACGTTGCCCTGCTGGGTCTGCTGGTGATGGTGGGGGTTGCCGGCGGGCTCTGGTACATCTTCAGGAAGTACGGGCGGCGGTGAGATCCGTTCGGTCTCACCCAAACCGTGCGGCGCCTTTCGGGACCAGTATCTCGAACCGCGCCCCTTTTCCTGGAACCCCGGTCTCCTGGATCGTGATCCCGGTGATCGCAAGCACCTCTTTTGCCAGAAAAAGCCCGAGCCCGGTGTTCCTCCCGAAACCGCGATCGAATATCCGCGGTTTGTCCTCGGCGGGGATGCCGATGCCGTCATCCTCCCAGGTGATCCGTGCACCGCCGTCGTCCGGTGCGGCCGTGACCCGGATCGCGGTCACGGTCATCCCGTGCCGCATGCTGTTGTCAAGGAGGTTATAAAAGACCGAGTTGAGGAGCGGGTCGGCGTAGATGCGGAGGTCATCAAGGTCGGTTGAGATGCTGACCCCCTTCGGCCGGAGCGTTTTTACCGCCTCCTCGACCGCCGCCCTGACGTAGAACCACTGCGGTGCCCGGACGCCGAGTTCCTGGTAATCCCGGGTGAACCCGATCTGCGACTTGATGATCTCCGCGGCGACCTCCATACGGTCGAGAGCACCTATAACGGCGGGATCGAGCGGCTCTTCGCACAGGAGGGCAAGATGCCCCAGCACCACCGTGACCTGGTTCAAGATGTCGTGGCGGACGATGTTGTTCATCAGGTTGAGTTTCTTGTTGGCCCGCATGAGCGCTGACTCAGCCTGTTTCCAGGCGTCGATGTCGTGGATCGCGTAATGAAACGCAATCGGCCGGCCGTCGTTTCCGTAGACGGGGACCGCCGAGACCTCTATCCATACGTAGCGGCCGTCTTTCCGGCGAACCCGGAGCATGCACTCCCTGGAGGTGTAACTGCCCAGGTCTCCAAGCAGTGCCCCGAGCGTCTCCCGGTCATCCGGGTGGACCACCCGCTCGAAGAAATCCGGATCGCCCAGGATCTCTTCCCGGGTGTAGCCGCTCAGTCTCTCGCTTGAGGGGCTGATGTAGTCGATCACCGGCGGTGTCCCGGTCACCCGGATGTAACAGTCATGCGAACTCTCTATAAGCGTCCTGAACCGCTCCTCGTTCTCAAGGAGTTGCTCCTGTGCACGGACCCTGGAGAAGAGGTCGGCAAAGAGGTTGCCGACGATCTCAAGCAGCGTTATGTCGTCATCAGACCATCCTCGTTTTCTCCCGGCGGTCTCAAACCCGATGATGCCGAGGGGCTCCGCCGCGCTTGCGATCGGCACAAGGATGATCGAAGAGATCCCGTAATCCAGCAGGAAGTCGCGAATCTCCGCCTCGTTGTCAGGGAGCGCGGCAAGATCCGGGACGCAGATCGTCCGGCGCGCCCTCACGTTCTCGAGCCCCCAGGTGATCACGTCCTCCGGGAGGTTAAAAAGGACGTCGATCTGCGACTCGACCCCTTCGGCGCACCACTCGTTGGTGTTCTCGGCATGGGTGAGGTCCGCGGCGAACCGGAGGATGTAACACCGGTCGACGCCGAGGAACGACCCGAGCAATTCCAGCGCCTCCTGGAGGGCGTCATCGAGGTCAGAGGGGTCGAGGCCGATGAACCGCGTGGAGATCGACCTCACCAGTTGCTCGAGGGCGATACGCCGCTGTATCTGGTCTGCCATCTCTTTTGACTTTGTAATGTCGCGCATCGACTCGATCGCGCCGGCGAGTTTCCCTGCTGCGTCGTAGAGCGGCGATGCCTTCGCCCAGAGGTAGACCTCTTTCCCTGTCTTCGGGGAGGTGATGCAGACCTCGCGGCCGGGAGTCTCTGCAGCCTCCCCTTTGAGGATCCTCTCCGCAAGCGACGGCGGTGCCAGCCCCGGGATCGCACGTGATATGGCATCCGCTCCGGAACCGATTGTCCGCTCCTTTCTGACACCGGTCAGTTCCTGCATTGCCCGGTTCCAGATGATGATCCTGCCGTTACGGTCAAGTGCAAACGCGGGGTCGGGGAGAAAGTCGATGATGCCGCGGAGGGTTGCCTGGTAGTCTTCCATCTCGCGGCACTGCGCCTCAAGCGCCTCCTGGCTTGCCGTCGCCTCCTCGAACGCCGCGGTCATCTCTTCGTGCGCCGCGCTCAGTTCCTCCTCGAACCGTTTCTGGTCGGTGATATCGATCAGCGATGCAACGGAGCGATCGGTTCCCGGGATGATCCCGACCGTCAGGTGGATCTCCTTCCGCCGCCCCTCGCGGTCGATCAACCTGAACTCGTATGTCCGCGGCGCCGATCTCGGGTCTATCCTTCGCTGGCGGTGGAAGTTCTCCATGCGTTCGCGGTCTTCAGGCGCGACGAAGGCCGTAAAGGGCATCTTCCCCTCGATATCCTTACGGGAGTAGCCGGTGAGCCGTTCGCACTCACTGTTTGCAAGCGAGATAGTCATATCTCCTTCAATTATGATGGTGGCAGAGCCGGTGTACTCAAAGATGCTCCGGTAGAGGTCGCCGGCACGCTGCGCCTCCACCTCGGCACGCCGTCGCCTGGCCGCCTGCAGGATGAAGTTGCGGAGTTCGGCAAACCTGGCGGAAGGATTGCCGCCTTTCTGGAGGTAGAAGTCTGCGCCGCTGTTGAGCGCCTCGATGATTGCCTCCTCACGCCCGCGGCCGGAGAAGATGATGAACGGTATCGAGAGTTCTCTGCGCCGAACCTCCTGGAGGAGCGCGATGCCGTTCATCTCCGGCATCTCGTAGTCGGCGACGATGGCATCGTATGGGGTCTCTGTGAGCATATCGAGAGCCTGCAGCGGCGATGACGTTGTCTCGACCTCTATATCTCCATCCCGCTCCAGGTATGCGCGGGTCAGTTCGAGAAACGCCGGTTCGTCATCGACTGCGAGTATCCTGAGCATAAGTTACAGCAATGAATGACTCGGTAGCAGGAACGATAAGCCTTTTTGAGTTAACATGGCGGGGGATGGAGGCCATCAAACCAGTTCTCTCCGGGTTTGATACCCTCAAATCGCCACGAGCTGAACGTCTTTCGCCAAAACAGCCCCACCACCCGGCCGCTAGACAAGGCACCCGCCCCCCCTTGAGAGGGGGCGGGCAGTGTATGGCGATTGGCCCGGATACAGTGCACCGGGGAGCATGAAAGGGATCTTTGGCGGGGTGTTCACGTTGACGGCAGAGAGAGGATCGGTCCCCTGGCACTGTGTCGATGGGGAATCGCCACGCGGGGTGGTGCTGACGGGGAGGGGGGTGGAACATCCCCCGCCCCTGTCTCGACGTGTCACCGGGAACGGTTTTCCAAGGCGGGAGTCGATCACCCCCACCTCCCGGCCGCTACCGCGGCCTCCTCCCGCCCCCTCCAGAGGGGGCGGGCAGTGTATGGCGATAGTCCGGATACAGTGCACGGGGACAGGGAGAGGATCTCAGTGGGGTGTTCACGCTGACGGCAGAGAGGTTGCCTCCTCCCTCCCATGTCTCCTGCGTCTCTGGTTGAACGGTATTCGCCGGATCACCCCCACCTCCCGGCCGCTCCGCGGCCTCCTCCCGCCCCCTCCAGAGGGGGCGGGCAGTGTATGGCGATTGGCCCGGATACAGTGCACCGGGGACAGGGAGAGGATCTCAGTGGGGTGTTCACGCTGACGGCAGAGAGAGGATCGGTCCCCTGGCACTGTATCGATGGGAATCGCCCCGTGGGGGAGGGGCTGACGGGGAGGGGGGTGGAACATCCCCCGCCCCTGTTGCTGTGTCAGCCGTTGAACGGTATTCCAAGGCGGGAGTCGATCACCCCCACCTCCCGGCCGGGTTATTTTCGAAAAAGGGTATGGAACCTTAGTATGGAACCTTAACTCCCGTTCGTGTGCCTGCGCAGTTCCTGCTCGCGCAGGACGCTCCTCTGGATCTTTCCTGATATGGTCTTTGGGAGCGAGTCAACGAACTCGATCAACCGGGGGTACTTGTAGGGGGCGGTGGTCTTCCGGACATGGGCCTGGAGTTCCCGGACCAGCGACTCTGATGGCTGATAACCGGGTTTCAGTATGACGAACGCCTTTACGACCATCCCGCGGATGAGGTCGGGCGACCCGACAACCGCCGCCTCCTGGACGGCGGGGTGCTCCATAAGGGCGCTCTCGACCTCGAACGGCCCGATCCTGTAGCCGGACGACTTGATGACGTCGTCGTCACGCCCGACGAACCAGAAGTAGCCGTCTTCGTCCATGTAGGCCTTGTCGCCGGTGTAGTAGAACCCGTTCTTGAACGACTCACGGTTTGCCTCCGGGTTGTCGAGGTACTCGACGAAGAGCCCTACCGGCCGGGGGTCGAGCCTGACCGCGATCCGCCCCTCCTCCCTGACTCCGACAGGGTTGCCATCGTCGTCGTGGAGTTCGATATGCCAGCCCGGCGCCGGTTTCCCCATAGAACCGGGCCTGTGCTCCATGCAGGGATATGTGGCGATGCAGCAGACGGTCTCCGTCTGGCCGTAACCCTCGTAGATTAACCGGTCTGTGCCGTCTTTCCAGACCCGGATAACCTCGGGGTTGAGGGGTTCTCCGGCGCTGCAGCAGTGCCGCAGTTCGCGGAAGTCAAACCTGTCAAGGTCTGCCAGGATCAGCATCCGGTAGACCGTCGGCGGTGCGCAGAAGGTTGTCACCTCGTACTTCTCGATCATCGGGAGGAGTTCTGTCGCCGAGAACTTCCCCCGGGCATCATAAACAAATATACAGGCGCCGGCGATCCACTGCCCGAAGATCTTGCCCCATGCGCACTTTGCCCACCCGGTATCGGAGAATGTGAAGTGGAGATCGTTTGCCGTGACATCATGCCAGAGCGAGGCGGTGACGATGTGCCCGAGCGGGTAGGCGTGGTTGTGAAGCACCATCTTGGGCTCGCCGGTGGTGCCGGAGGTGAAGTAGATCATCATCGGGTCGGTCGATCTCGTTCTCTTCTTGACCGGCATGCTGACGGTGTGGTGCGATACCGGTGCAGGATACTCGAGTTCGTGGGGGTAACTTGCCCAGCCTTCGCGTTCGCCGTCCACAAGGAAGAGGGTGTCGAGCATGTGGCATGCGTCGGCGACCTGGTCGACCTTATCGGCATTCTCGCTGTCGGTGATGATCATCCTGAACTTCCCGGCCTGCACCCTGTACTTGATGTCTTTTGGCGTCAGCATCGTGGGGCAGGGGCAGAAGACGACGCCGAGTTTGATGAGCGAGAGAACGAAGATCCACCACTCGGGGATCCGGGGGAGCATCAGCATGACCCTGTCTCCCTTCTTGATCCCGTACTTCAGCAGGATGTTTGCGGCGCCGTTGGAGAGGTGTTTGAGGTCGCGGAAGGTGTACTTCTTCTCTTCTCCTGCATGGTTCACCCAGATCATGGCGAGTTTGTTCCGGTCGATCTCGGCCCACCGGTCGATCACGTCGTAGCCGAAGTTGAAGTACTCGGGGACATCGATCCTGAAGTTGGCGCAGGCCGCCTCGTAATCGGTCATGTTCGGTTCCCGGGTGTTCCCGGACGGGACACCTGTGGGGACGTCGGTTTTCACGCCGTTTGCCGGGGTGCTGCTGAGGTACTTCCTGCAGAGGTTGTTGAGCCATTCAGATCTGGACATGCCATGGTATTCGCGTACGCTGTCGATTTCCTGCACGAGGTCGTCATCCATCGTGACCGAGTATCGCACCATACCATACAGGTTTTCTGGTGCGGCATATCACCTTTTTGATCTCTGGTGCACCTCTGTTTGCAAATCCGGGCATTCCATGGTGCAGCACGGTGCGGGTATGGTCAAAGGACGCACCGGCGTCCCGTCCCCATCCCCCAGGGGCGATTCCCCATCGATACAGTCTCCGGGGATCTGACAGTCTCTTCGCGGCCTCACCTGAAACTCCCCGAAGATCCTGTCTCCTCCCCCGGACATGGCCACCGGGCCAATCGCCAAACACTCGCCCGCCCCCTTGAGGGGGCGGGAGGAGGCGCGGAGCGGCCGGGAGGCGGGGGTGATCCGGCGAGAGAGGTTTTCAGTGACACGTCGAGACAGGGGAAGGGGCGTTCCGCCCCCTCCCCGTCAGCCCCTCCCCCACGGGGGCGATTCCCCATCGATACACTGCCCGGGAGGAGACAACCTCTCCGCCGTCAACGTGAACACCCTGCCAAAGATCCGTTTCATGCTCCCAGTGCACGGCTATCCGGACTATCGCCACGCACTGCCCGCCCCCTTGAGGGGGCGGGAGGAGGCCGCGGAGCGGCCGGGAGGCGGGGGTGATCCCGCGAGAGAGGTTTTCAGTGACACGTCGAGACAGGGGCGGGGGGAGCCGTCTCCGCCTCCCCCCTCCCCGTCAGCCCCTCCCCCACGGGGCGATTCCCCATCGATACACTGCCCGGGAGTGCATCCCCACACCCGGTTCCCGGTGATAAATTCACCGAAGATCCTCTCTCTCCCCTCGTGCACGGCTATCCGGGCCAATCGCCAAACACCGCCCGCCCCCTTGAGGGGGCGGGAGGAGGCGCGGAGCGGTCGGGATGCAGGAGACCTATGAACGGGATCCCCCCGCCACCATTCAGTGCCAGAGGAGGAACACTCTCTCCAGGAGGCCTTACGACCAAAACCCTCCCTGAAACGACCCATCGCGTCCGCACCGCACCCCGGAGATGGTGGCGGTCCCCCCCGCCACAACGGCACGGTGCCCCCTGGTCAGATACCCTGGGGTCTCCCGCGGGCTGAGGCGCTGGCGGTAGAAGAACGGTAGTATTGGCCTTTCAAAAAAGATCATCCTCACTTTCTCTGAAGGATCGTTCCGGTAAAAGATTGCGAAGGCCGGGGGTTCAACAACGGGGATGAGAGTGGGTGGAGAGATCGATCACTTCCCGCTCGTCTTCAGATCCTCTATCAGTTCCTCGACCTCTCTGTAGCCATCCTGATAGAACTCCTCCTCAGACGGCTCAATCTCCCGCAGAAGGCGCAGGAACTCACCTGCGTGAACCTTCTCCTCGTCTGCGATATCGAGCATGACCCTCTTTACAAGTTGGTTGTCGGTCGATTCAGCGATCTGGGTGTAGAGCTGGATCGCCTCATACTCGGCGGCGATCACAAACCTGATCGTCCTGACGATCTCGCCCTGGTCAAGTTTGCGCTCCATGTGGTTCCCGGAGAACGGTTGTCCAAAATCAGGCATAATCAATTACCTCCAGTGGTTCATGGGAGAGGTGATTATTTATACCCACCGCCGGACGGGGAGAGCTACCCCCCTGCCCATCAGGCCCCTCTCAGTTCATCAAGAACCTGGCACGCCCGGCAGATCCCTTTACCCTCTTTTACCGGCATCGGTTCGCCGCAGCGTTCACAGACGCCAAACCCGCTTCCTGCGGCTGCGTCAGTCCTCAGGAGGGCCTCACCCAGCCTCACCAGCGAGTACTTCGTTGCAGGGTGGCGGTAGGTATACTCGTCCAGGACCCCCCGCACATCGCGCCTGAGGGCGCCGACCGCGTAGGGGCAGCCCGCGGGGTCGAACCCCTCGACGTGGAGGAAGGCGTAGAGCGCCACCTCCCGTTCCGGAATGTAGAGAAACGGCCGGATCCGCGGGACCAGCCCCTCGACCTCCCGCACCGGTCGGGTGAGGTGCGCCGCATCCCCCCGCAGGACGTTCATCAGCACGGACTGGGCCTCGTCATCCAGGTTAAACCCGTATGCAAACTTCGTGACCCCCTCCTCCCTGGCAACCCTGTTCATCAGCGCCCGCCGGAGCACGCCGCAGTAGGTGCAGGATAGCCCGGTGCCCTTCCTGGCCACGATCTCGTCAAGTGTTATCCCGTAGGCGTCGCGAAACGAGGCCGTAACCCAGGGAACACCCATACCCTCAGATAGCCTCCTGGCCCGGTCCGGGTCGCGGTAACCGGCGATCCCTTCATCCACCGTTATCGCCATCAACCGGACGTCCCGCCGCTTGCCAAGGAGCCCGTGGAGAAAGAAGAGAACGGCGCTCGAATCCTTGCCACCCGAGAGCGCCACAGCCACCGTGTCCCCGGACTCGATCCAGCGGTGCTCCCTGATCGCCCGTTTCGCTTTCGCCTCAAAATCGCGGTTGAAATGCTGTTCGCAGAGGTGCAGCCCCGAGTAGCGCTGGTAGACGATCGCCTCACGCCGGCATTTGCTGCACTGCATCCTCTCTCGATCATACTTTTATCACCTTACCACATAAATTCTGTAGACGATGCCTGTTCCTGCAGAATACGTGCAATCCCTGCACCCCTACGAACTCCGGATCCTGCTTGCCCTCGAGCGTCTCATGCGGCGCTACACCTGGGTGCCGTTTGAGATACTCAAATCTGCTACAGGGTTCTCGGAGTCCGAACTCACCTATCGTCTGGGCAGGCTGATAAACATGGACATGGTCCGTTACGAAAAGACCCCTTACGACGGCTACGCCCTGATCTTTGATGGCTACGACACCCTCGCCCTCCATACCCTGACAAAACGCGGCACCATCCAGGCTCTCGGAACGCGGATCGGCGTCGGGAAAGAGTCGGAGGTCTACGAGGCGATGGGTCTCGGGGTCGTGGTTCTGAAGTTCCACCGCGTCGGCCAGCGGTCTTTCCAGGCGGTACGGCTCAAGAGAGGGTATATGCCGGATACCGGGCACTGCCCCTGGATATTTGCCTCGAGCAACTCGGCAAAGATGGAGTATGAAGCCTTAACGGCCCTCCACCCCGCCGTCTCCGTCCCGCTCCCCATCGACCAGAACCGGCACGTGGTCGTGATGTCTTTCATCCCCGGTGTCAACCTCACGCAGGCAACCCTCACCGAGCCCGGGCCGATCCTGGACGCGATCCTGGATAACATCAGTGAGGCCTACGGTCTCGGGATCATCCACGGCGACCTGAGCGAGTTCAACGTCATGGTCGATCAGGATGGGCAGTGCTGGCTGATCGACTGGCCGCAGTGGGTTGAGACCGCCCACCCGAACGCTGACGAGATCCTGGCACGGGACATCAGAAACATCCTCCAGTACTTCAAACGAAAATACGGCATCGACTACGTCTTCGACGAAGCACTGGCACGGGTGGTGGAGTGAAGGTCTTCGGGATAGATATAATCAAGGGCTCGGTACGCTCGCGCAGCCGCCGACCGGTCTACGCCCTCTGCCGTATGGAGGATGGCGAGATGCTGGACGTCCAGGAGGTCACGGCGTTCCGGCTCCAGCGTCTCCTTACCGCCGAGCAGCCCGAGATCCTGGCGGTGGACAGTCTCCAGGAGATCGCTGCCGATCAGCACGAACTCTACGCGTTCCTCCAGTCGCTCCCGCCCTCAACAAAACTCGTCCAGGTGACCGGCGGCGAGCGCACGGAGAGTCTCGGGAAGGTTGCCGCCCGCTACAACATCAATTTCAACCGGTTCGACCCCTACGCCGAGGCCCGGACGATCGCCCGTGTGGCCTCTCTCGGTGCGGGCGTCCAGGTGATCGCGTTTGAGAACACCACCGATATCGTTGTGAGCAGGCACCGCTCGCCAGGCCCCGGCGGCTGGAGCCAGAACCGCTACGCAAGGAAGATCCACGGTGCGGTGATGCAGAAGGGGAGAGAGATCGAGGCCAGACTCCGTGGTGCCGGGCTCGATTACGAGAAGAAGGAGACGAAGGCCTTTGGCGGCTGCTCCCGTGTCGCGTTCAGGGTCGCCGCTCCCAGGGAGATGGTCCCCGTCCACCCCTCACGCGGCGCCGATGTCCAGGTCCGGGTGACGGGGAGGCGCCTTGACCGGATCCGGTTTGAACCGCTCTCCGGCCGGCCGCGTTACCTGATCGTGGGGCTCGATCCCGGGACGACGACCGGGATAGCTGCCGTTGACCTCGACGGCAACCTTGTCCTCCTCACGAGTTCCCGGCAGATGACGATGTCGGAGATAGTCGAAGAGATTTACCGTGCTGGAAAACCGCTCATCGTTGCATCCGACGTCCAGCCGATGCCGTACTCGGTCGAGAAGGTTCGACGGGCGTTCAACGCCATCGCCTACACCCCGAAACAGTCGCTCCCGGTGGAGACGAAGTATGAACTGACCGCACTGTTTACATACACAAACGATCACGAGCGTGACGCTCTCTCTGCGGCGCTGGACGCCTACCGCAGTCTGCAGAGCAAGTTTCGGAACATAACAAAACGGGTGGGGCCGGGGTTTGACCTTGACGAGGTGAGGGCCAGGGTTCTGCGGGGTCAGCCGCTCGATACCGTCATTGAGGATATGCAGGGCGCGCCTGCGCCTATAACCGAGGCCGAACCGGCGGCCCCTGCCCCGGAACGGTCGGTCGAGGATGAGCGGGTGATGGCGCTTGACGGGATGGTCAAGCGGCTCCGCAGTTATGTGCAGGAGTTGCAGGACACTCTCCGGGAGCGTGACCGTGAGGTGGAGCACCTGCGCCAGAGCCTGCGCCGCGCACGCTCTGCGACGGAGCGCAGGATCCGCCGGGATGCGGAACTGGCGGCAAAGGACGCGGCCATCGAGAGCCTGCGGGAACAGCTGCGGGGCGAACGGCGGCGGTCGCGGCGGCTGAAGAAACGGCTGGAACGGATGCAGGCGGTCGAGAGGCTTGAGTCAGCTGAAGATTCAACACCCCTCAAGGTGCTTGACTCGCTCACGCGGGAGGGGGTGCGGGGTCTTCAGGAGGACATGGGCATCGCTGGAGGTGACGTCCTCTACGTTCCACGGGCGCATGGCTGGGGCCGGGGCGTGATAAAAGACCTGGCTGCGGGTGGGGTGCGAGCGCTCCTCGTCGGCGGCGAGCCGCCCGACCCCAACCTGGTCAGGGTTGCCCGGGAGGCGGGTCTCCCCCTCATCCCGGCAGAGCCCCTCAGCCCGGTTATCCGGGGGAAGACCGGTGTTGTGGGGTCACGGGCGCTCGATGAGGCGATAGCGGCATGGAAAGAGGAGCAGAAGGAGTTCCTGCGGGAGCGGGAGGCTGAACGCGTGGAGTATCTTGTCAGGGAGTACCGGAGCGAACGGGAGAAGGAGGTGCGCCGCGGTGGATGAACGGGGGTTGCATCGGCTGATCGGGACGATAATCGCCCCGGAACACCTGGAGGACGACTGTGCGGTCGTTCCCTGCGCTGACCGTCTCATGGTCGCGAGCACCGATATGCTCCATGAGACGACCGATTTTCCCGCCGGGATGACCGACTGGCAGGCGGGCTGGATGGCGGTGGCGGTCACGCTCTCTGATGTTGCAAGCATGGGCGCGGCGCCGGGGCAGGTGCTCCTGGCGGTAGGTCTCGACCGGCCGGAGCGTCTCCGCGGGATCATGGAGGGCGCCAGGGACTGCTGCGCCGCATTCGGCGCCGAACTTGTGGGCGGCGACCTTGACGCCCACAGCGAGCTGACGCTCGTCAGCACGGGGATCGGGTGGGTTGAGCCCGGATATCTTGTCCGGCGGCGGGGGGCGCGGCCGGGGGACGCCGTCGCGGTGACCGGGCGGCTCGGGGAGGCGCAGGCCGCCCTGAACGGTTGGGAGCAGCACCGCAGGGAACTCCTGGAACCGCAGCCGCGTGTCCGCGAGGGGCAGGCGCTCGCCCGTGCCGGGGTCTCGGCGATGATGGATATATCCGATGGGCTGGCTCTCTCGCTTTATGATCTCCTCGCCGTGAACGATTGCGGGTTTGCCATCGATACCGCAAGGCTCCCCCTCCCCGCCGGGGTGCCGGTGGAGGAGGGGCGTGAACTCGCGCTCTACGGCGGAGGGGATTTTGAACTCCTCTTCTGCGCCCCGCAGGGTGTAGTTCCAGTCGCCGGTGTTGAGGCGCACGTCATAGGCGAGGTCATAGACGAGCGGGTCGTCCTTGCAGACGGGGAACCGCTTGAACCCCGCGGTTACCTGCATGAGTGGAGCGGGTAGGTCTCCTCTTCTGGATCTCCAGGTCACTGGAGGGGGGGGCGGGCGCCGGCGGTGATCAGGAGAAGTTATAAAGCCTGATGATCCAGGTAGTCTCGATAGACGGCTGGCTATCTTTTACGTTTGATCATCAACTCGAGGCATGAATCAGAGAGAGGTGGAACCGGTTCCGCATGGCGGCGGCCGGTTCTCGAACAACTTCGATTTCATGCGGTTTGCCGCGGCAACGCTGGTTGTCGCTGCGCACGCATACGCGCTCCATACCGGGTATTCGCAGATAGGGCTGCATGACCCGGTCATGCTCGCCGGACGGGCAGCGCTTGCCGCCCTCCTTGCCACCAGCGGCTACCTGATCGCGGCGAGCTGGGAGTCGACCGCATCTCCACTCAGGTTCGCCTGGAAACGGTTTCTCCGGGTCGTCCCGGGTCTTATCCCGGTTATACTGGTCACCCTCTTTATCCTGGGCCCGCTGGTGACGTCCCTCCCGCAGGATGACTACTTTGCGACCCTCCTCTCGCCGGAGGGGTTTGCCGCCGTGCCGTTCTTTGAGAACGGCGGGGTTCTGGGTCTCTTCCAGGACAACCCTGTAACCTACGTCAACGGGTCGCTCTGGACGATACCGCTGGAGGCTGCGCTGTATGGGGTTGTTGCGGCGCTGGGGGTCGCCGGGCTCCTGCACCGCCGGGGTGCGCTCCCCGCCCTCATCGCTCTCAGCGTTCTGGTCTGGTTCTGCTGGTTCGATGATGTCCGGATGGCAAAGGTCCGGTTCTCGCTCTACTTCCTTCTTGGGGCGCTTCTCTACCTTCGCCGTGAACGGGTCACGTTACGCCCGGCAATCGCGGGTGGGCTGCTCATACTCCTTGTGGCATCGGCCATGACGCCGTTTGCGGCCATCGCCGGGGTGGTTGCCATACCCTACCTCACCATCTACGCCGCGCACATCCCCCTCCCCCTCCTCAACACGTTCGGGAGGCACGGGGACTTCTCGTACGGGATCTACCTCTACCACTATCCGCTGCAGCAGACGATCATCCAGGTCACGGCAAACACCGTTGCCATCCCGGCGCTCTTCGGGATATCGTTTGCAGCGGCGTTTGCGTGTGCGTTTATATCCTGGCATGCCATCGAGAGACGGGCGCTGGCGGCAAAGAATCTCAGGGCTTCTGACCTGCGGCGGGCGCTCGGGTTATCTCCCCGGCCGGAGCCATTCGGCCGGTGAGGGAGGGTGCGGGGGCTCTGCCCTCTTTATGGCATCACGTCTCACAAGGAGTAAGAATAATAGCCTGTTTTTATGGACCCGGCGGGATTTGAACCCGCGGCCTCTGGTGTCCCAACCGAAGGGGCTCTGCCCCTTTCGAAACCCCCGGCGACCTCCGGTCGCC
>JALHIW010000061.1:0-1706 GCA_022837745.1 Methanomicrobiaceae archaeon | reverse complement strand
GAGGATTACCAGGCCCTCGCCGAGGGCTACCCCGGCGTCGCCAAGGCCAAGGTGCTCGACACCAATGCCTGTCAGAACATCCGCTATTACAACGTCCAACTGGCCATCGCCCCCAATGGCGGCGGCATGCCCTCGGCGCTGCTCAAGCGGGACCTCGCGGAGTTTCTCGAACGCCGCAAGGTCATCACGGTCGAGATCAACCTGTTCGACCCGATCTACCGGCCCGTTTCCATCGACGCCGAGGTCTACGTCTGGCCCGGTGAACCGCTGGAAAACGTGCGCAGCCGCATCGAAGCCGCGCTCACCGATTTCTTTTCCTTCGACCGGGTCTCCTTCGGCCAGACCATTCACTTCTCCGACCTCGTCGCCCTGATCGACGGAGTGCGCGGCGTCAGCCACATGCATCTCTACGCGCCGCAGCAGGATATCGAGCTGCGCCACGGCGAAATCCCGGTTCTCGGCACCGTCAACCTCGATCTGCGGAGGGCCGGTTGATGTCTGATTGGTTCAAGGACAATCTGCTCGGCCTGCTGCCGCCGCTTTACGAGCACAACGACGAAGCCGGTGACCTGCGCACCTTTCTGAGCCTTCCCGCCGGGACGCTGGACGAGCTCAAGCAGGCCATCGACGACTTCCCGACCATTTTCGATGTCGATCACTGCGACGAGCGCTTCCTGCCGCTGCTGGCGAGACTGGTCGGCCTCGAAGTGGACGGCACCTGTTCGCCGGACTGCCAGCGCCGCCGCGTGCGGGAGGCGGTCGAAATCTATCGCCGCAAGGGCACCATTCCGGCCATCGAACGCGACTTCGACGCGCTCGGTTGGCAGGGGGAACTCCAGGAAACCTTCCGCTCGGCGCTGCGTCTCAATGCCCGCTCCCGACTCAGCAGCGCCAAACTACCCGGGCTGGTGTTCAGCCTCGGCGTGTTTCGCGTGCTGTGTCTCAACCAGACCGAGGGGCTGCGCGACGCTCTGGTATTTCACCACCCGGCGGGCACGCGCTGTTTCTGGTTCCAGTTTCTCCTGGAATGGATCGAAGGCGGCGCAATGCTCGACTTCGGGCACGCCAACGCCGTGCGCCGAATCGTGCTGGCGTTTCTCGACGAGACCTTCGTCCTTGGCCGCTCCTCGCTCGGTTCCTGCCGTCACCTGACCAACAAGCAGAGGGCCTGGGAGCTGCTGCAGCTCACCAGTACCACGGAAATGGTCCCGGAAATCGACCGGGCCGCCGTGAAGGTCTCCCGTTTTCACGGCCGCCAGAACCGGATGCGCCTGAACCACAAGGCCCTCAACGACTGGCGGCTGACGTACACCCGTGTCGGCGAGGATCGGGTTTCCTTCTGCACGCCCATCTACACCGGCCGCGACTTCGAAGGGGATGTGCTGGAAAGCGGCTTTGGGCTGGGCGAGAGCCATCTCAACCGCAAGCCGCTGACCCATGGCGAGACCGCGCTGCGCTACTGCTTTCGGCAGAAGGACTTCTTTTTCGACACGCAAGCGGAACCGGTCGAACGGGCGGAGGCCAAGTACGACCTGCGCCTGCCGCTGGAATCTCGTCACCGCCTCTGCTTCCAGCTTGGCCATGCCAGGCTCAACGCTGGTCTCGACCTCACCGCCAACCAGGGCGGCATCAGCAATCTGCTGCTCGCCTCCACCGCTGGCTGCGACGCGGACGTCACCCTGGCCGTCGACCGGATCGACCGATGG
>JALHIW010000060.1:0-3104 GCA_022837745.1 Methanomicrobiaceae archaeon | reverse complement strand
TCGAGATAGTGGTCATGATAGAGCTGCTGGATCGAGGCATGCAGCCGTTTGAAGACCAGGGCATTGGCGAGAGAACCGGGTTTGTACTCGAACGTTTCAAGATAATGGCAGATGTCCAGTGAATACTGTTTTCTGCCGTAGATCCGCCGGTGCGTGGCCACAACCTCGTCGTTAGCGATCAACTCGATCCGGTCTGCAAAGATCTTCATCGTGGCGGTTCTCCCGGGATATCGCTCAGGGACGGAATACTTGTTCGTTTCAAAGGTTACCGTGGAATATTTTGAGATCCGTGCCGTGATCATGGAGTAGTTGGAGAAGTCCAGTGTCGGCAGAGGTTTGAGAGTTTTTTGCTCCTCGGCAAGACCCGCATGAGGAGTCAACGGACGACGATAGACCGGAGCTCCATTGATCGCGCGGAGAGTCTCTTTGAGATACTGGTTCGCGGCATCAAAGGAAGGGAACTCGGATCGCCTGGCAAACGCAGATTGGCGTACGTACTTCACCGATTGCTCGATGGATCCCTTTTCATGAGGTGCCCGGACTGTGCAGGTGTGGGGGGTAAACCCATAGTGTGCGGCAAATGCAAGGAACTTCGGGTTCCAGGTGGCGGTGTTCGAATCGAGGATGATGGTCCGGGGATTGTCATAGAAGATCGTCTCCGGTACTCCTCCGATGTCATGGAAAAACGCGATCTGGGCGTGAATGATATCCATCAGGGTTTCACGGGGGGTGAGGAGGGCGAATCGGTACAGCGAATGGTTGAGCACGAACGAAGCTTGAGGAATCATTTCTGGAACACCGTCGAGCGTGAGCTGGACCTTCCCGAAATCGAATTCGGCACGCTGGCCCTCATCGGTTTCCTGGGCAATGAACACTTCACGGTAACCCTGTTCTGCATGCCATCGGGCTACCTCGCGTTTTACGGTTGAATAACTCAGCTGACAGCCGGATGCAAGGAGATACTGCCAGATGAGTTTGGCATTGCACCGCTGCTTCTTTGGTTTCTTGCGATTTTTTTCAAGGATACGATGGATCATTCCTCGGATTTCCGGCGTGACGACGCGACTGGCCTGAGCGCGGAGAACATACTTCCGGACGGTGTTATGCGCGATACCCATTTCACGGGCTGTCCTGCGATACGAGCCCGTTCGCTCATAGGATTCAAGTAGTTTTTTGACGGTTGCCATGGAATACACCTCTCCGTTACCTCCTCACGCGGGTTGCATGAGGAGGATGTTGGTTGGGGGTGGGCAAAAACGAATGAGCTTTTCTTTATATGCCCTGGTCAAAATCGAATGAGCGAATACACGCCGGAAGAGATGAACCTGAGGACCATCCCCCACCTTGCCGGGGCATTCGGGGTTCCGGTCGGGTTGTCGGATCACACCCTCGGTATTGCCACCTCGGTAGCAGCGGTCGCCCTCGGTGCATGCATCATTGAGAAGCACTTCACGCTTTCCCGTGCGGACCCCGGGCCGGACAGCGCATTCTCGCTTGAGCCGCACGAGTTTAAGACGATGGTGGACGCGGTGAGGGAGACGGAAAAAGCGCTGGGCACGGTCTGCTATGAGGTCTCCGAGCACGAAATGGGGAGCAGAGTTTTCAGGAGATCGCTGTTTGCCGTAAAAGATATTGAGGCCGGGGAGGTGTTTACGGAGGAGAATGTGCGCTCGATCAGGCCGGGATATGGGTTGCCCCCGAAGTATTTACCCATTATACTTGGTAGATGCGCCGCACAGCGTATTGTAAGAGGCACCCCGATGAGTTGGGATCTAATTCTTTAAACCAATTTATCCATCTTCTTGAATATCTACGATTTAGTTTCTGCTCCTCATGTTATGGCTGCGCTCCTTTGAAATTTCGTTGCGTTATCATCTTCTCGCAATCGAAAAATACACCTCCCAGGAAGAGACACACCCCTAAATTAAAGCAGGTCAACAGCACAAATCCCGGGACCATCTGGAGAATTGTTGAAATATTCAATACCACCGGTGACGTGAGTTCACCCAGGAACAACGAACTCGCCGCCCCTCCAAGAGCCCAGAAAAAGACCATTTGAACCAGGAATATATGCCAGGATGCCCGACCAAATTTTTCAAGGGTCACAGAGACGACATTTTTCGACACGCCCGGCAGATAAATTAGCCCTATCATGATAATCAACAAGGGCCAGAAATACGAGGGAGCATGCTGGCTGCCCCATGCGGGATACAGGAACCAGAACTGGAAATTGAGATAATTTACTGCAACAATGTAGATAAGGCTGATTAGCGCTCCGAGGATCACCTTTCTATCGATCGCCTGTTTACTTACTGCCAGCCAGACCCCAAGTGCACCTGCAAACAGATATCGTACGTACAGCAGACGATATGCCCATTCTGGAACAAAGGCGATTATCATCAGGTATTCTAAGATTAAGGAAATCAGGAATGTGTTGAGCAGGAAGTATTTCGGGCTTCTCATGGCCCAGAGGTAGAGTATTGGTAAGATCAGGATATGCTGTAAAATGATGGGTATAAAATAACTTCCCGGGCCATATCCCCCGGTAATGTATGAGAATACGATGTTTTGTAGAGTAATCCCTTTGATGTCGATGAAATATAGGAGGACAAGTTGAATGATGAAGAGCAGGGTAAAGGGGACCAATAGTCTCTTGAACCGATGGGACAGGTAACTTTGTGCACTTTCGGCGGTCTAAAAGTGTACACCTGCTAACCCTCAAGGACGTACTTGAGGGGCGTAGCAATGTTCACTGTGGAGGAATTTCTCATGATCCGCGACTTGCATCATCAGGGGCTGAACATCAGCCAGATCTCCCGGGAGACGGGATATCATCGAAATACAGTGCGAAAATACCTTGCCGCCCAAACCATGCCAATACCGGCTTCCCGCAGGACACGACCGAGCAAACTTGATCCATACAAGGCGTACATTCAGCAGCGCATCCGCGACTACCCCCTGAGCGCCGCCCGGATCTACCGCGAGATCCAGGAGATGGGATTTAACGGGAAGTACACCATCGTCAAGGACTACATCCGGGAGATCCGGCCACCCACGCGTGTGCCGGCGGTCTTCCGGTATGAGACCGAACCCGGTGTCCAGGC
>JALHIW010000003.1:0-67226 GCA_022837745.1 Methanomicrobiaceae archaeon | reverse complement strand
ACCTCCCCTCAATGCCGTCTCGCAAAAAACCGCACCATGCCGCTGTGACAAGAGGCATACCGCATGAAGATGGAGGCAGCATCTTCATACAGATCCCGGCCACCCCCCCGAATCTGTCCATGGACTGGACACGGAGAGGTTTATCAAACCAGTGAGGCATTGGTTTGATGGCCTCGTTCTGACCGCTCAACAACATCATCGCTGAATAAATAAGATCCCTTCCATACTATACTGCATGGCAATGCCTACTCTTCAGGTGGCGCTCGACCTCCTCGACCTCGATCGTGCGGTAGAGATCGCGGCTGAGGCCGTCCAGGGCGGTGCGGACTGGATCGAGGTCGGGACGCCCCTGATCAAGAGCGAGGGGATGCGGGCTGTACGGACGCTCCGGGAACGCTTCCCCGATCACGAGATCGTCGCTGACATGAAGATCGCCGACACCGGCGCGATCGAGGTGGAGATGGCCGCAAAGTCCGGCGCCGGTATCGTCTGCATCCTCGCCGACGCTGACAACACCGTGATTGCAGAGGCCGTCCGCTCAGCCCGCAAGTACGGCGTCCGGCTCATGGCCGACCTCATCAACGTCAGCGACCCCGTCGCCCGGGCCCGTGAAGTTGCGGAGCTCGGCGTCGACTACATCAACGCCCACGTCGGCATCGATCAGCAGATGATCGGCAGATCATCACTTGACCTCCTCCACCGCCTTACCGGCGAGGTGAACGCCCCCATCGCAGTTGCCGGGGGGCTCGATGCAGAGATCGCATCCGCCGCGGTTGCCGCCGGGGCCACGATAGTCATCGTGGGCAGCAACATCATCAAGGCCGCCGACGTGACCGCAGCGACCCGCCGGGTCAGGGAGGCGATCGACCGCCCTGAGATTCGGCCGCGGGAGAAGGAGAGCCCCGACGCCGTCATCCGCCGTCTCTTTGAGGCGGTCTCTGCGCCAAACGTCACCGATGCCATGCACCGGAAGGGCGCGATGGCGGGCATAATCTCAATCTGCGGCAGGGTCAGGGCCGTCGGCCCCGCCGTCACCGTCCGGACAGTTTCTGGAGACTGGGCAAAACCTGTCGAGGCGATCGATATCGCCAGGCCCGGCGATGTCCTGGTCATAAGTAACGACGGCCGAAAGGATATCTCACCCTGGGGTGAACTTGCCACCCACTCCGCGAAGAACCGGGGTCTTGCAGGCATCGTCATCGACGGCGCAGTGAGGGACGTCGACGATATCCGCGAGATGGGGTTCCCTGTCTTTGCCACAGCAACCGTCCCGAATGCCGGGGAGCCCGTGGGTCTCGGCGAGATCAACACCGAGATCCTCTGCTGCGGCCAGGAGGTCCGACCTGGCGACTGGATCGTCGCTGACGAGAGCGGTGTCGTGGTAGTCCCCCGCGATCGGGCCTACGAGATCGCCCGTCGGGCGATGGAGGTCCGGAAGACCGAAGAGCGGATCCGCGAGGAGATCAGGCGCGGCCGGACGCTCTCAGAGGTCTCAGAACTCCTGAAATGGGAGAAACGGCGCTGAAATGCCCGTGATGAGATAACCGTAAACGCGAGGAATGTATTCAGATGCAGAATATAAGAGAAGAGGTAGTTGGGGTTTTGCAGGCGGTCTTTCCAATAGTCGTCGTCATCATCCTTCTTGAGTTCTTCGTGCTCCAGGCCACACCTGCCGATCTTATCCAGTTTCTGCTCGGCAGCGGTATGGTGATCCTGGGGATCGCCCTCTTTCTCACTGGCGTCAAAACCGGGCTCCTCCCAATCGGCGAGGCGATCGGCTCGGAACTGCCTGCCAGGGGATCTCCCACACTGCTCATCGCGGGGTCGTTCCTTTTTGGTTTCCTGGCGGCCATAGCAGAGCCAAACCTTCGTGTCCTCACAACCACTCTCGACACCATCTCAGGAGGTATCCCGTCAGGTCCCCTGCTTTTTGTGATCGCAGTCAGCATAGGGCTCATACTCACCGCCGCGACCCTCCGGATAGTGTTTGGGTTTCCTCTGGCCTATCTTTTTGCCGCCGCTTATGGTGCTATCATTGTCCTTGCACCGTTCACGGCACCCGATTTCCTTGCCGTCGCGGTCGACTCCGGCGCGATAACAACTGGACTGATGACGATCCCGGTAATCCTGGCGCTCGGGACAGGTGTCAGTAGTGTTCTCACCGGGCGTTCACCCCTCACGGATGGTTTTGGGCTTGTCGGTCTTGCCTCGATTGCTCCAATCATCAGCATCATGCTGCTGGGGGTGATATACTGATCGTAGTGGCGCTCTTTGAGGGGATGGATCAGGTAATCTTTGAGGCTGCCCAGGCCCTTCTTCCCCTGCTTATCTTCTTTGGGGTGTTCCAGTTGCTTTACCTGAAACTCCCCCGCGTATATGTCGTGAACCTTGCAAAAGGTATCCTGCTTGCGTTTCTAGGCATGATCTTCTTCCTTCAGGGCGTCGATGTCGCGTTTCTACCGGCGGGCCGGGAGATCGGGGAAGCCATCGCGGCGTTCGACCAGCGGTGGCTGCTCATCCCGTTAGGATTTTTCCTGGGTTTTCTTGTCACCTACGCAGAGCCTGAGGTCAGGGTTCTCGGCTATCAGGTCGAGAGATCATCGGACGGATACATCAGAGAATCACTCATCGTCTACACCCTTTCCTTCGCGGTCGCAGTAGCCGTCTCGCTCGGGATGGCACGTCTCGTTTACAACATCCCCCTGCTGGGCATAATCATCCCGGGCTACCTCCTTGTCATCATCCTTCTCATCTTCACCGATCGGGATTTTGTCGGGATAGCGTTTGATTCAGGGGGTGTGGCCACCGGCCCGATGGCGGTCACTTTCCTGCTATCTCTTGCAATCGGGGTTGCGACGGGGATCGAAGGGCTAAATCCTATCACGGACGGTTTCGGCCTGATCGCTCTGATAGCGCTTGCCCCCATCCTCTCGATGCTGCTGCTTGGCACCCTCTACAGGAGAACAAAAGGTGAAACCACATGAACAATGATTATGGCAATGAACTGATCGTCACGATTGTAAAACGTGGCTGGTCGCATACGGTGGTCGATGCTGCCCGCAAAGCCGGGGCAGAAGGTGCGACCATTCTCTTTGGCCGTGGATCCGGCATCAATGAGGTAAAGACCCTTCTCGGGATCACAATTGAACCTGAGAAAGAGATCATTTTAACGGTCGTAGGCGCCGAGCGGACAGATGCGGTGCTCGATGCGATCCTCGCCGCCGGCGAACTGGACCGGCCGGGAATGGGGATGGCGTTTGTCGTCCCGATCCGGCGTGTTGCAGGGAGGGTCCATATGTTTCGCAAAAATGGGGGTGGCAAATAAAACCCGTAAAATCAGCGATCTTTTCCCGGCAGTATACGCAAAAGACCATCAAACCAGAAAATCTGGTTTTGATAGTCCAACCGGGCTATCCCACGCTCTTCACGGTGAAAGGGGGATTTTAAGCAGTTTTCCGCCGTGGTCCAGTATCTCACGGACAGCATCCTCGACCTTGTCCACGCGAAGGATCAGGACGGCCGCATCTTTACCGGAGTATGCATAGGCATACTCTATGTTGATCCCGGCATCCCCGAGCACCGAGGCTATCTCCGAGAGTCCTCCGGGCTCATCGCGCATCTTCACCCCGATGACATCGGTGAACGAGACGCGGAAACCGAGATCGGTCAACGTCCGGTAGGCATCGTCCGGCCGGTCTACAAGCGCCCTTACAACCCCGAACCCGTTCGCCTCGGCTATGCTGAACGCCAGGATGTTAATCCTGGCGTCGCGCAGCGCAGCGGCGATTGCCGCAAGCCGCCCCGGTCGGTTCTCCGAGAAGACCGAGATCTGTTTGATGATATACGACGACTTCTCCATTACAATGACCTCCTGTCTATAACCTTTCTGGATTTGCCCTCAAACCGCGGAAGAGTCCCGGGTTCGACCAACTCAACCTCCACGCTCACATTGAGCGAACTCCGGAGGCGGTGCTCTACCGTCCTCTTGATCTCCATGAGATCGGGGATCCTGTCAGAGAATGCCTCCTCGCTCACCTCCACCCGCACGAGCATCGAGTCGAGCGCACCTTTCCGGTCGACGACGATCTGGAAATGCTTCCCGACCTCGGGTATCTCAAGCAGCGTGTGCTCCACCTGGGAAGGGAATACGTTGATCCCCCGGACGATCAGCATATCGTCAACCCTGCCGCGGATCCGGCCTATGCGCGGGTGCGTCCGGCCGCAGGCGCAGGGATCCGTATCGATAGCGGTGAGGTCGCCGGTCCGGTAGCGGATCATCGGGAGCGCCTCTTTCTGGAGCATCGTGACGGTGAGTTCCCCCGCCTCCCCGGGTTCAAGAACCTCGCCTGTAGCGGGGTCAACAACCTCCAGGAGCGCCAGGTCTCCCCAGACATGGATCCCCTGCTGTTCGCTGCATTCTGTAAACATCGGGCCTGAGAGTTCGCTTGTCCCGTAGATGTCGTAAGCACGGATCCCGAGCCAGTCCTGGATCCGCGTTCGCATCTGCTCGGACCAGGTCTCGGCACCCAGGAAACCCATCTGGAGGTCGGTGTCGTCCCGTATCGAGACGCCCATCTTTTCCGCCACCTCCGCGATGTGGAGGAGGTAGGAGGGGGTGCAGGCGATGGCGGTTACGTGGAGATCCTGCATCAGTTCCACCTGGCGCTCGGTGTTCCCCACGCTTGTCGGGAGGACTGTCGCCCCGAGACGCTCGGCGCCGTAGTGTGCACCGAGCCCTCCGGTGAAGAGCCCGTAGCCGTAACTCACCTGGAGAACATCACCCCGGCCAAGACCGCAGGAGGAGAACGCCCGTGCAAGAGACTCGCTCCAGTTGGCGATGTCGCGCTCTGTATACCCGACGACGGTCGGCTTTCCTGTTGTCCCGGAGGAGACGTGGTACCTGACCAGTTCGCTCCGTTCGGCGGTGAATATCCGGTCAGGATAACCGTCGCGCAGGTCTGACTTGTGCATAAACGGAAGTTTCGCGAGATCCTCAAGATTCCTTATATCATCGGGGTGGACGCCGTGCTCCTTCATCCGGCGCCGGTAGAACTCGTTAAAACTGTAGAGCCGGTATACCTGGGATTTGAGGAGCTTGAACTGGAGCCGCTGGAGTTCATCAATCGGCATCTCCTCGATCCGAGGGTTCCATGGCGGCATCTCAGGCATTCCCCCGCCGGTCTATGACACGTCTTGCCTTCCCCTCGAACCGCGGCAGAGACCCCGGCTCCACCAGTCGCACCGCTGTCCGCAGCCCGAGTGTGTTCTGAAGCTCAGCCGATATCTTCTTCTGGATGCGGGTGAGGTCCTGAAGTTCGCCGGAGAACGAGACCTTGCTCATCTCTACCTCGATCGTCATCTCGTCAAGATGTTTTACACGGTCGATATATACCATGAACTGATCCCCGACCTCGGGAAGGGTACGCAGTACATGCTCAATCTGGGAGGGGAAGACGTTGATCCCGCGGATGACCAGCATATCGTCGCACCTGCCGGTGATCCGCTCGATCTTCTGCCCGCGGCCGCAGGCGCAGCCGTCTTCATCCATCAATCGAGTAATGTCGCCGGTGCGGTAGCGGATGAGCGGCATCGCCTCCTTGACAAGCGGTGTGATGACAAGTTCGCCCCGCTCCCCGGGACCGAGGCGTTCCCCGGTCGCGGGGTCGATGACCTCCACCAGGTAAGAGTCGTGCCAGATGTGGAGCCCGTCCCTCTCCGGGCACTCAAACGCCACACCGGGCCCGTACATCTCCGAGAGCCCGTAACTGTCGTAGGCCTTCAGCCCAAGACGGCGTTCGAGCTCGCTTCGCATGCTCTCTGACCAGGGTTCAGCCCCGAATATTCCTGTTTTGAGGGTATCCAGGCTCTTTCCCATCGATTCTGCCACCTCGGCGAGATGGAGGGCGTAACTCGGGGTGCAGTGGATGGCGGTCACTCCGAAGTCCTCGATCATCTCGATCTGGCGGCGGGTGTTCCCGGTCGCACTCGGGATCACGGTCATCCCGATCTTCTCGGCGCCGTAGTGGAACCCGAGCCCTCCCGTAAAGAGCCCGTAATTGACAGCGTTCTGAAAGATATCGTCTTCTCCAAGCCCGATCATCGTCATGTTTCGCGCGATCAGTTCCGACCAGTTCTCCAGGTCCTGCCGGGTGTAGCCGACAACAGTCGGCTTCCCGGTCGTCCCGGATGTGGTGTGGATCCGGACAACCTCTTTCATGGGGACGGCAAAGAGCCCGAACGGGTATCCGGCCTGGAGATCCTTTTTTGTGGTGAAGGGAAGTCTCTCCACGTCCTCAAGCGTCTTTATGTCGTCAGGCGAGACGCCAGCCTCTTTCATCCTTCTCTGGTATAGCCCGGTCTTCCCGGCCTGGTGCAGTGACCACTTAAGCCGTTTAATCTGGAGATCCAGAAGGTCGTCGCCCCGGATCGTCTCCATCGCCCTGTTCCAGAACATAGTTGGTATCCCATCGGTCTTTTGCCGGCAGAAGGGGCACTTTCCCATCTCCCGGCGGCGCTACTCCCCGGCGGGATGCCAGAGCCGCACCGCCGGGCGCAGTCTCTCTTTTAGGTTTGGGGGCAGTGCGGAAAAGGTTTGTCAATGGATGGCACGCTACACGCTGACAGCCCTCATCTCCGGGCTGAGGGGGTCGGGCCATCCGGGTCTCTCCTTGCGGAACGCCTCAATAACAAATTCTACAAACTTTTGCGCTTCCTCCGGGTGCGGGGCGTTGCGAGGCACGGTGATCGCGTAGACTATCGGCTGGCCGATCCGCTCGCTGCCGATGGACTGGAACCGCTGGAACCCCAGGTTCACGCGCACCTTCCCGTAATAGTCGGCGTGTTCCGCTGAACCGAGGTTTATCTCGGGGGGAAGGTCGATCCAGTGGAGCCCGTGCTCCTCGGCAACGCTCCGGTACTCAAAAGCGTAGTCGATCCCGCCGGCATCAAGGAGGGAGAGGAGGTAGATGCTCCCGTCCCGTATGGCAACCTTATCTGTTGCTGGTCTCATCCGTTCGGGGAGGTTTATTGTGATCATCCCGTCCTGGAGTTGAGGCCTGATCGGGGGATCGAATGCACCACCGATGATCTCCTCAAAGAGCCCTGGCTCGTTGTAGTGGTCCTCTGCAAGCGCTGTCACCATAAGCGCCCGATAACCGCAGGAGTCGAGCATCGGGTTTGAGAAGCCCACCCGCACCTCCGGCCTGGCCAGGGTGCGGTACCAGTTCTCGGGCGTGATCTCGTCTGCACCCCTGCTACGGCCGGTGTAGGCGATCACGATCTCGTTCTCGGCAAAGGGGGTGTACCAGTCGGTGTAGTTCTCCTCGCCCTCGCCCATCGGGATGAACATCATGTCCGGGATGAGGGACGCGTCGGCGACTGCGACGACATCGATGGGGCGCCGGAGGTCGGTCACCTGCCGGATGGCCTGGATACTCCCGTGCCCCTCGAGCTGGACGTCGATCTCGGGGTGCTGGTTCTCGAACTCCGCCTCTATCTGCTCAAACGGGTATAGAAGGCTCCCGGCCGGGACAACCTTGAGAGGGGTGCGTTCCTGATCTGACCACGTACAGCCCGCAGCGGCTGCAAAGATGATGAGAAGGCCAAGCACCGCCAGGAAGGCTGCACTCCGGCTCATCTTCTTCTGACCTCGATCTTATCGACCCACTTCACCCAGGGGCTCCCTTCGGTGATGACGTCAGGCGTCTCTGATATGACAACAAGCCTGAGCGGGCCGCCGTTGTCGTGGGCCAGGGGTTTCCCGTCACAGTCGTAGGCCAGGATGACCTGGAGCGGCGGTGAGGGGATCTCGTGCAGGTTCTCATCGAAAGTAAATAGTTCCTCACCCCTCACCTGCGCAGCATCAAAGACCCACATGTAGCCGTCCGGCGCCGAGACGTAGACGAGATCGTCCTTTCCGACCCCGCCCACCATATCGAGCAGGTCGGTCAGGAGCACCCCCCGGTAACGGTTCGGGCCATACCTGATCCCGACCGTGGAGACCGCATACCCGTAACCTTCGACGGCGTCCATCTCCCTGATCTCATCGAGGCTGAGCACAATCTCGGTATCGCCAAGAAGCGTCAGGTTCCAGGGCGGGTAGTCGTCAGTCTCACCCGTCCCGAGGCACCCGGCCGCGAGGGCCAGAATGCCGATGGAGACCAGTATGAGGAGGGCGGGGTATGCCCGGCGGCGCACCGGGATCACGCCCCTCCTCTCCTGGCGCAGAGGATCGCTGCTCCAGCGACCGCGAGAACAGTCACCAGCAGGGAGAGCGGGGCCTCTGTTGGTTCGGCAGCCGTCCCCTCCGGGGTGGTGAGGGATCCCGCCAGGGCTCCTTTCTCACCCTGGTAGCCACCGGTGTAAACCCTGATCTCATCCACCCACTTCACCGTAAGACCGCTTGTCGAGGGGTAGAGACCGTCGTAAAAGTGCTGGGCGGCATCAGGGAGCGTCTCGTGCATGTCCCAGTTTCCATAGACGTGGAGCCCTTCAGGGTTGGTGGAGTTGTCCGCGAAGAAGACAAGCCTCATCCCGGTGTAGTAGTCCGGAACGTAGCCTGTCCCCTGCCTCTCGCCGACCTCAGGATCGCCGCCGTTGTACCAGCAGACCCCTATTGGCCCCTGGCGCGGGTCAGGTTCGTAGACGTTCTCGTATGGAAACTCGACATGGTAGCCGTCGACCGCCTTCACCATGATCTCATCCCCGGGCCCGGCGCCGCCGACCAACTCGGCAAGGTCGCGAATATTGGTCCCCTTAACCGCCCCCCTGTCCTTAAAGTTGGTCGTCTCGTTTGCGTCCCATTTGTCCCCCTCAAACACGGGGCCCTGGTGGTAGTAGTGGGTCACACCGTCCCCGAGGACGGGTAGGTTCTCTTCCATCCAGCGGTAGTCGACCGTTGTCTCGTTTAAGACGGTCACCCCGTCGGCACCTATCTTTACTATCCGCAGTTCGGTCGTTGGCGCCGCCGATACGGCGCCGATCACCAGTATGCTCACGCAGAGGAGCGCGAGCAGAATCCGTCTGATCTCTGCATGCAAATCCATCATCTCCATAATTCTGGCAGTCTTGTTACACCTGCAACTGATGGGAAGATGCTCCACCACCCCGCCGGGAGGCGGACTGTCTCAATGACAAACCCCCGCGGGTAGAGCACAACCTCATCGTCAATAACCTTTGCAACCGGTATCATCTCTATGATGATCGATTCAGGGCTGACTCTCGCCCGGAGGTAGCCGAGCGTCTCCTCGCACCCCATTCGATATCCCTCAGGCTTCTCATCCGAAAGCGGGTAGAACGGGGCGCCACCGCAACCGATAACAAAGTAGTCTGTGCCGTTCACGCTGTAGCGCTCGTAAGCATGGGTGTGCGCGCTAAAGACCGCGTCGACACCGTTCTCTGAGAAGATCTCAGCCCACTCGGCCCTGATCCCCAGGTCACCGCCCGGGCGTTTCCGATCGGCGCTGAACGGCGGGTGGTGGAACGCCACGATCTTTCGTGGCAGAGGGGATCTGAGGTCTTCCTTGAGCCAGGCAGTCCGGTTCGCCATATCCGCCCAGGCGCGGTCATTGCTGTCGAGGACGGTCACGTGGAGGCTCCCGGCATCAAAGGAATAGTCTGTGGGGACGGCAAAGATCCTGGAGAACGCCTCTGCGGTGCCGTCGTGGTTGCCTGCCACCGGAACCAGGGTTGTCTTATTGAGCGCCTCTCCTACCACAGAGAAGAACTCGTCCCACTCGGAGTCGTCGCAGACAAAGTCCCCGGTGTGGAGTAGAAAGAGGATCTCTTCCTCTTCAGCGATCCTCTCTGCCACAAGGCGGTGCCGGTCGGCCTGGGTGAAGAGTGGTTTCTGGCCGCGGGTGTCGCCGTATATGATACACGTAAACTCCAGGTCGCCGAACGTCCTGAACCTGCAGTCTCCTGTTGTCTCGTTCCCGCTGACCACACGGTAGCGGTAGGTTGTTGCCGGGGAGAGGTCGCTGAGGTGGGCGTGCTGGATACCCCCCTCCGTCCCGGATGAGGGTATGCGGTTGGTCTCGCCGCCTTCGACGGCGGCGTACTCCACCCATCCGCCGGTATCGCCGGTTGCCTTCCAGGAGACCACCGTCGAGTTGCTGGTGGTGTTGGTGACATAGGGCCCCCACACGATGCCGGCTGACGCTGCCTGAATGAGCAGCAGCGCAGCCGTCGCAGTTGCAAGTAGGGTGCAGTAACGTTTCATTTCTCACTCACCGCTCCAGGGTCACCAGGCACCGGGTCGTCGCCCCCGCTTTCACAAGCACATCTTCGACGGTCCTGGAATCGTTCTCAGAGACCACACGGACTTCGTATGTGCCGATGCTCATCCCGGTGAAGGTGTGCGGGGTCTTCTCGCCGGTGTAGCGCCCATAAAGGTATATCCTGGCGTCAGGAACGTTGCTCTCGACCAGGAGGCCACCGCTGGTGTATTCCTGGAGAGTGCAGGTTATGACGCCGCCGTTCCTCGAGCCTTCCGGTATCGTGATCACCTCTTCGGCGGGGAGATAGCCCGGCATCGAGACCAGAATCCGGTGCCGCCCGGGCGAGAGTCCATCCATACGGCAGGGGGTTCTCTCATCTGTGGGGAAACCATCGATGAAGACAAGCGCGCCGGGGGGGTTCGACCTGACACTGAGGGATACGGTCTCACCAGTCCAGGGTTCGACCACGAATCTCATGCCATCTTCAACCGGCGTGGGCAGGGAGTAGGAGAGGTAGCGTCCCTCGTGCAGGACGGTGACCCATGCCGCTCCGCCCTCTATCTCCCCCTCGCCAGGTATGGTGCCGGCGCGAAAGATCCCGTTTAAGGTGAACCTCTCACCCCTGTAGGCCTCCGACTCGACCCGGACGGTCTTTCGGCTTGAGGGAGCCACGCCATCGAGATGGACGGGTGTGATCGCGTCCGGGTAGACCCAGGCCTGGACGGTCTCAAACCGGTAACCGGGCTCCTCCTGCCCTGGATACGTTGTGCTCGCCTCGACCTGGATGGTATGCAGCCCCTCACGGAGGCCGTAGATAACGCGGGGTGTCTGGCGTGAGAGTTTTTTGTTGTCCACGATGATCGTCATCCCCGGCGGATATGAGGTGATGTAAACCCCGCCCGAGTGGTTCTTCACGGCCCGATTCACTGTGGGTGTCACGGCCGGGGTGGGTCGTGTCTCTTCGGGGACGGCGGTCTCCTCAACCTCGGGGAGATCTCTCGTGGTATTCTGTTCCGGTTCTTCGGTTGAGAACCCGAAGATCCCGGCGAGGAGCCCGAGTAGCCTCTCGATAAGAGACTTCCGGGCCTCTACCGGTGTTGGCGAGGGTTCCGGCATACCGTCGGTGGTGGTCAGGCTGAGGATGACGTTCCTGATCACGGCGTCCTCTCCTTCCAGGCGGAGTTCGTTTGATGATTCATTCAGGCAGGCCAGCACGTCATACTCCGTGACCGCGGGTTCGCCTTGCGGGATCCCGGTTATGCTGTGGCCGTTGAACCTGGCGGTGATATTACCGGTACCCACGATCAGCAGCCTGGCGGCAGAGATCCGGGAAAGGTCGGGCGCCGGTTCAAACACCAGGGGCCTCTCTCCATCCGGGATGAGGAGCCCCTCGCCTATCCAGCATATGATGGAGGATGCGTTCTCGTCCACCTCCACTGTCAGGAGGAGACCGCCGGGGATGACACCTGGCGGACAATGCGCTGTAAACGTGGTGCTGTTCTCACCGGTAAGGTTTGCGGCAAACGTCGCGGCAGCCGCGCCGGTGTATCGCCGGTCAGGGTTGAACCCTTCGAAATCCGGTTCACCGGCGCTCCTGTTATCGATGTAGATGTAACCGCGCCCCTTCGCCCCGTCAGGGAGGCGGTAACTCACGACGCTCCCGCTGGGGGTGGTGGAGATGTTTGCCGGGAGAACGTCAACCCTCCCATGAAACTCAAACGGCCCGAGCAGCGAAAACAGTGTGGCGTTGCCCGGCGTTGCATTCATCGAAGCCTCCGGGAGGGTTCCAGGCACGCTCTCGTTTACGGGGATGAGGACGAGATCCAGAATGCTGTACTCGTCCTCCTCGACCACAACAGTCCGGGTGGCGTTCCGGTAACCCGGCAGCACAAGTTCGATCGTGTGCTCTCCGACCGGCACCTCCTCCATGACGGTGTCGGTGTAGAGCCCGGTCGCCTCGCCGTCGAGGATGATGCTGGCGTTGGTCGGGACGGAGGAGACGGCGATCTTCCCTGTGATGGGGGTGAGGTTGAACTCGACCTCCGTGATCTGGTTTGCCCCAACCGTGACCCACCTCTCATCGGGCTGGACGTAACCCTCCTTCTCGACCAGGATGGAGTGACTCCCTGACTCGATGCCGGTGAGGGTGTGTGGTGTCTCATACCCGGTATCTTCACCATCCAGGAAGATGGTTGCCCCGGAGGGGGTTGAGTTCACGTGGATGCCGCCCGTGGGCTCTTCCTCGCTGTAGATGAGGATCTCGCTTATGTACTGGACGGAGAGTCCGGTTGTTGTTGGATACTCACCGCCGTAGAAGTACCAGTATTCCTCGTCAAAGCACTCGTGCATGTCCCACACGCCGAAAGCGTGGACACCGTAGGGGTTTGTGGAGGTATCCGCAAAGAAGACAAGCCTCATCCCACTGTAGTAGTCGGGGACGTATCCGTCTTCGTCATGGTACCACGTTATGACCATCGGCCCCTGGCGGGGTTCGGGTTCGTAGACGTTGCGGTAGGGAAAAACCCTTGAGAGTCCGTCGGATGCCTTGATCCTGACTGTCTCGCCCTCCTTCATCCCGCCGACAAGGCCGCAGATATCCTTGAGGTCGGTTCCCTTCACCGCGCCCATATCCTTTTCAAGGACGTTTGTATCCTCTTCGGGGTTCCACTTATCCCCCTCGAATACGGGGCCCTGGTGGTAGTAGTGTGTCACACCGTCCCCCTGAACAGGGAGGTTTGACTCAAGCCAGCGGTAGTCGACCGTCGTCTCGTTTAAGATGGTCACTCCGTCTGCTGCATACCTGACGACGTGGAGTTCGGTTGTCGCTGCCATGGCAGCAGGTGCTGCCAGCGCAAGCAGCAGGCAGAGCGCAAGGATTGCAGGGTGTCTGATGATAGAGTGGTCAGATGACATGTTCTTTCTCCAGCGTCTCGATGAAAAGGGGGGTGCCGGCTAACCCCCTCATGGAAAAGGTTGGGCGTGTTCTGGGCATGCATCCCGGTTTTCCAGCATCATGCGCCGATGGCAGCAAGCGTCCTGGCTCCTGTCATGTAGACCCAGTAGCCCTGCATAGGCTCCATCGTGCGTTCCTCACCGTGCCGGCCAGTGGCGCCCCTGACGATCGAGATCTCATACTCCTGGCTTCCTGCATCAAACCCGATCAGGGTTGTCCAGTGCTCGCCCAGAGAAAGCAGGGTGTTTGCAGCAGACTCGGGAACGGTGTCGGTGAACCCGATCGCGTTCCAGCCTTTGCCCAGGCTCTTTGTTGGCGGAACCTGCGGACCGCCTGGAGCGAAGGTCAGGGGGACTGTGCAGGTCTCGTTTGCATAGATCCAGACACCGTCAAGCGGCTTGAAAGCATCGGTCGAAGCCGCTGCTTTCCACTCCTGTGCGAGCCCGTCATAGAGCAGGATGGAGTGGCCGGCGGTATCGACGCTGCCGTAGATGGCCGCGAATGTGTTTGAGCCATCCATGAGCCGTTTCGGCGTGGAGACGAAGTTCCAGCCATCCTCAAGGCTGATCGTGGCGTCTGGTTCTGGAGGAAGCGGTGTCAGCACAACCGGATCCGGACGACTGCATTCATCCATCTCAACGGTGACGTTCATGGTGGCAGCCTCGTATCCTGACAGCCGGAGTTCGATCGTGTGTTCACCCACAGGAACATCTTCCAGGGTCGCGTTGGTCTGAAGCCCCGTATCGATACCGTCAAGGTAGATCGCCGCGCCGGCCGGGATCGAGGATACATAGACACTCCCGGTAGGCTCCTCATTGCTGTAGATGAGGACCTTGCTTATGTACTGGACGGAGAGCCCGGTTGTTGTTGGATACTCACCGCCGTAGAAGTACCAGTATTCCTCGTCAAAGCACTCGTGCATGTCCCATACGCCAAAAGCGTGGACACCGTAGGGGTTTGTGGAGTTGTCCGCAAAGAAGACAAGACGCATGCCCGAACGGTAGTCGGGAACGTATCCGTCTTCATCGTGGTACCACGTTATGACCATCGGCCCCTGGCGGGGTTCAGGTTCGTAGACGTTGCGGTAGGGAAACACCCTTGAGAGTCCGTCGGATGCCTTGATCCTGACTGTCTCGCCCTCCTTCATCCCGCCGACAAGGTCGCAGATATCCTTGAGGTCGGTCCCCTTCACCGCGCCCATATCCTTTTCAAGGACGTTTGTATCCTCTTCGGGGTTCCACTTGTCCCCCTCGAATACGGGGCCCTGGTGGTAGTAGTGTGTTACACCGTCCCCCTGGACAGGGAGGTTTGACTCAAGCCAGGTGTAGTCAACCGTTGTCTCGTTTAAGATGGTCACTCCGTCTGCTGCATACCTGACGACATGAAGTTCGGTTGTCGCTGCCATGGCAGCAGGTGCTGCCAGCGCAAGCAGCAGGCAGAGCGCAATGATCGCCCGGTGCCTGATTGAATGTTCGGGTATCACAATTCTCCTCTCCCGGACTAAAATTAAAATCCTCTGACTATCTCCTCCTCATAAGGACGTATGCTGCAACCGCGATGACGAGGACGATAACGATTCCGATCACCCAGACCGGGAACGCAGCCGGCTCTCCATCAGGTACAGGTGTAGCCTCCGTTGTCGGTGCCGGGGTGGCCTCGGGGGATCTCCACGCAAGCGCGAATATGCTGAAATGCGAGACCTCGGCGGTGATGGTTCTGGTCGCGGGATCAACCGTCGCCGCGATCTCCTGCCATTCCCCGCTCTCGGGGTTGTACCACATGACCGTCGGCCTCAGCCCTTCGTCGATCCTCGCCCACTCGTCCTCTGAGAGTGTATAGGTGAGGCTGATCGGTGGGTCGAAGGTTGCGCCGTCAGGGCCGCATGAAAGGGCTATGGCGAGACTCGCGCCGGGTGGCGCTGGCGGGACTTCCGCGGGGTCGACCTTTGTGCATGTGACAGAGGTGAGAGGGTTGCCTCCGGCATCAAGGGCGGTGGTGCCCTCAGGTATCGTCAGCGCAGCAACCTCGTCCTCTGTCCTGACCACCACCGGTTCGAGCACCACGCCGGTGGTCGATGCAGTCAGGGTGGCCTCTTTTGTGAAGATCACCGGGGCGGTGGGGGCCTCGGGTTCATAGACAACCTCTGATCCGGGGGAACCGGAGGTGCCCCTACCTCCACCTCCACCGCCACCGGTGCTGCCGCCCGGTGGCGTGGTCGGTGTGGCCTCCGCGGCAACGCTCAGGTCAAGGGCTGTTACCGCACCGGAGGTGAAGTTTGCGGTCTCTTTGGCAGCCCTCCCGTTGACCAGAAAGGTTATCGGCGCCCCCTCCTGGTCAGCGGCTGCCGTCACGATCAGGCGCTTCCCGAGGCTCGGGTCGGGACTGCCGTAGCGTCCCGCCTCCGTGGTCACGACAGAACCGCACCCCACCCCATCGATCGTGGCGGTGATCTCGGTCCCTGCCGGTGCCGCGGATCCGCCTATCATCACGTTACCGTAGAACTCATGCGGCAGAACGGGGGGAGATCCCTCCGTTGCTGCCGCTGCCCCCGCAACAAGCCCGAGGAGGAGCAGGAGCACGATACCGTGTTGTTTCAACCTCATACACTTCATCCTCAGGCACCTATTGCAGCAAGCGTGTCGGCTCCTGTCATGTAGACCCAGTAGCCCTGCATAGGCTCCATCGTGCGTTCCTCACCGTGCCGGCCGGTGGCGCCCCGGATGATCGAGACCTCGTATTCCTGGCTTTCTGCATCAAACCCGATCAGGGTTGTCCAGTGATCGCCCAGAGAGAGCAGGGTGCTTGCAGCAGACTCGGGAACGGTATCGGTGAACCCGATCGCGTTCCAGCCCTCGCCCAGGTTCTTTGTTGGCGGGGTTTCAGGTCCGGCCGGAGCAAATGTCAGTGGGACTGTACAGGTCTCGTTTGCATAGACCCAGACGCCATCGAGCGGTTTGAATGTCTCATTTGAGGTTACAGCCGTCCACTCCTGTGTGAGCCCGTCGTAGAGCAGGATGGAGTGGCCGGCGGTATCGACGTTGCCGTAGATGGTCTCGAATGTGTCTGAGCCGTCCATGAGCCGTTTCGGCGTGGAGACGAAGTTCCAGCCCTCCTCAAGGTCGATCGTGGCGTTGGCTTCTGGGGGCTCCTCGACGATCGGCACACCGGTGAGCACGATCTCATCGATGCTCCCGACCCTCTGCTTGTTGGAGGTCAGGGCGGAGCCGACAAGTTTGAGCGGCCAGGTCTTGCCATCCTTTGGAAGCGGGGCGCCGTCGATCTCGTCGGCGACGATGATGTTGTTGTTCCGCGCAACAAACGAGCTGTTGAATGTGGCAGAGAAGTCGTCATCGGTGCCCTTTGTGCCGTCAGCGCCGTAATCGATGACGGTCACGTTGTAGCCCGCCGCCGCGAGATCGTCACGGAATGGGTTTGTACCGTAATCGTGCTTGTTTCCATCGTCAACCCAGCCGCATAGGAACCAGAGCGGCATCCCCGACCAGACATGCCCCTCATCATCCGTCCAGGTGGCACCGTGTCCGCCCATCGTGCAGGCTTTGCCCGACTCGAAGTAGGAGCGGGTGATGGTATCGGTGATGGCGCCTCTCAGTAGAAGCGTCCAGTCCTCCCGTGCCCCTGGTTTGATCGCGATGGTTGCGATGTTCTTGTTGGCAAGACCGGCAGCCGAGGGGTACTGGATGCCGCCGTCCCAGTAGTAGTGCCAGTAGTCTTCAGCCAGGCATGTCCGCATGTCGTCGTTTCCAAAGATCCCATCGGGCGCATTGAAGAAGAGGCGCGGGCCGTCACTGTAGTCTGGGACGTAGCCCCGCCCCTCCGCCCACCAGGCGACTATGGCCTCGCCCTGGCGTTCGAGCGGTTCGTAGATGTTGGTGTAGTTGAGTTTGACCTTGTAGCCGTCGGAGGCTATGAGTTCGATCTCACCGCCCTCGGGGGCTCCGCCCACAAGGTCGCAGAGGTCGCGGATCGCCGTTCCCTTCACGACGTCATCGACTTTGGCGGGATCTACGTTGATGTCTTCTGCAGGGTTCCAGAGGTCGTCTGGATCAAAGGTTGGGCCCTGGAACCTGAGTCGAACACCGTCTGGTGCACCGTAGACCTCGAGGTTCTCCTCCATCCACTGGATGGTCTTTGTCGTCTCGTTTACAACGGTCACACCGTCGGAGGCGTAACGGACGACCCGGATGGACGGGGGCTCCTCCGGCTCCTGGAAGTCGACGAGCTGGATACGCTGGACGTTCTTCACGCTCAGGCTCCCGGACGCTCCCGCACCGACGAGCTGGAGCGGATAGGCGCTCCCGGTGATCGGGGTGCCGTTGACCTTGTTTGCAACGATGTAGTTGTTCGGGCTTGCCAGGATATCCTGGCTTGAGAACTCCTTGCTGTAGGGGTTATCCCCGCCGGATGAGACGATCACCGTGTAGCCGGCCAGTGCAAGGGCATTGTTGAAGGCCCCTGAACCGTGCATGACGTCATCATCGACCCAGCCGCAGAGGACCTTCAGCGGGACGCCGCTCCAGGTGCTCACGCCGTCGTTATACGTCGCCACGTGATGGCCGCACTCCTCGAACTCCTCCTTGGTCAGGATATCGGTGATCTTTGGCCCCTCCAGGCTGAGCGTCCACTCAGAGTCCGTCACCTCGTCGGGGAGGCCCTCCAGGGTGATGGTGGCAATCTTGCCGATCTTCTGTTTTCCGGAGGTCACGCCAGTCCCGACAAGTTTCAGCGGGGCGCCGTTATCCTCGGTGAGCGGGGCTGCGTTCATCTTGTTTGCAACGATGAAAGAGTCGTTCCGGGCGATATCGGCGCTGCTGAAAGTGGCGTTGAACCCGTCGGCCGCGCTCACGCGCACGGTGTAGCCCGCGGTTGCCCGTGTGTCGTTCAGCGCCCAGTGATTCCCGGTCGCCACGTCGTCTACAACGGCTGCAAGATACCAGAGCGGGATACCCGTCCAGACCTGATCTTTGTCATCGGTGTAACTCGTGCCGTGGCATTCAGCACCCTCCTCGAACTCGGCCTGGGTAAGCGTCCGGTTGAAAGCGCCCACTAGCGTGATCTCCCAGCCTTCGGAGGCTTCGGGGAGATCTATGAGTTCGATCGTGGTGACGCCGCCGATCAGCTGCCCCGAACTGACGCTCGGACCGACTATCCGGAGCGGCCAGCAGGGTTTGTTCTTATCGCCGATGGTCGCCGGGAGCGGCTCGCCGTTTAAGGTGTTTGCGACGATGATGCCATCGTTCCTCGCAACGCTTGCGCTATCAAAGTTGATGGAGTAGTCATCGCTTGAGGTGACCTTGATCGAGTAGCCCTCTGCGGCGAGGTCGTCGTTGAAAGCGCCGGAGCCGTGCCTCAGATCGTCATCGACAAGGCCGACGAGGTACCACAAGGGCATCCCGCTCCAGACATCACCGTTATCGTCGGTGTATGTGGCGTCATGTCCGCAGTTCACCCCGTCCTCAAAGTAGTCCTGGTCGACCTCCTCCGTTCGTGCACCGACGAGGCTGACGCTCCAGGTGGCTGGCTCGAGAGGTGTCTCATCGGAGTCCTCGAGACCCACGGTGATCGTGATCAGCGCTGTTGCGGTCTCCGGCGTCGGGTCACTGCCGTAACAGAAGACAACCTCATCATCTTCGGCAAGGGCGACGACGTTGAGGCCGTCATCGTGGTTGCCGTATCCGTCCTTCAATTCACCGTTGACGTAACACGCCCATTTGGCCGTGCTTTTGATGTAGAGGTAGCCATCGATATCATCTAGCAGCAGGACTTCATCATATGCCCAGCGTTTGTCGGTGACGTTGTAGGTGAAACCCTTCAGTTCAGATACCTTCTGGAGGGCGCCAAGCGGGGTCCGGTTGCTGACGTTGTAGGTCTCTCTGGAGTTGTAGGCGGTGCACTCGAAAGTGCCATCATCCAGCGCAACCGTTCCGTTGAAAAGGACGGTCTCGTCAGAGAGGATGCCGATGGATTCGTCATCCGGTTCCTCTTCGGCCGTCACCATCAGTTCATCCGCGGGTGTCACCTCTGGCTCTTCCCCGGTGGCTGCTGTCGGTTCATCGGTGGATGCCACCTCTGGCTCTTCCCCGGTGGCCGCTGTCGGTTCATCGGTGGATGTCACCTCTGGCTCTTCCCCGGTGGCCGCTGTCGGTTCATCGGTGGATGTCACTTCAGGGCCAGGACTGGCATTCGCGATACCATCTCCGGGGCTCACGTTCCCGCCCGGAAGAGTCTCCCCGACTGCCGGCAGCACCAGCAGCGAGCATAACAGCAGTACGAACAGAGCGTACTGAATCATTTTCGGCTTTTCGTTCATGGAATCAACCTTTCGTAAGTCATCCCCTTCCCCGGACTTATTCCGGAAAAGTAACGATTTAGACTGGAACTGGCGTACGTAAATATTTTACAGTTAATTAACTACCTTAAGTTAACCAGATTACACCCGTGTCCGCCGGGCACCATAAACACCTTCCATATCCGGCCAATCGATGCATTAATCACCCAAAACTCCCCAATACTCCTTTCCGGGGTGCGTCGATGACAGAGGCAGGAACCTGGCTCCCTGTATTCGGGTATGGGGGACACATCAAGGCAACGACACAGGAGGTCATCATATCACGCGGGAGCAAGACCTCTCGTTACCCTCTCGAGAAGGTTAAACACCTCCTGGTAGTCGGCGGGCATACCCTCCACACCTCCGCGGTGACAAACCTTCTCAAATCCGGCGCTGCAATCACATTTTTCGATATCGACGGCACGCCCGTCGGCTGTCTCTACCCCTACGGCTACCGGCCGGACGAGGCTGTAAGGCTTGCCCAGGAGCGGGCCGCACCACACAGGTTTGCCCAGCCGCTCTCTCTGGCCGCTCTCCAGTCCAGGCTTCTCCTCCTTGGAGAATTCTCTGACCGCGGCGGCGGTGAGGCCATATTTTATGCAGGGGAACTCGAGATCCTCCACCAGGTCAGGGAGGAGCTCGAGATCTCGGTCACGATGGAGGAACTGCGGAGGCTCTCGCGCCTCACCGCCGACATGTACTACGAGATCCTGGCCCGCACCATCCCGCCTGAACTCGGGTTCCGGCGCAGGACGACCCCCCCGCACACCGATCCCGTCAACACAATGTTCTCGCTCGGTTATGCTATGCTGTATGGAAACTGCTGTGTCTCGGTGGTCGGAGCGCACCTCAATCCCGACCGGGGCATGCTCCATGAAGGCCCCGGCGGTCTGGTGTATGACCTCATAGAACCGCAGAAAGCCTCAATGGTAGACCGGGTCGTCTTACGGTTTGCAAGGGAGGAGGTATCCACTGACGATTACGAGTGCGGGGAGAAGAGGTGCTACCTCGATCCGGCTATTGTGAACCGGCTGACCGAAGCACTCCGCGATTCCATCGACCAGGATCGTCTTGATGCCCAGGTCAGAATCCTGCGCGACGCTCTCCTCTCAAATGCCGGGTTTCAGGTGCTCTACAGGTAACCGCTCCGCTGGATGCTGAACTCTGTGAAGTTGATCAGCGGGATCTCCCGCTGGACGATCTCCCTGATTATGACATGCGGGCAACTGTAGAGCATGGAGACGAACTTATCCAGGATGCCCGGTTCGGCGGTTGCGATAATTCGCACCCTGCCGTCCGGGAGGTTCATCACCTCACCCACGACACCGAGATTGGTGGCGATCCTTTTGACGCATGCGCGAAAACCGATGCCCTGAACCCGTCCTGCAACGCTGATCTCGATCGTCTTCACAGCCAGTACTCCTGAATGATCCTTATGGACATATCCAGTTCGTCATATATCGATTCTCTTGTTGCCCGGTCACGGATGTTCAGCACCTCGTTCACCGCCAGATCCAGAAGATCGCCTGCGCGGTCATCGTAACACGCTGCATGGAGACGGCAGGCCATGTCTCCGAGCGCGATCGCACGCCGCAAGAGAGGCCTGATCCCGCCAGCCTCCTTTAACGCACAATCCAGCATCCTCCCCGCGATCTGGTGCTGCCCGGCGTCGCGGGCGAAGACGTAGGCCTCAGTGTAGTAGATCGCCCTCTTCATCCGGTCGGGTGCTGCGCCTATCGCACGGTCGAGTGCGACAACATCTTTTGTGGTGTAGTCGCCGCGTCGGAACCCCGCGCGGGAGTCCAGGATCCTGCCATAGACCGTACCATCCCATGGGTCGGGCGTGATATTATCGTTCTGGACCATCAGGATATAGCGGATCCGCTCATCCTCAATGGCGGAGGCGATAGCGGTTGCCCGTTCCATGGCGGATATGCTCCCGGTTGTGCGGTAGAGGTGGTAAAGCATACCGGCCATCCGCAACTGCGTTATGGCTGTTATGAACGGAATCCTGATGAAACCGGTGGTTCTCTCCATGTTCTCCAGGATCCGTTCGATCGCATCCTCATCGCCGGATGCCCCGACAAACCGCGCCGCATAAAAGAGCATCGGGAGTCTGGCATAAACAGAGGGTATGCCTGCTGCGGCCTGGCAGATCATCGAGACGACCTCCTTTCTCACCGCAGGTTCATCGGCCGTATCATAGACCGCCGAAAGCGCATCCACGCGGTCGACTGGGTCTTCGATCCTCCGGCCCTGTTCGATGGCCCAATCGAGGTCTTTCTTCCCATCGGCTGCAGCACAGATCTCCCTGAAGGCATAGACCAGATGCTTTCTGACGAGACCTTCCCTCTCCTCTCCCGCAGACCCAACCATCCTTTCCGCTTCAGCGAGGTAGTCTCTCGCTGCTCCGGGCTCGATACCGGCCATAAGGCCTGCCAGGTCGGAGAGCATAATCGCACGAACCGCCGGGTCGGGGATCTCATCGATGGTCTCATGAAGCATTCTTATGATACTCTCCGCCCGCTCTGCCTCGCCGAGGACCAGGTAGGCGCTTGCAACCCGGTAGACGCCGGAGTAGCGCGAATAGAGATCGGCTGTGTGCTTGAAGAGGCGGTGCATAAGGTCGAGCACGGGGAGCGAAGCCGTAGCCCCATCGATCCCCTCAAGGAGGTATGCCGTCGCCTCGTAGGGGTCGGCGGAGTCAAACTCCTGTGTCTGCTCTGTGAAGGGCGTGAGGATCCTCTGGATCATCGCGGTCCGCTCATGCTCGTTCTCGATCTCCAGGGAGAATAGAGCCATAGGGATCACAAGGACGGCGTCCCTGGAGTCCTGCATCTGTTTGAGCATGATATCGATGCAGTCTGTTATCCTGATCTGGATCTCCGACGGCGGTGCCCCGGTCTTCAGGAGGGTGAGCGCGGTCTCAAAGGGTTCAAGGATACCCTCAAATGACCCCCGTATGACACTGGAGCGGCAGTCCACGATATGGGTGCAACCGACCCGGATGTAACCCTCGATGAGGGTCTCGCGGAGGTGCTGCAGGTGGGTTTCAGGGTTTTGAACCAGGATCCGGGCCGCTTCATCAAGCGCCTGGAGTGAACGGTGCTTGACGCCATAGGTGACCAGTCCCTGGACGATGTTCTCAATCGCGATCATACACTGATCAGGTGCAAGGAGAGATGTCGAGAGGATCCGCATACCCTGGAGCAGGTCGGGGTCGTCTTCCCGGATGGCAAGCGCGGCCACGTGGTTCACGATATCGGCAAGCGCACCCGCCCGCCTCTTCTGTTCCATGATCTCGCAGGCGAGAGCGGTTGAGTCCTGGAGAAGGCGGCGGTCGTTCCTGGCGGCGCCGATCCGTGCCATCTCGACTGCGATCTTTGAGAACGCCTCGTCACGCAGACCCGGATCCACGATCTGGTTCAGGATGTCCAGCAGTGCAGCAGGTCCTCTCTCCTGGATGAAACCGCGCTCGAGCAGAATGCTGCCGCACTCGAGGAGGAGCCAGTCCTGTGATTGGTGCACCGCTGCGAGTTCCTTTATGGCCGGCATATGCCCGGCAGCCTCATCGAGACTGCACTCCATGCAGAACCCGGTCACCGCCTGCTGGATCAGTGAGTCGGCGATCCCGTTCACCTCTCCAGCGAGGAGGTTCTCGCGTATGAACCCGGTCTCGTTGTGGTGGATACCTTCTATGATCAGTTTGATGCTGGTCTGGAACAACGCCGGGGTGTAATGCGGGTTACCCGCCTTCTTCAGGACGAGAACCGCCTGCCGGAAGTCGCCCACCTGGTATAGGGTCTCGCTGATCCGCTGGTAAAGCGTGGCGGCCGTTGCCTTATCGCTGCAGTCATCTACCAGCGGCAGGATGTTATGGAGAACATCCGGGTTGCCGCTCCTGGTGGCGATGGTGATCCCGGCGCTGACGATACCTTCGATGGGTGGCAGGGTGCTGTTCTCATTGCGGGCACCAAACTCAAACACCTTCTCAAAGAACCATCCATCGCCACTCCGCTCCGCCCTGGCCAGGAGTTCATGTACGATTATCCTGGCTGTCCAGGGTTTTTTAGCGGCAAGTTCCACGATCTGTCTGTATGCATCTTCCCTGTCCTGGTGGTGGTCGAGGAGTTCTCCGGTCAGTCTCGCCACGATCTCTGCCAGCCGTTCCTGCCGGGTCTCGCGAAGCGAGTCCAGGATATTCTCTATATCAGCGATCTCTGCTTTGAGGGGAGATCTCCAGGCGGTGTTCACGATACCGGAGATGGTGCTGAGGCGCTGGACCTTCTGGTCTATTCCGGCGGCAACAGATAGCCCCTGGATCAGGAGGTCAGGGTCCTCTGACACCATACCAACCCCGGCAATCGCCCGGGCCAATCCAGCGCGGAGCCTGGATCGCTCTGAAAGGGTTTTGATCTCGGGGAGCATTGCAAGAACGCCATGCAGGATCTCGATGTTTCGGTGCTCCTCGCCGTAGCGGATCAGCAGGGGGATGGTCTCGGATAAGAACTCCGAGCGGTATTTGCGGATGCTGATGGCTTCGAGGGTTTTTTGCGCTGTCTCAATATACTGCTTCTTCCCCGTATCCACTGCGAGAAGAACAAGGTCACGTGAGATCCTGGCGAGCAGTGCTGATTGGTGGCCTTTGCGGTTGATCTTGCCGACCAGGGCAAATACGGCAGAAAACCAGGCTTCGTCTGCGGTATCGATGTACCGGGCCATGGCGCAGCGGGATGCCTCGATAACCTCTTCTCCTGTTGGTTCGGTGATCAGGTTCAGTATACCTGGATCTCCTCTCTCAAAAGCCGCTCTGGTGATAGCGGCGTTCACCTGCGCATAGAGCGGCCGCTTTCCTTTCCTTGTGCGTGTCGTCGAGATCTCGCGGAGAGCTTCTTCGAGTTCGGCGGGGCGGCCGGAGGTTACGGCGGATTTTACCCTCTCCTCTATCGGTATGCTCTTATCCATCTTATCCAGCGGCCCCCCGTGGTATACCCTGCATACGCCATCACCAAGCAATAGGATTGTCGCACCCCTATATAAATTTTATTTCCTGACATTCTGTAATATTTCGCGTTGCAAGCAATTTAGTAACTAAAATGCCCGGTTCGCATAAAAATTAATGACCAGTATATCATAATAGTAAAATATTTTTTCCCAATATAACTGCTGCCGAAATGAGGGCATCAAACCAGTAGCCTGCTTCCTGGTTTGATAAATCCCTGCATGGAAGGATTCGGGGTGGTAACTTCGCCGCGAATCGTCGCGCCCATCCGGATCCGGGGTGGCCGGGGTTTTTGCGAGACGGCATCCCACGGAGAATAGAGATACGGGGGTCGACGCCGGGTGAGATGCTGAAGAGGGGGGAGGCCGCGGAGCAGCCGGGCGGTGGGGGTTGGCTTGAGTCGCTGCAAGGAAACCGTTCCCGGTGAGACGCAGGCGACATGGGAGGGGGGAGCCGTCTCCGCCTCCCCCCTCCCCGTCAGCCCCACCCCAGATTGGTGATTTCCCATAGATACCGTCGCCGGGGGGTGGGCAGTTTCTTTGCGGTCTCGTTTAACACTCCCTGAGATCCGGTCTCTGTCCCCGGACACGGTATCCGGGCCTATCGCCACTCACTGCCCGCCCCCTTATAGGGGGTGGGAGGAGGCCGCGGTAGCGGCCGGGAGGTGGGGGTGTTTTGGCGAAGGACGTTCAACCAGAGACGCAGGCGACATGGGAGGGGGGAGCCGTCTCCGCCTCCCCCCTCCCCGTCAGCCCCTCCCCGCGTGGCGATTCCCCATCGACACAGTGCCAGGGGACCGATCCTCTCTCTGCCGTCAACGTGAACACCCCGCCAAAGATCCCTTTCATGCTCCCAGTGCACTGTATCCGGCCTATCGCCACATACTGCCCGCCCCCTTGAGGGGGCGGGAGGAGGCGCTGAAAGCGCCGGGCGGTGGGGGTGATCCGGCGAAAAACGTTCAATCAGAGACGCAGGAGACAGGGGGAGCCGTCTCCGCCCTCCCCGTCAGCGCCCCATCCCCCTCCACCGAATTTACTGTGCACCGGCACCGGGAACTCTCTTCGCCAGAACCTGCGCGATCTCCTGGTAGAGAGCGTCTGCAACGCGCGGATCCTTTGCCTCGACCATTATCCTGACCATCGGTTCTGTGCCAGATGGCCGCACCAGCGCCCAGGCGTTCTCTCTCAGGATCTTTATCCCGTCGATCTTCTCGATCTTCTCCCCCGAGAATGCCTCCTCGACGGCGCGAACGACTGCGTGGGGCTCCGTTGTGCGGTACTTCTCCTTGATCAGGTTGTATGCAGGGAGTTCGTCGATTATCCCTGAGAGTCTTCTTCCTTTATGACTGGCTAGAACTGCGACCATCATGGCGGCGGTCATACCGCCGTCCCGGCAGAACTGGTGATCAGGGTAGATCAGACCTCCGTTTCCCTCGCCCCCGAAGACGACATCCTTTCCGGCGGCTATCAGTTCGATCATCCGCCTTGCAACATAGATGCTCCCCACCGGTGTGTAATCGACGCTGCAACCGTGCCTCTCTGCGATCTCCCTGATCAGGCTGGACGTGGCAACCGGGGTGACGATGATCCCGCCTCTCTTCCTCGAGCAGATGTAATCCTCGATCAGCCCGAACTCACAGTTCTCCTCGACGTATCGCCCTCTGTCGTCGATAAATACCGCCCGGTCGGCATCCCCGTCGTGGGCGACCCCGAAATCGGCGCCGGTGGCAACGACCATCTCTGCGAGTGGCTGCAGCCCTTCAGGGCTCGGTTCGGGCATTCGGCCCGGGAACGTGCCATCGAGACGGGCGTTGATCGTATGAACCCTGCAGCCCAGTCTGGAGAGGATGATCGGGGTGGTGAGCGCCGCCGGTCCTGAACCCGGATCGACGACAACGGTCATCCCCTCCCCGATGCCGGGCGGAAAATGGGATGCAACGGCCTCGATGTAGTCCTCAAGCCTATCGGGGGCGGCGCTTTCCCTGCCGACCGCGTCCCAGGCGGCAAGATCGAAATCTTCGGCAAAGAACCTCTCCTCGAGGTTGATGGTCTCCTCATCGGACATCTCGGTGCCGTCGGGCTCGATCACCTTTACACCGTTATACTCTGGCGGGTTGTGCGATGCGGTGATCATGGCGCCGCCGGAGAACCGGCCGGTCCTTATGATGTACTGTAGCGCCGGGGTCGGGAGGATGCCGAGATCCAGCACGTCACAGCCAGTCGTCAGGAGCCCGGCCTTGAGGGCGTGGCTCAGAGCCTCGCCGGACGTCCTCGTGTCCCTGCCGACCGCGATCGTCCCCTTTCTCATCGATCCAAGCGCGGCACCGATCTTATAGACGAGCACGGGCGTCATCGTCTCTCCGGTCACTCCGCGCACACCGTTTGTCCCGAACATACGTTTCGTCTTTTGCATCTCATCCATCACTCCTCAGGGTAGTTTCAGTTCTTGTCTCAGCCGTTCGATGGCACTCACTGCCGCTGCAAACGCCTCCTGCCCCTCTTCTGCAAGTATAGCGATATGGACTATATCTCTCCTGTGATAAACCCGGGCGCCAAGGATCCCGGGGAGGCTCTCGATCTCTCCCTGGACTCTCTCCGCAGGGTCATCAATGCGCTTCTCGCCCATCTGCTCCCTGATGATACCGCTGAACGTGAGGATTGACCCCGCATGCGAGACCCCGCAGTCGTGCCTGAGCTCCCTGACCAGCCCTTCCATGGTGTAGTAATCCTCAAAATCGTCGAGCGAGCCGATAACCTCGTCGACAGAGGGGTCGCGCAGCAGGGTCTTCTCGCACTCAAGGTCGCCTATCACGATCCGCGGGAACACCCGGGCCTTGAACCCCTCCAGGATGGCATACCTGACACCGGCGTTGCAGAGGGTCTCGAGGGCGCTGTTGAGATCGGTCTCCTGCGAGATGAAGACCGACTTCTCCTCGTCGACGCCGCAGGATATAGCAGCATTTGATTCATAGTATGCTGTGGTGTCCTTGCCGGGTTCGATAAAGAAACCGTGATGCCCGAGGTGTTTGACCACGCCCACGGGCCCGTGGGGAGAGAGCGCCACAATCAGGCTCTTTATAAACGTTGTTTTACCGGCGTTTGATCTGCCAACTACCTGTATGACCTTCATCTCATCTCCTCCTCTTCATCGTTCTGTGCACCTCGATCACCTTCCTGGTTCTTCTCGCCTTCCTGGCCGGGCCTGGTCTTCAGGATGACCGAGGCCGCCTCAGCCACGCCACGCATCACTTCCGCGATCCTGTCCTCTATATCGATCTCGTCGTCGAGGTTCAGGCTTGTTCCCTCCACCTCCAGCAGGAACCGGGCAACCTCGCTTGCTTCAAATAGGATCTCGTCGAGCTCTTCGGCGGTGAAAAAACCGCACATAGCGCCATAGAAGAATGTGGCGCCGGATTTCTTCACCTTCTTCTTGAACGAACTCCGTGCCTGGTTGACCGCCTGCGGGGTGTAAGTGTCTACCATGAACGGGCAGAGTTTGGGGAGGTTCTCGCCGATGAATGTCATCTCCGAGCCTCCAGCGGTCTTAAAGTCCGCGCAGAGGCGCGCGATAGCCCACTCGCGGGCGGTGATGTAGGTGTGCTTGCGCAGGAATTGATTGACCCGCTTATAGGTGGCACCGTCTACCTTCTTGAATTTCTGGTAGCGGTTAGGGTCCTTGAGGTTCTCAGGGTCATCCATTTTACTATCCTCTTGTTGGTTTTGCTATTTCAATAAGGCTGGTCTGGACAGGGGGCGGGAGTTCTATTCTTCCGCCGGTTCTTCCAGACAAACCAGTGCAGGGGAGAGATCGGGACTTCCCGTGTCGGGTCTGGCCGTGGTTCCATGAGAAAACCTGGTTTTCAACCAGGATATGGTTTATGAATGGTTGGTTCTCACATTATGGAGACCATCAAAACGGGTCGCTCGCGGTTTGACACCCACAAATAACCATCGCGCGAAACGTCTTTTGCAGCTGACCTCCCGCCCCCTTCGAGAGGGGGCGGGCAGTGTGGGGTGATATCTCCGGTGGCCGTGCCAGAGCGAAACGGAAATTTTCGGAAGGATTCGCTGAAAACCTGTGTGAGTGAAGTCAACTTCTGGCACTGTATCGATCTGGAATCGCCAGTAAGGAGGTTTCGGTGAGAGCCTGAGAAATAATTCTCTTCCAAAAAATCCCGTCTGCACCCCCCAACCTCCACCTCGCGCTCTTTTCCCGCACCGCCCCTGGCCGACCATCATCACCCGGACCAATGTATAGCAACATATGGTTTATGACCCTCCTCCCAAGGCACTGTTCTGCAGGGTTGATGGGGGGCGGCCTGGCGCGTTATATTTGGTTTCTGGCGTTCTGGGGGTGTTTTGGTTATACATGCTTTTCAGCGCTGGAAGACGCCGGGTTTCAGGTGCTCGAACCATTGATGCCGGCAAAATCCTTTGCAGGGGGGGAACTGACCCGTTACTGTGTTCCACAGGCCCAGGGCTGCAAAACCTGGCGGGATTATCCGTCATCAATGAGAAGAGGGCATTTTCCCGTGATCGTCGATCCCGGACACCTTCATATCGCGCTTTCAAGCCAGGATCGCACCCTTTGTTGAATAGTGGGTTACCAGAGGAAGCGATCTGGCGTCCATGCTCATCTCTGGAGGTTGTTTATATACAAGGGCGGTCTGCGGCTGGGGAGGGTGGCATGTTTACACCACTTTTTACTTTCATGCCGCGCGGTATGGGGTTCATATACTTACAGGGGGATGTATTCATCAGGGTTCTGCTCCCCTCCGTCCACCCGGGGGTGGGGCGGACCCGCATCATACCTCCTAACTCCGATCCAATCAGCATCTCCCCAAACCTTTTTTGGGACCCCGGATAGTCCGGGGCGTCTGGCTGTGGATCGGGGTTTGCATCGCAGTTGGGGGAGCATCTTAAGATCGTGTATCAGGTCACCCCCCCGGTAGAGATAAGTTGCGGGGAATAGGCATTTACCGCAATTTTGATATGCTTTGATATTTAATTCATTCTCCAATGGAAAACGTCTCTTTCTCAGAATGGATTGATCGGTTTAGTGGTTACCTCCGGATGAGGAACTACTCCCCCAGAACCATCGAGAAATACATACAGACCATCCGGCGTTTTGCGCGCTATGCCTGGGTCCGTGAGAACCTGGATCCCGACGGCGCCGGGTTCGATGAGGCCATGCTCGACAACGCTCCGCTGGATGCAGGCGTCAACGTATCAACCGCGCTTGTAACCGATTTCTTCTCATACCTTGCCGAGAGGCGGGATTACCGGCCGCGGACGCTCCACCGGATGATCTCGACGCTCTCCTCGTTCTACCGCTACCTCTACGTCCAGGGCGCGGTTGCCGCCGACCCCATGATCGGGGTGGAACGTCCCCGGATCAAGAATCAGGAGTTGAAATACCTCAAACACAGTCAGGTTATCCGGCTGATAAACACGATCGAGAACGAGCGAGACCGGCTGATAGTTCGCCTGATATACGCAACGGGTGTCCGTGTATCGGAACTCTGTTCCATAAATATAGAGGATATCGACTTTGAGGAGCACACGATCCGGGTCAGGGGAAAAGGGGACAAGATCCGGACGGTATTCGTCGACGACGAGACGCTTGAGGAGATCGAGCGTTTTATCGGCAACAAGATCGCAGGGCCGCTATTCCCGGGTCAGCAGGGAAAGCACCTCTCGCCACGGACGGTCCAGCACATATTCAGGCAATACGCTCCTCCAGGGATAACGCCGCATAAGATCCGTCATTCCTACGCAAGCGAACTCTATCGGCGTTCAAAAAATCTCCGTGTCGTGCAGGAGAACCTGGGGCACTCATCCATCAAGACAACCGAGATCTACCTGCATACCGACATAGACGAACGTAAACGCGTCTATCAGCAGTATTTCCCGCTCTCAAACGGGAGAGATGAGTAGAGGATATACCCTTCCTGATGGGATGATAAACCATATGATGCTATATGTATACAAGGTGGGAGGGCTTATGGCCGCACACCGGCAACGCTCAAATCAAAGGAACACCAATCTGATTTTGCATGCGCTACATCGTCACCGGCGGGGCGGGGTTCATCGGTTCCGGTCTCGCGGATCGGCTGGCAGCCGATGGGCATGAGGTTTTGATAGTAGATAACCTCTCTTCCGGGCGGCGCGAGAATATCGAGCACCTCCTCGACAACCCCTGCGTGACGTTTGTGGAGGGGAGCGTCACCAACCTGGATCTGCTCCTGGATCTCTCTCTCGGTGCGGACGGAATATTCCATCAGGCGGCCATCGCATCCGTCCCCCGCTCTGTTGCAGACCCGCTGGAGACAAACGAGGTTAACGTGACCGGGACGCTGAACCTTCTGTGGGCCGCGAAGGAGTGCGGTGTGCCGGCGGTCGTGTCCGCCTCCACATCGGCGATATACGGCGACGATCCGGTATTTCCCAAAGAAGAGAGCATGCCTCCCGCGCCACTCTCTCCTTACGCTGTCTCAAAACTCGCTGGTGAATACTACGGCAGAGTCTTTTCCGATCTCTACGGTGTCAGGACGGTCTTCCTGCGCTACTTCAACGTCTATGGACCCAGGCAGGACCCGAACTCCGATTACGCCGCGGTGATCCCGAAGTTCACCACCCGGCTGATCGAGGGCAGGCCGCCGATAATCTACGGCGACGGCGAGCAGACACGGGACTTCATCTTCGTCTCCGATGTGGTGCGGGCAAACATCATGGCGATGGAGAGCAGCGCATCTGGGGTCTTTAACATCGCCGGCGGGAGCAGGATCAGCCTCAATCAACTTGCATCCATCCTTTCGGCGATCACCGGTGTAAACCGCCGGCCGGTGTATGATCAGCCTCGACCGGGAGACGTGCGCGATTCGGTCGCCGCGATATCACGTGCCCGGGAGGCTTTTGGCTTCGCTCCCGGCTACACCCTGGAGGAGGGTCTCCGGGAGACGGTGGCCTGGTTCCGGAAGATGGTCGGATGAGGGGATAATCGGATCTCGTCTCCCTGCCCCGGACATACCTCAGGTCTTTATCTCCAGCAGGCACAAAATAGACTACAACAACCGGTGCCGTGCGGCACGGGGTCGATTTCATGAAGACTATCATACTTGCAGGCGGGAGCGGCACCCGCCTCTTCCCGCTCTCACGAGAACACTACCCAAAACAGTTCATCCCTCTGCTCGACGATGAGTCCCTCTTCCAGAATACCGTGAAGAGAGCGCTCCTCCTCTCAACCCCGCAGGAGATCACGATAGTCACCAACGCCGAACACCGGTTCCTGGTCAGGGACCACCTCGCCGCCATAGGGTGTGACTGCCGCGTCCTGGTGGAACCGGTGGGCAGGAACACCCTCCCGGCGATCTACTACGGGGTTAAGGAGATAACCCGGGAGAACGGTCCGGATACCGTCGCGGTCCTCCCATCGGATCACCTGATCACCGCGACAGGGGAGTTCCAGGAGGCGTTCCGCCGGGCGGAGCGGTTTGCAAAGGACTACCTTGTGGTCTTCGGGGTGCGGCCGACCACGCCGCACACCGGATACGGCTATATCCGACCGGGAGAGTCTCTTGGCGACGGCGGTGCGAGGGTGGATGCCTTTGTCGAGAAGCCCGATCTTGAGACCGCCAGGAGTTACGTCGCCGATGGTTACCTCTGGAACTCCGGGATGTTCTGTTTTGATGCAGGGCTCTTTCTCTCCGAGTGCGAGGTCTGCGCACCGGAGGTTGTCCGGGCGTTTGAGCAACCGCTGGAGGATGCCTACAACGCGACGCCTGCTCTATCCATCGACTACGGGGTGATGGAGAAGACGCGGCGGGCGGCGGTTGTGCCGCTCGAATCCGACTGGAGCGATGTTGGGAACTTCGACGCAGTATACGCCGCCCTTCCTAAGAACGGCGATGGTAACGCTGTCCGGTGTGAGCATATCGGGATCGACTCATCCGGGAACCTGATAATCGCCGACAGCCTTGTGGCCACCGTCGGTGTCCATGACATTGCCATCGTTGAGACGAAGGATGCAATCCTGGTTGCCGCACGCGACGAGGCGCAGCGGGTCGGCGAGATCGTGAAAGCCCTCCGCGATAGGGGGGATACGCGTGCGCTCTTTCATACGCAGGTTCACCGCCCCTGGGGTTCCTACACGAACCTGGAGGAGGGGCGGTCGTACAAGATCAAGCGGGTCACCGTCCCGCCGAAACGGCGGCTATCGCTCCAGATGCACCACCACCGGTCGGAGCACTGGGTGGTGGTCACCGGATGCGCCGAGGTGACGATCGGGGATAAGACCTTCCTGGTCAGGAACGGCGAGTCCACCTTCGTCCCTGCGGGAACGGTTCACCGGCTTGCAAACCCGGGCATCCTGCCGCTTGAACTGATCGAGGTCCAGATCGGGGAGTATACCGGTGAGGATGACATCGTCCGGTTCGAAGACGATTTCGACAGGAGTTAGGTGCCGGGCGGGCACCCCACAAAAACCGATATAATCCCGTGATGCGTACCCATATGGGCCGGTAGCCAGAGTTAGATGTCTGTAACCGGTTTTGTTTCCCTACCCCCGTAGTGTAGCGGTCAATCATGCAGGACTTTGGATCCGGCGACGGCGGTTCGAATCCGCCCGGGGGTATCTTGGTTGTGTTTATCCATTCAACGGGATGGATGATTCACTATTTTGAAGAGATCTCACAATTATCCGGGGTTAGCGGGAACACTTGAGCGTTACAAACGCGAGAACACCAGTTTTCAAGCGGTGGAGTCACCTGTTTTTATGGTGTCCCTTCCTAATAACACAATAACCGGGATACAGGTCGATTACATGATTGCGAATGAGGAAAAGCGAGCAGAGGTCCGTTCGGCCCGCGTGCTGCCCACCATCCCCGGTCAGGTGACCCCGGATACACCTCTGGAGTCACTAAACCTGAACTGGCGAGAGAGCGACCTGCCTGAAAAGGAGAGGACCAAACATGTTCACCGGTTACACCCCTATCTCGGGAAGTTTATACCACAGTTGGCCGAGGTTTTTCTACGCAAATACTTCAGGCGGGGTCAAACGGTGCTGGACCCTTTCGTGGGCTCTGGCACAACGCTTGTTCAGGCAAACGAACTCGGAATAAATTCTATCGGTTGCGATATATCGGCATTTAACGTTCTCCTCTGCCGGGCAAAAACAGCGCATTATGATATCTCTGAGATGCAGAGAGAGGTGCTGGATATACTCGCAAGAGTGAAAGCCGCTACCCAGATCAGTTCGTCACAGCGTTCCCTGACCGGCGAGGTGATCGAGACGCTCTCGATATCCGGGACGGACAACGAATACCTCCAGCAGTGGTTTGCCCCACGTGCGCTGCGCGAACTGCTGGCGTATCGCTCATTCATTGAGACGGGAGGCTATCAGTATACGGATCTGCTCAAGGTCATACTCTCCCGGGCAGCGCGTTCCGCACGGTTGACGACACACTTTGATCTGGACTTTCCGAAAAGGCCTGTTACCGAACCATACTGGTGCTATAAACATTCAAGAATCTGTTCTCCAACCGGGGAGGCATTCAAGTTCCTCAATAGATACAGTAAGGACACGATCAAAAGGGTAAAGCAATTCCAGGAAATTCGCACGGATGCGTCGGTGCAGGTATTTCATGAGGACTCACGTAGCGCCACCTATCCAGAGAATAACGGTATTTTTACAAGTCCGCCGTACGTTGGCCTGATCGACTATCACGAACAGCACGCTTATGCCTACCACCTCCTCGGTTTGCAGGAAATGCGCGAATCTGAGATTGGGGCTGCGTCCAATGGTTCCAGCATGAAGGCACAGGAACGGTACAAAAAAGATATCGCAGAGGTATTCCGCCGTGCATCGGAGTTCATGCCTGCAGGAAGCAGAATAATTGTTGTAGCCAACGATCGGGCTAACCTTTACGCTGATATTGCGGATATGGTTGGTGTTGAGGTTGAGGGTATCATAAACCGGCACGTCAATCGTCGTACCGGGAGACGGTCGGGAGAGTTTTATGAATCAATCTTCGTCTGGCGTAAATGTTGATGGCAGAACAAATAAAAAATGGCATATAACCCGTATGGCCCGAAACGCGATGACTACAACTGGAATTTTGCTTTAAATTATACACCGTTTGCTGAAGCGGTACTGATCGCTCAGGAATTCTGGAATATTGTGGGCGGCGAAGGTACAATGGAGGAACTCCTCTCGATCTATCAGGAGGTTGGGCGAGAGAAGACAAAATATATGCTGGACTCTCTGGCATTTGGATTTTGATCCCGGTATCCGGTGGTTCCGGCGGTCCCGATGGTGCAGCAAGAGATCAAGATAGGGGATTGATCAGGGGTGTTGATCGCGAGGCCGAATAGACCCGGCAACCCGAAACAGAGAAATGGCTGCCGTGTTCGAGAGATCAGCCGCATAGAAGGGGCAAAAACAGCCCTATGAACCCGGGCGGAGAGATTGCGCATCGGCCCTGATGCTGCAGGGATTCAGGTTTCCGTCTTTGAGAAGCACCCCCTCCAATCGCAGAAAATATTATCGGTGTTCAAGTCAGGATGTTTTATCTGTACCACGAATGCCATGAGCCCTAGAGACTGGCAACCCGGGGCGTGACCGACTCTCCGCCGATAACCGTGTATCCAGGGCAGTGACTCTCGTGGAACCCGGGAGGTTCGCGTTCTCTCCCGGAGTTCACCTTTTGGGAGAAGACCGCGGCGTGAAGGCGCACCCGGCAACTGGCGGGAAAGATCTCACGAGTGCTCAATACCGGGCAGGGTGAGAGACCACTCAAACCGTTATACCAGAACAAAGAGGGGGAAGTAATTTGAAGATACCTGATGGAGATTGCAAGATTGTCTTGACCGCGGATCGCACTCTCATGAGCGATTATCATCATAACGAATTTCTGGGGTTTGGAACATGCGCCCCACCAAACGTCCTCCCGAACTGGTTTTATAAGTGGCTCTTCTTCCCGCCCATCAAGACAGAGGGCGGAGTGCCAGTCGCTGCACCATATGGTCTGCGGAAGATCGAGGCCGAACTGGCACTGGAAGGGTTTGATGCGGTGGTGGTTGATCCCGACCATCTGGGCAAATATCTTGAGAATGCAAAAGTTCTGAGCATATATGTCATGGACCCTTTCGGTCTGGGCCCGGCATCAAGCACCTTTGCCTTCTTCCTTCAGAAAGAACCGTTCCTGGCCGAATATTTCCGTAAATTGATGAGCAGCAAAGAGATAAAGGAGGCAAAAGAGCGCGGCCTCAAGGTTATCCTCGGCGGCCCCGGCGTCTGGCAGTTCAAATATAGGCCTGAGTTCGCCATGAAGTATGGGATTGACTGCATAATCGATGGCGAAGGCGAGAAGGTCATTGGAAAGATTGTCCGGGCTGCACTGAACGACGAGAACCTCCCAGAATATTATGAGGTACCTCCTGAAGAGGTTCCATCTCTGGAAGAGATACCGGGGATCATCGCCCCCTCTATCAACGAGCTCGTTGAGATCGGCCGCGGGTGTTGCAGAGGCTGCAGGTTCTGCAACGTAACCCTGAGGCCGTTGAGGTGGTACCCATACGAAAAGATCCTGAAAGAGATTGAGGTAAACCGAAAGACCGGAAACGGTGTGTGCCTTCATGCCGAGGACGTGATGCTTTATGGCTCAAGGAACACCACTCCAGACACCGAGAAACTCACCAGACTTCACGAGATTGTCTCGGATAAGTGCGATGGGATAGGATGGAGCCACTGCTCTCTTGCGGCGGTCGCATCGAGCCCGAAACTCTTCTCGCAGGTTGCCGAGATCATACTCCAGAAACAGTCCTGGTGGGGTGCCGAGGTCGGCATAGAGACCGGTTCCGCGGAACTGGCAAAGAAGATTATGCCTGCAAAAGCCCATCCATTCAAGGTTGAGGAGTGGCCGGAAGTCATCCGCACCGGGATGGGCCTGATGCACGACAACATGCTGGTGCCGGCATGCACCCTGATCGTGGGCGGGCCGGAGGAGACCGAGGATGATCTCATCAGAACCATAGAGATGATGGACGTTCTCAGGGATATAAGAAGCCTGATCGTGCCCTTATTCTTCGTTCCGATGGGCAGGTTCAGGAATGAGGAGTGGTTTGATGAGACTGAGATGAACAGCCTCCACCAGGAACTTCTGATAAGGTGTTTGAGGCATGACCTCTACTGGGCAGACAGCCTGATCGATCTCTCGATCGGGCGAGACTGGCCCGGCAAACTCAGGAGTTCCTTCTATAAACTCTTTGTAGGGCTGGTCAAACGGAGGATAGAACGCGAAGGGGTAGAGATCTGAGCGCAGGCGGCAGTCCCCGCGTATTGCCCTGGTACGAGGATGGACGTGGTCGGTGATGCAGTTGCAGCGCTGATCAGCGGAGATTCAAATCGATTATGAGCGGGCGCACCCGGTTCCAGATATCTTACTGGCGGATAGGTGCAGTGCTGGCAGGTCACAGGCGCCCCGGAACAAAAAAAAGATCAAATGAACCGGGGCTTCCTCGAGAGGCAGCCCGGCGTGTAGAGCGGGCGGAACGGTTTACCTTCGGTCTCCATTCTCACCGCCTGGATGAGTTCGCTCTCGGTCATCGTCTCCCGGTACGGTTGTTTCTTCTCCGAGAGTCTCCTGATGGTGACCGTGAGCCTGCCGGTCTCGGCCTCCAGGTCGCCGATCATAACGACGTATGGCACCCAGTCCACCCCGGCCTCCCGGACCTTCCTGTTCACGCTCTCGTCCCTGTCATCGACATCCGCCCGGATGCCTGCCGCCTTCAGCCGGCCGGCTATATCCTCGGCAAAACAGACGTGCCGCTCCGCCACCGGCACCAGCCGCACCTGGGTCGGCGCAAGCCAGGTCGGGAACGAGGGCACCTCCTGGGTCGCGGTGTTCTCGAGCATCGCGCAGATCACACGCTCGATCGAACCCGTTGGCGAACAGTGGAGGATTGGGGGATGGATCTCTTGCCCCTCGGGTGTGTAGTAACTGATATCGAACCTCTCCGAACTCTCGACATCGATCTGGACAGTCGGGTTCTCGATCGGCCTGCCCTGCGCATCGATCGCCGCAAGGTCCACCTTCGCGATCCAGTAATGGCTCCGCTCAGAGAGGATATCGATCAGCATCGGCACCCCCGAATTTGCGACGATCTTCTTCACCCAGGGTTCATACTGCTCAAAGAAGTCCCGGGTGCACCTGAAGACCCCGACAAGCGGCGTCTCGAGGTCGCGGCCGCTCTTCCAGCCCATCGCCAGTTGCTCCTCGAACGCCGCAAGCGCATCATCCATGTCCCGGCAGAGTGTGTGCATATCAGGCATCGTGAAGGCGCGGAGACGTTTTAGCCCGATAACTTCGCCCTTCTGCTCGTGGCGGAACGAGTATGTCGAGAGCTCGTAGAGTTTCATTGGCAGGGTGTTTGGCGAGATGTGCATGCTGTTCATGATGGAGAACATACCGAAACACGCCGCAAACCGCAACATCATATCACGGTTGCCGCTCTTGAACCGGTACTGCCGCTCCCCGAACCTGGCGGCGTGCTCCGCAATAGCCTTATCTGCGAGGTCATACATCACCGGGGTCTCCACCGGCATCGCACCGTAATCGAGCACCTGCGAGAGGACATAATCGGCAAGAAGGTCGCGGATCAACTTGCCCCGGGGCATCCAGCGGAGGTGGCCGACGTCCGAGCGCGGTTCATAATCCACAAGTTCCTTCGCCCGCATCAGATCAACGTGGGCCGGCTCGACCCCTTCCTGCCCAGCGTAACCGATCTCCTTCTGGACAAGGCAGGCAAACGGCGTATTTCCAGCCGCGTAGTCAGCGGCGTCCCGGCGTTCGCCCTCAGGTGTGATGACGAAGAACTCATGCTCGATCTCCTTCTTTGCGGCGGCCGCAACCCCTCCCCCCGGGACGATCGTCCTTGAGAGCTCGGACAGCGGATGACCCTTACAGGAGAGAGAGAACGCCTTATACCAGCCAAAAGGCGCCCTTCTCACAACAAAACCGTCCTCCTGCTCCCGGAGCGCCTCCTCAATATCCCGGAGAGCGCTAACCGCCACCTCCGGCGACGCCAGGTCGGAGGAGAGGTGTGCGTAGGGGTAGATCATTATATTGGTCGTGCCGAGTTGCCTGGCTGTGTTGACGATCTCCTCGACCGCCTGCCGGACGGCATCATCGATATTCTCTTCGTCGAGAGACTCTACCGCGCAGAAGACAGCAAGCGCCTCATCGAGTCCGTCCTTCAGGACGGCATCCTCTTCGGCGGCCTTCGTCTTCTTCCGTGCCTCATACTCGATATGATCAGAGTGGATCAGAAGAAGTCGCATTGGTATCCCCAGTTGAATCGTTCAATGTCTGTTTTCCTGCTATATAGTGCATAACGCTCTCTGACGTGGCCGCACCAGCGCAGCGACCCGACCTCGCGGCGGCGGCGGCGTTTTTGCCGTGTCGTCAGCACCCTCATCAGGTGCGGCGCGCGTTCTCATGGTAGCGGGATAGCGTCGCCTGCCGCTGGTTCATATACTTTGCATCCTTCTTCATGTAGTAGGGGCGCGCGGCGCGATCGGTGTGGTAGAAGACCAGCTGCCCGATCGCCATCCCGGCGTAGACCCGCACCGGTCTGGAGTTCACGTTGCACATCTCAAGCGTGATCGTCCCCCGGAAACCCGCATCGATCCAGCCTCCTGTCTGGTGGAGTTCGACCCCCAGGCGTGCGATGCTGCTCTTCCCCTCGATGCTTGCCACGATATCGTCGGGAAGGTCGATCGACTCCAGCGTCTCGCCAAGAAGGAACTGGCCCGGCGCAAGTACAATAGAGTCGGCCACGGTCTCCTCAGTCCCCGCGAAGATGGTCTCCTTCTCAAAAGGATCGATCACCATATCCCCCGGAACGTACCAGACAAAGTGCGACCCAAGCCTGATATCCAGCGAGTTTGGCTGGATCAGGTCGGGATCATATGGTTCAACCTTTATATGCCCCCGCCTGATCCGGTCCTCTATCTGCCAGTCGACAAGAATCATTCTATCACATCTCTCCTGCAGACTATTCCTTGTTTTCGAGATGCCACTCCGCCCGCCGCATCAACCCGTGCAGCGTGCTCACCTCACGGGTCGTCAGTTTAGTCCGGCCAAGCACACGGCGGATGAGTGTCAGCGTGTTCTCCCGCTTGAAATCCGGATGTTCGATCCGGTCGAGAAACGCGTCTATGTGACGGTAGAGCGACTCCATCTCGACCGGCCCGGCCAGCAGATACGTCCCGCGCGGCAGGCCGGCAAGTTCGTAGCAGAGGATACCAACAGCGTGGGAGAGGTTAAGGATGGGGTAGACCTCCGATGTGGGGATGGTGCAGATCAGGTTGGCGCGCTCGAGTTCGGCGTTCGAGAGTCCCCAGTTCTCCCTCCCAAAGAGGATCGCGACCGAACCATCGATATCGGCGATGACCTCTCTGACCTCTGCCGGCGTGTAGTAGGGCATCCGCATCGGGGTGCAGACGGATTTGCTCACCTCACCGGTTGTCGCAACAACAAAGTCGAACTCCCGGTAGACATCGTCGAGCGTCATCCGCCTGGCGGAATCAAGGACGTCGCGAGCGTGAGATGCGCGCATGAAGGCCTCGTCGCCAAGCGCGCAGGGGTTGACCAGCACCAGACGGTCGAACCCGAAGTTCTTCATCACCCTTGCGGTAAACCCGACGTTTCCCTCATAGAGGGGTTCGACCAGAACTATAGAGATTTCTGGCATAATCCCTTTTCAGTGCACCGCCCGGACGGTCGCCCGGAGCACCTCGATCCCTTCCTCGTAGACCGCGTTTCCTACAACGATCGTGTCGGCGTACCGGCCCATCTCCGCTGCCTGTTCGGCCGAACGTATTCCCCCACCGTAGTAGAGGAGGGCATCCTTGATCGCACCGGCCGCCGCCCGCACGATCTGCGGATCCCCGTATCTCCCGCTGTACTCGATGTAGACGATCGGGAACCTGAAGTAACGGTCAGCTACCTGTGCAAACGCCGCCACCTCCATCGCAGAGAGGTTGCAGTCTGCTCCCGTCACCCGGCCGACCGCCGAGTCGGGGTTGAGGACTATGTAGGCCTCGGGCACAACCATATCCCAATTTATGCCATCGCTGTTGTTGAGGAGCCAGGTGTAGTGCTTCCCGACGATCCAGCGGACGTCGTTTGTGTTCAGCACGCTCGGCACAAAGAGATGGTCGATCCCGCCATCGAATATGGCGCAATCGGGGCTCGCCGGCTCGACCACCACCGGCAGCCCGTAGGGGGAGACCTGGTCCAGGAGTTCAAGGAGGTTATCCCGTGTCACGTTCTGCGTGCCCGAGAGCATCAGGGCATCGGTGCCGCTTGTTGCGATCTCCTCGATGGCTCCACCCGGGAGGCGCTTATCGGGGTCAAGTTTTGTCACGTGGGTCCACGTCTTCCAGTTGGCGTGCATTGTCTATCACTTCAGGTGGTCGATGTAGTCATGGATCCTGGCCTTCGGGATGCCGGTGATGGAGGAGACCATCTCCGGGTCAGCCTCCAGGAGTGTTTTGGCATCGTAGACCCCTGCAAGGTATAGTCTCTGAAGAGTCGCCTCGCCCAGCCCCGGGACCCCCAGGAGTTCTTTTCGTCCGCGTTCGATCACCTGTCTGGTTATCTTTGGCGGGGTGGGGCGGCCAAGATACCTGCATACCAGGTCCACATGTTTATGTACGGTTTCCGGGTTAATGCCGGTTTTGCCTGCTAGGTAGGGGATGGGAAGGTAACATAGGTCATCGGGACTGCTGATGCCGGCCTCAAGGTACTTCTTCAGGCTGACAGCAGGAACCCCGGCTTCCCTCAAGGCGCGTTCGCTGGAGAGCCGGCGCGCTTCATCGAGCAACTCGTTTGCAGCCGTTTCGGGGATGCCCGCTCTCTTAAGTGTTGCAACCTCGGCCTGAGAGAGAGCGTGGATATCACCGATCCCTTCTTCAAGCAGGTTCTTGAAGATCCTCACGTAGCTCCGCCCTTTCTTCGGGGGGACTATCTTCCGGACGAATTTCCGGAGTTCCGACCTCCGGCGAAGGATCTCAAGCGCATCTTCAGCCTCCCCTGCAAGCCCTCTCGCCTCCTCGATATCGACACCCAGGACCTCTGCGAGTTCTTCTGGTGGCATGCCTGCAATATCGGATACGGTGTATATGTGCTGTTCGTGCAGACGCTGCAGCAGGTCATCGGTCATCGAGGGCATGAGGAAAAGCGCCTCAATGTTGGAGGATATATGGCTGCATAGCGGGCAACCGATGTCCCAGGGGCGGGCGCCTTTCTTGATCAGGCGGATGTGAGCGAGGTTGTGCTTTTCACAGGTCTCATCCGTCCTGATGGCCCTGCCCCAGGCTGTGCCTGGCAAACTGATGTTGAACCGGCACTCCGGGTAGCCGGTGCAACCGATAAACTGGGAAACGCCGCTATGCCGGATCCGGAGATCGCGGCCGCAGACGGGGCAGGGGCCGACGGTATGCTCCTCAGCGGTCTGCTCCATGATCTCGTTTCCGATCTCCGACTCGTGCGCCTCAAGATTGTCAAAGACCTGGTGCAGCATCTGGCGCGACTCGGTGATGACATTGTCGCGGGAGCGCCGGTTCTGTTTTATGAGCTGCATGTGCTCCTCAAGCGTCCTGGTCATCTCCGGCTCGGTGATCGTCGCGGCGTGGTTGTCGAGCGCGTCTATGACCGCCCTGCCGACAAGCGTCGGCCGGAGAGGGTTCCCCTCCACATACCGCCTTGAGATCAGTTTCCCGATCACCTCGTGCCTGGTGCTCTTTGTGCCGAGTCCGAGTTCCTCCATCACCTGGATGAGCCGGCTCTGAGAGTAGCGTGCGGGGGGTTGCGTCTCTTTCTCTTCGAGTTTCACGTCTATTATAGGCAGCCGTTCACCCGGCTTAACCTCAGGAAGGATGGTCTCCTTCGCTTCCGAGTATGGGTAGACCCGGCGCCATCCCTCATCGATGAGCCTGCCGCCCGTGGCGCGGTAGGTCTCACCAGAAGCATCAAATGTATACCGGGTAGTTGCCCATTTCGCGTCCGGGGAGAGGGTTGCCAGGAACCGTCGCACAACCAGTTCGTAGACCTTCCACCGCTCCTCCCCGAGAGCCTCACGGCTTGCTGCCGCGGTCGGGTGGATGGGGGGGTGGTCGGTGCTCTCCTTCTTGCCGCGTGTAGGGGTGGGACGCCTGTTCTGCTGCACCCAGGCGACGTCCTTATCAAAGACCCCTCCCTTCAGGGCCTCCAGGATACCGTTCAGGTTCAGCGACCCCGGGTAGACCGTGTTGTCCGTCCGGGGATAGGAGATGTAACCGTTCATATAGAGGTCCTCAGCAATCCGCATTGCGTTTGCCGCCGAGAACCCGAGTCTGGCCGCCGCGACTATGAAGGTCGTGGTATCGAACGGTGTCGGCGCACGGTCGACCTTCTGCCCCTCCTCCACGTCCGTGACAACAAGAGGCTCCTTTGTCCTCTCCTTCGCGGTGAATGCCGCTTCACGCTCGGTGAACCGGCCGGTGGTGTGTCGGGCCTCAAATGCTGTCCCGTCCTTCTCGGTCGTGAGCGAGAGCACCCAGTATGTCTGGGGCACAAAGTTCTCGATCTCGCGCTCCCGGTCGACGATCATGGCAAGCGTCGGGCTCTGGACGCGGCCGACGGAGAGGATATCCCTGCCGCCACGGCGTGCCGCAAGGCTGAGGAACCGGGTCAGCGCCGCCCCCCACATCAGGTCGACCGTTTGACGGGCCTCACCTGCGGCCGCCAGGTTAAAATCGAGTTCGACTGGGTTTTCAAAGGCCGCCCGTATCTCCGCCGGGGTTATCGCCGAGAACCTGGCGCGGTTGATCCTGACGTCGGGGTTCACCGCACGCACAAGTTCGTAGGCCTCTTTACCGATCAGTTCACCCTCGGTATCGTAATCGGTGGCGATGGTGACGAGATCAGCCTTTTTCGCCAGTTTCTGGATGAGGTTAACTATCTTCTTCTCGGTTGGTTTCTTGACCATCCCGGCATCGATGAGACTTCGCGGTGTGTGGGTTGTGCTTCGCCAGTTTGCGTAGCCCGGTTCAAAGTCCACCTCAACCACATGCCCTTTGAGGCCCACAACCGTCCTGTTGTCGAACGAGTAGGTGAAGACACTTCCGTCTTTTGTTGTCTTTACCTTCTCGTTGCCTGCAAGGATCTGCGCGATCCGCTTGGCCGAGATGTTCTTCTCTGCGATTATAAGGTGCACTCTGATTACACCTCACCTTTATCGATGTATTCAGCCACCATGCGCCCGAGTTCCCGTGGGTCCGCCCGACCGCGGGTCTCTTTCATCACCTGTCCGACCAGGAAGTTCAGTGCGCCTTTCTTCCCCGCCCGGTAGTCTGCAACTGCCTGCGGGTTTGCGGCGACCACATCCCCGATGACCACTGCAAACTCGTCCCCCTCGCCCCTGACAAGTCCTTCGCGTTTGACTATCACGGCGGGAGGTTCACACGGCCTTCCAGCGGCGCAGTCATCAAGCATTTCACGCAGCACCTGGACGCCGACCCTGTCGGTGATGGTCCCTGATCTGAGGAGTGCCAGGAGTTCTATGAATCGGTTGGCGGGAACGTCGGTGATCCGCATCCCGCGGTAGTTGAGTTCTCCAAGCAGCGTGTCGGCCACCCAGGTTGCTGCGAGGAAGGGATCGACGTAGGCAACTTCCTCGTAGAAATCAGCAAGTCTGGGGTCGCCGGTCAACGTCCTCGCGTGGTTTAACGATATCCCGTACTCTGCCATAAACCTCTCTTTCCGGGCGGTGGGCAGTTCAGGGAGATCTATCCCGTCGACCCAGTCAGCGACCCGGAACGGTCGGAGATCTGGTTCGGTGAAGTAGCGGTAGTCCTGCTCCCCCTCCTTGCTGCGGGCGGATGTGGTTATCCCCCGCGCTTCCATGAAGTGCCGGGTTTCTCGTCCAACCTTCTGGCCTCGCCGAAGGAGGTTCCTCTGCCGGGTCACCTCGAAGGTGAGGGCCTTCTCGACACCCTTGTAGGATGAGATGTTCTTGACCTCAACCCGCTCAGAGCCTTCAATCGAGATGTTTGCATCGACACGGAGCGCTCCCTCACGCTCGCCGTCGAAGACCTCGAGGTACTCCAGGATCGCCCGTAGTCTGTTGAGAAACCGGCGCGCCTCCTGAGGGGAGCGTAGATCGGGTTCCGTGACTATCTCAAGCAGCGGGATGCCGGAACGGTTGTAGTCGACGAGCGAGTAGCCAGACCCTCCAGCAACGTGGATGAGCCTTCCCGGATCCTCTTCGAGGTGTATACGGCTGATGCGGACGATCTTTTCATGACCCTCGTCGTCCTCGATCTCGACCGTCCCCGCGACCGCGAGCGGTTTGTCATACTGGGTGATCTGGTATCCCTTCGGGAGGTCGGGGTAGAAGTAGTTCTTCCGGGCAAACTCCGACTCTTCCAGCACCTCCATGTTGAGGGCTTTTGCCACCTTCAGGCCGTGTTCGACAGCTCTTCTGTTCAGTCTGGGGAGCGCACCCGGAAGACCGAGACAGATGGGGCAACAGTGGGTGTTGGGCTCGTCGTCCCGGTAGTCTGTCGAGCAGCCGCAGAAGAGTTTTGTTGCGGTGGATAACTGGACATGAACCTCAAGCCCTATGATCGTCTTCATCGCCCTGCCCCCTGCTCGTAGGCGTATGCGGCATCGATGACCCGCTCGTCCTCAAACCGTCTTCCCATCATCTGGAGACCAACCGGGAGACCGTCCACTCTGCCGGCGCATGGCACGGATATCGCCGGGATACCGGCAAGGTTTGCCGGCACCGTCAGGATATCGGATAGGTAGAGTGAGAGCGGGTCGGTCTTCTCGCCAAGCCGGAATGCAACGGTAGGCATTGTAGGTCCGGCGATTATATCTGCGCTGCGGAACGCCCGTTCGAAGTCCAGTCTGATGTTCCGGCGCGCTATCTGTGCTTTTGCGTAATATCGGCCGGCGTAGCCTGCGGAGAGGGCAAATGTTCCGAGCATGATCCGGCGCCTGACCTCGGTGCCGAACTTTTCCCGCCGGATCTCCCTGTAGGCCTCGTGCCAGGGTTTTCTGATATCGGCCGCAGGGCCGTAGCGAATACCGTCGAACCGGGCCAGGTTCGAGGAGGCCTCGCATGTGCAGATTACGTAGTAGGCGGCGAGCGCATACCGCATCCCCGGGATGCTGACCGGGACTGTCCGGGCACCCAGGTCCTCCAGAACACCGATGGCGTCCCGGACGGTCTCTGCGACGCGGGCGTCCACACCTTCACCGAAGTACTCTTCGGGTATCCCGACCCGGAGCCCATCAACATTGGCTGATGGCTGATGATCGTAGGGGCGGTCGATCATCGTTGAGTCGCGGGGATCGTATCGTGCGATCACGGAAAGCAGTCTTGAGACGTCCTCCACCGTCCGGGCCATCGGCCCTATCTGTTCGAGGGAGTTGGCGTAGGCGATAAGCCCGTAGCGTGAGACCCTGCTGTATGTGGGTTTGAACCCCACGATACCGCAGAAGGCTGCGGGGCACCGGATCGAGCCGCCGGTATCGGTGCCAAGCGCCATCGGGACGAGCCCTGCGGCGACGGCGGCGGCGCTCCCGCCGGACGAACCGCCGGGAACACGCGAGGTGTCGATGGGGTTTGTCGTGGGGCCGAAAGCGCTCGTCTCGGTGGTTGTACCCATACCGAACTCGTCCATGTTGGTCTTGCCAACTATGGCAGCTCCCGCCCGTTTGAGGAGTTCCACGACGTGGGCGTCATAAGGTGGGATGTAGCCTTCGAGGATCCTTGAGCCGCAGGTAGTCTCGATGCCCGCTGTTGAGATGTTGTCCTTGACAGCGATGGCGGTGCCGGCGAGCACCCCATCAGAGAACGGCGCTTCGCTGCAGGTGGTGATGAAGGCGTTGTAGCGGTCGTCCGGTGAGAATTCAAGGGTTCCCGCCACTCACATCACCCTGGGCGCCTTAATAAACCCGTTCTCCGTCGATCCTGCGTTCTCCAGCACTTTTTCCTGCGGGAGCGATGGCCGGGGCTCATCCTCCCGAAAGACGTTCACCGTCCCGCTCTCAGGGGCGCTTTCGCCCTCTAAGGTATCGAGAACCTCAAAATATTCCAGAATCGCGTTAAACTGGCTCGTGAACTCCGAGATCTCCTCTTTTGAGATACCGATGTCCGCAAGTTCTGCTATATGCTCTATATCTCTCTCAGTGATCATGTTCCGCCCTGCTGATCTCAGTTAAGTACCGTTGTATCGATTTTTTATAACCATTGTCACGTGCGAGGTTTTGGATGGTCCTGTAGATCCCGCTCCCGTATTGCATCGCTTTCTTCTCCGTCCAGGCATTTTCGGCGGGAATGTGGCGCTCTGCGATCACGCGAAGGGGGTATTTTCTCACACCACCGCGCACCCTCATCGATGCCGGGATGGTCTGCGCGGCGCGCACCACCCGGAGATCCTGGTAGGGCATCGAGAAGTATGCACCATGAAGCGCTGCAACCGCCTGATCCCGCGCCCGCTGGCGCGCAAGGTCTGCGAAGTCGCGTTCAAGTTCCGCCGCAAGGTCAGTGGAGGAGAGGTAGCGGGCGTAGCCGCCGAAGATCTCGTCCGCCCCCTGTCCGACCAGGATCCGGGTATGCCCCTGCTCTTTTGCCAGGGCTGCAACAAAGTATAATGTTGTCGCGATCGAGGCGTCGACCGGGTTTATCTGGCCGGGGATGACCCGGACGACCCGGAAAAGGGCGTCAGCAACCTCATCCTTTCCAGGCGATATGACCGTGAGGTCGAGATCCATCATCCTGGCGGCTTTTGTTGCATGCGCGAGGTCGTGCGACCCTGGGAGCCCCACGGTCACGCAGGGGAGGCGGGCAAGGTGGGCGATTAGAGCGGAGTCGACCCCGCCGGAGAACGCCACAACGCCTTCATCGCTCCGGAGTCCGATTGCAGTAACGATCGCCTCCTCCAGACTGCAGGAAGGGGGATCCGGGTTTATCCGGCCGACCGGCCGCCCCCCGCAGCAGATGGTTCCCGGTGGGGCAGGGCCGGGCATGATACCAAGGTTGTCCCGCGCGGTGCAGTCATCCCACTCGATGAGGAACTCGCCGCCGCAGCGGGCAAGGCTCTCCGGGTTTGCGGCAAGCATCCGCTCCAGTTCGGCAGGGGTAAGCCGCACCCCGCCGCGTTCGATCCAGCCCTTAAGTCTCATACAGTTGGTCTCCGGGGGCTGGTGATCTGCGATCTCTGCGCACGATGCCGCCCGGAAGATTCTGATCGCGTAGGACGAGGTTTGAAATAATGGTTGCTGTGGTTTTCATCGATGTCGTCTTGAAGGCGCCGCGCAAGAACCATACCGCCATGGGTGCTGGGAGCAGGAGGGGGAGAGATTCGCGAGATGTCACTTCCCGTAGAACCTCTCTTGCGGCCTGGCTGTTTAAGGGGAAATGGGCCTTCCCCCTGCATGAAAGCGCCGATAGATGCCGTGCTCCGGGTGCAGCACAAGATTTCAGGAGAGTAGCTCAAAAAATTACTGAGGGATATCTTCCCATCGGTCTTTAAACTCTTTCTCGACACCCGGGAGGGTGGTATACTCCATCTCGCTTAGAGAGAGTCGGTGCGGTTCGAAGGGTCCGTGAGCCCTGATCATATTGGAGAGTTCACAGCACTGCAGGCGGACACCGTCAAACGCCGGGTCGTCGAACATATCCGCGGGCCCGATCAGCCTGCCGTTGCAGACCTGGAACCCGAGACAGATGACCCGTGGCGGTCCATCGAACTGTGTGCAGTTTGCATCACAGACGCCCACCGGCATGAAGGGGCCATGGTGCGAGCCGCGCATCCAGCCCGCCACAAGGATTGGCGTCCGGAATGGGTCGAGGACCTCGCCCACAGCCGGGAGCCCGCTCTGTGCCCTGATGATCATGACAGGGTCGTCCTTGCCGACATAGCGCCCGGCAATCAGACTCAGCCGCTGGGTGCTGGTGGAAGCCGCGATAAGCCCGTTCTTCTTCCAGACATACTTGATAACGTAGCGGCTCGGTGCCCCGATATAGGCCAGGAGGCTGTAGGACTCCTCGGGTGTCCTGAACTGGATCCTCCTCTTCTTCATGACATCATGAACCTCGAAAATGAACCCATCATGCATTGATGGATCGATGACAAGACCGGATGTGTTGAAGGGGTCGGCAAAGATCTTGTAGAGGAAGTAGTTCCAGGCTCCCGGCTCTGTCTTATCGGCCATGAAGATCAGGACAGGGTCGGATCCACGCTCCTCAAACTCCATCTCGGCAACACCTGGCCCCATACCCTTGACGTTGCCGCTGAACGAATCGCTGAGCAGGTCCTGCCCGGCGCCGTAGAGTTTCATCTCCCTGGCAATCCCGGCACACTCCATAAAGATATCCCAGGCCAGCCTGTGGATCTCTTCGTCGTCCTCACCCCTGTTATGAGTCATGATAAGCTCCAGGTCGTCACCGCAGTGGGTGACATAGGAGTCGATGATGAGGTTACCTTCTGCCTCTTTGAGCCGCCGGGCGGCTGTCTCGAGGATCTTCGGATGGGTTCGGGAATGTCCCGGAAAACTGCCAACGTCTGCTTTAATTACGGATACAGTAGTCTTAACCATAATCTTCACCACTGGTTGAGCGGGCCGGATGCCCTTATGAGTAGTTGATGGTGTATTACTGTATATGTAGGTGTTGTTGCCTCAAAAATAGGTTGCTCGTGGGGCTCCCACCTCACCGCTTGTTTCAGCGGGGGCAGACAGACTATGGCGGCTCTGGATTAATCGATCCTGATCGGTCTGCCCCTTGAAAACCTGACCTCTAGAACGCCGTGCCTGTATCTTGCCTCCATCGAGTCCGGATCCACCGGCGGCAGATCGATCGAGGCTGCCTGGTTCTCACCTGCAATGATCGTCAGCGTGCCGTTGATGAACAACAGCCGGATCTCATGCTCCTCAAATCCAGGAAGGTCGGCTGCAACCGTCACATCGTTATCGGTCGTGTAGATCTCGACTGTTGGTTCCATGTTCATCCCGACGGTTTCAACCTCTTCATCCGGAGGATCAATCCTTCCCCTGCCTGGCTCTTCCCGACGTCCTGAACGCCGATCCTGAAACCGCAGGCAATCGTCCTGCCCGGTTCCTCGTGCTCCATGAGGCGTCTTATCAGTGCGTTGATCAGTTCAAAGGTGTCTCGCTCACCTCAATCGCATCTGACGGCGGGGGCCCTGCTGGACCCCCGGATAGAAGGCCTCACGGGCTGCTGGGGATCCCTCCTCAGAAGGCCGTGCCCATCTGAGCCATCGGACGTTCCAACCTGCTCTTCAAGTCCTCTGTGAGACGCTTGATCTCGCCAAAGTCCTTCTTCCTTGCGTATACCGCATTTTTGAGGGCGCTTGTGAGATCTTTGACTTCCTGTTCGGTCTTGCCGGTCTCCTGCAGCCTGGCACGTTTGATCAGCGAGCTGGCCTCCTCGAGCAGCGACCGCTGCTCCTGGTTGTAGAGGAACTTCCAGGCCTGGCGCTCGTAATCTTCCAGGCGTTCGAGATCGAGCGTGCCCTTCACGCGGCCAAGGGCCTCCTCGAAGTGCTTCTTCGTGATCCTGACGTTGCCGATCGCCTGACGCCGCTCCTCCTCACTCTTTTCGCCCATTGCAGTGATGAACTCGCGCATTGCGGCCAGTTTCGCCTCGCGGACGAGCGCCTCTATGTCAGCACCGACATAGCCCTCCGTCCTATCGACCAGCTCGTCGATGTTGACGTCTTTTGCCAGTATATCCTTGTTCCGGAGGTAGACCTCAAAGATCTTCCTCCTGCTCTCCCTGTCTGGCGGCGGGACGTATATGACCCTGTCAAGCCTGCCGGGGCGAAGCAGCGCCTCATCCAGCATGTCCGGGCGGTTGGTAGCGCCAAGAACCATGACGTTCTTGAGCTCCACAAGACCGTCGAGCTCCGTCAGGATCTGGCTTACCACGCTCTCGGTCACATGGGATGAGCCCATATAAGTTCCGCGTTTCGGAACCAGAGCATCAATCTCGTCGAAGAATATGATCGACGGTGCCGCTTGCCGTGCTTTCCGGAATATCTGACGCACACCGCGCTCCGATTCCCCGACCCACTTCGAGAGGAGTTCCGGGCCTTTGACAGAGATAAAGTTGCACTCACTCTCGTTTGCAACCGCTTTTGCAAGCAGGGTCTTACCCGTGCCCGGCGGACCGTAGAGGAGGATGCCACGTGGCGGTTTGGTGTCCAGGGATGAGAAGACTTCAGGGTACTTGAGCGGCCACTCAATGGCTTCAGAAAGCTCCTGCTTGACATCTTCGAGGCCTCCAACATCCTCCCACTTGACGTCCGGGACCTCAACGAGCACCTCACGCATAGCGCTTGGCTCAACGTGCTTGTGCGCCTCGATGAAATCCTCGTTTGTCACGCGGAGCTGCTCGATGATCTCGGCCGGGATCTCCTCCTCGATCTTGATCTGGGGGATGACACGGCGGAGAGCGTGCATTGCTGCCTCCTTTGCGAGCAGAGCGATATCGGCACCTACGAAACCGTGTGTGGTTCGGGCATACTCCTCGAGATCCACGTCATCTGCAAGCGGCATGCCGCGTGTGTGGATCTGGAAGATCTGCAGCCTGCCCTTCGTGTCCGGGATCCCGATCTCGATCTCACGGTCGAACCGGCCGCCGCGCCTGAGTGCGGGATCGATCAGGTCAGGCAGGTTAGTTGCGGCGATCACCACCACCTGCCCGCGGGACTTCAACCCGTCCATCAGTGCGAGGAGCTGGGCAACGATCCGCCGCTCCACTTCTCCTTTTACCTCTTCACGCTTGGGTGCGATCGCATCGATCTCATCAATGAAGATGATCGAAGGCGCGTTCTCCTGTGCCTCTTCAAAGACCTCACGCAGGCGCTCCTCGGACTCGCCGTAGTACTTGCTCATGATCTCGGGGCCCGAGAGGGTGATGAAGTGCGCATCCACCTCGTTTGCCACCGCTTTTGCGATCAGTGTCTTCCCTGTGCCAGGCGGGCCGTAGAGGAGAACCCCCTTTGGAGGCTCGATCCCGAGACGCTCGAAGAGTTCGGGGTGACGCAGCGGGAGCTCGATCATCTCGCGGACGAGCTGCAGCTCGCGGTCCAGACCACCGATGTCCTCGTAGTGGATGTCGCCCGCAATCTCACGACCGCGTTTTGGTGCCTTCGCGGGCTCGTAGGGTGTCTCCTTCAGTTCGATCTCGGTGCTATCGGTGACGATGGCCACGCCCTTCGGTAATACCTTGGCGACCGCGAACGTGAGCGGGTTGCCCAGGATGTTGATCCGGATGAGCTGCCCCTCGGTGACCGGACGGCCGCGGAGGAGCCGCCCGAGGTACTGCTCGCCGCCAACCAGGCGTATGGGCTGCGTGGGCTGGATGACGACCTTCTTTGCGTATCCTGCCTCAATCTTTCTGATCCGGACCTTGTCGTCGATGCCGGCCCCGACGTTGCCGCGGGTGCTTCCATCGATACGAAGGACCGCCTTTCCCGTATCCTGGGGGAAACCTGGCCAGACCAGCGTCGCCGCTTTCTGGCGCCCCTCGATCTCGATAACATCGCCGCTGACGAGATTGAGCGCCTTCATGGCGTCAAGACTCAGCCTGGCAATTCCCCGGCCTACATCCTCGTGAGCCGCCTCTTTGACTGTAACTTCAATGGAATTATTATTGGTCATTGTAATTGACTCCTATCTCTTTGTTTACCATAGGTAAGTATTAACAAGTATATATACATTTCCATTAGGTGCCCATGTCACTGACTTCTATGATCACTTTTTCCGTGATAATGCAGTCCATCATTATATCATTTTCGTCAGCAGGGATGCACTCCACCTGCTGGCAGGAGAAGGCGATGCCGATCTTTTCTGGGTGAGGGTATCGCCGGAGGAAACGATCGTAGTAGCCTGCACCGTATCCAAGGCGGTTCCCCTTAGAATCGAAACCAAGCATCGGGACAACGACTGCCTGGATGTCTTCCGGCCTTACCGGGATCTCGTGGCCGATCGGTTCGGGGACGTTGAACGTGCTCTGGACGAGGACACCCGGATCGGGGAGGGCAGAGAGACGGAGGCTGCGGGTTTCCCTCTCTATGATAGGCACAACGACCAGGACGCCCCGGTTGTTCAGGGCCGCGATCAACCCGCGGGTCTCGACCTCCGGGGGTTTTGAGACGTAGACCATGACGGTTGTGAACCCGTCAAGAACCTCGATAAGCCTGCGCTCGATGCTGGCGCTGTATCTGGCGATCTCTGCAGGGGTGAGACGGGATCTGGCCTCCTTTGCCCTCATACGGAGTTCAGCCTTTGTAAGCCGCATTAAAGGAATGTTTGGCAGAATCAGGCCATAAAATATGCCCCGGTGAGCGGAAAAACTGGAAGACAACTCTCATACACCGGGTTTTCGGCCTCCTGCAGCCAGGCGGTGGAGGACGTTCTGCAAAAGAAGTTTTCGAGGAGATGGAAGAGACAGGGGCGTGGGATGTTCCATCCCCCGCCCCGTCAGCCCCTCCCCCACGGGGCGATGTCCCATCGATACAGTGCCACGGACAGGATGAGCAGATCCGCGGCTCGATGTGAACACCGTGCCGAAATCCTGCTTCCAGCCCTATGCAGTTGTATCCGGGCTATCATCACTCACTGCCCGCCCCCTCGGAAGGGGGCGGGAGGAGGCCGCGCGAGCGGCCGGGTTGTGGGGGTGGTGGTCTACCTCACACGGAAAAGAGCGTCTGGTTGAGATGGAGGAGACAGGGGACGGGGATGTTCCATCCTCTCCCCCTCAGCCCTACCCCCAACTGTGGCGATTCTCCATCGATGCAGTCCAGAGGAGGTGCATCCCCTCACCCGGCTCCTGGTGAGAGACTTCCATAAAAAACCTGTTTCCTCCCCGGACAGGTGTTGTCGAAGGCACGGGTGACAGTCCGTCCGTCTACTCCCGCCCGCCTCCCCCCTCACCACAGACATCCCTGAACTGGCGTAGGGTGGTGGCAAGGATGCGTGTCTTGCCTATCATTCCGGCGATCAGGAGGGCATCCAGGATCTGTTCCGGCGAAGCACCCTCCTTCAGCGCGGCCCCCATGTGAACCTTCAGGCAACTCTCCGCACCTGCGCCTGCCGCGGCCGCAACGGCGACCAGTTCCGCGGTCTTCGGGTCGAGGGAAGCAGGCCGGGAGATCCGATAATCGGCAAGAGCGGAGAGCACAAAGACCTCAGGGCGTTTGCGCAGCGCACCGAAGATGAAAGGCACAACCCCGAGCATCTCCCGGACATCCTCTGTGATCTCATCGCTGAGGTCGTCGGTCTGAGCAAGGAAATCTTCTACAAGTTTTTCGGTCTCAGGTTTCATGATGTATCCTTTCCCCTGGCTGAAAATAATTGGCACGGATGGCATCCAGCGCCAGTCTATCAGAAGTTGAAGTGCCGCCCGACAATCTTTAACGCACAGTAGTCCCCGCACATCGTGCATGCATCGGCATCGGCGGGCATCCTCTCCTGCCGGATCGCCCTGGCACGTTCGGGGTTGATCGCGACCGCAAACTGCCGCTCCCAGTCGAGGTCGCGGCGTGCATGCCCCATCTCCAGGTCGGCGTCACGCTTCTTGAGTTTAACCATATCCCCAACGTGGGCGGCGATACGTGCACTGATGACGCCCTCGTAGACCTCCTCGGGTGTGGGTAGCGCCAGGTGCTCTGCGGGCGTCACATAGCAGATAAAGTCAGCACCATATGATGAGGAGAGAGCGGCACCTATGGCCGCCACACGGTCGTCATATCCAGGCGCGACATCGGTGACCAGAGGACCCAGCATATAGAACGGTTTTCGGTTCGTAACCCTCTTCTCGATTATGACGTTTGCCTCGATCTCGTCGATCGGGATATGCCCCGGCCCCTCAATGATCGACTGCACACCCTCCGCGTGCGCCTTATCGGCAAGTTCCGCGTTTATGAGCAGTTCCTGGATCTGGGCGCGATCGGTTGCGTCGTGAACCGCACCTGCCCGCATACCGTTGCCGAAAGATAGCGTGACCTCGTGTTCCTTGAGGATCTCAAGAAGGTAGTCAAACTCCGCATAGAGCGGGTTCTCCTTCTCGTTGTGGATCATCCAAGCGGTCATGAACGCCCCGCCCCGTGAGACAAGCCCGCCGTGCCGCCCCTGGTTCTGCAGGCGTTTCATCGTCTCGTAGTTTATCCCCGTATGGATCGCCATGAAGTTGGTCCCGGCCTTCGCCTGCTCCGCCGTGATCCGGAAGAGGTCATCCTCCTCCATGTTAACGACCGCCCCATACTTCCTGGCGGCCTCGATGAAAGCCTGGTAGAGCGGTACCGAGCCCACCGAGAGGCTGGTCGCCTCGATGACACGGCGCCGGATCTCCGTAAGATCCCCGCCGGTCGAGAGTTCCATCAGTGTATCGGCACCGGCGCGTTCGGCCTGGCGTGCCTTTTCCACCTCCATATCGATATCGACGATGTCCGATGACGTGCCTATACTCGCGTTGACCTTTGTGCGAAGCCCCTCGCCGATACCGCAGATCTTCACCTTCCGGTAGGGGGATACCGGGATGACTATCTGCCCCTCGGCCACACCGCGCCTGACAAAATCTTCGGTTACACCCTCCGCTCTCGCAACGGTGCGCATCTCTTCGGTAATGACGCCGCGCCGGGCATCTTCTATGAGACCCATGAACCTATATTGGATGAAATAAGTTGATAAAGCCTTGTTTTTTTGAAATCGGGCTAAAATGGACTTGATCGCTCGGCAAGTAAACTTGATTTGAGATTATTCAGATGTTATTTCGTAGCCGGAAACCCAAGGATTACAAGAAATAAGCACCCACCCCTCTCTTGCAACGTGATCAGATGCATGTAAACTTCGGGGGTTTTGTCCCCCTAAGCACCGTTGACTGGCACGGAAGGGCGGCATGCACCGTCTTCCTGAGAGGATGCCCCGCGCGCTGCTTCTACTGCCACAACATCTCCATCCAGGACGGTGAAGACCTCCGCGACGCCGACGAGATAGTCGAGATGATCCAGGGTTCACGCATGGCTGCAGGTGCCGTTGTCTTCTCCGGTGGCGAACCGACTATGCAGGGACCGGCGCTCGCCTACCTTGCCTCCGCTGCCCGCAGAATGGGTTTCTCCGTAGGGCTGCACACAAACGGGGTCTTTCCCCGCGTGATCGAGAAACTCATAGAAGAACGGCTGGTGGACATGATCGCGCTTGACATCAAGACGACGTGGGACCGCTACGACGACCTGTTGAAACTCCCCGCCGCAAATGCGGTGAGACAATCCCTCGCCGCATGCAAACGGGCAAAGGCCACAGGCAGCCTTGAGACCTGCGAGATCGTGGTCACCCTCTTCCGGGGCCACGAGGCCGAACTCCCGGAGATTGCAAAGGCTGCCGGCGACCTCGACCTGGTCCTCCAGCAGGGCGTGACCGCTGGTTTTGTCCCATTCAGCCACCAGGAACTCAAGACCTTGGCTGCGCCGCTCGGCCGGCGGTTGCGTATCCGGACACGGGAAGAGGGGGAGGTCGTCTACGACCCGTCGCGATAACCGACGTTAAGCATAATATCGTCTGGAACGCAACCGTTAAGGAGACGTTTATGGCGGTCGCGGCAACCTGCACCGCCGGGGCCCGGCAACCGGCTTCCTGCCGGCACGGCCCGCTGTTCTGGATGCATGGAGGAACCGGATGAAGGTCATTGGAATCGTTGGTATGCCCGGGAGCGGGAAGGGAGAGGTCTCAGGGATTGCCCGCAAACTCGGGATACCTGTCGTGGTCATGGGGGACGTGATACGTGAACGGGCAAGAGAAGCCGGGCTCCCCCCTACAGACGAAAACCTTGGTGCGATCTCGGCGCAGCTGCGCACCGACCTCGGCATGGATGCAATCGCCCGTCTCACAATCCCGGTCATTGAGTCACAGGGCGCTCCGGTGGTGCTGGTGGACGGTATCCGGGGTGACCGGGAGGTTGCGGTCTTCCGGGAGCATTTTCCGGATTTCACGCTCATCGCGATCGACTCGAGTTTTGAGACGCGTTACCGGCGCCTCGCGAAACGCGGCAGGCCGGATGATACCCTCACGCCGGATGAACTGCGCGCCCGTGACGAGCGGGAACTTGGCTGGGGGCTTGGTCGGGCACTTGAACTCGCGGACTATCGGATAGAAAATGAGGGTCCGCTTGAAGAGTTTACCGCAGAGGTCCGCGGCCTGCTATCCCGGCTGGCAGGGGTGGACGGATGAGTCTCATCCCGTATTTCTCCGCCTCCTCAAAAGTCTGGGAGTCATTTGACTGGATATATGGGGTCGAGGAGATCGGGTACGCCGGCTGGGAGATAGTCGCCGACGGGAACTACCGCCTGGATAACCCTGCGAATTTCACTGCTATAAAGGAATGTCTCGCGAGCACCGGGCTTCTTGTGAGCGTTCACGCTCCTTACAGTGATTTAAACCTCGCCTCGCTCAACCACCCCATCTGGCGCGAGTCCATCCGCCAGATCTGCTGCTGCATCCGCTATGCGGCTGAACTGACCGACCGGGTGACGATTCACCCCGGATATCTTTCACCCCTGGGAAAACTCGCCCCCGATATGGTCTGGAGACAGCAGAAAGCCGCGCTTGATGAGATCGGAAAAGAAGCAGAGGATTGCGGCGTCCTAGCATGCGTCGAGAACATGATCAGCATCAGAGACTTTCTCTGCCGGTACCCCGAGGAGATCCTCGGTCTTACGGAAGGTATTCCCGGGATCGGGATCACCTTCGATCTCGGGCACGCCAACACCAACGGTCTTGTGGACGCGTTCCTTGCGCATATCGGAGAGGCTGACCACCTCCACATTCACGACAACCACGGGCAGTCGGACGAACACCTGGCGCTCGGTGACGGCACCATACCCTGGCAGAAGGCTGGGCGGACCGTCGCCCGTGATTATACCGGCCCGGTCGTCATCGAGGGCCGGAATCTCGATGAGGCGAGACGAAGCCTTGCGGCATTCAGGAGATGGTTTGTATAGCCGGAGAGACGCTTCACGTCCATTTCCTGGGCACCTCTGGTGCCCTCCCCTCCCCGCAGAGGAACCCTTCCTGTATACTCATACGGCGTGGCTCCGACACACTGCTCTTTGACTGCGGCGAGGGCGCCCAGCAGCAGATGATGCGCGCCAGGACAGGTTTCACCGTTGATGCCATCTTCATCACCCACTGGCACGCCGACCATTTCCTTGGCGTATTCGGGCTCGTTGAGACGCTTGCGTTCACAGGAAGGACAGAACCTCTCCCGGTGTATGGCCCGCCAGGGGTCGGTGAGTTTGTTGACGTGGTGCAGAGGATCGGCCGCCACACCCGGAGTTTCCCGGTCACCGCCCACACCCTTGAACACGGTTCGATTGTCCCATTCAACGGCTACACCGTTAGGGCGTTTGCAACACTTCATGGAATCCCGGGGCTCGGCTATCTCCTCGAGGAGGACGAACGGCCCGGGAGGTTCAACCGCGACCGGGCGATCGAGCTCGGCGTCCCGCCCGGCCCGCTCTTTGGGCGGCTGCAGCGCGGTGAGACCGTTCGCATCGTCCGTGGCGGTGTGGAGACGGAGGTCTCGCCTGCAGAGGTTCTGGGCGAACCGCGGCCCGGGAGGAAAGTTGTCTATACCGGTGATACGCGGCCGCTCCATGAGAGTCTCGATACCGCGGCAATGCTCCGGGATGCGGATCTCCTGATCCACGACGCCACATTCGACGACCAGGAACGCGAGCGCGCCCGTGAGGTTCTGCACTCGACCGCCGGTGAGGCGGGAGAAGCGGCCGATGCCCTGGGCGCCCATATGCTCGCGCTGGTGCATATAAGTTCCAGGTATACGACAACAACAAACCATATACGCGATGCCCGGCGACAGTATAAAGGCAATGTGATCCTCCCGGCCGATCTGACGGTGCTGGAGATACCCTACAGGAGTTGATCGAGATGGATGGTGATACTGATGGAGCAGGGGCTGTTTGCCAGGAGCCGCCTGATACTTACAGGTCTAGCCGCTCTGCTTGTCAGTGCCGCTGTCTCGAGCGTAGCAGGCATATATCTTGGTTCAGTACGTGAAAACCTCCTGTTGATACCGGGACTGATGGTGCTCCTGCCCTCGATCATCCATATCCGCGGGAGCATCGCCGGCGTTCTTGCCTCCCGCCTCTCATCTGCGATGCACCTCGGGGAGTTCTCCGTCGATTTTGGGGAGGGGAGCGTTCTCGGGGACAACATCCGTGTCTCCTTTGTGGTGACAATCCTGATAGCATTCGTCCTCGGCATCTTTGCCTATGTGGCAAGCCGGATCTTTGGGTATCCGGTGATCGGCGTCACAGACCTTGTACTGATCTCGGTTGTTACCGGCATACTTGCCGGGACGGTGGTGACCGGGATCACCCTGCTCATCGCCCTTGCAAGTTACCGCTACGGCCTTGACCTGGACATGATCGCCGCACCGACCGTCACCACCTTTGGGGATATCATAACCCTTCCCATCCTGATGATCTCGGCGGCCTTTGTCATGCTCCTTGACCCCCTGGCACGCCTGATTCTCAGTGGTGTAGCGGTTGGTCTCACGGTCGCTGCCATAATCTACACTCTGCACCGGCCGGAAGGGATCGGGCCGATTGTCCGGGAAAATATCGGGCTGCTCATACCGCTGAGCGTCATCGGCACATTGGCGGGGCTGACCTACTCCTCCAGCCTCGATATACTGGTGACAACTGCAGCCTTCCTCATCCTTATACCGCCATTCACCGGCATTCTCGGGTCGATCGGTGGCATCCTTGGATCACGCCTCTCGACCGGGATGCACACCGGTGAGATCAACCCAACGTTTATACCCGAAGGCAACGTTGCCCATCATTTTATTATTTCCTATCTCTATACTTTGATATTGCTTCCACTGCTGGCGCTCATAGCGCATGGCGCAGCGGTGCTTATGGGGTCAAATAGCCCCGGTCCAGTAATGCTGGTAATCATCAGCCTTGCGGCGGGTCTGATCGTCATGACACTGGTGATCGGCGTGGCGTACATCACCGCGAGTCTTTCATTCCGTTACGGTCTCGATCCCGACAACTTCGGGATTCCTGTCATCACGAGTCTGATTGACCTGATAGGTGCAGCCGCACTGGTGGCAATGATTGACCTGCTGCTGTAGTAAAAAAAAAAGAATCCAATTTAACAGACCATGACTGACGTTGAATATCAGCCGGTTAGTTTCAAAGAAGTCCTGATCGAGATGAAGGACATCTCTGAGTTGATGGTTGACCTGGCTTACTCCGCGATCCTATTCGAGAGTAAAGAGATTGCGCTCGAGGTGATCAATCTTGAGGAGAGGATGAATGGCCTTGTCTATCAGGCCAGGATCCAGAGTGTCCTCGGCGCAAGAAGGCTTGAAGAGGCCGAGGCTATGAGTGGTATGCTCCAGGTGGTCGAAGCCGCAGAGAGGATCGCTAACTCGGCCTCGGATATGGCAAAACTCATCTTAAAGGATATCAAGTTCCCTGCAGAACTCAAGCGCGCCATGCCGGCGGCGGAGGAGATCGTCACCAGGCTCATTGTCAGCCAGGGGAGCGACCTTGCCGGCCGGACGCTCGGCGACCTCAAGGTCCAGAGCACGACCGGGATGCAGGTGATCGCCATCCGGCGTGGAAAAGGCTGGATCTACGATCCAGACAAGAACACACGAGTTGAGGCAGGCGATATCCTGATAGCACGCGGCCCTGAGGCCGGGAAGGAGATTCTTGCCCGGATGACCGGGATGGTGGAGTGTCCCGGAAAAGAGCCGTCGAGCATTGGTGAGGTCGACGACCTCGATCGCGCGGTTCAACTGATCATCGAGATGAAGAACCTCTCGGAACTCTCTGTCGGACTGGCCTACACCTCCCTTCTATTCAACAACAAGGAGGTGGCGCACGAGGTGGTCTCCCTGGATTCAAGGCTCGATGATATGCGCTACGACCTGGACCTCTGGATTCTCGAGGCTGCACGAAAGATCGATGACGTGCGCCACCTGCGCGGCCTTCTCTACATGTCAGCGTTTACGCAGGCGATCAGCGATGCAGCCCATTCGATAGTGGATGTGCTGCTTCGCGATATCGAGATCCCGCCGCTCTTCAAGAGGATCGTCCGGGAATCCGATGAGATCATCACGCGGATGCGCGTGGAGCCGTCGTCGCCGCTTGTGGGCAGGACTCTAAAGGAGGCATCGCTCGGGACGGTGACCGGGATGGTTGTGCTCGCCATCAAGCGCGGTGATCACTGGGTATACCGCCCGGGAAAGAGTGTTCGGCTGGAGAGCGGGGATATTATCATTGCGAAGGGCAGGCGGGATGGTGAGTGCCGGTTGTATGAACTTACCGGGCACACCGATGATGTGTCCGGGGATTGATGTGGAGAACTGACCATGCAAAATACCGATGATACAATTGTTTATCGCCTTGGAGCAACCTGTGGCCTTGATGAGGTGGAGGAGGGAAAGATCTACCTCGGGTGGGTACAGGGGTTTGCCCCTTTCGGCGTCTTTGTCCAGTTAAATGACAGGGTCAAAGGTCTTGTTCATAAGACCAACGTGAAGATGAAGCATACCGAGCGCGACCCCATCATAGTTCATGTCCTTCAGGTCAGGAGCAATGGCAACATCGACCTTGAGGAGGTCACGCCGATCGTCTACCAGACGGAGAATGTGATCAAGAAGATGCCCTCTGTGCTCCTTGGCGATATCGGGAAGAGGGTCGGAAAAACGGTGATGATCAAGGGGGAGGTTGCCCAGATCAAGCAGACCTCAGGCCCGACTATCTTCACGATTGTGGATGAATCCGGCACGGCGAACGCAGCGGCTTTCATCGAGGCCGGAGTCCGTGCCTATCCTGAGATCGAACTCGGGGACATTGTTGCAGTCACCGGCGAGGTGATGCAGCGCAACAATCAGCTCCAGATCGAGGTCGAGTCCATGATCGTCCTGATGCCTGAGGAGGCGGCAGTGGTCAGGGAGCGGATCGAGGCAGCACTTGATAAACGTGCGGAGCCCCGGGAGATCCAGTTCCTGGTTGAGAGCGAGGTTCTTGAGGCCCTGAGGCCGCAGATGCGCAAAGTGGCAAAGGAGATCCGCAAAGCGGTCTTCTCGTCGCGTCCGATCGTCCTGCGGCACCACGCAGATGCGGACGGTATATGCGCCGCCGTCGCCATTGAGCAGGCGGTGACCGCACTGCTCCGGGAGAGCGGCGCTGATTTTGATGCTGAGTATTTCCTCTTCAAACGTGCACCCTCGAAAGCTCCGTTCTATGAGATCGAGGACATCACGCGGGATCTCGACTTTGCCCTCAAAGACAGCGTCCGCTACGGTCAGAAGATGCCGCTGATCCTTCTGATGGACAACGGTTCAACCGAGGAGGATATGCCGTCGCTGAAGATGACAAGGATCTACGATCTCCCGGTGATGGTCGTGGATCACCACCACCCCGATGAGGTCGTGGACGACTACCTGATAGCGCACGTCAACCCCTACCATGTTGGCGGGGATTACGGGATCACGGCAGGGATGCTGGGGACGGAGATCGCACGTATGGTCAACCCGGCGATTGAGAGCCAGATCCGGCACCTGCCGGCGGTTGCGGGAGTCGGCGACCGGAGCGAGGCTCCGGAGCGCGCGCGATACCTTGCGGTTGCTGCGCCGGAATATTCGGAGGACGATTGCCGGGATATTGCGCTCGCTCTCGACTACGAGCAGTTCTGGCTCAGGTTTGGTGATGGAAGGGAGATCATCAAAGATATCCTGAACCTCTCGGGCAACCCTGAGCGCCACGAACGACTCGTTGATCTCCTGGTCGAGGAGGCGAACCGCGCGATTGAGGAGCAGGTGGAGGCCATCATGCCGCACGTCGAGAGACGGGTGCTCGAGAACGGTGCCCGCCTCTTCATGCTCGACGTGGAACTTTTCGCTCACCGGTTCACCTTCCCGCCGCCCGGAAAGACCTCCGGTGAGGTGCACGATCGGCTTGTCCGGGCATACGCGGGTGAACCGATCGTCACGATTGGCTACGGGCCGGACTTTGCTGTCCTGCGTTCACGCGGTGTTATGATGAACATCCCGCAGATGGTGCGCGAACTCAGGGACGAGATCGCCGGTGCAGGGGTGAGCGGAGGCGGTCACCTTGTTGTCGGGAGCATCAAGTTTGTTGAGGGAATGCGCGATGTTGTGCTTGAGAACCTGATCAAAAAGATCGGGAAAGCGCCAATCTGATCACCCTTCTTTCCTGTTGTTTCTGCGGTGTTGGGGGGCACACCCCTGAAAACCGATGCCGCGTTGCTCAGGTGGTCTTTTGCCTGACTCCTGTTTTGTGGCAGGGCGCACCTCAAAGGTGTAAAACACCTCTCAGCGCCACAATGAGACCCGTGCTCCAGGAGAGGTGGTCTCGTTAGTGCTCAACCTGATGCAGATTATGTGTAACCGTTGCTGCTCCCCACCCGCTCCACGGGGAGCGTTGAACCGCCAGGGGTAGAACACGGTCGAGGAAGGGCATGCAGCAGGAGGTACAAAGAGATAGAAGTGGGGTGGTCGCCTCCCGCATAGAAAGACGTTCGACAGATAGTATATGCGGAGACGGGGAGTGGAAACGACCCGTCTCCCCTCCGCGTAATCTTCACCCCTGCGGCCGAATCTTCGCCGATACACTTTGTCCGGGAGGCATTTTCTCCGGCATCACGTTGAACCCTCAGTAAAAACCATCTCACTTCCGTCCCTGAGCACGGCCTCTGGCAGCCATCACCACCCCATGCCCGGCGGGAGGGGGTGGGGGTCTACGAGAGGCGCTACCATGTCCCAAAATCCAGGATCCCCGATCTCTTCTGCGTATGCAGCGTTGATGCTCAATCATATATGGCACTGATATGAAACAATATAGACGTGAAATCAGCGATACTGGGCGGCGGCCTTACCGGTATGACCCTGGCGCGTCTGCTCCACGAACGGGGCGGCAGGGTCATCGTTCTTGAGGGAAACGATAAGGTTGGCGGGCTTTGCCGCTCAAGGACAGAGGCGGGGTTCACGTTCGATATCGGGGGATCACACATAATCTTCTCCCGCGACAGTGAGGTTCTCTCCTTCATGCTCTCCGTCCTTGGTGAGAACGCCGACCAGCGGAATCGGAACACAAAGATACTCTACAAGGGCCGGTACGTCAAGTACCCCTTTGAGAACGGGCTATACCAGTTGCCTGACGAAGATCGTTTCTTCTGCATCAACGAGTTCATCAAGAACCTCATCGCCGTCGAGAAAGGCGAGGTCGCGCCGCCGACGAACTTTGCCGAATGGATAAACTTCACTTTCGGCCGGGGTATCGCCGAGTGTTACATGATCCCCTACAACGAGAAGATCTGGAACTACCCCATCAACCGGATGTCGCACCACTGGGTGGAGGGGCGGATCCCACGCCCTCCGGTCGAGGACATCATTAAATCGGCCATCGGCATCGAGACCGAGGGCTACGTTCACCAGGCGGTCTTCTCCTACCCGGTGAGAGGAGGGATCGAGGCCCTGATCAGGGCAATCGCAGAACCCATCCTCCCTGCTGTCAGGACAGGTTTTTCCGTCGCCTCTATCCGCGAGGAGGACGGTGGGTTCGCGGTGAGCGACGGCCGCGAGACCGTTTACGCCGATCGCCTGATCTCGACGATCCCGCTCCAGCACCTGCTCCCCTGCCTCACGGACGTCCCGGCGGATGTGCAGGCGGCGTGCGGCGCCCTCCGCTACAACTCGCTCTGCTCGGTCTTCATCGGTCTTGCCGGGGAGGTGCCTGATATATCCTGGCTCTACGTCCCCGATGAGAAGACCGGCCTCTTCAACCGGATATCGTTCCCCTCGAACTACAGCACCGCGGTCGCCCCGCCGGGCCACTCCTCGATCCTCGCCGAGATCACCTATAACGAGGGTGATGCCGTGTCCCGGATGACCGATGATGAGGTCATCGAGCACACCGTCGAGTCGCTCATCGCCGCAGGATTTATACCATCCCATGACACGGTCGTCTACACCGGCATCGAACGGCAGAAGTTTGCCTACGTCGTCTACGACATCGATTACCTCAAAAACATCGCGATCGTCCGTGATTTCTGTCGGGAACGGAGGATCGACCTTGTCGGGAGGTTCTCACAGTTTGAGTACCTCAATATGGACGGCTGTATCAGGAGCGCCATCGACTTTGTGGAGGGGCATCCATGAAGGTCAACTTTTTTGTCGAGGATATGTTCTTCTTCAAGTACATCGGCTGCGCCACGCTGGCAAAGATGCTGTATAGCGCCCTCATAGAGGACGATGAACCCTGTCTGCAGGTCGCCTGGAACGCTGTCAACCGTGACTTTGACCTCGTCCACTACCACACATTTGGCCCCCTCGCACTGGCGAACAGGGCCTACAGTCCCGGTGTCAAGGTGCTTACAGCTCACTCGACTCCCCGTCTCAATATAGGTAACCTGGCCTTCTTTGAGAGATTAAACCGCCTTTACCCGGAGATTTACCAGGGTTTTGACCACATCATCAGCATCTCGCCCCTCTGCGATGAAGAGGTTCACGAGATCGCACCGGATGTTCCTACAACCATCATTCCAAATGGTGTAGACCGCGAGAAGTTCCGGCCTGATCCCGAGAAAAGGGCGGCGTTCAGGGAGAGGTACGGGATCGGGGAGGATGAGTGGGTGGTGCTCACGGTCGCCCAGCAGACACCGCGAAAGGGGATATACGATTTTCTTGCGCTTTCACACGAACACATGGATACCAGGTTCGTCTGGGTTGGCGGGTTCCCTTATGGCAGGTTCTCGCAGGACTACAGCATCATCGAGGAGAAGAAGAGTCGCTGCGGGAAGAACGTTACATTCACGGGTTTTGTCGACGATATCACCGCTGCATACTGCAGCGCCGATGTATTCTTCATGCCCTCCTACGCAGAGGGTCTCCCGATGGTCGCCCTGGAGGCATTTGCAACCGGTCTGCCGGTCGTCGCCCGGAAGATCCCCGAGTTCACTGGGAATTTCAAGGAGATCGCTGTCTACTTTGAGAACCTCGAGGAGGCAGGCAGACTGCTTGAGGACCGGAGTCTGCTCGAACAGCACGCGGCACTCTCCCGCCCGTTTACAGAAGACTACGATATCCGAAAGATTGCAAAACTTCATATAAACCTCTACCGGGAGCTGACAGGGCAGTGAGGCCCGTCCTCCGGACGGTCGGACGGTCTTTGCAGGACGGAAAGAGGGCATCAGGCTTATGCCACGATGCCGGCAATAACTGTACCGCAAGGTGGATCGAGTGATGATCTCCGTAGTTGTTCCAACCTATAACGAAGAGCAGAACATCGAGCGCTGCCTGCGGTCGCTCGCCGACCAGACGGTGCCGAGGAAGAACTACGAGATCATAGTCGTTGACGGGAACTCTAAGGACAGGACGCGCGACCTGGCAGAGCCCCTGGCAGACCAGGTCTTCATCCAGACGAGCAAACGGGTGGGCGGAGCACGGAACGACGGCGCAATGGCCGCATCGGGGGATATAATAGCCACAACGGATGCTGATTGTATCATCCCGCGGGACTGGGTGGAGCGGATCGAGCGGAACTTCTCAGCGCATGATATAGTCCAGTTATACGGCACGGTATACCCGATCGAGGGCGGTCTCCGGAACCGGTTATCGCTCCTCGGTGCAAACGCCTTCTCACGCCTGGGATACTGCACCCGGACGATCTACTTCACCCTTGGATGCAACACGGCGTTCGACCGGGAGGCTTTCATCCGGGCCGGGATGTACCGTTGCATCGACGCCGGGGACGACCTGGAGATCGCGCAGCGGATGCGTAAACTCGGGAAGGTCCACCTGGATCCGGGTCTGAAGGTGGGATTCTCGATGCGGCGCTACCAGCAGTTCGGGACGCTCAGGTCGCTGTGGGAGTGGTTCTACATCGTTCGTTCCGGCGGCGAGGCAGGCGATGCCACATACACGAAGCGGGAGTACAGGTGAGGCGGCCTGATCATGAATGGTTCTGCATCCATCCCGGAGGGTTACACCGAGGCGGTGCGGCGGTCAGATTCCTGTGAGTTTGCCCGCATGCTCGGTATGGTGGTCACCGGGATCGAGGATGGGCGTGTCCGTGTGACGATGCCAATCAAGGGCACCAGGAACGCTCACGGCACTACCCACGGCGGCGCGATCTTTGCCATCGCCGACCATGCCTTTGGCATAGCGGCAAACATGGAGGGAATCGATCAGATCGCGATCTCCGCTCATATCCGTTACTTCTCTGTTCCAGCGGGGGATTCCCTGGAGGCGGTAGCCCGCAGGGTCTCGGAGGGGGAGATGACATCGGTCTATGCTGTCGATGTCTATTCTGCTGACCTCCTGGTTGCCTCGTTTGAGGGTGTCGGGTTCAGGACAGGGTTTCCGGGGAAGGCCGTCAAACCAGCAACCCGGTGATGCGTGTGCGTCTGGATCATGGAAGGGGCGCCCCTCCAGACGGCCTGTCCGGCTTTACCTGCCCCTGATTTTTCTGTGAGGCCATCAAATCAACGGTTCTGTGATATAAACTCCCCGTTTCTTCCCGGTATTACGCGACGGGGACTATAAAACCAGTTTGCTCATGGTGTGATGC
>JALHIW010000043.1:0-12601 GCA_022837745.1 Methanomicrobiaceae archaeon | reverse complement strand
CCCGGATACGGTGCACGGGGAGCAGGAACTGGATTTCGGTGAGGGTGATCGCGTCTACGGCAGAGAGGTTGTCTGCTTCCGTGGTAGTGCGTCTATGGGAGAATCGCCCCCCCCCGTGGGGAGGGGCTCGCCGGGGCGGGGGTGGAACATCCCCCTCCCCTGTCCCGATGTGTCACCGGGAACGGTTTTCCATGCGAGCAGTCGACCACCCCCACCTCCCCTCTCCCCTCTCTCCTCAATACCGTCTCGCAAAAAACCGCATGATGCCGCTGTGACCAGAGGCATACCGCATGAAGATGGGGGCAGCATCTTCATACAGATCCCGGTCACCCCCCCGGAATCAGTCCATGGATCGTCCGTGGACTGTCCACGGAGAGGTTTGTCAAACCAGTGTGGCTGTTGGTTTGATGGCCTCTTATGGGACACATTCCTACCCCTACAATACTTATATACCCCTCTCAAAACCAAACATAGGGTGCATATGGCCATGAAACTCAAACTTCTGGAGCTTACCAACGAGAAGGCCCGGATCCTCTTTGAGGGTGAAGGCTACACCTACCTCGACGCACTCGCCGCCGAACTTCTTAAAGATCCCGGTGTGGACGTGGCGCAGCGCAAACAGGCATTCAAGTTCACCGACCCCGAACTTGTCGTCACCACCGTCGGCGGCCGATCCCCTCTTGATGCCGTCATCGATGCAGCAAAACGGCTCTCCGGCTGCGCCGGCGAACTCCTCCAGCAGATGGAAACTCTCGAGACCGCGTAGGGTAGCATGAAGAAGAGCGCCGAAGGCTTCGCCCGTATCGCCCGGGAAGTATTTGCCCCAATTTATCCTGTCATCGCTGAGCAGGTGTTCGCTTGGTCCGGGATACGGGACGGTCTCTGCCTTGACCTCGGCAGCGGCCCCGGCCTCCTCTCGGTCGCGCTTGCGGAGAAGAGCGACCTCACAGTCATCGCGCTCGATGCCGACCCGGCGATGGCGCGGATCGCGCAGGAGACCGCTGCCGGGCGTACTGACCGGGTAGCCCCCGTCATCGGCGACGTCCATCGCATGCCGGTCAGGGACGATACCGCATCCCTCATCGTCAGCCGCGGCTCGATCTTCTTCTGGGAAGACCGGGTGCAGGCGTTCCGCGAGATCGAGCGGGTTCTCAGGCCCGGCGGCGTCGCGTTCGTCGGCGGCAGTTTTGGGACCGCCGCGCTCCGGGACACAATCTTTGCCCAGATGCGGCGGCGCAACCCCAACTGGGATCGCGACGTTGCACGGAGGAGCGGGCAGGCGACCCCTGATCAGCTCCGCCGGGAACTTGCGGCAAGCGCTGTTGCCTGCTCCCGGATACGTGAAGAGGAAGCAGGGTTCTGGGTGGAGATCCGAAAGGGATCCGGCTGCTTTTAATCTAAACGCTCGGTGAAGATGATCGTCCCGGCGATCCTGGTGATCTTCACCTTCACTGTCTGACCCGGTTTTGCGTTTGCAACATACATGGTGTAGCGGCCGAGTTTTACCACCCCATCGCCGCGCTTCGAGAGGAACTGCGGGGTGACATCCATGATAGCGCCTTCCGTCGGTTTTGCCCCTTCGGAGGATTCTACCGTTGCCTTCCGCTTCCGGACGGGTCGGTGCCCGCCGCAGGCGTCGCACTGGAGCATCAGAACCCGTTCGGTCTTTACGAGGCGGGTATCGGGCTTCCCGCACTCCGAGCAGATGACATAGTCATCTACGTAACCTTTTATGATGGAGTTGATCTGCTCCTGCTCGAACTTTCCGGAGAATATGGCACGCGTCCCATCGATCTTACCGGCGGTGCCGAGTTCGCCGAGGAGGTGTTTCATCAGGTGGTCCTGGTCGCGCCGCAGTGTACTCGTGATCTCGGCGAAATTCTCAAGAACCGTGGTCTTCCCCTCGATAAAGACCCTGGCGGCCGGAACGGTGAACCGGTCCTCAAACTCCGTTGGCTCCGTGATGTTGGTATACGCCTTCTTCAAAAGGTCCTCATACGACTGGGTCATACCTCACTATGGATCGCGCAAACTCAAAAAGTGGTTCCCCGGCGTGACCTTGCGCATGCTTATCTAGGCAGGCAACCCACCAGTCTTGCAGTATGTTGCCGGCACAGGACCTCGCACTTCTTCGAAAGACCCTCAAACGCGAATTAACCGATGTCGAACTTGCCTGCTTTGAGAACCTCTGGAGTGAGCACTGCAGTTATCGGTCCACCAGACACCTCCTGCGGACGCTGCCCACAGAGGGGCCCGGCGTGCTGCTTGGCCCGGGGGACGACGCTGCAATCGTTCAGTTCAGCGACACCTGTGCCCTCGCCGTCGGGATGGAGAGCCACAACCATCCAAGTTACGTCGACCCCTACGACGGCGCCGCGACGGGTGTGGGCGGGATCGTCCGCGACGTTCTCTCGATGGGTGCCCGCCCCATAGCCCTTATGGACCCGCTCTACTTCGGGCCGCTCGACTCCGAGAAGAATCGCTACATCTTCGAGCACGTCGTTGCCGGTGTTGGGGGTTACGGCAACTGTATAGGGGTGCCGGTAGTTCGGGGGGAACTCGTCTTCGAGTCCTCCTACTCAGGAAACCCGCTCGTTAACGTGGTCTGTGTCGGGATAGTGGATCCAGACCGCTACATCACCGCCAGGGTGAAGAAACCGGGCAGCCATCTCGTCCTGATCGGGTCATCGACCGGGCGTGACGGGCTTGGAGGGGCATCGTTTGCATCCCGCGACCTCGCTGAGGACGCAGAGGCGGCCGACCGTCCGAGCGTTCAGATCGGTGACCCCTACACCGAGAAACTCCTCATCGATGCAATCCTCGCTATGGCCGCGACCGGGAAGGTCCTCTCCTGCCGCGACCTGGGGGCGGCGGGACTTGCCGGGGCTTCGAGCGAGATGGCAAGCACATTCGGTGCGGTCATCCACGCTGACCGTGTCCACCTCCGTGAGACTGGAATGACACCGCGGGAGATAATGCTTGCCGAGTCGCAGGAGCGTATGCTCGTAGAGGTGGCCCCGGAGGATGTCACCCTGATAGGATCAATCGCCGAGAGGTATGACCTCGCCTGGAGCGACGTCGGCGAGGTGATCGCTGAACCCCGCTACATCGTGAGATACCAGGGTGAGACGGTCGCCGATCTCCCGATCGACCTGCTCGTCGGCGGCGTCCCGCCCTGCTCCTGGGAGAAGAAACCCTACTCGGCGGAGAGACCGTTCTCCAGACCGGAGGCGCCGGTAAAAGACCTGGCACTTTCCGTGCTTGCGCATCCTGACGTGGCGCGCAAGGACTGGGTCTACGAACAGTATGATAAAGATGTCCAGGTCAGGTCGGTCTCGCTCGTCCACGACGCTGCCGTCCTCCGCCTCGAGGATAAGGCGCTCGTCCTATCATGCGGCTGCAGCCCTTCCCAGATCTTCTTAAAACCTTACGACGGGGCGGCAAACGCCGTCATAGAGAACGCAGGCAACCTCGCCTGCCTTGGCGCTGAACCGCTATGCATCGTCGACTGCCTCAATTTTGCAAGCCCGGAGCACCCGGAGGTTGCGTGGCAGATCGAGCAGTGCGTCCTCGGCATGGGGGAGATGGCTCGGAAGATGGGGACCCCCATCGTTGGCGGTAACGTCTCGCTCTACAACGAGAGCGACGAGTTCGATACCAGGATCATGCCCACACCCTCGATCGGGATGCTCGGGCGCGGAGAGGTAAGGAGATGGACAGCCCCGAATGAAGGCGATCTCATCGCCCTGGTGGGCCGGACGCTGCCTGATTTCGGGGGTTCCGTCCTTGACGCGGTCACGGGATGCGGCGGTCCGGCGCCCGCAATGGCCGATCCTGCAGTTGTTGCAATAGTCCGTGGCCTGGTCGCCTCCGGCTCGGTCACGGCGGCAACCGACCTCTCAAGGGGCGGGTTGCTGGCGGCGCTTGCAAAGGCTGCCCCGCGTGCGGAGGTTGCACTCGCAGGCGATCCTCTTGAGGAACTCTTCTCCGAGACCTGCGGCCGGTTCCTTCTCGCCGTCAGGGATGAAGCGGCGCTCGCCGGTGTAAAACACCGGATCATAGGCACGGTCGGCGGCGATACCCTCACCATCCGACTGGAGGGGGAGAGCATCGTAATCCCACCCGAAGAACTTGATGCCGCACTCTCCACGACCACCCGGACGATGCGTTACTGAGCAATCAATCCTTCTTTTCTGACCTGCTGCGGACGAGATCGGCCAGGGATTCTATCGCTGCGGAGCTCTGCACGTCGCTCTCCGTGAGTGATACGCACCCCCGGACGTCGGCGCCCCTCTCTACGAGCATCGCCTTCAACTTCTCAAGCGTCTTTTGCGGCGAGCCGCGCGATGTGCAGTATATGAAAACGGTCTTTCCCTCGATCCCCTGGAGCGCCTCGACGGCAGCGTTGATCGCCGGTGTCGGGTTGCCCCCCCACACGGGTGATCCGATGACTATGGCATCGTAGCCGGAGAGATCTATGACCTCGGGTTCAATATCGGCCTTATGCCCGAGCAACGCCCGCGGCATGCCTTTGAGGTACATCCCCATCTTCGAGTAGCCGGCGCGGTCTTTTACCTCCACCAGATCACCTCCGGTAGCGGCAGCGAGCCGTTCCGCAACAGATCGGGTGTTCCCGGTCTCAGAGTGGTATATGATGCATAGAGACATACCCGAGAGTGGCGCGGGCCGGGTATAAACCGGTATCGGCCACTAAAAAATGGTGTTACTTCTGGAACTGTGGCATGAACCTGCGGATCTCCGCACCCACCTGCTCGATCAGGTGCTCCTCGTCTGCTTTTGTCAGCGCGTTGAAGACGGGGCGGTTCACCAGGTTCTCAAGCATCCACTCCCGCGCGAACTCACCGCTTTGGATCTCTTCCAGGATCTCCTCCATCGCGGCGTAGGCCTCCGGCCCGATTACACGTGGGCCGCGGGTCAGGTCGCCGTACTGGGCGGTGTTGCTGATCGAGTCGCGCATCTTTGTGAACCCGCCCTCGTAGATCAGGTCGACGATGAGCTTCATCTCGTGCAGGACCTCGAGGTAGGCCATCTCGGGGGCGTAGCCAGCGTTCACCAGCGTCTCAAACCCGGCCTTTATGAGCGAGGTCACACCGCCGCAGAGGACCGCCTGCTCGCCGAAGAGGTCGGTCTCGGTCTCCTCGGCAAACGTCGTCTCGAGCACGACCGCGCGTGTCGCGCCGATTCCACGGGCATAGGCAAGGGCGATGGCATGCGCATCCCCGGTGGCGTCCTGCTGAACAGCGATGAGGGCCGGCACGCCCTTTCCCTCCTCGTACATCCGGCGGACCATGTGGCCGGGGCCTTTCGGGGCGACCATGACCACGTCAACTGTTGGCGGCGGGACGATCTGGCCGTAATGAATGTTGAAACCGTGTGAGAACATCAGACAGGTGTTCTCTTTGAGGTTTGGGCTGATCTCGGCGCGGTATACGGCCGCCTGGTTCTCGTCGGGGAGGAGGATCTGGACGACATCGGCGCGCCTGGCCGCTTCAGCGACAGGGTAGACCTCAAAACCATCCTCAGACGCTCTCTGCCAGCTGTTCCCTGGCCGCAGGCCGACGATGACCCGGCACCCGGAGTCACGCAGGTTCAGCGCCTGTCCCCGGCCCTGGGAGCCGTATCCAATGACGGCGATTGTCCTGCCATCCAGTATGCGTGGGTCCGCATCGGATTCATAGTATTTTTGCACCATAGGTTCTCACTTCCCCTTTGGAGAGCAAACCTGATAAATATTCTATCGGTGAACCTCTCTGGTGCACTGAGGGTTATTTTAAGAGTGATGGGGAAGAACCTTTATTCCTCATAACAGGCGATTGAGGATTTATAATGGAACTGCCAGATGTCCAGTCCAGCCTGCCGGAGGTCCGGATCAGCCTGACCCGGGTGGGCGTGAAGAACGTCATGAAACTTGTTGAAGTTGCCCGGTCGGGTAAGCGGCCGGTCATCTTCATCTCCAACTTTGACGTCTTCGTTGACCTGCCAGGGAGCCTCAAGGGCGCGAACCTCTCACGGAACTTCGAGGTGATCGATGACGTGCTGCAGCAGGCCATCGACGGTGAGGTGAAGGGGATTGAGGAAGTCTGCAGCGCGGTGGCCAGGAAACTTCTTGATAAACATGAGTATGCAGAACGGACGGAAGTCCGGATGCGGAGCCAGTTCATGGTACGGCGTGAGACGCCGGTCAGCGAGACAACCTGCCACGAGGTCGTGAACGTCCACGCGCGAGCGATAGCGCAGAGGAATGATGGAAACCCGATCATCAGAAAGAGCATAGGTGCCGAGGTGATCGGGATGACCGCCTGCCCCTGTGCTCAGAATATCATGAAGGACCATGCCCTCCACGTCCTCGAGCAACTTGGTGTTGAGGAGGATAAGATCGCCAGGTTCTTTGAAGAGGTGCCGATGGCCACCCACAACCAGCGTGGGCGGGGTTTCCTCTGCATAGAGATCGACGACGACCAGCAGATCAGCCTCGAGAAGATCATCAAGATCCTGAAGGACTCCATGAGTGCACGTATCTATGAGCTCCTCAAGCGGGGCGACGAGAGTTATGTGGTGATGGAGGCTCACAAGAACCCGAGGTTTGTTGAGGACTGCGTCCGTGAGATGGCCCGTAAAGTGGTTGCGCAGTTCGGGGATCTCCCCGGCGACACCGTGGTCACCATTAAACAGACAAACGAGGAGAGCATCCACCAGCACGATGCCTACGCGGAGCGGAAAGCAACGATAGCTGAACTGGTCTCGGAGCTGGAAAGAGGCGCACTATAGGCTCCAGCCTCAATTCCATCAATTTTTATGCTTGCCTGCCCTCCCGGTGCTTGGTGTTACTGTTGCTCTATTACGTAACACTCAGAAACATCCCAAAGCGAAAGATATAAACTCTGTTTCCTTCATAATCCTTGTTGACGTACTCGTGTACGTTTTCGGTAAAGAATCGTGTGGTAAAACCAGTATAGTGTTCAGAACACCACATTATCGGAATGAGGCGATATATTTGTCGAAAGTTGTAGAGATTTCCCCAACTACGAGGCATGAAGGCCACTCAAAGCTCGTCCTGAAGGTCAATGATGAAGGAATCATCGAGCGTGGAGACTGGCTCAGCATCACCCCGGTGAGGGGAGTTGAGAAACTTGCCATAGGGAAGACGATGGAGCAGGTTCCAAAGATAGCATCACGCGTCTGCGGTATCTGCCCCATTGCTCACACCCTGGCGGGTGTTGAGGCGATGGAAGCTTCCATCGGGTGCGAGATCCCCGAGGACGCAAAACTCCTGCGCTACATCCTGCAGTGTGCCAACAGGATGCACAGCCACGCCATCCACAACATCCTGTCCCTCCCGGACATGTACATCCCCGGAACAGACACGAAGATCAACCCGTTCACAAAGGAAGAGCCTGTAAGGAGCGTCGCTCTCCGGATCCAGCGGCTCCGTGAGATCGGCCAGACCATCGGCGAGATCGTCGGCGGAGAGGCGATCCACCCGAGCAACCCCCGCGTCGGCGGTATGTACACGAACATAACCCCGCGGGCGAAAGCGAAGATCTACGACCTCGCGAAGGAGGCCCGTGTGCTGGCTCAGCAACAGATGGAGTTCATGATTGCGGTCTTCCGGAACTACCAGAAGCGTGACTGGGCTGAAGTCGGCGGCGTCGAGGTCCCGATCCCGAAGACTCTTGGTTACCACAACCAGGGCTACATGGCCACTGCACCGGTCTACGGCAGTTCAAGCCTTGATGAGAACCCTACCTGGTTCCCCGAGCGGTTCACCGAGGTCCGCCCCTGGGACTGGTACATGGGTGAGGTTGAGATAACCGAGGCCGACCCGAACTACCCGATCGGCGGCACCACTCCCGTGGGGAACAAGGCCTGGCCGCAGATGGAGGCCTGCACGGGTGTCCCGCTCTACGACGGCCAGCCTGTAGAGGTCGGACCGCGCGCACGCCTGGTCCAGTTCAAGAACTACGACGAGAAGGGCACCATCGGCCTGCAGATCGCGCGGCAGATGGAGTTCCCCGAGACCGCCTATGGCATCATCGACGCCGTGGACGCGCTCAACACCTCCGGGCCGGTGCTCGCCGACGAGATCCCGCAGGGCGACGGATCCCTCGGCTGGGCCGCAAACGAGGCTCCCCGTGGTACTGACGTCCACCTTGCCCGGGTCAAGGATGGCCGGGTGCAGTACTACTCGATGCTGGTTCCGACCACCTGGAACTTCCCGACCTGCAGCCGTGCCCTTGAGGGTGCACCCTGGCGGCTTGCGGAAGTCATCATGCGTGGATACGACCCCTGCGTCTCCTGCGCGACGCACATGATCGTGATCGACGAAGACAAGAGGTTAGTGGCCCAGAAACTCATTCAGTGAGCGTACACGCATGCTATTCCGTGAGATCGTGATTGCAGGATGCGGCAACCCTCTCTTTGGAGATGACGGGTTTGGCCCTGCTGTAGTCGAGGAACTCAAGAAACTGCAACTGCCCGACAACGTCAAGGTGATCGATGCCGGCCTTGGCGCCCCTCATTTCCTCTTTACGCTGATTGAGGATGCGGAGGTGCCGGTGAAGAAGCTCGTCATCATCGATATCGCCGATTTCGGCGGTAATCCTGGTGATGTGACGAAACTCCGGCCCGAAGACCTGCCACCGGGCGCCTACCGTGATGCCCATTCGTGGGATCTCTCTGAACCGCTGCAGCGGTTGAAGGATGCCATCGATATCACGATCATCGGATGCCAGCCAAAGCGTGTCGCGAGCCATGAGTTTGAACTGGGGCTCACTGAGGAGGTTGAAGGGGCCATTCCCAAAACAGTACGGATCGTGCTGGAAGAGATTGGGGTAGAATATGGGGCTACTATCAACCATCAAGGAACGCATCTTTGGGCGTCGCCGGGAGAAGCCGGAGGAGATGCCGGGAAAAACCCCGGAGAGCAAACCTGAGGCGAAGCCCGCGGTGAAGCCCTCTGATGTGATTGTGGAAGAAAAGGTGGAAGTTGTACAAAAGGAGGAAAAGCCTGTGGCAGAAAAGATTACGATAGGTGAATTACATCTGAGCGGATGTACGGGATGCCTCGTGACGCTTGCGGACAATTACGCGGGTCTCTTCAAGCTGCTCGATGATTACGCGGACCTGGTATACGCACTCACTCTGGTCGACGTGCGCCATGTCCCCGAGATGGATGTGTGCCTGGTTGAGGGTTCGTGCTGCCTGGATGATAAACTCTCGGTAGAAGAACTGAAAGAAGCAAGAGCAAAGTCGAAAGTACTCGTTGCCTACGGCGGCTGCGCAGCCTACGGAAACATCACCCGGTTCACCCGCGGCGGTCAGTGGAACCAGCCCGGCCACGAGGCATACGTGCCGATCAGCGAGGTCGTCGATGTTGACCTCTACATTCCGTCCTGTCCGCCGTGCCCGCAGGAGGTCAGGAACGTTGCCGTCATGGCCTACCTGCTGCTGAAGGGCAACGCCGAACAGAAGAAACTCGCGACCGCTTACCTGACCCCGCTGATGCAGCTTGCGCAGCGCGGCGACACGGCCTGCGGCTGCGACCTGATGTATGAAGTCATCAACCAGGGTCTCTGCATGGGATGCGGGACCTGTGCCGGCACCTGCCCTGTCCGTGCAATCACCATGGAGTACGGCAAGCCGAACGTGAACCGTGACCAGTGCATCAAGTGCGGCGCCTGCTATGCCCAGTGTCCGCGCAGCTGGCTTAACTTCGACGTCATAAACAACTACGAGGGCATCATCGGTGCCATCAAGGGAGCCATGCAGTGAGGTGATGAAGATGGACGTACTCGGTAACTACAAGTCAGTGGTCTCGGCGCGGTCGATCGATAAGGAGATCCTGAAGCATTCCCAGGACGGCGGAATCATAACCACGCTCTTTGCCTACGCGCTCGAAGAGGGCATCATCGATGGTGCCATCGTTGCGGGCCCTGGCAGCGCGCCCTGGAAGCCGGAGCCGGTTGTCGCGACCACAAAGGCCGAACTTCTTGCCGCCGCCGGAACGCGCTACAACATCAGCCCGAACCTCTGCCTGATCAAGGAGGTGACCCGGAGTTACGGCCTTGATAAAGTCGGCATTGTGGGTACACCCTGCCAGATGCAGGCCGTCCGGAAGGCTCAGCTCTATCCGATCGGTCTGCGCGATGTCGACGACAAGATCGCCCTTGCGCTGGGCATCTTCTGCATGGAGAACTTCTCCTACCAGGGGCTTGAGGCGATGGTCGAGGACCACTGCAACCAGAAGATGGAGTCCGTCAAGAAGATGGACATCGGCAAGGGCAAGTTCACCGTCTACACCGAACGCGGTGCGGTCAGCCAGATGCCGCTCAAACTGATCCACAAGTACGTGCAGCCTGGCTGCCACGTCTGCCTGGATTACGTCGCGAACCTGGCTGATATCTCAAGCGGCTCAGTTGGCAGCCCTGACGGCTGGAGCACGGTTTTCGTGCGCAGCACCACCGGCAACGCGGTCTGGGACGGTGCTATCGCGGCAGGTCTCTTTGAGACAAAGCCGATCGACAAGGTCAAGCCAGGCCTTGACATGGTGACGAAACTTGCCACCGAGAAGATCACAAAGAACCAGAAGAACGTGGATGCACGCAAGACCGTGGGCCTGAAGGCGGATGGAACCCCGAAGGGTCTCCGGAACCCCTATGAGGGGCCCTGAAAAACACTCTTTTTTCTTCTTGCCGCTGCAAGCCCGGATGAAGATGGGGCGTGGTGGGGGCCGAAGGTCGTTTACGACGAACTGAAGGCAGGGATGAACGCTGTCCTCCGAGATTACTGTTGAGCATTATGATCCATACCCGATCATTGAGATTGGGGCTGCAATCCCGGGATGCCCCGGACTTCGGTCGGGGGAGCAGTCAGATCGAATGAGACGTTCGCTGACCCGGGAGGGACATTCCAGGTTCAGTTCATCGCGGCAGGTCTCCTCATCAGATCCCGGTGGTGAAGATCCGGGGATGCCGTTGCGGCAGGGGGGTGCGTGCGGGGGGATGCTGGATCGATATACCGCTCCGTCCTGGCTGCTCTCTCATCGTGAGCCGGGTAGATTTGCGCCGCCAGAAGACCCTCCCTGCTGGAACCGCATCACCTCCCCCGCGTCCTTGCAAAAAATAAGAGGAACCCGAGCGCTGCTGCGCTCCAGGATCAGGCCCCCGGAATATGGCGGCGCCTCTCTCTGCCGTCATATCTCACCAAAGAAGCGTTTTTTAGGCTGCTATTTGTTATGCTTGTATTCAGTCCCTGAAGAGCACCTGGTATGTTACCGATTCTGCTCCAAAAAAGTCCCTGCAAAACTCCGCTGCTTTTGAAGGCTCGTACTCCTTGCAGCTGAAGATGTCAAGGTAGGCCGCGTTTGTCTCGTTTGCAAAGTGGCCGGAGATCAGTGATGTCTCAATGAGCTGGGTCATGGAGTAACCCGCAACCCTCTCCGTCGGGCCGAAGTGAACGATCTGCGGTTCGCCAAACCTCTTCATCTCGATCAGGTCACACAGTTCAATAATGAACCGGTGTATCTTCTCTGGATCCCGGATGGATGCCGGGTCGCACCCTTTCAGGTCCACGCTGGTGTAGAGCCCCCAGCAGCCTCGTTGTTTAAACTGCGCAACTATCTCCGCATCGCTTGCGGTCTCTGCCATAACGCTGCTTGCCGCAACGTTGTTTGTCATTACATTTCCAACCGTGTTCTTCACCCTCGATAGTAACTTACTTTCGAATGTTCACTGTAATTTTTGACGGTTCTGATTTTAAATTTATCCATAATACAAATCGAAAATAACCGTTATTTCACGGTTATGCCCGAGCAATCACGTGTTATTGAGGAATATAGGGCAGATCCAGGGCAAATTTTGAAATTAATGACTTTGCGTGGCCACTCCTTGTTTTGGTATGAATATTATAGTAATGGTGTAATACTAAATATGAATTATGAAAAGAACCAGATTTTTTCTGGGGTCAACCCTCCGTGGGTTTCAGGGTGATCAGGTCTTAAAAGACAATTATTTTGCCTGCAGGGTTCGGCGGTATCCATCCTGCTGGAATCTAAGTGGAGAAGTGGCTGCTTGACAGTCCGTGCCCGGAAGTGTCAGCACTCCAACCTGAAAACCAGGACATGGGTGAATACTGAGAACCTTTCCGGGATTACATGGAAGCAAGCACCTCCCGGTCTCAGCGCGCACCATAAAGTCCCCCGCACGTATTTCCCAAGGGGATGTCCCGCGCGACCACGCAGAGGCAGCCATCACTCACCGAACCTCCGGTGGGGTGCGGTGAACCCGCCGGACGTGCGTATGGAGTTCCTCAAGCGTTGAGTAAATTCTGCCGCAGACCGGGCAGATAAACTCGCCCATCTCCACCGGGAAATCCGGCGGCTTCCTGCCCGGTGGTCTCTCGTCCATTATCGATCACCCTCTTCAGCTTCAATCTCCTCGATCGTTCGCCCTGAGATGACTGATCGAGGTTCTGAAACGACTGGATCCTGAACTCCCGATCCGTAAGCGCATATGGTATACCACTCAACGCACCCTTTGCTCCTCTTTCTGATTTTTGGACACTCTCCTCTCCCCTTTACCTC
>JALHIW010000042.1:0-12738 GCA_022837745.1 Methanomicrobiaceae archaeon | reverse complement strand
GGAGGGGGAGCCGTATCCGCCTCCCCCCTCCCCGTCAGCCCCTCCCCCACGGGGGCGATTCTCCCATAGACACAGTGCCACGGGAGGAGACCACTACTTGGCGGTCTCACCTGATACTCCCTGAGATCCTGTTTCCTCCCCGTGCACGGTATCCGGACTATCGCCACGCACTGCCCGCCCCCTCGGAAGGGGGCGGGAGGAGGCCGCGGTAGCGGCCGGGCGGCGGGGGTGTCCCATGAATACCGTTCAACCAGAGACGCAGGAAACAGGGGAGGGAGTGGGCAGTCGTAATAACGGGAAAAGATGGGGAGTTTATATCACAGAACCGTTGATTTGATGGCCTCCCATATGGGTTTTGTATCCACGGCGCCATCCGGCCCCTCCAGCCCGGATTGAGCTGTCTGTCCGATTGCATCGTTGCCGTCCTTGTATTCGCAGAGCACGGCGATCCGGTAGGTTGTTCCCGGGGTATAAATGAGGCGTTTGCTATGAGCACCCGTCGCGGAGCAGCAGTCGATGCCCTTAGTCTCGTCGATCTGGAGCCGACCACGGCAATGGTCAGGATGACCTCCGCGCCGACCGGGGCAACCGTCGTGCAGAGAAGGAGAAGACCGACGAGAGCGGTAGCACACGTTCCAACCGATTTTTCTGTTTCATGTTCATCTCACCTTCGTTCCACCTTCGTTCACGAGTATCCTGGGAGATCGTGGAGTCGCGACGGTTATCCCTGATGGCGGATCTCGCTCCGGTAGCCTCCGGGCATGCTGTGGAAGCCAGGGCACGACGCCGATCGAGACGCCAGGACCCCCATGACCGCATGACCGCTCCGATGATCGTGGTCCCTGGTTAACGATTCGTGAAGGGTTTCTGCCGCCTATGAGACCTATCCGTCGTATATCCCGGACTGCAGGGGGAGAGCCGGATAGTCACCAGCAGAACGTTTCCATATCATACGCGGCGTGCGGCATCCCCGGTGGAACCAGGTGGCTCATGTGGACGCACCGATAGTCCCGCGCCCCGACGTCATGGGCGAACCTTACAGCCTCGACGTAGTTCATGTGCTTGCTGATATTATACCCCTCCGGAGCGATGGCGTCGACGAAGAGGAGATCGATATCGGTCTTCTTGAGGAGATTCCGGCTCTCTGCCGGTATATCCTCCCGCGTATCGCTGGTGTAGGCGATCGTCATGTCATCATGCTCGATGAGGAGCCCACAGGTGTAAACCGGCGGGTGGTTCACAGGAAAGAACGTAAAGGTGAGACCAAAGAGGCCGAATGACTCAAAGACCGGGACGGCATGCTTCTCAAACGAGAGAAAGTGGAGGTAATCCGAGCAGTAGTCCATCACAGGCGGCGCCGCGTATACCGGCGGCACCTTTTGAACCCTGTAAAACTCTCCGAAACCGATAAAATGGTCGTAATGACCGTGCGACCAGATGACTGCATCGATGTGAGGTGAACCTGCCCGGAGTAACTGCTGCCGCAGGTCCGGCGACGACTCAACAAGGATGTGCTTGCCTCCGATCTCGATGATGAAGGATGTCCGCAGTCGCGACCACCCTCTTGCGACCATCTCCCTGCAGTTCTTGCAGTCGCAACCCACCTTCGGCGTCCCGATGGCATCCCCGGTCCCGAGGAGCGTGATCCGCATCTCAATGCCCGGCCCGGATGAGGTTGCGCTCCTCAACCCGGAGAAGCCCCTGCTCGATATCCACCGGGCCGATCCGGTGCCGGCCTTCCATCAGCGCCGACATCATAGCCTCCTTCATCATCATCCGCAGATCGGATCCTGAGAACCCCTCCGTCCTGGCGGCGATGTCCGCAAAATCGCAGTCGCACTCGATCGTGGCAGCAACCTTCTCCAGGATCGCCTGCCTCATCTTCCGGTCAGGAAGCGGGAACTCCACAACCTCGTCGAACCGCCGCCAGGCCGCCTCGTCAAGGATGCGGGGATGGTTTGTTGCGCCGATGAGAAGAACACCATTCCTCACGAAACTGATCTGGTCGATGTTCTTTAAGAGCATATTCACCGCGCGCTTCATCGCGCCGTGATCGTCGCTGACCCTGGTCTTTGCGACGAAATCGAATTCGTCAATGAAGAGAATACAGGGAGCGAGCCTCTTTGCAAGTTCAAAGATCCGGTCGATGTTCTTTGAGGTCTCACCAAGGTACTGGGAGGTGACCATTGCCAGGCGGACCTCAAGAACCGGCATATGGAGTTCCGGGGACATCGCAAGCGCAAGCGACGTCTTCCCGGTGCCAGGCGGACCGACGAAGAGGAGGCGGCCGAACTCATAGATCCCATGCTGCTTTAAGAAATCACGGTGCTCGAGGGCGACACCGATCTTCTTGATGACCTCCTCCTGTCGGGGGGTGCAGACCAGTTTTTCAAGATTGTACTCAACCTCCGCCGGAGCGCTGATGATGATGAGATCGCGGGCCTCCCGCATCTCTTCACTCTCCCCGACGACGCGGGAGACCTTCGCCTCGATGTACTCCTTTGTATCCTCAAACCGTGGGTTCTTCGCCCGAACGTCCTGGTAGCGGAGATCGATGCTGTCCATCCCTTCAAAATAGAATGCAAGCACGGGATTCTCCCTGATCCGATCCTTCCCGCCCCTTTTGATGAACCATCCCGCTGCCGTATCGAGCGAGAGCAGGCGGAGGCGCTGCCCGAACTCCTCGTAACCGACGAAGGGGTTGGCGCGAACAGCCTGGCAGACGGTCTCCGGGACGCCAAGAACCTTCTTGATCGCCCCTTCGCTAACGATCAGGGGTCTTTTCACCTCGGGGCTCCCGCCGACCCCGACCCCAAAAAACTCCCTGGTGAGCGGGTGGAGATCGTTGATGTCGAGGTTCTCGTTCCGATTGAATATCTCAGCGGTCAGCAGGAGTTCCATGATAGCAAGGAGATCGCGCATACCAGTGTCGCCGGTCATATCTGTGAACTGACATATTTGCACGCGACATCAATAAGTATAACTCAGCGGGTGGTGACCTCACACCCATCCGCCGTAACTATCAGGGTATGTTCGGCCTGAGAGACGAACGAACCCTGGATATCGTGCAGAACAGGGAACGGGTGGATGACCCCGGTTCGCACCAGCGTGGATAACCCCAGATCGACCTTGTCCCCCGGCACCCAGCGCCGCGAGAACGGGAGTCCTCGCCGCGGCCGGGCGGTCTCGAGGATCCGTTTGGCCGACGGCAATCGTGCGGGGCGGGCCGCAACCTGTTTATAGATCTCCACCCTGGGCGCCTCTACAACCCTCCCCGATCCCGTGGTGGCAAAAGGTTCGATTGCGAAGACCATCCCCTCCACAAGGATCGCCCCGCCGTTCATGGCAATGTTAGGTATCATGGGTTTTGCGTGTAGATCGTAGCGTTCAAGACCGTGCCCTGTGAGGTTTGCAACCGGTTTGTAGCCATGCTCCTCGATCTTCGACTGGATGATCGCCCCCAGGTCACCGGCGGCAATCCCCGGTCGAACGGCGGCGATCGCTGCATCGAGGGCCGCACGGGATGCCTCGACGAGCGGGCCGTGACTGCCGAGGTCGACGGTCATCGCGGTGTCGGCGATATAGCCGTCGACGTGGACACCGAGATCAACCTTGATCAGGTCTCCCCTGGCAAAGGTCCGTTCATCGCCCGGCATGGCGGTGTCGTGTGCCGCGGCCTCGTTGAAGGAGACGTTTAAGGGGAAGGCAAGTTGTGCACCCTCCTCAACCACCATTCCCTCCGTCGTTTCAACCATTTCAAGGAGAGAGACACCATCTTTCACGAGCCCCGCCCCCCTGCGGAGGACCTTCCTTGCCAGCGCCCCGGCTTCCCGGTAGGCGTCGTAGACTCTGTCATCCATGCTCATACTGTAAGCCTCTCTTCGTATTGGGTGAACCGGTCAAACCCGGTCTCTGTAACCACGCCCATATCCTCAAGGCGGACACCGCCGATGCCCGGGTAGTATAGCCCGGGCTCAACGGTGACCACGTTGCCTGCGCAAAGTTCCCCGCCCTCGGGACCTAGGGACGGATCTTCGTGCACCTCAAGCCCTACGCCGTGACCGAGGCTGTGGGTGAACCCCCGCATGTTGCTCTCGTATCCGCGGTCGCGGAAGAACTCCACCACCTCATGATACAGGTCGGCGCCGTGCGCACCGGCACGAAGCATCGATATCGCATGTTCTTTTGCAGCCCTGACGGCGTCATACATCTCCCTGATCGCCGGAGATGGTTCGCCTTTCACGACCGTGCGTGTCATGTCGGCATGATAACCGGTTCTTTCGTCCTGGGGGAAGATATCTATGACAATGGGTTCATCCTCCAGGAGCGGCCCCCCGCCCTGGTGGTGGGGAAGCGCGGTGTCAGGACCGCAGGAGACGATGGTATCGATCCCACGGCAGCCATGAGCAAGGAGAGTGGTGTGCATCTCCGTTCTGACGGCTTCGGAGGTGAGGAGTGCGCCATTCCGATAAAGGAGGCCATCTTTCGGGACGGACGAACGGATAAGCGCTATACCCCTGTCCATCGCAGCCTCGGTAACGTGCTGGGCACCGCGTATCCACTGGATCTCTTCCGGCGTCTTGACCGCCCTCATCCTCTCAACAACACCTTTCTCGTCGAGTATGACCGGTTGAAACGACTCCAGGTGCCTGGCGAGGGCAAACGGGAAGAAAGAGGGGGCGAGGAGAGGGCCGCCGGCCATGTCTGCGATCACGTGCGCTGTCGCCCGCCAGCGGGACTCCCCTGCCCTGATGCAGTCGAGGAAACCGACGTCGGCACGGGTGACCACCGCTGCCGTCGATTCGCGCACCGCACGTTCATACTCCATCTGCGAGACCACGATCAACCCGCGCTCCCCGGGTTTGTGGACATACACCACAGGGTCGGTGGTGCGAAACCGGGTCAGGTAACGCACATTGGCGTCTGCAGACGAGCCGTAAGCCACGTATGCCGCCGCACCCGCATCCTGTATGGCCGAATCCAGCCAGTTCGTTCTATCAGTCTCCGTGGATACCACAAGTACTTTTATTCCACGCGCTCAAGTATGAGTGATGGATGAGGCAACGAAGAAGGCTTTCAAGACCAGGTTCGCCACGCTGACAATCATGCTCAACATCATCATACTCTGTTTCGCGATAGGCATCTTTGTACTCCTCCGGTTTGCGCCCGAAGGGACGCCCGGCCTTGTGATAGGCCTTCTTCTCCTGGCTGCAGGAGTGATCGTCTCCATATCGTTCCGGAAGCGGTATACCCGGATGAAGGTCTGGCTGAGCGAACAACCATAAGGGGCGTGGGTATTTCGCCCGCGCGGCAACCATGCTGTCAAAGATCAAATCCGAGATCGAGCTCGTCTCAAGGCACCTTGAGGTTATCCGCGTGGTCGTGGAGCATCAGCCCATCGGAATCATGAGGCTCTCTGAAATCCTGGGTCTCCCCTACCACCGGGTTCGCTACTCGCTGCGGATCCTGGAACAGGAAGGCTACATCCGCGCTTCGCCGGCCGGTGCGGTGGCAACACCCCTGGCGGCGGATCTTCTTTCCAGCCTTGATGATGAGGTAGACGAACTGATTGAGCTCCTGCAGGCCATCCGGAAGAATAATTCCCGTAACGTTTAATATGATTCAGTCAAGACTGTATAGGGCAACTGTTCCGGTGCCGCCATAACTCAGTTGGTAGAGTGGCTGGCTGTTAACCAGCATGTCACAGGTTCGAGTCCTGTTGGCGGCGCTTTCCTTTTAGTTATCTTTGCCTGTTGTGGCACCTCGATTGGTTCTGGAGAAACCACCCTGTAGACCCGTACAACCCTGCAGTCTATCGGAGCAAAGTATCCGGATCAACGTTCCTTCGCCATTGTTTGTGCATCGGAGGCCCCCCTTTCAGAATTCTGCACTACAGGGTGCACAACCGCGTCCAGGGTTGTGACGGGAACCTTTGCCAGAGCATCATTGGCAAGGGGAGACGCAGACAGACATCAGGATGGGGCGGCCGATCTCCTATACCCGCAACATGCCCGCCCTTGCGCAAACAACTGTAAACCACCCACGAACCCGAACCCGCCCCGGTCTCTCGCGGCGATCTCGAATGGAAACGTTCGTAAACGTCGAGGTCTATCTTGATGTGTAAGGAGGAGGTCGAGATAGCGAGACTGGTGCTGGTCGACACGGTGACAGGAACGCGGATCAGGCACCGTATCAGGAATATGAAGCAGGCCTTGAAGCAGCAGGAGTGGTACGAGACAGCCCTCGGGCGCCGTGTTCGGATCGAGAAGGAGTTCAGGCGATAGGTAGGCAAAGCGGGCTCAGAGGGGATATGATACCTTCAGCAGATGCATTGAAGAACCTGCTGCGTGATACGCCGGGATCTCTCTCACGCAGGGATGTTGAAGAACCTGGCGGTGGGGTTGCAGGGCCCCCTCCTCTTCAACGGCCTCTGAAAAGGCCTACAGCGGCCAGTTTGCAAAAGGGATCCTGGTGCTGCTTGGGAGCGGTTTGGCCTCTTCTTCATGATTCTATCAGGTCTGCTGACCTGGGCGGTGACGATAATCTCGCTATCGGCGGCAGCGATGATGCTCCTCGTCGCAATGAGGCTTGAATGGATGTTGCAGGCGGGCGATGTTGTATTGTCAGGCAGCCCCGGGGTCATACTACGTCACCCGTCAGCCCCAACAAGACCGGAGAAACCCTGATATACACCAATACAGTGAATTTCTGATTTGTTAGCACAATAGGAAACATTCATATTACTCGATCGACAACAAAACCTTATGAGAGGCTCCCCGGCAGATCGGCTCATCTGCCTTATCCTGCTGCTAATGCTCGTTCCGGCCGCAGCATGGGGCGCCACGGTCACCCGGACGCTCTCCACCGCCGAGCCGGGGGCGGGCGAGGTCTTTGAGGTCTCACTCTCTATCGAGGGTATCACCCTCGGCGGCGTCGTGGAGACTCTTCCGGTCGGTTACTCCTTTGTGGGAACCAACCACGCGGATGACCGCATCCTGGCCAGGGACGGGCAGGTCGCGTTTGCGCTGATAAACGAGACCCTGATAACCTACCAGGTCAGGGCGCCCTCCTCCGGCAGCGGGGATATAACCGGCATCTGGGAGGACTTCCTGGGCGAGTCAAACGGCACCATCCCCGCCTCACATCTCGCGGTGGACGGCATCGAGACAGAAGTGGAGAACACCCCGAAGGAGAGGCCGACACAGGAGGCCGCCCCACCGTTTGCCCTCCTTACAGCGATAGTTGCTCTCGTCATCGCCCGGCGGGGTGGTCAGCGATGAACCGGCGTATCATCCTCATCCTTGTTCTCCCCATGCTCCTCGCTGTCCAGGCATCGGCGGTTGAGGGCAGCATACCGGGGGACACCGATGGTGATGACGTCCTCACCTTCAGCGAGTACACCGCGGCAGCCCTCTCCTATCTCGACGCCGCCTACATGGGCGGTGCGGGAGAGATAGACCGCGACGACATCCTGGACGCCGCCTGGGTCTACGCCCGCTGGGATGGAAAACCGGTTGTGGTCACCGACTCATCGGGGAGAGACCTGACGCTCTACCGCCCCCTGCGCCGGGTTGTGACCTTCAGCGGTGAGGCTCTCGAGACGCTGCGGTCGGTCGGGTTCGATATGGAGAAGGTTGTCGCCGTCGACAAGTACACCCACGAAAAGAGCACGTTCTTCCCCGAATGCCAGGATAAACCGGACATAGGCTCGATCTGGTCGCCAGATATGGAGAGGATCATCTCCCTCCGGCCGGACGCCGTATTCCTCTACGCGAGTATCAGCACATCGGCCTGCGATGATATCCAGCGCAGGCTTGAGGCGAGCAGTCCTGGTATCCGGGTTTTCAGGTTCGACTGCTTTAAGCCCGCAACCTATCCGGAGGAGATCCGAAAGATCGCCGCGATCATAGACGAACCCGGGCAGGGAGAAGAGTTTGCCTCATTCTACGAGTCGACGATGGACAGGATCCGGAAAGGCACGGCAGATATACCGGCCGATGAGCGCGTCCGGGTATACTTCGAGTACTGGACGGACTACAAGACCGTCGCGGCCGGATCCGGGTATAACGAGAAGATCGAGATCGCCGGTGGGCTGAACCCCTTTGCCGGCGAGAGCGGGGAGTATCCCATCATCGACCCTGAGGCGGTCATCGTCATGGACCCTCAGGTGATCGTGAAACTGGCCGGGCAGGGCCTGGCCGTCGGCGGCTACGCCCACCACGACCCTGAAACGCTGGCCGAGATCAGGTCGGCGCTGCTTGAACGCCCCGGCTGGTCCAGGATCTCCGCCGTGAAGGACGGTCGGGTCTACGTCATCCATTCGGATATCCTTGGCGGTGCCCAGCACTTCATCGGGACGGCTTACCTGGCGAAGTGGTTCTACCCCGACAGGTTCGCCGATCTCGACCCGCACGCCATCCACCAGCGTTACTTAAGCGAGTTCCAGGGAATCGATTTCGATCTCGCGTCTATGGGAAGTTTCGTCTACCCCGAATAGGAGCCATCGCCATGGAGCAGAGTATCAGTCTTTACGAGGGCTACGCGCGGCTGAAGAGGACACGCGCCGCCTTTATGCTTGCCCTCATCTTTGGACTCATCCTCCTCATCGGGATCGCGGTCACGCTCGGGTCGGCCGATCTCGGGGTGGCCGAGTCCTATCTCGCGATCCTGGCCGGTCTCTTCCCCGGCAGGTTCAGTGCTCCGGAACTTGCAATCACCATCGTCTGGGACTACCGGCTCCATCGGGTGCTCTTCGCGGTCTGCGCCGGGTTCGGGCTTGCGGTGGCGGGTTCGGTGATGCAGGGGATCCTCCGAAACCCGCTTGCAAGCCCCTTCACGCTCGGTATCGCCTCGGCCGCAGCCACTGGCGCATCCATCGCGATAGTCATGGGCGCCGGGGTTGTCGGCGGGGAGTACCTCATCATAGGCAACGCCTTCCTCTTTGCCCTGCTTGCTGCGTTTGCCATCTACGGGATGGCCCGATACAGGGGAGTGGGCTCGGAGACGATGGTCCTTGCCGGGATCGCGCTCATGTACCTCTTCTCGGCGGTGACCTCGCTCCTCCAGTATGTTGGCAGCAGCGAAGAGCTCCAGGCGGTGGTATTCTGGATGTTCGGGTCGGTTGACAAGTCAACCTGGCCGAAACTCGGGATCGTTGCGCTTGTCCTTGCCTGCACCGTCCCTTACCTGGTATACCGTGCCTGGGACCTCAACGCCCTGGCAGAGGGTGACGAGGTGGCGGCCGGTCTCGGGGTGCCGGTCGAGCGTTCGATGACAGTAATGATGCTTATCGCCTCGCTTATCACAGCGGTGATCATCTGTTTCACCGGGACGATCGGGTTCATCGGGCTTGTTGCGCCGCACATCACACGCATGATCATAGGCAGCGATTTCAGAACGCTCCTTCCTGCATCCGGTCTCATCGGTGCCCTCCTTCTCCTGGCGGCAGACAGTATCGCCCGCAGCGTCCTTGCACCGCAGGTCATCCCCGTCGGTATCGTGACCGCGTTTCTCGGGGTGCCGTTCTTCATCTACCTCTTCCTGCACCGGAGGGATGCCTGATGCCGCTGATATCGGTCGAAGATCTCTCGTTTGCCTACCGTGACCGGGAGGTTCTCCACGAAATCACCTTCCCGGTGGAGAGGGGGGAGGTTCTCGGGCTTGTTGGGCCAAACGGCTGCGGGAAGACAACGCTCATCCGGTGCATCAACGGGATGCTCTCTCCAAGACGCGGGAGGGTGGTGTTCGATGATCGGGATATCAGCAACATGCACCGGCGCGAGATTGCGCGGGCGATGGCCTACGTGCCGCAGTCCGCCGGGAACCGGACCGCTGCAACTGTGTTTGAGACCGTCCTGATGGGGAGGCGGCCATACCTGAACTGGAAGGTGAGCCCTGCTGACGAGGATAAGGTGGTTGAGGCGCTTACCCTCCTCGATCTCGAAGAACTCGCGCTCCGGAAGGTTGCCGAACTCTCCGGCGGGGAGCGCCAGCGGGTTATGATCGCACGGGCGCTTGTGCAGGAGACAGACGCTATCTTCCTCGACGAACCGACCAGCAACCTGGATCTCTGCCACCAGATGGGGGTGATGGAGATCCTGCGCGACCTCGCCGATAAGAAGGGGCTTGCTATCATCATCGCGCTCCACGACCTCAATCTCGCGGCCACATACTGCCACCGTCTTCTGGTGCTCGAAGGCGGGTCGATATACGGCTGCGGGGCTCCGGCGGAAGTGCTCACCGAAGATATGCTCAGGTCGGTCTACGGGATTGAGGCGGTGGTAAAACGGGACCTCCCGGCGCCTTACATCGTCCCCCTCCGCCCCGGGTGCCTGGAAAGCGGCGTATAAGCCCACACGTCCCCAAAACGAGGGTGTGGCGCGGTATACCACCCCCGGTCCGCGATACGACCGGGACGATATGAGGGGTACCCGTGGAAGAGTCAGGGGAGCCAGAACGAAATGGATTATATTATTACAGGGTGCGTCAACCCCCTCTTCATGGGGTATACAGTCAGACTGGATCTCCCCAGGATCCTGGAGGTGACAGGCGAGTTACAACACTTTCTCGAGCTCGGGACCGCCCGCCTTGAGGCGGAAGGCCCGTTATCAGAAGAGGAGTCCGAAGCGCTGATCTTCTCCCTTGCAGACCAACTTGAAGACCACCTGAGAACGATGCGCGAGCGGCAGGGGTCTGCCAGCATACGCGATCTCCAGAGGTGGACCAGGGCCTGGATCGAGGAGCAGCAGGAGGATCTCGGGGGAAGAGAGGACGCAGGATAACCGCCGCGGGCCGATGAAAATGATTCCTCATCTCCGCCGGTCCCGCTTCACCTCGATCCAGCGCTTCTTCTTCCCGCAGCGTTCGCACCGCTGCTCCCACTCGATGACGTTTGAGGAGTACTCATCGTAGCCGCGCTTCCGGCCCCACCGATGGAGCCCGAGCCTGCAAAGGATCTTTCCGCGTCCCACCATCTTTTCACTCCAGTTGTTCCCCTTTCATCCGAATGAATCTTCGCCTGGAGGGGTCTTCCTCAGGGTATGATCTCACAACTGTTGTAGCGCCGGTGGGAAAAGTCCCCCATCCTGATTCTGCCGTCCCGGATGAGCGATCTGACATGCGGCAGCGCCGCCGAGAGAGCGGCACGGAGGTTCTCCACCGTGCTGCAGACGACCCGCCGCCCCTCCTCCGGCCAGGGTCGGAGGATGTTTGAGTAAAGGCAGCGGCCGCCGCAGAACTCAAGGATACCACACTCCGTGCAGGGGCTCCCAACAGCGGTCACCGGGAGGTGGAGAGGATCCGCCGTCGCTATGTGCCCGGCGTAGTAGTCCTTCATCCCGACCATTATAGGGCATGGAGCGATATGCCCATCGGTCATGATGCTGTAGTTCGCGTGGCCGCAACCGCACCGGAGTTTGCCCGGCCGGCCGAGCAGCATGTCCTCCATCGGGTCAATGAAGGGGTACCACCGGAGCACCCGTGCCTCCCGCCGCATCGTCTCGACCCAGAAGGCCACAAGCGAGCGGATGCCGGGGTTGTAACTTTCTGATACCCATGCAGCGTAGTCTCGCATCCCGTAGTCGTTCCAGAAATTTGCGTCCATCTGCCAGTGGACGGCCGGGAAGGAAAACCTCTCGTTCTCCGTAAGATAGCGGACCGCCTCAACGATATCAGTATCCTCGGCCACGGTCATCCTGGCGATCAGTTCGCCTCCAAACCCGCCGGCCACGAGACCGCGGAGGTTTCTCATGACCCGATCAAACGTACCCTCGCCCCGGTGGGCGTCGGTGAGGCTCTCCGGGCCGTCGATCGAGACCAGGATGGTGTCGAACCGGTTTGCGATGGCGGGTTCGAGACCATCAAGGAGCGTGCCGTTGGTGTGCAGGATCAGCGCCGATACAGGCGCTTTGCGGGCGATCTCGCTGACCAGATCGGGTGCGAGCAGGGGTTCCCCGCCATATAAGATGAGTACCGGATCGGGGTCTTTTGCCAGGAACCGGTAGAGGTCATCGAGATCGATATCAAGGTCAACAGGCAGATCTTCGTCGATGGTGATCCCGGGTTGGTCGGGGGAGTCGACGACAAACGCCTTTCCGCGGCAGTAGGTGCAGCAGAGGTTACAGGCGTCGGTCAGGATGAGATGGTAGTACACGAAAGGTCTCTTATTATTCAGGGTGTATACGGGAAAAAGGTGAGGTTTGATCCGTCCTGCTCCCCATTCCATGCCGCAAAGCAGAAGAGCCTGCAGGATAAAACGGCTCTTATGTCTGAGACTGAAACCGAGAGACTTACCGAACGCGTCATCGACCCCCGCGGCCTGGTCGCCTATCAGCCAGGCTCGATCGTCAGCCGGATGCTCATAAACACCCCTGCAGGCACCATAACGATCTTTGCCTTCGATGCAGACGAAGGCCTCTCGGAGCACACCGCTCCCTATGACGCCGTCCTGGAGGTTCTTGAGGGAGAGGCTCTCATCAGCATCGCGGGCACGGATTACTCCCTCACAGCGGGCGAGATGATCATAATGCCCGCCGGGAAGCCCCACGCTGTCCAGGCCGTCACGCAGTTCAAGATGATGCTGACGATGATCCATGCCTGACCCACTCCCCCGGAGGCCATCAAATCAAAGGTTCTGTGATATAAACTCCCCGCTTCTTCCCGGTATTACGCGACGGGGACTATAAAACCAGTTTGCTCATGGTGTGATGCCCTCCATAACCACGGCGGTGAAGCGTCTTT
>JALHIW010000041.1:0-13258 GCA_022837745.1 Methanomicrobiaceae archaeon | reverse complement strand
AGGCTACTCATAACAAGTATTTCTCCACCCTCTCGGATCTTGCTTCTGCGATTGAAATTCAATTTGAGAGTTGGAGTCAACCGAATACCGCCCTGGCTCGATTATGCGTAATTAGTTAAGACGTTATGTATAGATGATATCGAAATTATTGAGTCATTTGTGGTCTTTTCAACTTCTCCCATAGACCTCTGCCATCCCCGCAAACTCCTGCATGGCCTCTTCCCTCATCTGCTCCGGGCGGAGCCGCCATTCCCAGTTTCCTTTTGCTGTGGCCGGCCGGTTCATCCGTGCCTCCCGCCCGAGACCCAGTATATCCTGCATCGGTATGATGACCGTCTCTGCGGGTGAGAGCATCGCGAGGCGGACAAGGATCCTGTGCACCTGGTCGGCGCTCACCGACCCTCCTATGTAGCGGAAGAGGAGGTCTTTCTGGCGATCGGTGATCTCGTGCTCGAACCACCCACGGACGGTGTTGTTGTCGTGTGTGCCCGTGTATGTGACGCAGTTTCGGCCGATGTTGTGGGGTGCGTGGAGGTTCTCTGCTATATCGCCGTCAAACCCAAACAGCAGGACCCTCATCCCCGGAAACCCAAACAGTGCCATCATCTCGCGGACATCGGGGGTGATGTAACCGAGGTCCTCGGCGATGATCGGGAGGCACGGCCTGCTCCGGACAAGGTGCGTCAGGAGTTCACGCCCCGGCGCATCGACCCAGCGGCCGTTCTGCGCCGTCGCCGCACCGGCCGGGACCTCCCAGTGCTGGACGAACCCCCGGAAATGATCAAGCCGCAGCCTGTCGAGAAGAACGAGGGCGCGCTCGATCCGGCTCTCCCACCACGAAAAACGCTCTTCCCTGTGCGCCTCCCAGCGGTAGACAGGGTTTCCCCATAGTTGCCCGGTCTCGCTGAAGAGATCCGGTGGTACACCCGCGACGGCAGTCGGCCTCTTCTGCTCGTCGAGTTTGAAGAGTCCCGGGTTTGACCACGTATCGGCGCTGTCGTAGGTGACGTAGAACGGGATGTCCCCGATGACCTGAACATGGCGGGCACGGCAGCAGTCTTTGAACCTCTTCCACTGCCTGTCAAAAACATACTGGAGAAACTTCTCCCTTAAGATCCGCTCGGCAAGTTTCGCGGCGCAGTTCTCCAGCGGCTCCTGCTCCCTGTCCCGGACGGCGACCGGCCATTCGCCCCACGCCCGCCCGGCAAAGTGCTCTTTCAGGGCCACAAAGAGAGCATAATCATCGAGCCATGAGGCGTTATCAACCGTGAACTCCTCGTAACGGTAGTCGCTGCCCCTTTCCCTGAACCGCTCAAACCCCCGGTCAAAGAGTCTGTTCTTGTAGTCGATCACCCGGGGGTAGTCGACCCGGTCCACCGGGAACCATGGCGGGTCCGCGATATCAGCGGCGTCGAGAAAACCGTCTGCAACCATCTGCTCCGGGCTGATAAGCCAGGTGTTCCCGGCAAACGCCGAGTTGCTCTGATAGGGGGAGTTACCGAACGCCGGGAAAGTCGGGTTGAGGGGGAGGATCTGCCAGTAGCGCTGTCCGGCACCGGCGAGGATATCCAGAAACCGCTGTGCCGCGGGACCCAGGTCGCCGATCCCGTATGCCGAGGGGAGAGACGTTATATGGAGCAGAACCCCGCTTCCTCGCCGGTTCATCCCCATCTCGCCCCCTGAAGAGCACGCACGCCCAGGGATACCGCCGCCCTCCTGTAGGCCTCCACCCACCGTTCTGCACCGCCATCTCCACGTCCGGCACGCCCGCACATCTCCGTGTAGTGCCCGCGCAGCCTGATACAGATGTTCTGGCTCTCCCAGAGGTCAAGAGGCAGTTCAAGCAGCCTCGCGCAACCGACGATGCGCGGAATCTCTTCGAGTGGGGCGGGGTCGTCGGGTCTGGCCGCCGCCGCGCGGATAGACCCTTCGATCCTCCTCGCCGCTGCCGCTGCCAGGGCAGGTATATCGGGCGCAGCGTTCAGGGCCTCCACCTCCTTTGCGATCGCCAGAAATCGGCCTGGGTCAGGGCACCCCTCCTCGAAGATCGAGGCCAGGCACCTGCTCCCGGCATACGCCACGAGGTGGGCTGCGGCCCCGGGTAACGGGACCCCGAGGTCTTTGAGCGTCCGGATCAGGGTTGATTCATCCCGGTAGACCCCGCAGACCGCCTCCTCGATCCCCGGTATCATCTCGCGGGCTATCGCCCACCTCTCCTCATCGGAAAGGTCTGCTGCGGTATAGAGCAGGCTGAAACCCGCCGGTATCGCCCCGGCCGGATCCGGGCCGGCGAGCGCCTCCCGGATCGCCGCATCGCCGCCGGGTTCGTTCACCCCGAGGACGATGCGATCGATCCCGTCAAAGAGTGCGGCCGTGTCATAGGCCCCCTCTTCTCCCGCAGCGCGGGACCGCAGGTGAACCCTCCCCAGGATACGTCGCCCATCACCGGCGTTCAGGCGGTATGGCCACTCCACCTGGATTGCATGCATCCCGGAGGTGGCCGCTGGGTGTTCAAGGCCAAAGAGAGCGTAGAGAGCGACCCCGGCCGCGATCCGGGGCAGATCGAAAACCCGCGGCCTGATACGGGCGTCGTAGACCTCAGCACCGGTTGCGTGCCCGGGGTCGTTGCCCCTGGCCCGTTGGAGGGTCTCGACGAACGCCGGTTCGAGATCGAGGCCGAGAACCCGCCGGGCGAGATCAATTGCCCGTTTTGCGTGGCGTATGACCTGGACGCTCCCCGGTTCTGCAATATCATCGAAGAACCAGCCACAGCTTGTCTGCATAAGGTTCGCCTGCCTCTCAATCTCGAAGAGCGCCAGGAGCCGTTGCCTCTCTTCCGCAGAGAGGTTGCCGGTGGTGTGCCTGGCGATGAATGCCTCCACAGCCTCATCTGACCAGGTGCCCAGGACGAGGCTGACGGCATCGTCCCTGGCCCTCAGCGGGTCATCGAGGATCTCAGCGAGCGCCTCATCCAGGCGGGGTGTGATGGTGTCCCGGACCATGACGATCGCCTCCCGGAGCGGGCCGCGCCAGGCCTGTGACCACGCAGGGTGCGCGCCGCTGCTGCAACCGCAGTCCTCCCGCCAGCGCTCGATGCCGTGGGGGCAGCTCCAGGACGTCCCCTCCTGGATGGTGACCTCATGGGTGGGGGGGTTGGCGGCCAGGTAGGCGCCATAGACCGTGAGGCTGACGTTCTGGTGCGATTCGAGCGATCGGAGGCAGTAAGCGAGCGCCATATCCCCGAATTTGCGGTGGTGGCCGTAAGTCTCTCCATCGGTCGCGATATGCACAAGTTCTGAGCGCTCTCCCCCGGGCGAGAACGCCTCGACCAGCCTTTCGGCAAACCGCTCCCCGTTTGAGAGAAGGTCACCGAACGCGACTTCCTGTGAGATCCCGGCGTTGTAGAAGAAGATCGCGATCCTTCGGCCCGAGGGGAGGCGGCAAACATATGGCATCGTCGTATCCAGGGTCTCACCAGTGACCTTTGTCCAGGTTGCCGTCCCCATCTCCCGCACCCTCGCCGCCTGGTGGGGGGCAAGGATGGTGAAGAGGATCCCGGCCTCCGCCATCAGGTCGAGCGACTCGAGATCGACTGCGGTCTCCGGAAGCCACATCCCCTCGGGCATCCGGCCGAACCTTGCCGCAAAGTCGCGGACGCCCCAGACGATCTGTCTCCGCTTATCACGCCGGGTCGCCAGCGGCATGATGATGTGGTTGTAGCAGCATGCAATCGCCGACCCGTGGCCGGCGTAGCGCTCCTGGCTCTCATGGTCGGCTGCAAGGATTGCCTCGTAGACCGCCGGGCGGTGGCGGGCGAGCCAGGACAAGAGCGTCGGTGCGGCCGTGAAACTGATCCGCGCGTAGTTGTTAACGATCTCCTCTATCAGCCCGTCAGCATCCAGTATGCGTGCGGCGGTGTTCGGGGCGTAACACTCTGCGGTCACCCGCTCGTTCCAGTCATGGTAGGGGGCGGCGGAGCGCTGCATGCCGACCTCCCCGAGCCAGGGGTTCTCCCGCGGTGGCTGGTAGAAATGGCCGTGGATGCAGACGGCACGCTTCTTCATCCGGTTTACGCCCCCTCGGGGGTGAAGATGACGACCGCAAGAGGGGGCAGCGTGAGCGGGAGCGACCACGCCCGGCCGTGCGCCGGAACCTGTTCCGCTTCCACCCCGCCCAGGTTCCCCACACCGCTCCCGCCGTACTCAACCGCATCGCTGTTGAGCACCTCTCGCCAGAACCCGCCGAAGGGGACGCCTATCCGGTAGCCGTAACGTGGTACCGGGGTGAAGTTGCAGGCGACAAGGACAATATCATCGACCGACCGACCGCGCCGCAGGTAACTTATGATGCTCTTCTCAGCATCCGAGAAGTCAACCCACTCAAACCCTGAAGGGTCGGCATCACACTCATGGAGGGCGGCTTTGCGACGGTACAGGCGGTTTAAGTCGGTGACCCAGCGGAGGATCCCCTGGTGCGGCGCATACTGGAGGAGGTGCCACTCAAGCCCGGTCTCGTGGTTCCACTCCGACCACTGCCCGAACTCTCCACCCATGAAGAGGAGTTTCTTCCCGGGGTGCGTGAACATATACCCGAAGAGGAGACGGAGGTTCGCTCTTTTCTGCCACTCATCGCCAGGCATCTTTCCGATGAGCGCGCTCTTCTCGTGGACGACCTCGTCGTGCGAGAGGGGGAGGATGTAGCGCTCGGAGAAGGCGTAGCATATGCTGAACGTCAGGAGGTCGTGCCGGTACTTCCGGTAGATCGGGTCGAGCGCAAAATAGTCGAGCGTGTCATGCATCCAGCCCATGTTCCATTTCAGGTCGAACCCGAGCCCTCCAGTAGCGCCCGGTGCGGTAACCCCCGCCCAGGCGGTAGCCTCCTCGGCTATGGTGAGCGTATCAGGGTAGTTTGCATGAACGGTGTCGTTTAACTTCCGGAGGAATCCTATCGCGTCCAGGTTCTCCCGTCCGCCGTAGATGTTTGGCGTCCACTCGCCGGGACGACGGGCGTAATCCAGGTAGAGCATCGAGGAGACCGCGTCCACCCTGATACCGTCGGCGTGGTAGCGGTCAAGCCAGAATACGGCACTGCTGATAAGAAACGATCGAACCTCGTTTCGCCCCAGGTTAAACACGTAACTCTTCCACTCCGGGTGGTAGCGCTGGGCGGGGAGGGCGTGCTCGTAAAGGTGGGTGCCGTCAAAGTAAGAGAGTCCATAGCCGTCGGAGGGAAAGTGGGACGGCACCCAGTCCAGGATCACCCCGATCCCACGCTTGTGCAGGTGGTCGACGAGATGCATGAAGTCCTGCGGGGTGCCGTACCTGCTCGTCGGGGCGAAGTAGCCGAGAGTCTGGTAACCCCAGGAGGCGTAAAGCGGGTGCTCCATGATCGGGAGGAACTCAACATGGGTGAAACCTGCATCGAGCATGTAACTTGCGAGTTCTACTGCGAGTTCCTGGTAACTCATGCACCGTCTCACCCCATCGTGCGGCTGCCGCCACGACCCGGCGTGGACTTCATAGGTGGAGATCGGAGCGGTGGGGTTGTTATACTCTTCCCGGCGCCGCATCCACGCCCGATCGTGCCAGGAGTAGGAGATGTCCCAGATTATGGAAGCGGTCTTCGGCGGAACCTCCCAGTAGTGGGCGAAAGGGTCGCCTTTCTCCACCGAGTAGTTGTTGTAGCGGCTCCTGATGTAGTACTTGTAGAGATCCCTGTGGCCGACATCCGGGATAAAACCCTCCCAGATGCCTGACCCATCGCTCCGCGCCCTTAGCAGGTTTTTCCCGGCCACCCAGCCGTTGAAGTCGCCTATGACCGAGACCTCCACGGCGTTTGGCGCCCAGACCGCAAAGAAGGTCCCTTTAACGCCGCTGGAGATAGCGATGTGCGACCCCAGTTTTTCGTAGAGGTGTGTGTGCGTCCCCTGCCGAAAGAGGTAGACGTCGTAATCGGTTATGAGACTCCCCGTCTTTGTGATATCGGGCAACCTCTGTTGCACGCTTTTCATCCCTCCCTGACGCCGTCGTCGCGGCTTGCTGCAACAACCTTCCGGTAGACATCGAGCATCCGGTCGGTTACGACGCTCCACCGGAACCTCTCCATCACCTTCCGCCGCCCCGCCCGCCCGAGTCGCTGCATGTGGGCAGGGTCGTTGATGAGGAGACATACTCCCCAGGCTATCGATTCCGGACGGACGGGGACCTTGATGCCGTCCTTGAAATTCTCTATGTTCTCGGCGAGCCCCCCGACATCTGTCGCAACGACGCAACGCTCAGCGCTCCAGGCTTCTGCAAGGACGAGTCCAAAAGGCTCGTTTCTGCTTGGTATGACTACAAGGTCGCAAGCGTTCAGGATCTGGAGGTGCTCTTCGTCGGCGACGTAGCCCAGGAACTGAACGGGAAGGCCGGTAGCCATCTTCTCCAGACTGTCGCGCATGTCGCCGGTACCTGCGAAGAGGAACTGGACGTCCCAGCGTCTGGCGAGGATCGCGGGTATGGCCTGAACCAGGAGGTCGGGCCCCTTCTGGTAGGTGAGGCGGCCGACAAAGAGGACGACGGGTGCAAGGGGATGGATGCCATAACGTTTCTTAACCTCGCCCGGGTCGACCTGGATGCGGTAGGCGTCGGGGTCGATCCCATTCGGGATGACGGTGACTTTCCATTCCGGAACGCCATACAGCCACATAACCTCGGTCTTTGTCGAGTTTGATACCGTTGTGACCGCTTTTGCGATGTAGCCGGCATACCATTCTTTGCCTGATATCTCCCGGAACTCCCACCAGCCACCGAAGTTTCCGCCGTTGCGGCCGTACTCGGTGGAGTGGTAGGAGAGAACGGTGTTGCGGTCGCGCAGGACGTGCATCGCCTCAACCATGTGCCAGTCGTGGAAATGGAGGATGTCAAACGGTGGTGTGTCATGAGCCCGAAAGGCGTCGAGAAGCATGTTGCTCATCGTCCTGCAGTAGTCGACGATGTTGTCGCCGTATGGCAGGCAGTAATGGTACCGGACACCGTTGATGGCTGCATCCTCCCCGTCGCCCCGTGTGAAGAAGTGGACGTCGTGCCCCCTTGCCGCCAGGTGTTCGGCAAGGTGGGTTGCCGCCGGTGCAAGCCCGCCAACCTTGAACCTGGAGTGGAGCGACTCCCAGCAGAAGAATGCTATCTTATACGTTTCCATAGACTGTCTATCCTCTTCTGGATCGTTGACCGGAGTTCGTTGCGGTCGGATATGCCCGAGATCTTCTTTGCCAGGGTTGTATCGCCGATGACGAACTCGATCCAGCGGGTGAAATCTCCGCGATCCAGGTGGTAGTTGACGACCTCGTCTGGGGCGAACTCCAGGATATTTACGAACTCCTGCAGACTGTGAGCGGCGTAACCGGCTGGCCGCTCTTGCGACGAGAAGTGGAAAGCCTTCTCCGGCGGGACGCAACGGAGCGAGAGGACCGCCCGCGGTGAGCGGCTGGCGGGAGCTGACCGCTCCTCCATGTCCGAGAGGACACGCATGAAGGAGGCGAAATGGTCGTGGACAGCCTGCTGGCTGGTTGGGTGATACGGTTTTCCGCAGGGGGTCGATCGCATCGCCATCCTGCGCAGGTTTTCGGTGTCAAGGAGGCGGCGCCAGGCCTTTTTGTCCACAACAAGGGCTCCCGCATCCTCGAGCGCCTGAAGGGCGGACTGCTGCAGGATGGTTCGCTGCTGGTTATCGGCGTCGACCATCTCCCCGATATCGCAGCGGGGCGAGAACCTGGTGACGGCATCTGATGGGTGTATACTATCCACCCCCTTTGCGGAGAGGGCTGCGGGAAGAGCACGCAGGAACTCCAGGATGCCCGTCTCGGCTCCGATGGTGTCGCCGAATACGCGGTAGTCCAGGAAGAGCGTGATGCACTCGCCCGGCGAGACTGAGATCCACTCCGCGTAACGGTCGGCCGTGAGCGGCCATCTGTCCCAATCACGCCAGGAGAACCTGACGGCGATATCGTCGGCAAGATTGCAGTGGGTTATGAGGATGGGAAGGCCGTTGTAGGTGTAGACATGGTTTGGGTCACTATCGAGGGCAGGACCGCTGTCACCCTCGATGATGGCTGCCCGGATTTCGTTATCCCTGAGCACCTCCGCGGTGGCCGGTGTGATGGGGTAGTCGGTGTGAGCGAAGGTGGTCGGCACAGATGAGAAGTAATCCTTCATCAGGTCGCGGTGCATCAGGATCTCGGCCTCGAACTCTCCGGGATTCCTGAACTGGCCGGCGACGCTGTGGTAGTAGGTCTCTCCAAGGAGTTCGACGTTCCTGTGCTTTGCCGCACGAGAGAGGAGATCGAGCATATCCGGGTACCACGCTTCCAGGAGTTCCACGACGGTGCCGGAGATGCTGAGAGCGCATGCGAACCCCGCCTCAAGGAGGTCGATCAGGATCTCTGTTGCCGGCTGGAAGGAGCGGTCGATGACCACACCCAGGTCTTCCTTCAGGTATGGGTCAAAATAACCCTCTTTTTGGTCATGTAAACCCTTTGCAATACCAGTTCGAAACCCCGGGTTGATATAACAGGGGTAATGGATATCAAATCCCGCGCAGACTGCTGGTGGTGTTTGCCCCTCGCTTTTCATTGGAGATAGATGGCCCTTTCCGTACATATAAATGTCGTTGATACGAATGTCGCCAATCCTCCGCCCCTCCCCGATCCCTGGAGGCCCGGAGGATTCGGCGGATATGGCCACATCAAACCAACGTTCACTCATGGTTTTACACTCCCCCAAATCACCCTCTCCCCCTCTCTCTGCGTCTCACATGGAGACATATCCATCCATGGAGAGGTCTATCAAACCCGGGAAGCATTGGTTGATGCATCTGACGTCACATCCAGAAACGATCGAAACAGCCTTCTGCCCCCGCTCCTTTATCCTCTTTCAGGATAGAATCAAATGGAAAAACCGCACAACGCAGAGGGGGGAGCATTGTGAGCCGCGATAGATTTCTTGTTAGGAGGATGGGGCGGGAGGAGGTTGAGATTGCCGTTGACTGGGCGGAGCAGGAGGGATGGAATCCTGGAATTCACGATGCAGAGGCCTTCCACGCCGCCGATCCGGAGGGGTTCTTCATCGCGGAACTCGATGGTGAACCCATCGGATCGATCTCGGTCGTCAACTACAGCGAGGCGTTTGCCTTCGCCGGCCTGTATATCGTGAAGCCGGAGTACCGGAACCGGGGCTACGGGAGCAGGTTGTTTGCTGCCGGGATGGCTCATGCAGGGAATCGCAACATCGGTGGCGATGGTGTCGTTGCGATGCAGGAGAAATACCGTGCGCGGTCAGCGTTCACACTTGCATACAGAAACATCAGGTTCAAGGGCACTGGCGGCGGCAGCGAACCCGAAGGCTCGGTCGACCTCGGTCAGGTGCCGTTTGACCGGCTTGCCGCGTACGACGCCCGCCACTTTCCTGCGCCGCGCCCCCGCTTCCTTGCGGCCTGGATCCGGCAGAAAGGAACCTGCGGCCGGGCTGTTCTCGATGACAACGGAATGATCACGGGATACGGCGTCATCCGAAAATGCCGTAGCGGCTATAAGTTCGGGCCGCTTTTTGCTGACACGCCCGAAATTGCAGAGGAGATCTTCCTCACCCTCTCTGCGCAGGTGCCGGGCGAGGCGATCTGCCTCGATACGCCTGAACCAAACGCCGAAGCCGTGGCGCTTGCCCGCAGGCACGGAATGGTCGCCGTCTTTGAGACGGCCCGGATCTACACGAAGGCAATCCCCGACCTGCCACTTGCCGAGATCTTCGGCGTGACCTCGTTTGAGGTCGGCTGACGATCCATACCCGCCCCGACCACAACATTCTAAGCATACCTCTCCCGAGTACCCTCCAGGAAGTGTTTACTGTATGGACTACCTGGAAGAGTTTCCAGTTCTCTTCATCGATGACGAACTGCACTCGGATACCGCGGAAGGCAGGGCTTCGCGGGAGATAGTAAAAGAACTGAAAGACGAGGATTTCCCGGTCATCGAAGCGCTTACCGCCCGCGACGGTCTTCATGCATTCCTATCGCACCCCCATGTAAGTTGTATCATCATCGACTGGGACCTCACCCCTGAACCTGCCGACGGCATGCTCACCGCTGCAGACCTGACCGCCATCATAAGGGAGCGTAACCCGAAGGTCCCGATATTCTTGAACACTGAGAAACTGGCGATTTCCGCCATACCGCTCGGCGTCATATCCAGGATCGACGGCTACATCTGGAAACTTGAAGATACACCTGCGTTCATCGCCGGGCATATCAAGCGTGCGGCAAAGAACTACCTCTCCGACGTCCTCCCGCCGTTCTTCCGGGGATTGATGGACTATGTTGAAGATTACCGCTACTCCTGGCACACCCCGGGCCACATGGGCGGGGTCGCGTTCCTGAAAAACGCAGCAGGCCGAATCTTCTACAACTTCTTCGGGGAGAACACCCTCCGGGCCGACCTCTCGGTCTCGGTCCCGGAACTCGGGTCGCTCCTTGAACACTCCGGAGTTGTCGGGGAGGCCGAACGTAAGGCTGCGGAGGTCTTTGGGGCCGACCGGACTTACTTTGTCACAGGGGGCACGTCGGCCGCGAACAGGATCGTATGGCTTGCAACCGTCACACCCGGAGACCTCGTCCTTGTGGACCGGAATTGCCATGCGTCGGTTATGCACGCGATCATCATGACCGGCGCCATCCCTGTCTACCTAATGCCGGCCCGGAACGACTACGGGATCATCGGTCCCATCAGGAGCGGCGAGATTCGTCCGGAGATCATCGCTGAGAAGATCAGGAGATGCCCCCTCGTTGAGGATCCCGCATCGCACCCGGTTCGACTGGCCGCGATCACAAACTCCACCTACGATGGGATCTGCTACAGCACGGAGCGGATCGAGGAGAGTCTGCGGGAGATGGTCGAGTACATTCACTTTGATGAGGCGTGGTCGGGCTATGCCCGGTTCCACCCCATCTACGCCGGCAGATTCGGGATGCGCAGAAGCACAGATCCTGCCGACCCGACGGTCTTTGCCACCCAGTCCACCCACAAGGTTCTGGCCGCCTTCTCGCAGGGCTCGATGCTCCACGTCCGGCAGGGGCGGGGCGCTGTTGACCACGCCCGGTTCAACGAGGCGTTCATGATGCTCACCTCCACGTCGCCCCAGTACACGATCATAGCATCCCTGGACGTTGCCACAAAGATGATGGCCGGACACTCGGGGAAGTTCCTGGTTGAGGAGGCGCTCGAGGAAGCCATAGTCTTCCGAAAGAAGATGGTGGCGGTGGCCGAAGAGATCCGGGCAAGCCCTCTATCCCCTGAGAACTACTGGTGGTTCACCGTCTGGCAGCCTGACTGCATCATGGACCAGGAGACGGAGAGAGGTGATCAGGTGCTCCAGGAGGACGCCAGCTGCTGGCTCCTGAACCCCGATGAGGTCTGGCACGGGTTTGACGGGATCGAGGAGGGTTACGCCATGCTCGACCCTGTCAAGGTGACCATACTCACCCCCGGGATCGGGCCGGGCGGGAAGATGGAGGAGTGGGGGATCCCGGCGGCCGTCGTCACGAGGTACCTCCGGGAGAGCGGGATCGTCGTCGAGAAGACGGGGTATTACTCGTTTCTTGTCCTCTTCACGCTCGGTATAACGAAAGGCAAGTCAGGGACGCTGCTTGCGGAACTATTCCGGTTCAAAGCGCTTTACGACGGCAACAGCCCGATCGAGGAGGTCTTCCCCGGTCTTGTGCGGGAGTACCCGGCCCGGTACGCCGGGCGGGGCCTTGCCGACCTCTGCCGGGAGATGCACGGCTACCTCCGGGACGAGTCGATCGCCGCCACGCTCAAGAACGTCTACGCGACGCTGCCGGAACCGGTGATGACCCCGGCGGAGGCCTACCGCCGCCTGGTGCGCGGCGAGGTGACGGCAGTGCCCGCAAGCGAACTCGAGGGGAAGACGGTCGCGGTGATGGTCGTCCCCTACCCGCCCGGCATCCCGGTCATCATGCCGGGGGAGCGGTGCGGGGCGGCCACGCGGGCGGTCGTCGATTATCTCACGGCGTCGCAGGAGTTCGACACCCTCTTCCCCGGGTTCGAGAACGAGGTGCATGGGGTGGACGTCGTGACGAGGGAGGGGCGCCGGGTCTACTACGTTTACTGCGTTTCGGAGTGACGCCGGTCAATCCCGCACGCCGACGAAGATCGCGGTCGCGAGGAAGTGGACGAGGCTACGAAACTGAGCGATACTGCGTCGGGAGCGAACTCAGCGGCGATGGACGGGAGCGCGATGTTCACCGCCGAACCCATGAACGGGGTGGCCACGCGCTGAGTGTAGGGTGGTCGGGATGATGCCGGATCACCTGCCGGGGGGTACGGTGCCGGGCAGGGACCTGCCCGGGAGAGAACAATGAAGAGGAGAGGAGCGGGTTAGCCGGCGGTACTCTTTACATTAACCGATAACGTATGCAAATTATTTACACGTCTGGGTTTTGTCGGAGAAAAAGTCCTGGTTTCGTCGTGAGTAATTTCTTGCTTCAACGGTCATTTTTCGGAAAACCCCTTGAGGTGGGGTTTAATATTCCGCGCAACACCTCTCACGCACTGCGCTTGTCCTTCAGAAAGGTGCGGAATGGACGATTCTCGGCAGAATGCCCGTGATCCTGCGTGCTATTCCGGAGACGCTCGGGTGATCTCTCACGCGCCGAGATCGACGTACTGCTTGCGTATATAAAACGTGTAAAGAAATTGGACAGAATTTTTATACGGAGGTCTTCCGAGGTAGCGTAACGAAAGTTCTGTAAAATTGAATTGGCCCTGGGATCCCTTAGCGTTAATCGAAGATTATCTTTCCGATCAGGAGAACGGCATGAAGACGCTCATCACCTGGTTCCTCAACCAGGTGATGCTCCAGGAAGCACTCCAACAGCGGGAGCCGTCCATTACGAGCGAACCGATACCCGGAAGGCGCATCGGAACGGCTACAAGGACCGAATCCTCAAGACCCGATACGGGGAGACGATCCTCCGGAAACCGCAGTTTCGGGAGTTCCCGTTTGAGACACAGGTCTTTGGACGGTATGCCCGGGTGGAGAAGGCTCTGGTGAATGCAATCGTCGAATCCTACCTCTAGGGACGTTAGTCGAGAAAATCTCCGATTTTCGCTGCGTCTCAACGAGGAGAGTCCAGGAGATCGTCAGTCATCTGGGGATCGATCAGCTCTCTCCGGCTTCGGTTTCCCGGATGGCCAAGGATCTCGACGATC
>JALHIW010000040.1:0-17306 GCA_022837745.1 Methanomicrobiaceae archaeon | reverse complement strand
ATCTTCAGCATTGCCACTGCCCTCACACGGTTGCATGAAGGTTGTCGGGTGGGGAAATTTATCCCGCCGAAAGTGGGGAATTTTACACCGCCAGTGACAGAGCTTAAGGCCGAGATCGGGGATGCTTTCAGTGAACTTGGGGAGGTCGAGCGGCTTGCTCTGGTGACTGCTCGTTGTGAAGGATGCGTGAATCACGGCAGGCTCAAAGAGGTGACGAAAGAGCACCCGCACGACATCACCGTGGCTCTTCACGGCCTGGTCGAGAAAGGGCTTTTGATGAGCGAGGGGTCGGGCCGGAGCACGTTCTATTACCGTCCCGGCCGCCACCCGATGGAGGGTGAAATGTTCGGAGCTCCTGGGATCTGTTCGAAGCCGAGCTCCGAACATTTGCCGGGGAGCTCCGAACATTTGCCAGAAAGCTTCGAACATTTGATCGCAAGCTCCGAACATTTGGATACATTGCGCGAGATTGCAAGACCGGTTGGATCTGTGCGGAAAGCGTCGAGGAAAGTAGTCGAAGCAACAATTCTCCGCCTCTGCGAGGGGAGGTACCTGACCCTTGATGATCTGGCTGATCTGCTGAACCGGAGCAAGGACTCGCTTCGGAACCACTACATCAATCCCATGCTGGAGGATGGCAGGATCGAGGCGAAGTACAAGAACGTCCCCACCCATCCTCTCCAGGGATACCGGACGGTGGCCGGGACGGAGAACGAGGAGTGACGGTGGTCTGCCGCCGGCACCACGATCATCTATGGCGCACTGGACGATAACCCTGAAGCGCGAGGACGCCGCGATCGTCGTCCGGGGTGAGGGCGACGATCCCCACGCCCCCGACAGGATCGACTCCGAGGTCCGCGGCGACCCCCGCGGGGTATACCGGGCGTTGCTGGACCGGGTCGCGCCCGGCCCGTGGTCGTTTCTGCTCCACCGATGATGGGTGAGCGCGACCTCTACTGGATCGCCGACTGCGCCTATATCGAGGCGCTGCTGCACCCCGGCTGCTCGGTGGAGACTGATCTGCCCCCGCTGCCGGAGCCGGAGGAACTCCCGGAAGATGCGATCCCGCGAGGGAATGAGGCCGGGGCCTTCGACCCCCCCGGCTGACAGCAGAATCCATATCCCGCTCCGGCGAGATGCAGGAATAAATCAAAAGACTGATGTATGTTCCCGGGATTCTAGACGTGCGTCGAGTTACGCGTCCTCGCCCTGGTCTTTACTTAATTTGTGGGAACAAAGAGGAAGACGACTCGTTTGTTGCCAATGCCCTTCAAAATCACATCCTTGTTGCGGTGGCGGCGCTATGAGATGGCGGGGGTGCGTCGACCGGGGTCTCATTCGCTCCGACCCCAAGACAGAGGAGCAGAACGGGCAGACCTTTCCCGTGAACGGCAACATTCATCACCTCCTCACCCCCAGTTACGATCAAGAAGAGGAGAGACCCCATATGGCTGCCCAGGTGCGCCGGAACAAGAAGAGCGAGTTCGTCGCGAACCTCGAAGAAGTGCTCCCGCTGCTCCGGGAACGGTTCGGCGTCGCGAAGATCGGCATCTTTGGGTCTACCGCACGAGGAGAGGAGCGGCCTGACAGCGACGTGGATGTGCTGGTCGAGTTTGCGCCGGGGCAGACGACGTTTCGGAACTTCATGGAACTTGCCTTCTATCTGGAGGAACTTTTCGGCCGCCGGGTGGACCTCGTCACCGAACAGGGGCTCAGCCGATACCTGCGGCCCTATGTCGAACAGGATGTGATCTGGTGTGATGCGTGATGAACTCTTCCTCCGTCATATCCTTGATGAGATCGTGCTTCTCCGCGAGATCGGCAGAGATCTTACATACGAGGATCTGCTTCGTGACCCGGTGCTGCAGCATGCGATCGTCCGGGCGATCGAAAACTGAATGCGTTCCTGGCATACGTGAACGGGCAGGTGGATCCTGGGGATGTCAGGACTATGCTGACATTTGCAGCCTTCTCGATTCTCGAAGAGATCAGTTACACGCGCAAGGATGGACAGTTCCTGCGATGGGACCGGCGGCCGGGGATGGTCAGAGCGACCTTCCATAAAGGGAAGATCCTTGCCTTCGAAGATGCGCTTTTTACGAGCACTCCTTTGTAATCTTCGAGATGGCGAGCCTCTTGAAAGAGGGTGGCCGCATCTATTACGTCAGCGACAACGTGCGGTATGCCGGGGAGGTGGTTCCTGTGGATCTGATACTGTCGGAGTTTGCCGAAGCGGCGGGATTACAGGTCAAGACCATCTACAAGCTGCCCAATGGAAAGGTGAACAGCAGCCAGCAGATGGGAAGGCACGGGCGATGCGAGGTGCAAAAGTGCGTCTACTGCTGGGAGAAGTAGCCGGGCGCCGCTGCGCGGTCCAGCCAGGGTCTGCGTATGCCGGTTGCCGGAGAGGATCGTTTCCCGCCTCCCGGCGCCCTGCGCGCCGGGGCCTGGTGCGTGGATGGGTGGAGCGCCCCGGCGGTCCCCTGCCCCTGTGCCCGGGCCGGAAGGATGCTGATCGGGCATGATCCGTGTCCTGTGCACCGGCGCGCATGGAGATCCGCCTCTCTTCCCGCCGGGCGGGTTGGGGCACTTCTTAAGGTCTGAGACGATCATCCGGGTTTGATCCCCGTTTTTGAGCCGCCGGCGGGGTAAATGTATAAATAGCCGCGGCATCAACATGTGATGGTCAGGTCGGGAGTGTTTCTCCCCGGAATCTGTGTTCTCGACACGGAAGCCGGGGGATTGCCCCGACCTTCGTGGGGGTCCAGGCCATCGGCCTGGATCCGACGGGGCAGGGAAATGTATATATAACATTGATGACAACATTGTAAGGCTGTGTTGTCAGGGCAAGGGATCGTGCAGCCCCCCGGGTGGTCTGATCCCTGGCCTCTCAACCGTTGTGAGGGCCCGAAGGTTGATTCGGGTCTGATAAAGGGTTGACGGTGTTTATAACCCCCCAGGTTCAGCCATGTGCCGTCTGTGCGCGCAGGTTGCACCCACCGGGTGAATCGGGTGCAGGTCGGCGGACCGGGGGGTCCCGTGCAAGGGTAAAGTTTATATATTAGAAGTGGTAAACATATGTCCTTGCACGGGTTGAAGTTCTGCACCGGTTCAGGTGCAGTCTTCCCTGTAACCACGAATCGTATGAAGGTTCGAGCAATGGGTTTCGGACCTGATACAGGAAACATATGTTTAAATAGATAGATGACAAACATTGTTTCCCTGTTGATGGAGAATCAACGAGACCGCGCTCTGACGCGGGTTGATTCTGACGTTGGCATTGGCAATGCGGAAATTTGTTCAGTAACCGCTAATTCCTCCCAGGTTTAGTAGTGTGCATACTTCCAAATTCTGGTTGATCCTGCCAGAGGTCACTGCTATCGGGGTTCGATTAAGCCATGCGAGTCGAGAGGGTTCGGCCCTCGGCGTACTACTCAGTAACACGTGGATAACCTGCCCTAAGGAAGGGGATAACCTCGGGAAACTGAGGATAATACCCTATAGGTTACAGACGCTGGAATGCCCTGTAACCGAAAGCTCCGGCGCCTTAGGATGGATCTGCGGCCGATTAGGTTGTTGTTGGGGTAACGGCCCAACAAGCCGATAATCGGTACGGGTTGTGGGAGCAAGAGCCCGGAGTTGGATTCTGAGACACGAATCCAGGCCCTACGGGGCGCAGCAGGCGCGAAAACTTTACAATGCGGGAAACCGTGATAAGGGAACCTCGAGTGCCTGTATATGCAGGCTGTCCAGGTGTCTAAAAAACACCTGAAGAAAGGGCCGGGCAAGACCGGTGCCAGCCGCCGCGGTAATACCGGCGGCTCGAGTGGTGGCCACTTTTATTGGGCTTAAAGCGTTCGTAGCTGGGTTGTTAAGTCTCTTGGGAAATCTGACGGCTCAACCGTCAGGCGTCCAAGGGATACTGGCAATCTTGGAACCGGGAGAGGTGAGGGGTACTTCGGGGGTAGGAGTGAAATCCTGTAATCCTCGAGGGACCACCTGTGGCGAAGGCGCCTCACCAGAACGGCTTCGACAGTGAGGGACGAAAGCTGGGGGAGCAAACCGGATTAGATACCCGGGTAGTCCCAGCCCTAAACGATGCGCGTTAGGTGTATCGGTGACCACGAGTCACCGAGGTGCCGAAGGGAAACCGTGAAACGTGCCGCCTGGGAAGTACGGTCGCAAGGCTGAAACTTAAAGGAATTGGCGGGGGAGCACCACAACGGGTGGAGCCTGCGGTTTAATTGGACTCAACGCCGGGAAGCTCACCGGATAAGACAGCGGAATGATTGCCGGGCTGAAGACCCTGCATGACCAGCTGAGAGGAGGTGCATGGCCGTCGTCAGTTCGTACTGTGAAGCATCCTGTTAAGTCAGGCAACGAGCGAGACCCACGCCAACAGTTGCCAGCATGGTCTCCGGACTGATGGGGACACTGTTGGGACCGCCTCTGCTAAAGAGGAGGAAGGAATGGGCAACGGTAGGTCAGCATGCCCCGAATTATCCGGGCTACACGCGGGCTACAATGGGCAGGACAATGGGTATCGACACCGAAAGGTGAAGGCAATCTCCTAAACCTGTCCTTAGTTCGGATTGTGGGCTGCAACTCGCCCACATGAAGCTGGAATCCGTAGTAATCGCGTTTCAAAATAACGCGGTGAATGTGTCCCTGCTCCTTGCACACACCGCCCGTCAAACCACCCGAGTGGGGTTTGGATGAGGCTGCGGTCGTTGCCGCGGTCGAATCTAGGTTCCGCAAGGGGGGTTAAGTCGTAACAAGGTAGCCGTAGGGGAATCTGCGGCTGGATCACCTCCTAATGAAATAGCCTGGAGAAGCGGTTGCTGAACAAAACGTAAAATTGCCGATGTCAACGAGAGGTCCGGGCTCATAGCTCAGATGGAAGAGCGCCGCCTTTGCGAGGCGGAGGCCGGGGGTTCAAATCCCCCTGAGTCCACTGGGTGGGAAGGTCTCTCTTCCTGTCCTCGATGCACCCGGAGATGCGAGTCACCGGGGAAGGGCTGAAGGTCATAGACCTGACGAGGCTGTGTATAGGTGCGTGATTCTGGACGTTAAATGAGTTCAGCGGAACGGCGATATGCCTGTCAGTGGATGGCTCGGTTCGAGTGCCGAAGAAGGGCGTGCCAAGCTGCGATAAGCTCCGGGAAGACGCATGGAGTCTACGATCCGGAGATCCCCTAATGGGACATCCCAGCACTTCGGTGTTGATCCGTAAGGATCGGGAACCCCCCGAACTGAAACATCTCAGTAGGGGGAGGAAAAGAAATCAACCGAGATGTCGTTAGTAGAGGCGATCGAACACGACAGAGTTCAAACCGAATCCCGAAAGGGAGATGTGGTGTGGTAAGCCTGCCGTCTGGATGCCAGGGCGAAGTAGAAGTCCTCTGGAACGAGGCACCATAGAGGGTGATAGTCCCGTATGCGTAAGCTGAGGCATCCTGGCAGTGTCTTGAGTACCGCGGGTTGGAATTCTCGCGGGAATCTGGGGGTCATCAACCTCCAAAACTAAATACTACTCGAAACCGATAGCGCATTAGTAGCGTGAGCGAAGGCTGAAAAGTATCCCCGTAAAGGTGGTGAAAAGTGCCTGAAACTGATAGGTGATGGTGAGTTACGGCGCGAAAGGATCTTCCACGTGAAGGAACCCGTCGCGAGGCGGTAGTACGGGCGTGGTTGCCGGTGTCGTAACGTACGTTTTGAAGAACGGGCCAGAGAGTTTATTCTGCAGGCGAAGGTTAACCCAAAAGGGGAGCCGGAGGGAAACCAACAGGTCCGTAGCCTTCGGGCATGGGACGGCGTATTAAAAGTGCGCGGAGTCTGCAGGATAAGACCCGAAGCCCAGCGATCTATGCGCGGGCAGGTTGAAGCGTGCCGAAAGGCGCGTGGAGGACCGCAAGCGGTTTTGATATGCAAATCATTCGCGTGACCTGCGTATAGGAGTGAAAGATTAATCGAGCTGGGCATCAGCTGGTTCCTCCCGAAACATGCCGTAGCATGACCTGGCCGGAGATAGACGGTGAGGTAGAGCACTGATTGGGGGAGCCGGGGGAGAAATCCCTCGCCCTCCTGTCAAACTCCAAACTCCCCGTCGTCGTAGATGGCTGGCAGTCCGGACTGCGGGGTAAGCTTGTAGTCCGTAAGGGAGACAACCCAGACCGTGGTTAATGTCCCTCAATGTAGGCTAAGTGTCAACACTGAAAGGCGTCCCAGGCCAAAGACAACTGGAAGGTTAGCTTAGAAGCAGCTATCCTTTAAAAAGTGCGTAAAAGCTTACCAGTCGAGGTTTGGGGCACTGAAAATGGACGGGGCTGAAGCCTACTACAGAGACCACGGACCACGCGCAAGCGTGATGTCGTAGGGAGGCGTGCTGCCTGGGCAGAAGCAGGGGCGTAAGCTCCTGTGGACCGGGTAGTAATGAGAATTCTGGCATTAGTAGAAGCAAAGTTGGGTGAGAATCCCAACCGCCGGAGGGGCCAGGTTTCCTCGGCAATGTTCGTCAGCCGAGGGTTAGTCGGTCCTAAGGTGTGCCGTAATTCGAGCACATCGAAAGGGAAACAGGTTAATATTCCTGTACCATTCATCCGCAGCGGTTTACCGCCCTGACGCTTCGGGATATGCCTGGCAGGGTCGTCGCCCTGTCCAAGCGATCAAACCCGTGGAGTACCGTAATGGTGAGAAGCGAGTGAAGGCGTGATGGAGCAATCAGGCAAATTCCTGGAGCCCGTGAAAAGGGGGATGAATGACCGTACCGAGATCCGACACAGGTGCCCCTAGCTGAAAAGGCTAAGGCGTGTCGGTGTAATCGTGTTAAGGGAACTCGGCAAATTAGCCCCGTAACTTCGGGAGAAGGGGTGCCTGCCTGGCGATCAGGCAGGTCGCAGTGACCAGGGGGCTCTGACTGTCTAATAACAACATAGGTGACTGCAACTCGGAAACGATTAGTATAGTCACTGATTCCTGCCCAGTGCGAGTATCTGAAAACCGGGTTCAACCGGGCGAAGGACTCGTAAACGGCGGGGGTAACTATGACCCTCTTAAGGTAGCGTAGTACCTTGTCGCTTAATTGGCGACTTGCATGAATGGATTAACGAGAGCCCTACTGTCCCTAACACGAAACCGTTGAACATTTTATCCTAGTGCAGAGACTAGGGACTCCAGATGGGAAGTGAAGACCCCGTGGAGCTTTACTGCAGCCTGTCGCTGTGTTACGGTATTCCTTGCGCAGTGTAGATGGGAGGCGTCGAACCACCCCTTCCGGGGGGTGGGGAGCCGTCAATGAGACACCATCCTTGGTTTACTGTAGCACTAACTCTCCCTGCGAGAGGACAACGGTAGGTGGGCAGTTTGGGTGGGGCGCCACACCCTCGAAAAGATATCAAGGGTGCCCTATGGTCAACTCATGTGAGTCAGAAACTCACAGGAGAGTGTCAAGAGCATAAGTTGGCCTGACGCGATTACGCACAGCAAGTAATCGCGAGAGGAAACTCGGGTCTAACGAACCAATGAGCCTTGTTGATGAGGGCCATTGACGACAGAAAAGCTACCCCGGGGATAACAGAGTCGTCGCCGGCAAGAGCACATATCGACCCGGCGGCTTGCTACCTCGATGTCGGTTCTTTCCATCCTGGCCGTGCAGCAGCGGCCAAGGGTGAGGTTGTTCGCCTATTAAAGGGGATCGTGAGCTGGGTTTAGACCGTCGTGAGACAGGTCGGTTACTATCTATCTGGAGTGTCAGGAGTCTGAAGGTAAGATGGAAATAGTACGAGAGGAACTTTCCGTCGTCGCCTCTGGTGTATCGGTTGTCCGACCGGGCAGTGCCGAGCAGCTACGCGATAAGGGATAAAAGCTGAATGCATCTAAGCTTGAAACCCGACCTGAAAAGAGACTCCGTTGAGGACACGGGTAAAAGACCCGCTTGATAGGCCTGGGATGTAAGCATGAAGGCAACGACATGTTCAGTCCGCAGGTACTAACGTCCGATGCCGTCCACTGAACTCAGACGAAATCCAGAATAACGCACCAGAGTGCCCTTGCGGCCAGACCTTGAGGTGTAAACCTTAAATAGGTCTGGAGATAACGTAATGAGGCAACACAGCTTGCCAAGGTGGCGGAGCGGCTACGCGGTTGACTGCAGATCAACTACACCCCGGTTCAAGTCCGGGCCTTGGCTTCTGGTCAGGCATCCATCAGGGTGTCCTGACCAGCGGGTAATAGCGGCCATAGCAGAGGGGAAACACCTGGACTCATTCCGAACCCAGCAGTTAAGCCCTCTCACGTAGTGTGCTGTACTGAGGTGCGCGAGCCCTCGGGAAGCACACTTAGCTGCTATTACCTTCCTTTGCGACAAAGCGGTTCTTTTCTGAGAGTTTTTGTAATGCTGCGCAGGGCGTTCACTCGCCGAAGTTCCTGTTCCATTCTTCGTATCGGTCAATCTCATCTGCTGTTATGGGTGACCTGATCTTTTCAAACGCGTCATCAAAATCACGTGCCTCAAGCCCCCGTATCTTTAGAGAGCGTTCCTTGAGATCGTCGAATGGCAGTTCGGCGAGGTGGTAGAGATCAGGGTTCTCTTCACGGATCATGTGCCAGATCGCCTGTTGACAGAGATTCTGGATGTCACGTCCGGAGTAATTCTTTTCCACGCAGCGCGCTGCGAGGAGATTTAGATCGAGGGACGAGCAGTTGAGGTCTTTCGTGTGGATCATCAGGATCTCGCGGCATGCTTCCTGATCTGGGAGTTTCACATAGATCCTTCGGGGGAACCGGGAGAGCACAGCCGGGTCAAGATCCCAGGGTCTGTTTGTGGCTGCTAGTGTTAACAGGAGCCGGTCGCTTTTTTTGTCCTGCAGCCCATCCAGTTCAGTGAGCAGTGTCGAGAGCAGTTTTCGTGTCGCTTCACCTGTATCGCTGCTGCGAGACTGACCAAGGGCGTCGAACTCGTCTATGAAGACGATTGATGGAGAGTGCAGCCGTGCTGCCGCATACAGCCCGGAGACCAGTTTTGAGGACTCTCCAAAGAACTTCGAGAGAACCCGGTCTGCTTTGACGTCAAAAAAGGTCGCGTTAAGGCTCCCGGCAGCTGCGGCCGCAAGCAGGGTCTTACCGGTACCTGGTGGGCCAAACAGGAGGATCCCTTTCCATGGCTTGATAGATTCGGGCCTCTTCAAACCGGCGATCACGACCGTCTCCTTCATTAAACGTTTGACCTCTTCCAGCCCTCCGATATTGCCCCACCTTACCGGGGTCGTTGAGATCAGCGATTCGGCATATGTCAGGAACTCGTTCTCTCCATCACCTGCGGTCTCCACAACCTTGCTGCTTCCTTTAGCCTCCACCTGAGTTGCGGCCTTTTTCCACTCCCCGGCGCGTTTCATGTAGATATCATACTGCCCGGGAGAAGACCGGGCGATCTGTTCAAGCAACCCGGCGCACTCAAGCGCCTTTGCTCTTGCGCTTCGGGTATCGCCGCACTCTTCCGCTGCTCTATAATCTTTAATTGCCTTCTGCAACGCAGAATTCAGTGCACCTGTCAGATCCACCTTCATGCCTGAAATCCCCTCAATACCGGTTTCACCGCTTATTCATACTCCCGGCGGTCAGAGGTGAGAACCACGTCCTCCGGTTCGATGGATCTGTTCTTCACCGCTCTTATCACACTGATGATATCATCGAGATCCTCATCGTCCTCCACACCTGTCGAGATCGTACTCGATGTCATATCTGTGATTGTTGTGATGAGATCGCTTCTGCTCTGTCCTTCAAGATTCTTTTCGATGAGCCAGTCCTCGAGAGCGTCCGGTTCCAGGTTTTTTATCCGTTCCCATACACCTGCAGACTTCAGGTCTGCTTCGTGCTCCTTGAGGATGAGGATGTTTGATACCGCCCTGAGTTCTTTGTCAAGTTGTGCATGAGCGGCAAGTTTCATCTCCTTCTTCTGGGAGAGTGTCTTGATCCGTCTTGCGAGGCTGATCTCTTCATTCTTTGATGTGATGCTGCGTGCTTTTTCAAGCAGAAGAGTGATCTCTGCCTCAACCCGTTTTGCCTCGCTGGCGATCTCGTCGATGCGATGGGTCAGCTGGATCTCCATTATGCGGAGATCCTTTATACTCATCGTTTCGATTGGGTTTCTGGCTTTAAAGAGGCTGGAGAGGAGACCCATATCCAGCCCCTCAAATCTCCCTGTCCTCAAGTTCTTTGTTGGTGGACAGCATCTTCTCACCCTGCTCCAGTTCAAGTGCTCCGGCTTCGATCTGACTCCAGGTGTCCAGCAGTTGCTTCTCGGCCTCATCTTCGGTCGTCTGGAAGTCGGTGATCTCCATCTCAAAGACCTGGTTCAGGCTATCAAGCACGTTCTCAAAGGCCTTCCCAGAGAGGTTAACATTGATCAGGGCGCTTTCAAATTGTTCTGGAGGGATATGGGTGATCTTATCCCAGAAATGGGTGTTCTTCAGTTCCTTCTCGAACCGTTTGATCACGGCGAGGTTCGAGACGAACATGAGCTGTTTGTGCATTGCCATAAATTTTTGCGTCTTGAGCTGGATCTCCATGTCCAGTTGCTTGATCTCCTGCGCAAGCATCTTCTTCTTCAGGAGGTCCGCCCCGACACCTTCATGGAACCGGTTCTTCTTTTCCTTTTCGAGTTTGTTGATCTCCTTTCGTGCACGTTCGATCTGGGTCTTGAGCCGGATCTCTTCCTCCTGAAGATCACGAACTTTTAGTTTGTCTACAGGGTTCTTTCTGAATGTATCCAGGAAACTCATAGGCACTCTATCCGAGAGTGAAACGTTTAACCATATAAATATATCTCCAATATGGATGTGGTATCCATGATCCTCCATATCGGATGAAAAACTATATAGGTGTAGGTCTCAAAAGAGAGTTCAATGGAGTATCTCCTGATCGTGGATTATGGTTCTGATGCGGAGAGAAAGCGTATAGATTATACAATTGAACGGTGGGGCGGCCGGGCAGAGGTGTCAAAGCCAAAAGGAACTGCAATAATCTTTGAAGGGCCGATGATCGACGAGTTCCTTGAAGATCTCTATTCCCGTATAGAGGGAGACAAAGAAAAGATCGCAGTCTATCGGATAGAGGATTACCATCCAGAGGTTGAGGAAAGGGTCAGGCGATTGCGGTATGAGAGCAACGAGGATCTTGACGTCATCGAGAAGTTTCTCACCTACCTTATGAGCAGGATCGGTGCAGGCTACGAATACACATCTGGGGGGGTAAAGTACTACTCTATTTCCACGAAAAAAGGGCAGGCTTTCATCGAGATTGCCCTTAAGAGCGGCGCGGCCACGATGGTTACGATCACCGTCAGGGGTTATGGGGAAGTTGTGGATTTTCTTGCAAATAAGATAAATGAGGAGATGGAGGTATTTCTCAGAGGTGGTTAGATGTTTAAGGAAGGAGAGGGCGGGTGCGTTGAGAGATTATTGGTGCCGGCAAAACGTGTCTTAAAGAGCGGACCGCAGATCAGGTATGAGTCGTTTGAACGAAGGGTCGAACTCTGGAACCAGATCCGGATGAATTTTGATCGATATCTGGAGGAGGAGTGTGGGACGTTCCTGCCGGATCTGGATCTTCATTTTCGGTCGCAGTTTGATGCCGCACTTGTCGCTCTCGCGGCCAGCATGAAGACCAATGGGGAGGTGTTCGGTGCTGCCAGGACGTTTTCTGAAGATGAGATTGAACTCTATGAGAGGATTGAGTGCTATAGCATCTTTGAGATACTGAGCGAGAAGGATATAAGGAAAAAACTCTTCCAGCGGGACAAAGAGACACTCAGATTGCTTCATGACTACTACATCGAAATGGACACATGGGTCGATAGGTCGCTTGAGAGGTCAGAGATTCGCCTGACCATCAGAGGTTACCTTAAGAAGCGATGGGACGGCTACAAACGCAAGATCAATGCGGCCGTTGCCGATGCGGTGACGGAACTTGACTGGCTGGGAAATCTGATTGGAACATGGGAAGATGAAGCCAGGAAGCGGGAGAACGCGATCGAGTTGGATCTGGTGGCGGAGAACGAGGATCGGTCGCGTAAGTTGAGAGAACGGGAGGAGGCCCTGAGGTTTCAGGAGCGTGAGGTTGCCAGGAGGGAGGAGGCGGCACAGGATGCCCTGAAGTCTGCCAGCAAAAGAGAAGAAGACCTGAACTCCCGGGAGAAACGGATCGAAGCCGCCATGAAGGCGCTGCAAGGGAGCAATCGGGATGAGCGCAGCAGGTACGTCGATACCGGAGAGGCGAAACAGTATGAGTTGACCTTCATCGGCAGGATGGAGACAAAGATCGGGGTCTGTCCGGTGATCGGCGGTAGGACGTTCCGCGTGGAGGGGAGCGAGGAGATGGAGGAGCCTGTCGTCCCGGAGCGTGGTGGCAGATCGATGCAGCGACCTCTGCCTCTGAATCGTTCTCTTACTTTTCGTCTCGTCGAGAAGAAACTTCTCGGGGAAAAAAAGCATTATGTATTTAGTGCGCGCTATGTATGCCGGATCGAGAGGTATGCCGATCAAGGTTATGACTGCGATCCTCTCTCACTGACCGAGGTGACGGCCATTCTTGATGAGACATGGAATCGGGCGCGGTCATCTGGTATCCCCACTGTCCTCTGTCTGGCATCCCCTACCGGGTTTGAGCGCCGACTGCGCGACTTTGTCGATAGCGAGGAGTTCCACCGCAATTTCATCTCGAAACACCTTTCTTTCCTCCTCCTTGATATGGAGGCCGGTGCTCTTCTTTTCAACCACGCCGATGAGACGGCCAGGGCTTTTGCCGCGATCTGCGAACTGGAGATCGATTCCGAGAAGGAAGCGAAAGTAAGGCGTAACGTGAAGAACTTGATGCTTGAAGCCCTGAAGGTGCGGGATCATGTGGTCTTCGATGATGTACTGAAGGCCTGCACCGATGATCCTGGCATGGTAAAGCGTGCTTTTTACGATTGTGCCGCAAAGATGGAGGGCGAGGTGCAGTTTGTTGAGGGTGTTGGGCTGGTGATGATGGGCCTATGAAGGCAAGCATCGTAAGGTGGTTTATCCTGCTGGTGGCACTTCTCTGTGCCGTGCAGGCGGCATCGGCGTTTAACATTAAAACCGAGACCATCAACCCGGCAACGGGTTCTCTCGAGCCGGGGCAGCAGGTGACCGCACGCTACGTGCTCACCTATGATATGGCCACCACGGACGACCTGAGCGATGAGGGCGACACCGAACTTGATCTACAGTTGCGCGGCACCGTCCCCTCGAGCACGACCGGGCAGGTTCTGATAATCAAGATCGAGCACCTGCGCGGCAGTGATCTGAAAGACTCCCATTCGGTGACACGCGACGTCGTGAGCGCTGCCGATATCGAGGGTGCGCCTACCACAGTTCCCGCAACCACAAATGATGTCATATATCCTTCTCCGGTTGCTACAACGGGTTCATTGAGTATAAGTTCCAGTCCTTCGGGAGTGAGTGTTTACGTTGATGGTACGTATAGGGGTGTCACCCCGCTGATTGTATCCGATCTCTCGCCGGGGTCACACCAGGTCCGTCTCGCCAGGACGGGATACTACGACTATACTCGCACTGTCTCTGTAACTTCTGGTGGAACAACCTATGTTTCAGCAACTCTTTCTCAAGTTTCCGCGGCTGCTACAACGGGTTCATTGAGTATAGGTTCCAGTCCTTCGGGCAGCAACTCTTTCTCAAGTTCCCGCGGCTGCTACAACGGGTTCATTGAGTATAGGTTCCAGTCCTTCGGGAGCGAGTGTTTACGTTGATGGTACGTATAGGGGTGTCACCCCGCTGATTGTTTCCGATCTCTCGCCGGGGTCGCACCAGGTCCGTCTCGCCAGGACGGGATACTACGACTACTCAGCGACGCGCTTTGTTACGGCTGGCGAAACAACCTATGTTTCAGCAGACCTCTTCCCGGGGAAATGGCTCGGGTTACTGCTGGTGGTGTTGGTCGCAACCATAATTCCCGTAGGTTTCGTCATCCACTCACGGAACCAGAGGTCTAACGCCCGGAAATCCGGGCGTGGAGAGAACAAACCGCCTTCCCATCCAGATAAGGGTGTTCCGCCCGGCGGCGCTGGAACCTTGCACCCCGTAACCGCCTCCGCCCCGCTTAGACCAGCGGGCCGTGATCCTCATTCACCCCAGAGTGAGTCCTCTGCACCGACTGCAAAACCGGATCTCACAATAACGCTGACTCATACATCCATCCCCATTGATGAATGGGAGAAGGTTGGACTGACGCTCACCAATACCGGGAAGGCGCCGGCATTCGGGATAATCCTGACCTTCTCAGACGATGTCGAGACCCGGTGGCTTCGACCGGTTGATCTTGCTGCTGGAGAGAGCAAGGTGCTCGAGGTTGGCATCAAACCCCGGTCGAAAGGGAATATACCCCTTGAAATTACCTGTCGGTATCACGACGCTGAAAACCGACGGTATGAGCAGGTCACGAGGTTCTGGCTCGCTGTGGGGTCACGGCGCGACCCCTCCGACTCTCCCCTCCCGCCGGATCTTCCACACCCCATGACCCCGAAGAGCCTGCCGCCAGAGATCTCGAATCGGTATACAGAGTCCCAACTCATTGGGCGTGGTGGTTTTGCCCGGGTCTTCAAGGTGAAGAAGCCGGATGGTTCATGGGCTGCTCTCAAGGTTCCAATCTCCCTGGATGCAGCCACAGGTAAATCTTTCATCGCCGAACTTCAGAACTGGACGTCGCTCAACCACGAGAACATCGTCCGCGTGCTGGACTACAACATCATGCCCCTCCCCTACTTCGAGATGGAACTCTGCGATACAACCCTTGCAGACCTTGAAAAACCGGTTTCCCCTGAGGATGCGGCCTGGCTGATCTTCAACGTCTGTGAAGGTCTGAAATATGCCCATGCTCGCGGTATTATCCATCGTGACCTCAAGCCGCATAACATCCTGCTCAAAGGAGGTGTGCCTAAGATCAGCGACTGGGGTCTCTCGAAGGTGATGGCAGGATCACGAACGGCAACCGTCTCAGGAGGGTTTACCGCATACTATGCCGCCCCGGAGCAGATCGCCAACAAACCCAAAGGTCAGACTACGGATATCTGGCAGATCGGTGTGATCCTTTACGAGCTGGTCACGGGGCGGCTGCCATTCACCGGAGATAGCATGGTCGAGATCGGTATGGGGATCGCGACAAAAGTGCCTGAACGTCCCGGTGCGGTCAACCCGCCTCGTGCTGATCAGCATGAAGATCGGCGACCTGGCTGCTGCCTACAAATATTCACTCGATCTCATCCGCTACTCTAGGGGAGACGTGCGGGCAGAGGCGCAAGAACTCTCAGACCAGATCCGATCCAGGGTTGAAATGAAGGCAGGGGATCTCCCCGTCGAGTTGATCCAGAAAGCTGAGGTGATAGTGCACAGGGTGAGGGTGGAGTGAAGATGTCTCTATTATGGAATAAACCGGATCGTGAGGCAGCAAAACGCTGGGTTGCGGAAGGAAAGAAAGTACTTGACCACCAACAGAAGTTAGCCTGTTTTGATAAGGCTATCCGTGCAGACCCGGATTACGCACCTGCATGGAGCAATAAAGGCTATGTTTTGCTCAGTCTTAAGAATTATGAGGAGGCCCTTAAGTGCTGCTCAAAAGCGGTTGAGATCAGGCCTGATTATCGCTACGCCTGGAATGCGCGTGGTGATGCACTGAGAAACCTGGGGCGGTATGTAGAGGCAATAAAATCTTACAAGAAGGCAATCTCGCTCAAAAATGATTACGCGTACCCCTGGAATGGTATGGGAGACGCTCTCAGAGAACTAGGACAGTACAGTCAGGCCATTAAATGTTATGACAGTGCTTTGAAGATCAGGCCACTCTCCATGTCCTGGAATGGAAAAGGCGTTGCACTCGCCAAAATGGGGAAATCAGAGGACGCATTATACTGTTTTGACAGATCGATCAGCATTTCACCGACATTTGTTTGGCCGTGGTACTGTAAAGGTCGGCTACTCGAGAAACTTGGGAGAGTTCAGGAATCTGCGCGTTGCTACAGAACTGTCTTGAAGATCGACCCTGAATTCCAGGATGCAAACGACCGGTTGAACCGGATCTCCCGGGATACACCGACCACTGCGTCCGGGAAGGGTGAAAGGAGCACGTTAGTCAGGCAGTCCCTTCCTCCTGCAACGAGCGATTTCCAGCAAGAACTTGAAAACCTCTTTTCGCGCGCCCTGGAAGATAGAAGAACCTCAATTAAAGTGAATGCCGGTGAACTCCACCGAACAGTTGGGGGATATCCCCGATCGAACCATCGGATGCACCTTTGTTGTAAAGCCATGTATCGGGAGATGCAGGAGGGAGACCTGCTTCTTCACGCCCCGGCAAAAGGGGAAGGCGCCAGCCTGACCATCCTCTACCAGTTGCCCCGGCCTGAAAAAAAGGCTGCATCATCTCCTCGCGTCTTCCAGGCCGTGGAGATGCAGAAACTTCCCGCCAGCCTTGCATCGCGTTACACGGAGAGTGAGGTTATAGGTCAGGGCGGATTTGCAAGAGTGTTTTGTGTCACGAAACGGGATGGAAGCATAGCCGCAGTCAAGGTTCCGATAGCGCTCGAGCCATCAACAGGCAAAGCGTTTATGGCTGAGATACAGAATTGGATGCATCTCAAACACCGTAATATCGTTCGAATTATTGATTATAATATTTTACCTATCCCTTTTATCGAGATGGAGTATTGTGGTGGCTCCCTTGCTGAGATGAAAAAGCCGGTCTCTCCAGAGGAAGCGGCCATGATGGTCATCAATATATGTGAGGGTTTGAAGTACGCTCATGCCAGATCGATCATCCACCTGGATCTGAAGCCACAGAATATTCTGCTTGACAATGGCGTTCCGAAGATCACTGATTGGGGTTTGAGCAGGCTCATCTCGGGCGCCTCTCACTCTGTTTCACCGCTTTTCACTGTTTTTTATGCGGCTCCAGAGCAGATCAACGGTGATATAAGTGACCAGCGGACGGATATCTGGCAGATCGGTGTGATCCTTTACGAGCTGGTCACGGGGCGGCTGCCATTCACCGGGGATAGCATGGTCGAGATCGGTATGGGGATCGCGACAAAAGCGCCTGAACGTCCCGGTGCGGTCAACCCGGATGCTCAACCCCTGGACGGGATCATCCTGAAGTGCCTTGAGAAGGATTCCGCACGGCGCTACCAGTCGGTGGCAGACCTCCAGAAGGATCTTGCAGCCTACCTGAAGATCAGTTATCTGGGGTCTCTAAAAGATAGTATTCAGTTAAACGATCTCTCA
>JALHIW010000039.1:0-24287 GCA_022837745.1 Methanomicrobiaceae archaeon | reverse complement strand
GCAGTGCATGGCGATAGTCCGGATAGCCGTGCACGGGGGACGGAAACCGGATCTCAGGGAGTGTCAGGTGAGACCGCGAAGTAGTGGTCTCCTCCCGTGACACTGTGTCTGTGGGAGAATCGCCCCGTGGGGGAGGCGGCTCGACGGGGAGGGGGGAGGCGGATACGGCTCCCCCCTCCCCTGTCTCCTGTGTCTCTGGTTGAACGGTATTCATAGACCATCCCCGCCTCCCTCTCCCACCTCCCCTCAATGCCGTCTCGCAAAAAAAACCGCACCATGCCGCTGTGACCAGAGGCATACCGCATGAAGATGGAGGCTGCACCTTCATACAGATCCCGGCCACCCCCCGGAATCTGTCCATGGAGTGCCCACGGAGAGGTTTATCAAACCAGTGAGGCATTGGTTTGATGGCCTCTTTCAGAGGAGCGAGACTGAAGGAAACCTTAATGAGCGAATATAACCATATAAGAGCAGATGGTTAATGGCATTGTACTCCCCGTAAAGAAGGTTTTTTCGCTTGTGGACTCTAAAATCGTCGTCGAGATCAAGGATGACGGCAGGAAACTCAAAGGAAGGCTCGTGGCGGTCGACGAGCACCTGAACCTGCACATGGATGAGACGACAGAGTACACCGGAGATCAGCGGGGCCGCACTCTCGGAACGGTTGTCATACGCGGCAACAATATACTGACCATTGCGCCCCTGCTCTGATTACCATGTCTGACCTGGAGGAAGAAGCGCTCAGCGTCATCCAGTCGCACCGTGAAGGAGTTCTCCAGAGCGATCTCTGGAAACTCCTTGATATTGACAGCAGGAAGTGCTCCCGGATTGTGAAGCGGTTGCTGGATGCTGGTTTGATCGAACGGATCGAGTTTCGCAGTGACGGGATCAAGACATATCTCCTGCGGGCGAAGAAACGCGCCGTTGACCCGGGTCTCATCCTTGCCGGCGAGGAGGTTCTCCCCTGCATCGGCTGCGACCGGGAATGCGACCCGGAAGTGTGCACCATTCTTCTAGACTGGATATACCAGCTCGCCCTTGAAGGGTATCAGGAGTGACCACTCTTCGCGTGCCATCACGAAAACAGGTTCTTTTGGGGGTTTGCCCCCCACACTAACGCGGTTCAAGACCTGCGGATCTCTCCCGGCATCTCCCTTTTCCGGCAGACAACATCGATCACACCGTGCTGCACGTTGTAGGAACTGTGCACCAGGTCTATCTCGCAATTGAGGTCCACTATCATCTCCCTCTCACCACCGGTGCAGAGGGTCACAGATTTTTTATGGAACGTGACGTAGGGTGCACCGTCCGCCAGGACGTTTACCTCCGTTGTTATGTAGATGCAGTCATCCCCCTCGATCACCTCAACCTCGGGGTCATCGTAGTTGTCGTCGGAAATGCAGGGATAAAAACCCTCTCCGGTCGGTCCGCTGATGATGGCGAACCCGATGATCTTCGGGTCGCAATCGGGCAGATCGCTAAGGATCCGCTCCATCAGTCGCTCGATCTTTCGAAACATCTCGTCGTAAGGGTTATCCGCCATGTGTAACACTTATCCGGTATCGGTTGTTCGTCTTCTCGACAATCCCCATCTTCACGAGGCTGCCCAGCCTTTTTTTCAGCTCATCCGCGGACAGGCCGCACACATCCTTGAGTTCCCCGGCACTCAGGTCAGACTGCACGAGGGCGAGGATGATCTTCAACTCTCCTTCATCTGTGAAGATTCCCTCGCGCATGAGATCGGTGAACCGTGACTCAATCTCGTCTTCCAGGTGTTCAAGGTTTTCCAGAAGTTCATCGTGAACCCCGATCATCCTCCTGAGCAGCACGAGGTCTCTTGTGATCCGTGCCTGCCGGTCCTCCTCAACCCCGGGGAGGACAGCATCATCCTGCTTCTGCAGGTTTATGATGAGATTGATGTCATGCGAGAGGTAGTAATACTTTCGCCTTCGCTCATCCTGGTATGATCCAAGGATCTGCTCCCGCTCCATCAGTTGCAGATGCTCAATTACCGCTTTCGGACTGAGCAGCAGGCGTTCGGAGATTTCTGTCACGAAACACGGTTTCTGCCTCAGCAGTTCGATTATCCGTCTTCTATTCCGGTTTCCCAGGATATCCAGGAGCCGGGAAACGTCGCCCCTCTCAAGCATACTAACTTAGTGTTAGTGATCACAGCATAAAAATTTATCATTCAAAGAGACGGTAATTCGGCGCCTCATCTGTGATCATGATGTTATGGGGATGGCTCTCCCCATAACCGGCAGGGGTTATCCTGATGAATCTACCGTTTCTCTTCAGGTCCGCTACCGTCTTTGAGCCTGTGTAGCCCATCGCCGACTTCAGGCCGCCAACAAGCTGGTAGATGACATCAGAGACCCGGCCAACGTAAGGGGTGACGCCTTCGACACCCTCTGGAACGAATTTGGTCCTTCCAAACTCTTTTTTCTGGAAGTAACGGTCACTCGACTCGCCGCTGCTCATGACGCCAAGCGATCCCATACCCCGGTACTGCTTGTAGCGCCGGCCCTTTATCGTTGTAATCCTCCCCGGCGCCTCGTCCGTTCCGGCAAAGAGGCTGCCTGCCATGATACAGTCCGCACCCGCGGCGATCGCCTTTGCGATATCCCCGGAGTAGCGGATGCCGCCATCGGCGATGACCGGCACATCGGCCTCTCCCGCCGCCTCCGCAACGTTTGCTATCGCCGAGATCTGCGGTACGCCCACACCCGCAACGATCCTGGTTGTGCAGATTGAGCCAGGTCCAATACCCACCTTCAGCCCGTCGACGGTATCCAGAAGGGCCAGGGCCGCCTGTTTTGTTGCGATGTTTCCGGCAACCACATCCACTGTAACGCTCGCCTTGATCTCGCCGACCGCCCTGACGACGTTCATGTTGTGGCCATGGGCACAGTCCACCACCAGGGTGTCGGCACCCGCATCGGCCAGCATCACAGCACGATTGAAATCAAATGGCCCTACGGCGGCGGCGACACGGAGTTTACCGTTCGAATCGCGGGTTGCGCGGGGGTACTGCCTCTTCTCCAGTATGTCCCGCATCGTTATGATCCCGACCAGGCGCCTATCCCCATCAACGACGGGGAGACGCTCGACCTTGTTTGCATACATCGTCTCGAGGGCGTTCTCCGCCGTGATATCCTCTGTTGCGGTGATCAACTTCTTCGTCATGTAGTCGCTGATCTTCGCATCGCCGTGTTTGGGAAGGATCGCCCTTATATCCCTGCGGCTGACGATACCGATCACCCTGTCGTTCTCGATGACAGGGACACCGCCGATGCCGTACTGCCGCATGATCCGCTCCACCTCGGTGACCGTGGTATCCGGGCCGACCGCCACCACCTCGCGCTCGATAAGGTCCTCTGCCTGTTTGACTACCCTGACCTCAGCAGCCTCGCTCTCCGGGGTCATGTTCCGGTGGATGACGCCAATACCCCCTTCCCGGGCGATGGCGATCGCCATCGCCGACTCGGTAACCGTATCCATGGCAGCGCTCACGAGAGGTATATTAAGAGGAATATTCCGCGAGAACCGTGACCTGACATCGGCTTCGTCGGGCTCGACCCACGACTCCGCGGGCTCGAGCAGCACGTCATCGAATGTAAATGTTGTTTCCATCTTCAGTTTCTCGATGTACATACATCACCCAATCATCATCTTTGCTCTCTCAACCAGTTCCACCCTGATCGTGCTCGACCGATCCCCACCGCAGACCATCCCCCGGACACCGATGATATCCGGGTTGATCCGTTTCAGGGCATCAAGGTCTTCAAACCTCAGCGAACCGGCAAGGGCGGTCCGCAACCCCAGTTCACGGTTCCACCTGACAAACAGGGTAAGCGTCTCCTCGTCCATGAACGCAAACAGCCCCTTTCCGTCTTTAATACCCGTGTCGATCATGGCCACGTCAGCCCCTGCATCCGCGATCAGCGGACTGATCGAAAACGGCGAGATCGTGCCAAGCCTGTTAAAATCTGCATACGCCGCGATGACAACATATCTATCGGGAAACTCCCGTTTCACCGCGGTGGTTACCGCCTCGACGACCTCACGGGCACGATCAACGCCGTCGAACATCAGGCCGACCTTGATATAATCGGCGCCGGCGTGTGCGGCACCGTATGCCGAAAGGGCTGCGGTTCCAGGTTTATACTCATTGTCCCCTATTGCAGCACTGACGGGCTTACTGCCGGCGATCTCCTTGATCTCACGTATGATCCATGGAAAATTAGCGCCCAGAGAGCCTTCAGCAGGTCTTTTAACGTCTATTATGTCAGCGGGAAGCGAGGCTTTCGCCTCTTCAATGCTGCTTGGGCTGACGAGTAATTGCATAGAAATTAATGATCCTTCACCCTAATAGTGATTACGTTGAGGACATGGAACTGATTCTTGCATTGGATCTTGCCGGGGGCGTTGTGGTGCATGGTAAGGCAGGCAACCGTTCTGCATACCGGCCGCTGACCTGGGGGCTTGCGCCATCGGCCGAACCCGGGGCCTACCTCTCCGCTCTTTCGCCCCGGTACCTCTACATCGCCGACCTGGACAGTATCCAGGGCGGGAGACCTCAGGACGGCCTGGTCAGGCGCTGTGCTGCAATGGTCGAGCGGTGTTACCTGGACCGCGGTTGCCGGTCGCCCGCAGACTCCGCGGCGGTCGATGGTGTGATACCGGTCGTCGGCACCGAGACAGCGGCAGCGGCCATCGATGACCTTGCGGCCTACCCTGGCGGCTATCTCAGCATCGACATCAGGAACGGCCGGGTGCTCCCCTGGGGAATAACTCCGGCGGAGATGCTGCGTCTCGCATCGGAGTTAGCGTTTGAGGGCTGCATCATCCTGAACATCGGTGCCGTGGGGACGGAACGCGGCCTCCTCCGGGGGGGCCTTGAGGAGATGCGGGGATGCTACCCCGGCCGCCTCCTCTACGGCGGCGGAGTCTCCGGGGTCGATGACATCCATCTCCTTGCCGATACCGGGTTTGACGGGGCTATAGTCGCGACCGCCGTCCATCGCGGCACGATGCCGCTTGAGTGGATCCGGAGGGGGCAGCCCTGCTGATCACCGTCGAGGGGATCGATGGCAGCGGGAAGACCACACTCCTTGCCCGTCTCCGCGGCCTCCTGGCTGACCTGGATCCCATCTTCACCCGTGAGCCCGGTGCAACCTGGGTCGGTGATGCTGTGCGGCGGGCGATCGCCGAGCGGATGGACCCTATCACCGAGGCGCTGCTCTTCTGCGCCGACCATGCCGCGCATATCGATACGCTGATCCGGCCTGCGCTCGATGAGGGGAGGATCGTCATCTCAGACCGTTACGCCGACTCCAGGTTTGCCTACCAGCCGGTCGTCCTGGAAGGTGTGCTGCCCGAGCCACGGGAGTGGTTGCGCCGGATCCACGAGGGGTGGTCGATCCGGCCTGACCGGACGTTCCTGCTGGTACTCCCCGTGGATGATGCCATCTCAAGGCTCGATCCTGAAACGAAGAGAGAATACTTTGAGAACGCCGGGATCCTTGAACGTGTGCAGGAGAACTATCTGGAGATCGCCGCCTCTGACCCTGCGCGGTTTGTGATAGTCGACGCGCTGCTTGAAAAAGAGACGGTTGCCAGGTTTGTCGCAGACGAGATCAGGGCTTTCGCCCGATCGTCACGACGAGATCCCCGGGCGTGAGGAGATCCACATCCTCTCCCCCCACCCGGTAGGTGACCTTCGGCGTGAACGCGCCGGGTGGCACCGGGATCTCTTTGCCATCGACCGTGACGGTTGCAGGCGGGTTTTTGAGAGCCTCCGGTGGAAGAGCCTTAACGGCCTCCATGAACCCTCTGGCGAGACCGCGGAGGGTCGGCCCGATGACCGCCATGTTGAACTCGACGCCGGTCACGACCTCCTCGAGTTGCGGCGTCCCGGTTACCCAGTGTAGATCGGCGACGAGCGCCCGTCCGGCATCACCGGCATCGTCGAGCGGTTCCGGCGTGTAGATTGTCACGTGGCCGAGGGGGGCGTTCAGGGCCATGCCGTGGTCGTGCTTGTAGCGCCGCAGTTCCGCAACAGTCTTCACCAGGAGGTTGCCCTGGCGCTGCGCATCTTCATCGGTGTATTCAAACTCCGGCCAGGTCTCTTTATGCACGCTCCTCCCGGTGAGGGTATGGTAGCACTCTTCGGAGAAGTGAGGTATGATCGGGGCGAGTAGGCGGCAGAGAACGTCCATGGTAGTCCTGAGCGCACTGCAGGCGCTTGCTCTTCCCTCTTCATCATCCTCATAAAGACGGCCTTTCACGATCTCGATGTAGTCGTCGGCAAGGGTGTTCCAGGTGAACTCCCGTACAGCCCTGAGCGCCCGGTCGAACTGGTAGCCCTCCATTGCAGCGGTGACCTCCGCGACCGTCCCGGAGAGCCGGACGAGCAGCCAGCGGTCAGAGAGTTCGGTCACCGGCGCAGCAGGGTCGGCGCCGCGTTCAAGGTGTCCCATGACAAACCGGAAGATGTTCCAGAGTTTGGTCTGGAACCTGGATGCGGCGACGACATCGTTCCAGTTGAACATGATGTCTGAACCGGTCGCCGCGCCGCCAGCTCCCCATTGTCGGAAGGCGTCCGCGCCGTATTGCTCGATGATCGTCTCGGGGGAGATTATGTTGCTGCGGCTCTTGCTCATCTTGAAACCGTCTTCACCGAGCACCATTCCGTTTATGAGGATCTGCTCCCAGGGGTGGCTCCCGACCAGCGCCTTCGCCCGGAGGATGGTGTAAAATGCCCACGTCCGTATGATATCGTGGCCCTGGGGGCGCAGTTGCGCCGGGAAGTATGGAGGTTTTTTGTTGGACCCGTCCCACCCGGTGACGTGGAGCACTGATATAGATGAATCCATCCAGGTATCGAGCACGTCCTTCTCGCCGGCGAACTCGTTCCCGCCGCAGTTCGGGCAGGGGTGCCGGGGTTTGTCGACCGTCGGGTCGAGCGGGAGTTCCTCTTCGGCTGGAAGAACCATCCCGCCGCAGGTGGTGCAGAACCAGACCGGGATGGGGGTCGCGAATATCCGCTGCCGGGAGATGCACCAGTCCCATTCCATGGAGTTTACCCAGTTCTCCATACGCGTGAACATGTGCTCCGGGATCCAGGTTATCTTCCGCGCCGCTTCAAGAACATCGTCATGGTGGACGCGGACAAACCACTGCCGCTCGGAGAGGATCTCGATCGGGGTCTTGCAGCGCCAGCATGTCCCGACACGCTGCTCGATCTCTTCCTGCCGTTTCAGGATCCCGGCTCTCTTCATGTCGGCAAGGATTGCCTCCCTGCAGGCCTCCGATGTCATGCCTGCATACGGCCCTGCGATCTCGGTCATGACCCCTTTCCGGTCGATTGCTTTACGGAGGTCGAGGTTATGCTCTTTCCACCAGTAGACATCGGTCTTATCGCCGAATGTGCACACCATCACCGCTCCGCTGCCAAACGAGGGATCGACGGCGGGATCCTCGATCACCGGGACGTCGTGGCCGAAGATCGGGACGCTGAGTTTCTTCCCCCGAAGCCAGGCGTAACGCTCGTCTTCTGGATGGACGGCCACCGCAACGCAGGCCGCGAGCAGTTCCGGCCGGGTGGTGGCTATCTCGATGCCGTCGAAGTCAAAGTAGTTGAGTTGGGTGGTGCGGGATGCATAGTTTACCTCGGCGAACGCGATGGCCGTCTCGCAGCGGCTGCAGAAGTTAACTGGATGCTCGCTCTGGTAGATGTCGCCGGCTTTGAGCATCTGCAGGAACGACGCCTGGGTCTTTCTGTAATAATCCGGGAGCATGGTGATGTACTCGTTGCTCCAGTCGATGGAGAATCCGAGACGCCGCATGGTTGCCCGCATCTTCTCGATGTTCCCGAGGGTGAGGTCGCGGCACATCTCCCGGAACGTCTCACGGGATACGTCGTTTTTGGTGATCCCGTGCGTCTCTTCGACCTTCACCTCGGTGGGCAGGCCGTGGCAGTCCCACCCCTGCGGGAACATTACGTTGTAGCCGCGCATCCGTTTGTAGCGCGCGATGAAGTCAATATAACACCAGTTTAATGCGTTGCCGATATGGAAGTTGCCGGTTGGGTAAGGCGGTGGAGTGTCGATGATAAACCTGGGTTCTGGCGAGGAGGGGTCGAAATAGTTGTCTTCATCCCGCCAGGTTGACTGCCAGCGCCTCTCCACCTCTTCGATATCGTAGTTTTTGGGTAGTTGATGTGACGGCGACATTTTCAGCGTATAATCTCTCTCTTCCCTCAGAAATATAATGTTCGACGTGACTTTCCTCCGGCCGCCTGCGGATCCTGCATTCAGGAGGGGTTAGGGGCAAAATGCAGGGGATACACCGGGTGTCGACCCTAAAGGCTTTGTTCATGTAGTTTCAACCATATAAGAATGACAAAGTGGCAGGGGCTGGTTCTTTCATCGGTGCTCACCCTCGTCTTCATAGGCCTTGCCCCTCTGCTCCAGCCGCCCTGGCTGCTCACGTTATTCCTCGTTTTATTCTCGCTTCTTCTCTCTCTCATCAGGGATACCCGCTATGTATCTCTATCTATAATCGCGCTTGCCGTGCTCTACGGGCTTGGCTGGCTCTCGACGTTTGTTTTTACCTGCACGCTCGGTATCGTTGTCTTCGGAGAGGTGGCGTTCCGCCTCACCGGAGGGGAGCATGCCTCGTATCTCTACCACATGCTTGCTGCAATCGTTGTGTCGATTGCGGTGATGTTTTACCTCCACTACACCGTGGCCCTTGTTGCCCTGATGGGGGTGGTTGCTGCGGTCCTCCTCAGGGCGGTTCTCGGCGGGCGGGACGATGCGCTGATGGTGGAGGCGCTCGGCGTCGCGATGACCATGTTCCTCTTTGAGGAGCTCAAGTATGAGGTCGACCTGAGCATCCTCATCGCTGCGGCCGTTATAGCCTTCGGGTTCGGATACACCTCCTACCGTCTGAGGGTTGCCGACATCAGCGGTCTGTTCTCCGGGGCGATGATCGGGATCATACTGATAGTATTTGCGGACGTCAGGTGGTTCCTCATCATGCTCACATTCTTCATCATCGGTGCAGCGGCAACCCGTTACCGCTATGCTGACAAGGAACGGTTCGGCGTCGCGCAGGAGCACGGCGGGGTGCGCGGTTACTTCAACGTCTTTGCAAACGGTCTTGTGGCAACAGGCGGCGCCATCCTCTACGGTATAACCGGGAATCCGGCGTTTGCGGCACTATTCATGAGTAGTGTTGCCTCGGCCGCTGCCGATACCGCGGCAAGCGAGATTGGTGTCACGGGAAAGACGCCATACCTGATCACCACCTTCAAACCCGTGCCACGGGGTACAAACGGGGGGGTGACACTGCGCGGCGAAGTTGCGGCCATCCTGGCATCGATCATTGTTGCTGCCGTTGCCCTTGTGATGGGCGTTGCTGACCCGAAACTTGCCATTGTGACGGTCATTGCGGGTTTCATCGGCACCAATGTCGACAGCGTGGTGGGGGCAACGCTCGAGAACAGCGGCAGGATCGGCAACTCCGGCACAAACCTGACCGCCACGTTCTTTGGCGGGGTGGCGGGGATGCTTCTGTATGTGCTGTGGTAAGTTCCAGTCAGGGGAGGTCTATGCCGGATCCCGAACCGGGAAGAGATTCTTAAGTGTAGATGAAAAAAGCCCGCGGCCAGATGGTTCGAGGGGAGAGAGCAGACCCCCTGCCGCCCGGCGGAATCCGGGACCGGAACGAGCCGCAGATCAAACACCTCAGAGAAGGCCGGGAGCGGCCTCACGAAATGTGGGTTTGACCCGGTAGAAAGGCCGGCAGGAGAGGCTTCCCTCTTCGTCCGGAGACATTCTCACAGATGCGTCCCACAAGAGGTCTGGAGCCGCGAGCAGCCCGGGATGAACGATGCGTTCCTTGCGAACGCCGCCGAGGTGCTTGCAAACACCGCCATTGCGGCCGCGATGGGCGGCGATGTCAAGCGCGACCTCCCGCACGAGACCTACTACGCCCAGCTCAGGCGCCACCACACCTCGGGCGAGGACTACTACCTCACCTTCACCCGGAAGACCCTCAGGCTCTCGTCCTACCAGGATGAGGCCATCAGGAGCACGGTCGAGGACTGGGCCGACGCCGTCGGGACGCTGGACTGGGAAGATGGAAAAGGAACGGGGTTTTTACCCCACCTTCCACCCTATTTTATTCCAACTCTATTCTGGAGGGGCGGGGTGATCGTCCATAGATACGGTTCCAGGGGAGAGCATCAACCCCCCTGCCGGTGGATCCCCCCGCGTCAAGATCCCGCTCCTGCTCCCCGGACACGGCTATCGGGTGCTATCGCCAAACACTCGCCCGCGGCAGCGGCCGGGAGGTGGGGGGTGGACCCAGAGGTTAAAACACCGCCACAGGAGACGCAAGCGACAGGCCCCACGGGGGCGATATCCCATCGATACAGTGTCCCGGCCAGGATGAGCAGATCCGCGGCTCGATGTGAACACCCTTGACTGAAATCCTGTTCCTGCTCACCATGCACGGTATCCGGTGCTATCGCCACTCACTGCCCGCCCCCCTGGAGGGGGCGGGAGGAGGCCGCGGAGCGGCCGGGAGGCGGGGGTGTTTCACGAATACCGTTCAACCGGAGACATAGGAGACAGGGGCGGGGGAAAGTTTCTTTCCCCCTACCCCGGCGGGGGCGATTCTCCCTTGATACACTGCTAGGGAGGAGACCACTCCTCTGCAGTCAACGTGAACACCCTTGACTGAAATCCTGCTTCCGTCCCCCGGACACGGTATCCGGGCCAATCGCCATACACTTGCCCGCGGCAGCGGCCGGGAGGTGGGGGTTGTTCAACGAACACCCCTCAACAAGACACAAGACCGGCCCGCCGCCGGCCGGGGAGCCCAAGAGGATCTTCCCCGGCGTCCGCCCAAAACCCTCCTCCAGGCATCACACAGGCGGGAAAAAAGATTGGGGGAAAAATCCCCTCTCTCACTCCCTCTCGGCCTTAACCTCGAGCGGCCGGGCCTCCCCCGGCGCACCGCCGGAACGCCCCGCCCTGCCGCGGGACTGGATAAACCAGCCCGTCCGGGTGCCGTCCAGTATTTCGGGAGAGTTCTTTCGCGTCAGAAGACTCACAACAACCATCGCCAGCAGCGAGAGCAGCAACGCAAAGAAACTGAAGTGCATCGGAAGCGGCGCCACAAACTGGTGCCAGTAGCCAAAGACCCCGGCCGCCACAAGCCCGGTCGCCATGCTCGCAATACCGCCCGCACCCGTCGCCCCCCTCCAGTAGAGGCCGGCCAGCAGCGGAACAGCAAACGTCGCCAGCATAACCCCGATACCCATCCAGATCAGCCAGGCCAGCATCGGCGGCGGATTGATGGCCAGGATAAGCGTCCCCATCGCCCCCACGACAACCGCGACCCTGGAGACCATGAGAACCTCCTTCTCCGAAGCCGCCGGTCGGAAGAGGTTCTTGTAGATGTCCCAGCTAAACGACGTCCCTATCGTGAGCATCAGCCGATCCGTCGTCGACATCACCGCCGCAAGCACAATCACAGCAAAAATGCCCCATAAAAACATGTTTGGCATCGCATACTCCACACCCACAATGAACGCATAATCCTGGGCGTTCACAACATTGGGAAGGGCCACCGCCCCCTCCTCCACAAGCACCCTGGTTGCAAACCCCGTAAACTTCACCAGGAACATCACAACCGCGTATATCCCGAACGCCACAAGCGGCGACCACTTAAAGTAGCGCGACTCCTTCGCCGCCAGAACGTTGTTGATGACATGCGGCGCACACGCAAGCCCCACCATCAGCAGTATGGCAAACGAGAAGAGGAACTCCGGCGTCGCGTAGGCGTAAGACGCGTATGCCGGGCTCGGGAACCAGGGCTCAACAAAGTTCGGATCGATCCCCGCAAGAACCGTGTTGATGTGGGTAAGCCCCCCCGCGCTCCTGATGACAAAAGGCGCCATCGCGAGCACCCCCACAATCAGGATCCCGCCCTGGAAGAGCGTCGTCCAGGACACCGCGTATAACCCCCCGATCACCGTGTAGGCTATGATTATGACACCCGAGATCAGCAGCGCCTGCCAGTGCGGTATCGCAAATATCCAGACCAGCACGATGCTGATCGCAGCATACTGCCCTATAAGGTATATCAGCGAGACCAGGATCCCCGAGACCGCCGAGAGAGCCCGCATCCCCCGCGGACTCTCAAACCTCTCGGCCAGGTAGTCCTGGACGGTCATGTAGCCCCGCTCCTTCCCCACAGCGTTCAGCTTCACCCCGAAGAAGATGATACAGAACGATGCCGCAAGCGGGACAAAGATCTGCTCCCAGATCCCCGGCCAGCCCGAAGTATACCCAAACCCGCTGACCCCGAGCAGCGTCATCCCGCTGCATATCGAACAGACGATCAGGATCGTGAAGATCCAGAACCCAAGCGACCTCCCCGCAAGGATGTAGTCCTCGGTGTTCCGGATCTTGTGCGACGCCCAGGTGCCTATAACCAGGAGCACAAAGAAGTAAATCCCGATCAGGGCGACCGTCGCGAGATCCGCCATCAGGACTCATCCTCCTGGAACCGCAGACCCCATATGATCAACAACACAAAGGCCAGGACGACGGTTGCGCCCACATAGAGTATCGTGTGGAGTGGTAAACCAAGTATCGTCATGCTGTGACAGCGTGTGGCATGCTAACATATAACACAATCGATCGGAGATCGCTCCGATCGCCATTCACACCGCACAAAAAGTTATTTAGAGGTTTTAACAGTCTTTGACCCGCGGAGGAGGGCAACCTTGCCCGTCCTGACGAGCTCCTTGATGCCGTACTGCCGCAGGAGTTTCTCCAGGGCCTCGATCTTGTCGGTATCCCCCGCAACCTGGAGCACCAGCGTCCTCGTCCCCACATCCACGATCTGCGCCCGGAATATGTTTGCGATCTGCATGATCTCCGCCCGGGCGGCCCCGGTCTCCGCGGCCACCTTGATCAGCGCAAGCTCTCGTTCAACGCTCTCGCGCTCCGTCAGGTCGGAGACCTTGATAACGTCTATGATCTTGTTGGTCTGCTTCATCACCTGCTCGACCACAGCATCATCCCCGTTCACAACGATCGTGATCCGGCTCATCCCGGGCTCCTCGCACGTCCCCACGGCAAGGCTCTCGATGTTGAACCCCCGGCGCGAGAACATCCCGGCAACCCGGGAGAGGACACCCGCCCTGTTCTCGACCAGGACGCTCAGCGTATGCAATGTCATGGGTTGCGCACCCCTATCATCTCGTTGATCGCAGCACCGGCCGGGACCATGGGAAAGACGTTCTCCTCCCGCTCTATCCTGAAGTCCAGGACAAACGGCCCATCGTGGGAGAGGGCCGTCTCGAGCGCCTCGCGAACATCAGCCTTCTCCTCGACCCGTATCCCCTCGACACCGTAGGCGTTTGCGACCTTCACAAAGTCCACCGGCGAGAGCTCGGTGTAGGCGTAACGCCGGTCGTAGAAGAGTTCCTGCCACTGCCGGACCATCCCGAGGTACATGTTGTTCAGTATGACAACCTTCACAGGGATGTTGTTGTGCGCAACCGTCGCGAGCTCCTGTATGTTCATCTGGAAACTCCCGTCACCCGCGACATCCACGACCGTCTCATCAGGCCGGGCAAAGTGGGCGCCTATGGCCGCCGGGAACCCGTAGCCCATCGTCCCGAGACCGCCCGAGGTTATCCAGGACCGCGGTTTCCTGAAACAGTAGTAGAGCGCCGTCCACATCTGGTTCTGGCCGACCTCGCTTGTGACGATCCCCTCGCCCTTCATCAGGTCGGAGAGCTGCTGGATGACATACTGCGGCCGCAGGCGATCGTCGTCGCGGTAACTCGGCGGGAACTGCGCCTTCCAGGCGGCCGCCCGGTTCACCCAGTTCGCCGTATCGCCGCGCTTCTTCATCCGCGCAAGCATCGCCCGGAGCACCCTCCCGACATCCCCGACGATCGGTACATCGACCTTCTTGTTCTTCCCAATCTCGGCGGGGTCGATATCGATATGGATGATCCGGGCGTTCGGGGCGAAGGCCTCGATCTTGCCCGTAACCCGGTCATCGAACCGCACCCCGATTGCCACCAGGAGATCGCACTCCGTGACAGCGAAGTTTGCGGCCGCGGTGCCGTGCATACCGAGCATCCCCAGGTTGAGGGGGTGGTCTCCCGGGATGGCGCCAAGCCCCATAAGGGTGGTTGTCACCGGTATGGCGGCGGTCTCGATAAACTCACGGAGTTCGGCCGAGGCGCCGGAGAGGATCACGCCCCCGCCGGCGTAGACGAGCGGCCGCTCTGCCTCCGCGATCAGGTCAAGCGCCTTGTCTATCTGGCGGACGTGCCCCTCATACGTGGGCTGGTAGCCCCGAAGCGAGATCGCCGGCGGCGGCGAGGATGCCTCATCCACCTCGCCCATGGTGACGTCTTTTGGGAGATCGATCAGCACCGGGCCTGGCCGGCCTGTGCCGGCGATGTAGAACGCCTCCTTTACAACGCGGTCGATATCGGCGGCGTTCTTCACCAGGTAGTTGTGCTTCGTGATCGGCATCGTGATCCCGGTGATGTCCGACTCCTGGAAAGCGTCGTTACCCAGGAGTGCTGTGGGCACCTGGCCGGTGAGGGCGACGATCGGGATGGAGTCCATGTAGGCCGTCGCTATACCGGTTACAAGGTTGCAGGCGCCGGGGCCGGAGGTGGCAAGGCATACACCTACGCGGCCGCTTGCACGCGCGTAGCCATCGGCCGCGTGCGCCGCTGCCTGCTCATGCCTTACCAGAATGTGCCGGATCGACGAGTCGTAGAGTTCATCGTAGATCGGCAACACAACGCCGCCGGGGTAGCCGAATATGGTATCCACCCCTTCACGCTGCAGCGCTTCTATCAGAGTCCTGGCTCCGGTCTTCATGCTCTTCCCTGAGTAATCTGTTCATACCAGTGATAACCGCTTCGACGCTTGCCATGATTATGTCTGTCCGGGCACCCCGGGAGGTGACGCTCTTTCCGTCCTTCCTCAGTTTCACGGAGACGTCAACGAGGGCGTCTGTGCCCCCGGTTATGGCGTCGACACGGTATTCATCAAGCTGCACATCCCCGACATCCGCGACCGATCGCTGTAGCGCGCGGATGGCCGCATCCACGGGGCCGTTCCCGACCGCGGCACCGGTGATCTCCTCGCCGTTGACGAGCATCGTGACGGAGGCGGTGGGCACGGCGTTGCTCCCGGAGACTATGGTGAACTGCCGCAGTTCGAGGCAGGGTTTGAACTCGATCTCCATGACGGTATCGGCGATCGTCATGATGTCGGCGTCGGTGATCCGTGTTCCGGTGTCGCCCATCCGTTTGATCCTTGCGACGATCTCGGCAAGCTGCGCGGGATTGGGGTTATAGCCCATGTCGTGGAGCGCGGCCTCGACCGCTGCAGACCCCGAGTGTTTCCCGAGGACTATGCGCCTCCTTCTTCCCACCCTCTCGGGCGGGATGGGTTCGTAGGTGTTTGCGTCCCGCATAACGCCGTGGGCGTGGATCCCGCTCTCGTGGGTGAACGCCATCTCGCCTACGATGGGTTTGTTGGTCGGCAGCGGCACCCCGGTCAGACGGGCGACGTGGGTCGAGAGGGGGTAGAGTTCGCTGGTCACGATCCCGGTGTCGACGCCGTAGAGGACCTCGAGCGCCATCACCAGTTCTTCGAGGGCGGTGTTCCCCGCCCGTTCGCCGAGGCCGTTGACGGTGACGTGGGCGGCGGATGCTCCGGCACGCAGCGCGGCGACGGTGTTTGCAAGCGCAAACCCGAGGTCGTCGTGGCAGTGGATGGAGAGCGGGGCAAACAGTAGCGGCGGGATGATCTCGGCCGCCCTTTCGGGCGTGAGGAGCCCGACGGTGTCGCAGAAGCAGAGACGGTCTGCGCCGCGTTCGACTCCTTCCCGGAAGATCTCTGCCAGGAACGTCTGGTCGGCGCGGGATGCATCTTCTCCGGAGAGTTCGACGATGAGTCCGCGCTCTTTTGCGTACTCGACGCTGCTCCAGGCCATCTCGCAGACCTGTTCGCGGGTCTTGCGGAGTTTCTTGCTGATGTGGAGGTCGCTCACCGGGATTACCAGATGGACGGAGTCTGCACCGGCGTCGGCGGCGAGGTCGATGTCCGCGGGCAGCGCCCGGACGTAGGTGCAGGTCTCGGCTTTGAGCCCGGCGTCTGCTATAAGGCGGATGGATTCACGCTCTCCGGCGGATGCGGCTGCGGAGCCTGCTTCGATGACGTGGACACCGATACCGGCAAGGTGGGCTGCAATCTCAAGCTTCTCGGCCGGCGTCAGGCTGACACCCGGTGTCTGCTCGCCGTCCCGTAACGTGGTATCAAAAAAGCGGATCGGTTCAACAAATAAAACAATCACTCATAGTGGTTTTCACCGGATCATGGTTGGAGGCGAGGGAACTTAAAGGTTGGGCAGGGTTTGATGGCCTCGGTGGAGGCGATGCCCTGGTTTGATGAACCACTCCCCGGAAAGAGACGGGAAAACAAAGGGCGTTTATCAGATCTCCGATGGGATCCCTCCCCATTACACGGTTCTATCAACACGCACTGCCCGCCCCCGGGGAGGGGGTGATCTGGAACGAGGGTATCAGGGAGGACACAACCGTCACTACAGCAATATCTCCCCTTCACCCCCGCAAGTTAAAATAGAAAGGGGGTGTTTTTACGCCGGTTCCGTGGCGCTTTCGTAGATCAGCGTCACGTAGCGTGCCACAAAGATGAACCAGACCGGGTAGAGGAAGAGCAAAATCAGCCATCCTATGAACGGGATCAGCGCCAGCGCAACAGCGATGAAGCCAAAGATGATCGCGACAACCCAGAGGATGATGAGCGCGAGGATATAACTCCCCAGCCAATCTTTCCGATGTGCTGGAGGATGGCGCCGAAAGCAAAAGCCTGGCCCATGCTGTTCTTCCGTGCAAACCGGATGGTACCGATCACCGAGATCAATGTGACCAGGATCCCAACGATGATCATGACCAGCAGCCCGATACCAATCGTGCCGACGGTGGCCGCGGGGCCGCCAGCCATCACCGCTGGCACTCCAAGGACGAGCGCGACGATAAAGGCCGGGATGCATTGAGAACGGCATTCATCCCCACACTGAAGTAGAGGGGGCTTCTGCCTCTTTTCTTCGTGAAAACACGGGTGTTGCGGCACCACACCGCCCCAACCAAAACTGGAGATGGTCTTTGGACCGACCCCCTCAGAACCCTGTATCATATCGCCGATCTGCGAGGGTTAATCACAAATCATCGTTTCATCTGCAGGAGCAGCAACCGTATCACCCCACACCGGTGTCGGGCCCCTCATGTAGGAGATCACCGCCGCCACCATGCTTATGACGAACGAGATGAAGAAGGCAAGTCGCAGGTCAGATATAAACACGTCCACAAGTATGCCCTTGCTCCCGATCTGGGCACCGATGAAGAGCGCATTCATCGCCTCCGGCGTTAGCCCTGAGGAGAGGATTGCAAAAGCCATCGCGATGCTCAGGAGAGACCCGGCGTTGTTCATCATCGTTCTCGTGCCTGCAGCGATACCCCTCCTCTCGGGTGGCACCACGCTCATGATCGTGTTGGTATTGGGAGAGTTGAATATGCCAGACCCCACTCCCACCACAGCGCCCCAGATCACCACCTCCGATATGGACATATCCACCCTCGTAAAGAGGGTGAAGCCCAGCAGACCTATACCGGTGATCAAAAGCCCCACCGTGCTCAGCACTCTTGAACCATGCCTATCAGACCATCTCCCGCTTATCGGAGCCATAACCATCATCGTCAACGCAAACGGCGCCAGGTATATGCTTGCGGTGAACGGGTCCATGCCCTTGATACCGAGGAGATAAAAGATCAATAGAAACATCACGGCACCCCTCGCGATCCCGTTCATCAGGTTCGAAGAGTAGGCAAAGACCAGAATGCGGCTCTGGAATAGCCGCAGATCGAGCATAGGCTGCTCCACTCTGGACTCAATGTAAACAAAGAGTGGCAGGAGTACAGCAGCGAGCAGAAGGGATACGATCACCACCGGAGAAGACCAGCCCTCGAACCCCCCTTCGGTCAGGGCGAAGAGCAGAAAGAACATGCCTGCTGTGAAGGTGATAGCCCCCGGCCAGTCAAAGTGTTCGCCCTCCGGCAGCGGCGCGACATCCCTGATCTGGAAGAGTGCCCAGGCGGTCACAAGAGCACCAAACGGCACGTTGATGTAGAAGACCCACCTCCAGCCCATGAGTGTGGTCAGCACCCCACCTATGATCGGGCCCAGAACCGACCCTATGGCCAGAACCATACCGTTCACCCCGAGGGCCATCCCGAGTTCCCCCCTCGGGAAGGCATCGGTCACAATGGCGGTGCTGTTTGCCATCATCAGAGAACCGCCGACCGCCTGTATGATCCTGTTGATCAGGAGCTGGGTGCCGCTCTGTGACATGCCTGCAAGCAACGACGAGACGGTGAAGACCGCAGCACCCAGCACGAAGAGGTTCTTTCTGCCGATCATATCGGCGACCCTCCCTATGGAGGGGACAAGAACGGTCGTGGCGAGCAGATAACTCATCAGGACCCATATGACGAGTATCATGGGCGCATTGAGGTCTGCCGTGACGTCCGGAAGCGCGATCAGAAGCGCGTTTGCGGTCATGACGCCAAGCAGCAGTCCAAGACTCGTGGCGGAAAGAGCGAGCCACTTATACTGAATCTTTTTCATGCTTCATCTCCAGTCTTGATGAGCGACCGGCAGAACTCCCTGACCCTTTCTGAAGCATGCGGCCCAAGCGGCGTCCCATGGCCGCTGAGCATGATATCATACTCCATCCCTGTCAGTTTCCCAAGCGACCTTATGGCCTGGTCCATGTCCGGGGTGAACTCCGTGGGTGGCCCCCGGATCTCGCCATCGATATACCTCAGAGCATCTCCGACGGATATGACACCTCTCTCCCTGCTGTAGAGGGAGATACTCCCGGGCGTGTGCCCCGGGTTATGTATTACCGTGAAACCCTCGATCTCATCGCCTTCCCTGAGAAGCACATCCGGTTCGACATACTCAAGTTTGAGGGATGGCAGGGCTTTTAGTATCGCCCCCTCCAGCCCCTTCAGAAGCGGGAAACTCTTCCGGCCTGCAACAAACGGGGCATCGTCCTCATGGACAAACAGCCTTGCACCTGTCAGCCTCTTCAGCGCAGAGACGTTTCCCATGTGGTCTATATGAGAGTGCGTGAGGATGATGCTGGAGACGCTTGAAGGATCTCTACCAGGTTTGTTGATGTAGTTGAGGATCCTCTCCAGACGACCCGGCAGACCAGTATCTATGAGGGTGAGGTGGTCAGGGGTTTCAAGTATGTAGACGTTTGCATCCACACCATCCACGATATGCACTCTAGGGATGATCTCCATACAAGTTTCACCTTTTTTTTGTTTAGTTCTGAGATTCTCTAACAGCAGTTTCAGAATGTCTGATAGGCCCTTGATAGATAGGGGTTTATCCTGGCTCGTCCCCTTCGGGATACCGATAACCCTCACACTTCGCGTAGAGGGGATCGGTAATACAGAGTTCCCGGCCTGGTCTCAATCGCGTCTGCACCCTTACCGGTGCGGTACGTGCCAGAGCGGCCGCTGCGATAACCGGATTCAATCTATCGAATGAGAGGGAGCAAAACGGCTCTTCTTCCTGCAGGCAAGGCCCCGGGCCATCGATCCACGCCATAATAACACCGCAGAAACCTCCTTCTGGGATTCCTGGCCAATACTATTGCGGAGAGTTGTCGTCCGGCCTCGAACCTTTCTCGGTTGCAATGGACACGGGTCCGGGGTTCTTTGCAACCCTCTGTTCTGGTCGTATAATTGGTTCTTTTCACACTATCTACTTTGTGGTATCTCAAAATCTCTTGAGAGGTGGTTCTGTGAACGCCCTGTTTTTTCAGGTATCGATTGAGGGCTACCCTGTCTCGCAGGGGTTCGTAGGTTCAAAAATCCCGGCCATGTGTGACCCTACACCAACAGCGGTCAAGGAGTCCCCACTCGATCAGCGCACCGGGCGCCTGCCTTTTTCAGGAAGGTTTCCATATTTACAAAACAATGCAGTTTTGTAAATAACCACGTTTGAAGAGATCCCTCATCTCCAGCCTCCTGATAAATTCGGCTGCAGTGCTCCCGGGCTCGGAAAGTATTTGCGTTATCAACCGTGCGTCGTCAAGCGAGAGGTAGTTCTCAAGAAAATCCTCATTGTTCAGTTTGATCCTCTCAACGTCCACGATACCATCTCTGATGGCAACATCGACCGCTCGCAGAAGCATCCTGTTTGCTGCGACGTTGGTATGATGGTGGTACACCTGAGTATGCATCAGGAACCGTGCCAACCTGAAATCGTGAGCGTTTCCAGCGGATCCGTTCCGGAGAAGGGATCATACCGCTCGACGAGACGATATTTGACTGCCTTGTCCAGGGGCTGAAAGACCTCGCAGATGCGTTCGAGAGTGATGCACCTCTACTCGAACCGCTTGAGTTGATAACGGCGGCCATGTTCAGTGCCACAGGCCCGGGCCATTACCTGCAGGAAAAAGGTGAACTGACACTGTAATTGCTCTGTTTTCCGCATGGGCCTCGATATATCCGGGGCTGCGGGAACTGCCCGCTGCAGACCGGCAGGACCCGTAAGTGGAGCGGTTCATCGGTCCTGGATCCAGCCGCGGTGAAGCAGCAGTATGGCATGAACATCCGGGCCCGGCTTTCCAGGGGGCAAAAGACCTGTGGAGACGCACCCGGTTTTTTTTTTCAGGGTGCGCTGATGATATCCCTGATGTACTCAAGCGCAAGCAGCGCGTCCTTGCGTTTCTGGTCGACGGCATGCTCCCTGGCGAATTCCAGGAACCGTGCAGCCTCCTCCGGGTCACCACCCCTCCCCTCTGCCGCGCTTGCAACCGCCTCGTACGTCCGGTCGGGGAAGTAGATCTCCTTTGCGGCCTCTACCAGCGCCCGGGCGGTATCGGCGCCGATCACACCGCACTCGATCGCCGCCTGAACGGTCGCCCGGATGTTTACAAGCGGCTCTGAGATCGCCGCGAATGTCTCGGGATCGAAGAGGAGCGCCACCTCGTCATCAGCAACAAGTCTCCCCTCGCGGTAGGCGCGGTAGATCTCACCGACACCCTCCATACCCAGGCTGTCGAGTTCCGCCGCACGGAGCGCCCCCATGCTTGAGGCGCCGACGACCCGCACCCCCGCCCTCAGCGCGGCAAGGATCTCGCGGTGGGCGACGGCAGAATCCTGGAAGAAGACGCCATCGATCAGCCCGATGACCCGTGCCCCCTCCTCCGCTGCCCGGATGACGTCGCCCCGTTTTGCGGGTGGCCGGTAATCGGCGTCCAGGATCTGGCGGGCTGCCGCCGGGTCACAGCTTGGACCCAGAAATACGACGACGCCTCGCATCACGGCACCTCCTGCCCATCCGGTCCTGGTCCATCGCGTAGATCTCCAGGCCGGGCACGACAACCCGGACGACCGGGATCCCGATCTCGGGTCTGGTGAGGTCGACCACGATCACCCGCGACAGCCCCACCGCCCTGAGCCGGTCGATGACGTGCCGGATGTCGGTGAGGAAGTCGTCGCTGTCAAACGACGGCAGGTCAGCAAACGAAACACTCTCCGAATCCGCAAACCAGTGGCGGTTCAGCCGTTTCGTCCGTTCGTAGCCGATCCGTTTCCTCACATCCGCTGTATCGGTATCCTCCCTGGCGCCGTGGATCTGGGTCAACCGGCTCTGTGCGACCTCCGTGAGCGCCCGGAGAACCGCGATCCCGGTGCTGGTATGCGACCCCATCCCGATCGTGAGCAGCGTTGGGTCCCTGAGGACGAGGTCATCGGCGACCGCTGCAACCGTGGGGATCCCCGTATCGCTGGTGATATCCTTGAGCGTGACCTCCACCCCCGCAGCCTCGAACCTTGCAAGCAGGTCGGCGGCAAGCCCGTCCTCGATCCCCTCGATCCGCGGCCCGGTATCCCGTGTCACCTCCGCGAGCGACCAGGCGTCGCGCTCAACAACCTCCATCAGGGCGTGGAAGACCGCCTCCTCGAGGGTGTTGCCCGAGGCAAGCCCGCTGGTGTTCGTCCGGAAGAGACCGCCCATCTTCACCGGCAGCGGGTGGAAGACCGCGTGGGCCGGGATAAGGATCTCCTCCTGCTGCACGATATCATAACCCCGGACCCAGGGGATCACCAGATCGGCCGGGACGTGATCGGGTAGGATCAGGTCGGCGGGATCGAGGGCGTTATACTCCGCCGAGACCTCACTGCAGCGGCCCATGATCACCTCGCGGTCGCCTATCTCGGCAGAGTAGCGCTCGATCCCCTCCATCATCGCCGAGACCTCGGCCTCGATCGGGGTGGCACCCTTCCCGTTGTAGACCGATATCGCCCCGGCCTCCGCGGTCGGCCGGATGCTCGAGAAGACCGGGATACCGATCCGGTCGAGGTTCGTTATGTCCGCAACCCTGGTTATCCCGGCCGCAGGCAGCCTTTCCCGCGCCAGGCGCAGCGTCTCTTCGGGCGGAACCGCACGCTGGGTCTCCTTTGAGTAGGCCTTCCGGCAGGGCTGAAGCCGGATCATGCCCCGCCTCCAGAGGTTTCGCCGGGCACCCAGCGTTCACCGCCATCGCCGATCTCCTTCTTCCATATAGGCACGCTCTGCTTGATCCTCTCGAGGACATACTCGCAGGCCGCAAAAGCCTCATGCCGGTGGCCGGCGCCGACGACGATGAGGAGGATGTTCTCACCGACCCGGAGTTGCCCAACCCGGTGGATGATCCAGACGGCCGCTACCGGGAATCTCTGGAACGCTTCATCCCTGATGGTCTCAAGTTCTCTCACCGCGACCTCCCGGTAGGCCTCGACCTCCATCACCTCCACACCTTCATCGGCCCTGACGGTGCCAAGGAAGGTGACGAGAGCACCGAGGTCCGGTCTCTTCGCCTGCTCGATCACGGCGTTTATATCGAAATCCTCTTCTGTAACACTGATCATGCTCTTCTCCTCACCTGCCGCCCCCGCAGACGCTGCAGTCCTCCTGCCGCTCCACGGCCAGGGTCGTCATCGTCCCCGCCCGGCCGTCCCAGATCAGGAGCCTGTTCTCCAGGAGTTCGCCGCTGCCGGTGATGTACTTTATGGCCTCGTTTGCCTGGACAAGACCGATGACCCCCGGCGTCGTCCCGACGACCGGGATCATCTCCCCCCCCGGTGGAGCCGCCGGGAATATGCACTCCAGGCAGGCCGTTCTTCCCGGGATGATAGTCATTGCCTGGCCGTCAAACCCACTGACCGCGCCGTGGATGAGCGGGACACCCATCCTGATCGCCGCCCGGTTCAGGGTGTAGCGCACAGCGAAGTTGTCGGCGGCATCGATGACGAGATCGACCCCGGCAAGATAGCCGGCGGCGTTCCCCTCGTCCAGGGCGGCCTGGATCGCAGCGACCCTGATGCCCGGGTTCTGCGCCCGGAGTTTCGCCGCCGCCGACTCGACCTTCGGTCGGCCGATATCGCTCTCGGTGTGGAGCACCTGCCTGTTCAGGTTGGTCAGGTCCACGATATCACCATCGATCAGCCGGATCTCCCCCACACCGGCGGCGGCAAGGTATAGCGCGACCGGGCAGCCGAGCCCGCCGGCGCCGACTATGGCGAGCCTGGCTTTTGAAAGCCGCTCCTGCGCCTCTTCCCCGAGGAGCGCTATCTGGCGGCTGTAGCGCTCCCGTTCCCGGTCGGTAAGCATCGCTGGATATCCTCCTTGATCCTGCAACCCTTTGAATACGCAATTTATGTGGTCTCCCGCCTGATTTGAAGATTGCGTTTGCAAAAAGCCGCACCCAACATCGATTTGCCGCTGGCAGAGAAGAGAAAAAGTGCCGATGCGAGGGGTGAGATTCGAACTCACGAACTCCTACGAGACCAGGCCCTCAACCTGGCGCCTTTGACCTGGCTTGGCAACCCTCGCTTTATCTACCCATATACAACGCACTGCAATATAATAAAACATTAGGCCCCTCACGAGGCTCTGCCGGAGGCCATCAAACCAATGCCTCACTGGTTTGATAAACCTCTCCGTGTCCAGTCCATGGACGGTCCGTGTACAGATTCCGGGGGGTGACCGGGATCTGTATGAAGATGCTGCCTTCATCTTCATGCGGTATGCCTCTGGTCACAGCGGCATGGTGCGGTTTTTTGCGAGACGGCATTG
>JALHIW010000059.1:0-2810 GCA_022837745.1 Methanomicrobiaceae archaeon | reverse complement strand
CGAGGATCTGAGCCCGCTGTTCATCGAGCAGATCCATTCCATCAACGACACCAGCCAGGAGATGGCGCGGGAGTCGAACCCCATCGCAACGGCGCTGGCGTCGCTCTTCCACGCTTATCAGAACGCGGTGGAGCTGGATGAGAAGGCCCGCTACGGCGAGGACGACCGGGCAAACCATGTGGTGGGGTTCATCGAACGCTACCAGGTGAGGTTCGAGAACGAGAACACCATGGAACCGGTGTCGGCGGGAAGACTGCTCGCTGCGCTGCGCAGGGTCGGCCGGGAATTCAACCTCGAGTTCGAATACAAGAAGCCCGCTCAGCTCGGTCGGCGCATCAGCAACGACCTGGACGTCATCCGGGACGCCGGGTTCGACATCGACCGGCAGCGCAACGCCCACACCAAGAACTTCGAGTATTTTTTTGCCCAAACTGGATGATATGACGACACTGAACTTTATCAAAATCAAAGGCAAAACTTGACGCCATCATCCTGTGATGCTAAGTTAGAAGTAAATTTATATGGAGGTATACCCTTGAGAATCTAACGGAAACGAGCCTTCACGAAATTTTCGTGTTCCCATTTTGGATCGTTAAATTATCCAAAAAATGGCGTTCTGTTTCCGTAGATCTTGGGTGGCTTCAGCGTTTATGATTTGAATGCCACGTTTAAGACGTGGCATTTTTTATTTTAGCTGATTCCATGGGAATGGGACGTCCAGTATGTTTTGTTACAGCATGCTTGGAGGTCAACAATGTCAATATCTTTTCAAAACGTTACCTTTTCTTATGATAGTGCAATATCCTCATTGCTTGAGGATATCACAGTTCATCTTGCGGAAGGATGGACAGGAATCGTAGGGCCAAACGGTGCAGGGAAAACGACTTTTCTGCAACTTGCGGCAGGACATCTACAGGTACAGCAAGGGACTATCAAACGGTCCGGACATATAGTTTTCTGCCCGCAGCGCACTGACGATGTTCCGGCACAGCTATCACTTTTGATTTCTACGGTTGAAGCAGAGGCATGCGTACTGCGTGGAAAGCTAAGGATTGGCGATGATTGGGTAAGTCGCTGGCAGACACTAAGTCATGGCGAGCGTAAGCGTGCTCAAATTGCTGTCGCTCTCTGGCAACAACCGGATGTCCTTCTTCTTGATGAACCGACCAATCATATTGATATTACGGCCCGTGAGCTGCTTATAGAAGCGCTTACATCATTTCGTGGTATTGGTCTGCTGGTTAGCCATGACCGAGATTTGCTTGACCTTCTTTGCCAGCAATGTATTTTTCTCGACCCCCCTCAAGCCATAATACAACCTGGCAATTATACGAAAGCTGCCGCAGATGTTAAACGGGAAGAATCAAGTTTGCAGGATAGACGTCATAGTTTGCAACAAAACCTGGAACGATTAAAGGACGAGTCGAAACGTCGCTGCGCTAAAGCCTCACGCGCCAACAAAAAGAAATCGAAACGTCATTTGGCACGTGGTGACAGCGATGGGCGTGCCAAAATCGACCTGGCTCGTGTTTCAGGACAGGATGGTCATGCCGGGCGTCTTGCTAAGCAATTAAAAGGTCGTATAAAGCATGGGCAGGAACAAATTTCTGAGATAAAAATCAAGAAACGCTATGCAACTCATTTCTGGATCGATGGTTCCGTCTCTCCACGTCGAATCCTCTTTACTATTCCTGCTGACATAATCGCTCTCGATGAATCAAGAAAATTGCATATACCAGAGATTTCAATGCTACGTGACGATCGTATTGCTATTACTGGAGCAAATGGAATGGGAAAGACAACTTTTATTCGACATATTCTTAACCACATAGATATTCCTAATGAGCATTTGGTATATTTACCGCAAGAGATTGACATGATGAAAACCCGAAAAATCATGGCAGATGTAAATCACCTTTCCCATGAACAACTTGGTAAAATCATGACAGTGGTGAGTGCTCTTGGGTCACGCCCTGAACGACTGTTACATAACCTTGATATCAGCCCAGGTGAATTGCGCAAGGTGCTATTGGCGCTTGGAATTATTCGTCAGCCGCATTTAATTGTTATGGATGAACCGACAAATCATCTCGATCTTCCAGCAATCGAGTGCTTAGAGAATGCCCTGAGAGATTGCCCCTGTGGCCTGTTGCTGATCAGCCATGATTTGCATTTCCTCCAACAGGTCACTAGTAAACGGTGGCACCTGGGTCAACATGAAACGAACGTTAGTATTCGCAGCTCCGGTTTTGCGGTGGTGCGGTGAACACCGCTGTCTCTTGCGGTGGATGACCACCGCACGCCAAACCCTTGCCAGACAAGGCGTTCATGGCCTTTGCGGTGGATGCGGTGGTAAATCCAGAGGTCTCACCCCCCTATGGGCTGAAATATTTTTTTGACTCACCAACCCGACATCCGACGCCAGGCAAATTCCGGCCCAGCGCGAGAGACATTCCCCAAATACCACCGCAACCACCGCACTCTATCTTCTCTTTCTTCATAACTATCTAAAAACAAATAACAAACAAAGAACCACCCCCTGCGGTGGGACGAGAAAACCTTCCACCGCACGACCACCGCAGCCACCGCACGTATCCACCGCAGCAGATGGTCTCCGACGGTTTCAGGGCAGCTCCGGTAAATAACGGGAAAAGCGATTAACCCGTATTTCTGGAGCCTGAAACCATGAGCCTTCTAAAAACCATGATCAAGCACACCGCCGGAGGGCAGGAAGCCTCGGCCGGATGTGAACCCCCATCATTACCACCGCAACAACCGCAGCCCGCCATCTATGTCTCCACCGGGCTCGA
>JALHIW010000038.1:0-14110 GCA_022837745.1 Methanomicrobiaceae archaeon | reverse complement strand
ACCTCCCCTCAATGCCGTCTCGCAAAAAACCGCACCATGCCGCTGTGACAAGAGGCATACCGCATGAAGATGGAGGCAGCATCTTCATACAGATCCCGGGTCACCCTCATACAGATCCCGGGTCACCCCCCCGGAATCTGTCCATGGACTGGACACGGAGAGGTTTATCAAACCAGTGAGGCATTGGTTTGATGGCCTCTGTTGCATGCAGCAGCCGCCATCGACTGATTTATATAGAACCTCTGAACAAACCTAACGGACAAAGGAGGATTATACAATGCTTTCTGGACAGCCCATCATTATTTTGCGGGAGAATGTTGAGCGCACCCAGGGATTTGAGGCGCAAAGATCGAACATCATGGCCGCAAAGGCAATTGCTGCTGCCGTTCGGACAACGCTCGGTCCCCGGGGGATGGATAAGATGCTGGTCAGTTCAACCGGCGATGTTGTGATCACAAACGACGGCGCAACCATCCTGCACGAGATGTCGGTGCAGCACCCTGCTGCCAAGCTGGCCGTCGAGGTTGCAGAGGCCCAGGACGACGAGGTCGGCGACGGCACCACGACCGCAACAGTGCTCCTCGGCTCCCTTATGGAGGAGGCGGAGGATCTGCTGGCTCAGGATGTTCACCCTACCACCATAGCGCAGGGTTACAGGCTGGGCATGGAGAAGGCGCTCGAGATCGTGGATGAGCTGGCGATCCCCGTCGGCGCCGACGACCGGGAGAATCTCCTCAAACTCGCCGGGACCGCCATGACCGGCAAGTCTATTGAGGGGGTAAAGGACAAGGTCTCCGCGATCGTGGTGGACGCGGTGCGCCAGGTTGCCACAAAGACAGAAGAGGGCATCTATGTCGTGGATGAGGACGACATCAAGATCAAGAAACAGGGCGGGGACTCGATGGATGATGTCAGCCTGATCAGGGGTGTCGTCATCGACAAGAAGCGTGTCTTTGAGCAGATGCCCGAGAAGGTCACTAACGCGAAGGTAGCCCTTCTTGCCCAGCCGCTTGAGATCACAAAGACCCAGGTGAAGTCCAAGATCAAGATCACCTCCTCCGACCAGGTCAGGGCGTTTTCAGAGCAGGAGCGCGAGTCGCTCAGGAAACTTGCTGACCAGATCGTTGCTGCCGGTGCAAACGTTGTCCTCTGCCAGAAGGGGATCGCCGACGCGGTTCAGTACTACCTGGCGAAGCACGGTGTCTACGCTATAGAGGACGTGAAAGAGGAAGACATGAAGTTCGCCGCCAGGGCGCTCGGCGGGAGCATCGTCAACAAACCCGAGGAACTCACCGAAGAGGCGCTTGGCCACGCTGAGATGGTAGAAGAGGTTCCCGATGCCGACCTCACGATCATCTCTGGCTGTGAGAACCCGAAATCAGTCACGATCCTCCTCCGCGGCACCTCCCAGCTGCTTCTGGACGAACTTGAGCGCGGGGTCTATGATGGAACCCGGGTTATCCAGGACGCCATCGAGGACGGCAAGTTTGTCACTGGCGGGGGGTCGGTTGAGACCGAACTCCAGCTGCGTATCCGCGACTACGCCGCAACCATCGGCGGGCGTGTCCAGCTTGCCATCGAGGCGTTTGCAAACGCGTTCGAGGTCATCCCGAGGACGCTTGCGGAGAATTCCGGGTTTGACACCATCGACAAGGTCGTCGCCATGAGGAAGGCGCATGCCGAAGGCGCCAGGCACGCCGGACTGGATGTCTACACCGGCGAGATCGTCGACATGCTGGATGCCGGGGTAGTCGAGCCTCTCCGCGTGAAGGCCCAGGCGATAAAGAGCGCGACCGAGACGGCAGTGCTGCTCATACGCGTGGACGACATGATGATCACCCGGTCGGAAAAAAGGCCGGGCGAAGCGGGCGCCGAGTAACTCAGCCTCTTGAGGAGGTCGGGAACAGCACTACCTCCCCCTCCTCGATCTTTTTGTCCTGAGGAAGGCTTCTTCCGTTATGGAACACGAGTGCGGTATCGGGGTTGATCCCGAAATACAGGAGGGCGGTCTCGTAAGTATCTTCGGGCCTGCCGCTGTAAATCAGCGTACCGCCGTCAGGGATGATGGTGAACCGGCAGAGCATATCTCGATAATGTTATAGTGGGAGAATCTAAATGTTGTAGGTCAATTTTGTGCCGAGGTAGTCTAGTCCGGGAAGGCGGTGGCCTCGAAAGCCACTGGTGCCTGGCACCTCGGGAGTTCAAATCTCCCCCTCGGCGTTCTTGCTATAACACCCCCACACGCCACGCCACGTAATCACTCCTGAGGTGGTGCTGCTTCTCAAGAAAGCCGTGCCCGCGGCGGGCGCATTTTTTCGTGGAGATTCCTATTTTGGGTGGCAGAGCCTGATTTATGCATCGGCGCATACCTCTACTGCAGTAGTTATGTCTGGTAGAATGACTGAAGTTTCACCGGTACAGCATGTGGATGGCGGGATCCCCGCCGGGATGCTCGCCGCCGTGCGGGAAGAGCGGCCTCTCATCCACCATATCACAAACAGCGTCACAATCAACGATTGCGCGAACATAACCATCTGCGTTGGGGCCGCCCCCGTGATGGCATCTGCGCCTGAGGAGGTGGCCGATATGGTTGAAGCCGCCGGTGCGCTCGTCCTGAACATCGGGACACTCTCTGCCGCACAGGTCGAGGCGATGCTGATTGCCGGCCGCCGGGCAAATGTTCTCGGGATCCCGGTCGTCCTAGACCCGGTCGGTGCCGGGGCAACGGAGTTTCGGACTGCATCCACAAGACGGCTCCTGGAGGCTCTCGATATCGCCGTCCTGAAAGGCAACGCGGGGGAGATCGGTGTCCTCGCCGAAACCGGCGGGAGCGTCAGAGGGGTCGATTCGGCCGGTATCGCGGCCGACCCCGTGGCGACGGTGCGGGAGTGCGCCCGCTCGACCGGGACGGTGGTGGCGATGACAGGGGAGACGGATCTCGTCACCGATGGGAGGAGGGTGTATGCCGTCAGAAACGGCAGCCCCCTGATGGAAAGGTTATCCGGGACGGGGTGCATGGCCGCATCGATCACCGGGGCGTTCGCCGCGGTCGCAGGTGATCTTCCAGTCTCGTCGGCGGCAGCGCTTGCGGCGTTCGGCCTGGCCGGTGAGCGGGCGGAGGTCGGGGCACGCGGGCCTTACTCGTTTCGGGCGGCGCTCTTCGATGAACTTGCCGCGCTCACCCCGGATGACCTTGCCCGCCATGCACGGATAGAGGTGTTGTAGATGGGCTACGACCTCTACGTGATCACGGACGAGACGGTTGGTCGCGGGCGCTCACACGCCGAACTCGCCACTCAGGCCGTTGACGGGGGTGCGGACGTGATCCAGCTCCGCGACAAGCGGTTGCCGGCGCCTGACCTCCTCGAGGCTGCTACTGCCATCCGGAAGATCACCCGCGATTCCGGCGCCCTCTTCATCATGAACGACCACCTTGATCTGGCGCTCAGGGTCGGTGCCGACGGCGTCCACCTGGGTGCAGCCGACATCCCGCTGCCTGAGGCACGGAGCCTTTCTCCTCCTGGATTCATTATCGGGGCGTCGGTGGGTTCGGTTGCCGGTGCGCTCCGTGCGGAAGCGGCGGGTGCCGATTATGTGGCTCTCAGCCCGACGTTTGCCACCGGTTCAAAATCTGATGCGGGGCCGGGTTTCGGGCTTTTCGTGCTCTCGGCGATCAGGGCAGCGGTCTCCGTCCCGCTAATTGCGATCGGCGGGATCAATGCGGGAAACGTTGCCGATGTCATTGCCGCAGGGGCTGATGGTGTTGCGGTGATCTCGGCGGTCGTCGGGGAGGACGATGTCACGGCAGCTGCCCGTGACCTCCGCGCCCGGATCGCCGCCGCGAAACAGGATCGCTGAGCGTCCTCAGCACCGGCTCACACCGCGGCGTTATCTAAGATACCTGCACGACCGCCTGAATGTCTTCGCCGCATGACATCCGTCTTCAGAAGCCATGCCGGCACACAAACCCTCTTTGTCCTGGCTGCAGAACCTTTCCTGCGTGATACTTATGACCCGGCTCGAGTTCACTCCAATCGGCATCGTCCACACCCCATTCCACGACCCGCGTGATATGCCCATCCAGCCAGTCGGAGCGAGGGGTGTCCGGGGAACGGTTGAACTCAACCCCGGCTGCGCCCCGGGCCTAAAGGACATTGAGGGTTTTTCACGGATCATCCTCCTCTACCACTTCCACCGTTCTGAGGGCTATTCGCTTGAGGTGGTGCCGTTCCTGGATGCAAGACCTCATGGTGTCTTTGCGACCAGGGCACCCCGCCGCCCGAACGCGATCGGTCTCTCGATTCTGCGGCTTGTTGCTGTCGATGGCGCGGCGCTCATCGTCGAGGACGTCGATATCCTGGACGGCACTCCAGTCCTTGATATAAAGCCTTACGTCCCGGCGTTTGACGCCTACCCTGACGAGCGTTCCGGGTGGCTGGCAGAGACTGCAAAAGATCCCGGCAGCGTGCGTTCGGATGATAGGTTCTGTTGAGTGCATGGATCGGAATATTTAACATAACCGGCGTAAAGTAAACCAGCTTGACATAACCTGAAAGTAAATGAGCAGTCTTTAATAGCCGGGGCGCCGGTACTGAATGATATCATGTCAAGAAAACCCATTGCATTGATTACGGCTGTCCTCATTGCCGTTCTACTCTGCACGGCAGGGTGCAGCAACACAGTCAGCGAGAATGGGACTTCCGCCGCCGACAACACGACGCTGCTGGTCTACTCAGGCGCAGGGCTCAAGACGGCAATGACCGAGATCGGGGAGGTCTTCACCGAGAAATACGGTATCGGCGTCGATTACAACTTTGCCGGTTCCGGCACGCTCATCACACAGATGGAGTTATCCCGGAAAGGCGATCTCTTCATCCCCGGCGGAACGCCTGACTACCGGATCGCCCAGGGTAAGGGGCTGGTCGGGGAGCCCGGATACGTTGCCTACCACGTCCCCGTGATCGTGGTCGCCCCTGGAAACCCGAAGAACATCACCTCGGTTGAGGACTTCGCCAGGCCCGGGCTGAAGATCGCCCTCGGCGACGCGAACACCACCGCAATCGGCAGGGCCGGCGATAAACTCTTCCAGCAGCATGGCATCCTTGACGCCGTTGAGGCAAATGTCGTTCTACGGGCGCCGACGGTCAACGAGGTGGCCGTGGCGATGAACATGGGCACCGCTGACGCCGCCCTAATCACGTTTGATATAGTCAACCCGGAGACCATGGAGGTCATCGAACTGCCGCCGGAAGAGGGGGTTGTCCTTATAGTGCCGATAGGGGTGACCACGTTCACAGAGCACCCGGATGCCGCCCGTCTCTTCGTTGAGTTTGTCACTTCCGATGAGGGGAAGGCTATATTTGTAAAGCACGGGTTCCCGGCATATCCAGATCCCGCCTACGCCGGTATAGAACCGTGATCGGCATGGAGTACTCCTGCAGGGCGATCGGCGTCGCCAGGACACTCTTCACCGATCCGGCCGCCACCCCGATCCAGGCGGCCTTCTCCACCGCCCGCGGCACGGTGGAGGTCTTCCCGGAGTACAGGGACGGGCTATCGATGCTCGTGGGGTTCTCCCATATCCTCCTCATCTACCGGTTCCACCGGGCTGCCGCCGAAGAACTTGCCGAACGACCGCTTATCGATGGCGCTGAGCCGCACGGCATCTTTGCCACCCGGCACTTCAACCGTCCGAACCGGCTTGGTATATCGGTTGTCAGACTCACCGGGATCGAGGGGGGGAGCATCACCATTGAGGGCGTCGACCTCCTGGACGGTACTCCGATCCTCGACATCAAGCCGTATATCCCGGCATTTGACTGCATCGAGAGCGCGAACTCCGGGTGGGTGACGCCTCAGCACGTCGAGCGGATCCAGAGACAGAGTGCATTATTCAGGTCAGGGTGAACGTGTTCCAGGATCGGGCCACTCTCCCTCGCCCCACACCCTTCAAGGTAATCTTTCTTGCCGTATTGTTCTGCCTGATTGCGTACTTTCTCGTGGTAATTGTTGGTCTGGTGGTCTACCCGCCGTTTCCGGCTCTCGTTGAGAGCCTGCGATCCCGGGAGATCCTGTTTGCTGTTGAACTCTCGCTCGTCACCTCGGTGGTCTCCACCGCCCTCTGCGTTGTCGCCGCCGTGCCTGTTGCCTACTCGTTAGCTCGGTTCTCGTTCCCCGGTAGAGGGCTGGTAAACACCCTCTTTAACATCCCGCTTGCACTGCCGCCGCTCGTCGCGGGTGTGGCGTTGCTCATCTTCTACGGCCCATCGACGTTCGGCAAGATGCTCTCGGCGTTCGGTCTCGATATAGTCTACACCCCGATCGGGATCGTTGTTGCCCAGTTCTTTGTAAACCTGCCATATATGGTCAGGGTCACCCGTTCGGCCTTCGAGACGATCAACCCCCGCTTCGAGCACGTTGCCCGGACGCTCGGGTGCACCGAGTGGGGCGCGTTCCGTCAGGTCACCCTCCCTCTCGCCAGAAACGGTCTGATAGCCGGGCTGGTCATCACCTGGTCGAAGGCTATCGGTGAGTTTGGAGCTGTCATGATGCTTGGGGGAGCTACACGGATGAAGACCGAGACCCTGCCCATCGCGCTCTTCCTGAACATGTCAACGGGCGACCTCGATCTTGCCATAGCCGCGTCTGTCATCCTGATAGTCATATCGGTGATCTCGTTTGCGGTCTTCGAACGCTGCAGCGGCGATCGGGGGGTGTTCTAGGTTCTCAAGATCACGGGGCTCACCAAACGTCTCGGGGACTTTGTTCTCGACGGTGTGGACCTGACAGTCGCCGACGGCGAGTACTTCATCATCCTCGGGCCTACCGGCGCAGGAAAGACCATACTTCTCGAGACGCTGGCGGGGATATACACACCTGACGATGGAACGATCACCCTGGATGGCCGTGACATCACCCGCACCGACCCGAAAGATCGGGGGATCGGCATGGTTTACCAGGATTACATGCTCTTTCCCCACCTCACCGTCGGAGAGAATATCGGGTTTGGTCTTCGGCAGAGGAAGGCCGATCCCGCCAGCATAAGGGAGGAGGTGCAGGAGACCGCCGCCCTTCTCGGGATTGAGCGCCTCCTCTCCCGCACCCCGGGGACGCTCTCAGGCGGTGAACAGCAGCGGGCGGCGATCGCCAGGGCGCTCGTTCTCAGGCCTCACGTCCTCCTCCTGGACGAACCGCTCTCGGCGCTCGATACCTCCACCCGGGATCGGCTCCGCAGGGAGTTGAGGTCGATCTGCCGGGCGACGAAAACAACGGTCATCCACATCACCCATCACTTCGAGGATATATTCGCCCTCGCCGATCGTGTAGCGGTGATGCAGGAGGGGAGAGTTATCCAGACCGGCACGCCGGACGAGGTCTTCCGGAAACCTGCCAGCGAGTTTGTTGCCGCTTTCACCGGTATGGAGAACGTATACTGCGGGGTTTCAAGGGTTCTGAACGGCGAGGCGGCGATCGACCTCGGCGGGATCACCGTCCGGACGGTCAGCGAGATCGAGGGTGAAGTCTGTGTCGGTATCCGGCCGGAAGAGGTGATTTTGTCCCGCGAACCTTTTGAGTCAAGCGCTGCAAACACCTTCCCCGGCAGGGTGACAGAGATCCAGAGGAACGGCACGTTTTCAAGGGTCTTCGTCGAGGCAGGGGTTCTATTCATTGCCGTCCTGACACCGCAGAGCGTTGAGCGCCTGCGGCTGGCCGAGGGGGAACCGGTCCAAGTCACATTCAAGGCTTCGGCCGTCCACGTCTTTCTGCGGTAAGAGCAGGTCGTTCATCCCGGCCAGAAGGAGCGGCCGGATGGGGAAGAATCCAATGAGATAACAGAACGAACGTCTTCTGCGGCTGACCATCCGCGCCACCCGGCCGAAGGGAAGGGGCGGAAACGCCCCCCCGTGTCCTGACATGCTCCAGAAAAAGCAGAATAGAGGCCGGGATGTGCCCGCCGCGCTTATAACTTCTTAAACCGGCTCTTCGGCGCGCCGCACCGGGGACACTTCCAGGTATCTGGCAGGTTTTCAAAGGCCGTGCCAGGTTTAACACCGTGTTCAGGGTCGCCGAGAGCGGGGTTGTAGACGTAGCCGCACTGTGTGCACTTGTATGAATCCATTGTTCACTCACCTCATTCCCTGCCGGCCGCCGGGACGGCAAGGGGTAATATCTCGTTTACTTCCGCTTCAGGATAAGTGCTCCGGTCACGATACCGGGAAAGGAAGTTCCTTTCCCGTGCAACCGTCGAGGACGATCGAGCGCTCACCGCGTTCCGATGCAAACCGGATCACGTAGACCGGGTAATAGATCGTCTCAAACTCGATAATCTCGGCCGTTGGCTCAAGCCCTTTCAGGATCGTCCGGAGCGACGACTCCGTGACCCTTGCCTCCAGGCTCTCACCCTGAAGAGGCTCCATGGGGAGGCCGCAGGCTCCAGCCCGGAGAGAAGAGAGCGGCGGGACGTCCTCTGTCAGGAGCGGCACGTAGACCGTGGTCTCGCCGATTGTCTTTACCTCTGTTATGAGTTTCGCATCCGAAAGACTCTTTATCGCTTTCTTCACCGCGGCCGGCGGAAGATGGGTCTCGGCCTCGATCTCGACGAGCGTTGAGCCTCCGTTTGCAAGCCCGGTAACGACCCTGATCGCGGCCTCATCGAGCCCCAGGAGTTCAGAGAACCCCGGCCTGACCTTCAGTCCCCGGTCAATCTTGACGGTGCAGCCGGTGCAGCCATCTATGATGAACGACGCTGTCTTTGTGGTCTTCCGCAGAAGTCCACCGATGTAGCGGACATTCACCCGATGTAGCGGCCGGTAGACCTGCTCACCCGATACTATCCGCTCTTCGGGTTCCAGGACCCTGAACCTGCGTTTTCTTTTCTCCCTGGCGATGTCGAGCGCCTCCTCACGGATCAGCACAGGGATAACCGCATTCCTCGTGATGGGGGGTTCCACCATGGGCGGTTCTGCTTCCTCCTGCTGCGGTTTGCCGCCGCAGGGTTCAGCCCGGCGCCGTTCTCCCGGCCGGACCGGCTGCGCCGGCACGAGTCTTGGCGTCTGCCCGCCGTGCCTGCATATCCGGTTCCGGAATCGCATCTTCACCTTTCCGCGGGAGAGTCCGCCCATAACAAAGAACTCTCCTGGCTCGAGTTCCGTGAGTTCGGCGACCTCTTTACGGGATGAGAAGAAGAGACTGACCGCTTTTAGATCGTTTTCTATCGAGAGTTTCCCGATGATCTGGTTGTTGCACTGGGAGAGGACGTTTTTTGTCACAAGAGATGGCCGCTGGGTCGCAATCAGCAAGCCGAGCCCTCGTTTTCGCCCCCGGCGGGAGATCTCCTCGATCTGCTTGATGGCGTCTCCTGATTGCGGGATGAATTTGTCCGCCTCCTCCAGGATCAGAAGGAACGGTTTCTTCAGTCTGCTCTCCAGGTTGTAGAGTACGTCGGCGAGTTGGGCCACCTTATCCCGCATATCGGTCTCCGAGACGTCGAAGATCACGGCAGTCCTTGAACAGATCGCCTCCTGCATGACGTCCCGGAGGTTTGCCCGCTCGATATCCACGTCACGATCATCGCCGGAACCGATCCTGATGAGGGGGAACCGTTCCGCAAGCGAGGAGTACTCCCCCTCCGTATCGACGAGACAGAACCCGATCCTCGCCTGCAGGAGTTGTTCGCAGATCACCGCGATGCCCCAGCTCTTCCCGGCGCCAGACTGCGCTATGATGCACGTTCTTCCCGTGACGAGTTCCTGGGCGTCGACAGCAACGTCATGGTCACCGTCCTTTCCGATCACCAGCTCCATCCGCTCAAAGAGATAACAGGGTGCCCGGTCTTTTAACGCTTCCTCTTCGGATCAGAGGGTCTGGTTCAAGCAAATTAGAGGCCTTCCCCCCTATTTTTGTTCCTGGAGAGCGAGAGAAAGACCCCGAAGATCGAGAGGGCCGTGAACGCCTGAAAGAGCAGCCGCAGGCTCTTCATGAACTCCGGGAATACTTCCGGGGTGACGGTCGTCGACCCCATGATTACAGCAAAGACCACCAGGACGGCCCCCATGCTCAGCATCATACCGAGCGAGCGCATCGTCGCCACCATCGCCGATGCGCTCCCGTAGAACCGTTTCTCCACGCTCCCCATGATAGCGGTGGTGTTCGGGGAAGAGAACAACCCGACCCCCGTCCCCACCAGGAACAGTAGGGCGAGGACGAGTGTGATCGGTGTCGTCTCGTTGAGCAGCGAGAGTCCGAAGAGTCCCACGGCAGCAACCCCCATCCCAAGCGAGGCCAGGAGCCCTGGCTCCACACGGTCGGCCAGTCGTCCTGCCGCCGGGGCGACGAAGACCTGGACGATCGGTTGTATCAGTAGGAGCGTGCCTGCGGCGGCGGGTTCGTATCCCCGGACATACTGGAGGTAGAGAGAGAGGAGGAACGCGACCGCATACGTTGCGCTGTAGTTGATCAGGGCGGCAACGTTAGAGGCTGCAAAGACACGGTTCTTCTGGAGCAGTGAGATCGGCAGAAGGGGGTCTGGCCGGTGCTGCTCCACCCGGAAGAAGACCACGCCAAGCACCAGTGATGCCGCAAGGAGCAGCAGACCGGCATGGGTGGTGATCCAGGCCAGGCCCAGGAAGAGGCAGAGGATCAGGGCTGATGAGAGGGCCAGCCCCGGGAGATCGAAGTGTTCCATCTCTCGCTCGTTTAAGAAAGCCGGGAACTTCCTGGCATAGAATAAGACCGGGACTGAAAGGAGCGCGGTTACTATGAAGATGCTTCGCCACCCAAAGAACTGGGTCAGGACTCCCCCAAGGAACGGCCCGAACGAGAGCCCGGCGTAGACAGCGGTGGTGTTGATCCCGATCGCGTAGCCCCGTCTGCCAGGCGGAAAGAGGCTGGCTATCAGGGCCACGCTTGTCGCGTTGATCATCGCCCCGCCCACCCCCTGCACGAACCGGAAGAGGAGGAGGAGGCTCATCGAGGATGTGAATATGGAGAGGATGGATCCGGCGGCGTAGACGACGATACCGATCAGGAAGATTCTGACCCTCCCCCGCGAGTCGCCGAGCCTTCCTGCCGGGAGGAGGAATATGACCGATGCAAGGAGATAGGTGCTGGAGACCCAGGCCAGCGTGGCAGCATCGGCGGAGAATTCGGTGCCGATGACAGGCAGGGCAAGGTTGATCGCTGAGGCTGTGAAAGGATTTATAAACGAAGCGATCGTGACCAATACGAGGATGACCCCCCGCGAATAAGTTCGTTCTTCTACCTCTTTCACGCCTATCCTCTACGCCTCCGGGTTCTGTGCGGTAACAGGGTTCGCATTGAGTGCAGATAAGTTCACTGCCCATCTCCAGCGGACTACTTTTAGGATCATGACCCAGTATATGGGCATGCGTGCCCCACCCCCGGAGTTCCAGCGGGATCTCCGTGCGACCTCCCTCAGGCTCATCCTGCTGCTGGGCGTGGCAAGCCTGTTTGGTAGCCTGGTCTCTAACGGTGCCAGGAGCGTTACCGGCCCCTACCTCCTCCTTCTCGGTGGAAGCGCGGCAGTTGTGGGGCTGGTTGCCGGGGCCGGCGAGTTTATCGGCTACGCCCTGCGGGCGGCCACCGGCGCCTATCTTGGCCATAACCACCGCTACTGGAAGGTGGCGATTGGCGGTTACTGTATGCTGGCAGCCATTCCCTTCCTTGCGTTCGCCGGTCACTGGGCGACGGCGGCAGCCCTCATCATCGCCGAGCGGATCGGGAAAGCCATCAGGACACCGGCGCGGGACACGATCCTTTCCCATGCGACGGTGGCCGTTGGGAGAGGGTGGGGGTTCGGGTTTCACAAAGCGCTCGATCAGGTCGGTGCGGTCGCGGGCCCGCTGGTCATGGTCGCCGCCCTGGCCGTCACCGGGGGTTATACGGATGGATTCCTGGTTCTGGCCATCCCTCTTATCGGCGTCGCGGTTGCTCTCTTCCTGGCCCGGTCGGAGGTGCCGTCACCACGGTTCCTGGAGGTGGAGGAGATGCAGGGAGACAACATCCCTTCGATCCTGCCCTATGCCCTCTTCATATTCCTGGGAATGGCCGGGTTTGCCACCTTCCCGCTCATATCGTTCCACCTTAAGGTCCAATCGATAGTCTCCGACGCCGCAATCCCGCTCTTCTATGCAGGTGCGATGGTTGTCTCTGTCTTTGTGGCGCTGTTACTCGGCCGGGTCTTCGATCGTGCTGGTGTCCATATCTTTCTTTCCATCCCCATCATAAGCCTTGCAACTGTCTTTCTCGCCTTCTCGAGCGATCCGCGGATCGCGGTTGCTGGATCGCTTGTCTGGGGTGCCGGGATTGGGCTCTTTGAACCACTTCTACGGGCGTCGATTGCAGAGTCCACGAGCCTTGAGCGGAGGGGGAAGGTCTACGGCACACTGAGTGCGGTCTACGGGACGGCTTGGTTTCTGGGGAGCGCCGTGATGGGTGTCCTCTACGACGTATCGATCGGGCACATCATCGCCTATGTTGTTATCATCGAGGCCGCGGCCTTGATAGCCTATCTCTGGGTTGTTACTGATACAGGATCCCGGTTAGGCCCGATGAAAGGCCAGGGGAGATCGTCCCCTGAGCCTTGCGGCTTTAGTGGTGGAGTGCCCCGCCGATGGCGCCACCGATCAGGGAGAGGATGCCCTGGTATATGAACGCCGCCAGGACTATGAGGATCGACGCTCCGAGACCCGCGATGAACCCGAACGCCCCGAGGAGGACCGTGCCACCGATAAGTATAAGCAGCGATATGACGATGGCGCCAAGAAGCCCTGCAAGCAGCCCGGCTTTTGCACCGTTCCAGATCCCGCCCCGGGCGATCCAGCCGGCGACAAATCCGCCGGCCAGCGGCCCGAGGACAGGCAACAGGAACCCGAGAAGAACCCCGACAAGCCAGCCGACGATGACTCCTGTCCAGAAGTTATCTGCCATCTACTTTTACTCACCGCTGAGTGTTCGAGAGAGTAGTATATACATCTTTAGGATCAAGTCAGGTCGAATCCCCCCCATTTCAATGGCGGGATAGGTAACGTAACGAAAGCTCTGTAAAATTGAATCGGCCCTGGATCCAACCTGGATTTGGACAAAGGAGAAACAGGGCCATGGATCTCTTAGCGTTCATCAAAGGTTATCTTTCCGATTTGGAGAACGGCATGAAGACCCTCATCACCTGGCTCCTCAACCAGGTGATGCTCCAGGAGGCCCTCCAGCAGGCGGGAGCCACCCAGTACGAACGCACCGATGCACGGAAGGCGCATCTGAACGGCTACAAGGATCGGTCTCTCAAGACCCGAAGTTCCGGGAATTCCCGTTCGAGATGCAGGTCTTCGGGCGCTATGCCCGGGTGGAGAAGGCTCAAGTGAACGCAATCGTCAAATCCTGCCACCAGGGGGTTTCAACGAGAAAGATCCAGGAGATCGCCAGTCCTCCAGGGATCGACCAGGTTTCTTCAGTCCCGGTTTCCCGAATAGCCAGGGACCTCGACGGCCAGGTGCAGGCATTCCTCCTGCGGCCGATCGAACAGGCTATCCCATACCTCTTCGTGGATGCTTCATACTACAAGGTGTGCAATGGCGCACGCTGCGCCCCTCTGATGATCCTGACGAACGTCTGATTGGAAGTGTTGCGGTGACGTATGTGGACGTGACGTGCTCATCGAGTCGTCCGGCATAGACCTTGAGACGAGGAAACGACCGCATCTCGAGTACGAAGGTGCGTACTACTATACCCTCGTCTCGATTCCCGGACACGGTCAAAAAGGTGTAATCGGAATGAATGAAGGACCAGATTCTGGGAGCCTTCTCAAAACGGTGGGGATTGGCGCCGTAGCATCCGGGATGAAAGGGATAAAGGAGGTCACATGAAATCGAAACCCGATAGACGTTTGATCATCGTAGGGGCTCTTGCGTTCATCGGCGTCATCCTCCTCGCCGCGACGGTTGTGCTCACGTATACCGCCGCTGTTGCCCTGGTCACGGGGATCGACGGTCCCACACAGGAGCTGGTCATCGAGAGGGTCCAGGTGGAATATCTGGAGAATGCATCCGTCATCCACCTGACCGATCAGGATCTAAAGCAGTATCCGGTGCTCGAA
>JALHIW010000037.1:10006-24885 GCA_022837745.1 Methanomicrobiaceae archaeon | reverse complement strand
TCTTTTGAACCGTCAACCTTCGCACACATTAAATTGCAGCTCTGTGCCCCGCAAGGGGCCCCGGCAGCAAGCCCCACCCTTTAGGGTGGGGTAGTTGACCTGCTCCCACCGGTAGTAGGGGACGACCGTCAACTGCACCTCACGGCCGATCTCCGCCTCCAGTGCCGGCACCCGGTCGTGATCGACCTGGCTCTCGTCGCCGATGATCAGAATGTCGATATCACTCTGCTCATCAAAGGTCCCCGCCGCAGTGCTCCCGTAGATCGCGACCGAGATGCTTTCGGGCGCGATCTCTTCGATGCCGGCCCGGACGAGGAGGAGGGCCATACAGGCCCGCTTCAACTCCCGGGCGGCAAAGGAATCGTTGTCGAGGGAGAGGATCCTTGCCGTGCCAAGGCGCGTGACGGTGAGCAAGCCGTCCCGCTCGAAGGCATCGGCATACGATTTGACGCTTCCCGGACTGACCCCAAGCTCCCGGGCAAGTTTGTTGATGTGGATCTCGCCCGTGGGGTGGGTGAGGAACCAGGCGAGGACCCGAAGCCCGACGAACTTCTCAAACTCCCGAAGCATGCAATATATTGAATGATCGTTCAATGTCTTAAATGGGTGTGGAGCACGAGTCCCTGTCCCGGGAGGACCAGAGGGGTTCCGGGCGTCGCGGTGGTGAAGGTGGTCGCGCATGTAGTCGAAGACGTCGGGATCTCTGAAGAGGGTCTGGTCGCTGCGGAGAAGGCGTGTCATAGGAGAGTCTGGAGAAGAGGAGGTTGTTAAAGGCGGGCCGTGCGCGGGTTGAACGTGAAGGGGCGCGAAGACTGTTACCGGAGGATCCCCGGCTTTCTGCCGGAGCAGGAGGTTACTCTGCCTGCAGAATCCCGATGATCCGATCGATAACCGACGCGACGGCCTGGTTGTTGAGACGGCCGGCCCGGTAGAAAATCAGGTTGGTACTGGCAGAGAAGAGCCGGTTTGGCCGGACGTTGCTGGGTTTTCGGAGTGTTCCCTCTGTAAAATCCGTGTCGGAGATACCGACGGCGCAGGGGTCCCGGATCTGCTGGCTCGTGATCTGACAGAGTATGACATCGTCTCCGCCGGGCGTTGCAACAACAAGAGCCGGGCGCCGTTTCACCGTCGACAGATCGGAGAAAGTGAACGGCACAACGACGACATCGCCCTTTACAAATCTTTCCACGCCTCTTCCTCCTCGGGCCGGAGCCAATCTTTTCGGAGCACGGGCTCGCTCGCGAGCGCGGTGTCCGGGGCGGCCTTCCGGCGCCGGGATTTGAGGAAACGGATGAAATCGAGCACCTCACCGTATGTCCGGGGCGGGAGGTCGTCGAGCTCGTTGATGATCTCCTCTTTTACCTGGCTCATGGTAACTTCACCTCTGCGGTATATGATCCTCTGGTGCTTCAATCTACATATCTCTGCCTGAAGAGGGGTTGTCTACCGTAACGTTTTGTGCTTCGATACCGGGAAAAAAAAAGAGCGAGGGAAGTTGTCCCCTCTTCAGTCGAGCGACGCGACGGCGTCGGCCCAGGCCTCGACCGCGTCCCTGATGGCGTCGTCCTGGTAGGACGAGATCCGGACAGTCTTCCTGGTGAAGGTGACGTAGTAGTCATCACCCGAGGGGTCGTGGCACCGGAGCTGCGCGTAGTAGGTCTCGCCGGGGCTGTTGCGGACGGCGGTGCCGCCCATCGCGGTCGCGAGGGCCGTGTTGCCCATGGCCTCGGCGGCGTTCGCGTCGAACGCGGCGATCGTCGGGGAGTTGAGCGAGACGGTCCCGACGCGCGTTCCCTCGTCATCTATGAAGTTCACTCATCAAGGTGTAGTGCTCGCGGTTGCGCACGATCGGATCGACGGACTGGATGAGGTTGTCAAACGACGTTACATCGGCGATGGAGACGGTGAGGTTCCGGACCGCCGTCCTGTTCATGGTCTTCTGCACGAAGTCTGCCATGGGGTTTCACTCCATTGCGGCACAACGCTCTCGGTTGTGCCTGTCAGGAAGATGCTTCGCATCTCCCGTGGCCTGCATGCTCCCGGGAATATGACAGACAACTATAGGGTCGGCGGGGGAGGGGATTAGCCTGACTTTATCGGGGAGGCCTGATTTGGTTTTGATTCACCAATATAACCCTTACGGCCAGGCATTTCCCCTCCGGCATCCTGCTGGCCCCCGGGAAGGCTCCCGGGATGACCGAGGAGAAGACCACCCGAACACGTCGGTCAGTATTATCACCACAAAGAGAGATGCTATTATTCTATCGGTGAGATCATGAGGACGTTCACGGCCGTGCTCTACAGGGAAGAAGATATGTACATCGCGGAGTGCCCGGAGGTCGGCACCGTCAGCCAGGGTCGGACAGTAGAGGAGGCGGTAGCCAACCTCAAAGAGGCTACGGAGTTGTACTTAGAAGAATTCCCGCTGGAAGACGGGAGAAGGCCGATCATCACGACGTTCGAGGTGACCGAGGGTGCCCGGGCTTAAGCCGGTATCGGGCGAGACCGGATAAAGATACTCTCAAAACAGTATGGATTCGTCGTCAGCGGGCGGACCGGGAGCCATGTGCGTATGTCAAAGGCGATGCCCGGCGGTAAGGTGGGGACAGTCGTCCCGTTGCACGACGAACTGAAGATCGGCACACTCCGCGGAATTCTGAAGTTGGCGAAGATCGATCCCGACGATTTTGCCCGGCATCTCTGAAAAGGATGTGGAATGACCCCGGAGAGAGACACGTTCTGCAAAGGAACCCTGCGGGAAGGGAAGACCGAATTTATTGCACGGGTCGGGGACGAGATCATTGTCGTCAGGGACGTTCCGGCACTCATCTGCGACCGGTGCGGTGAGGCATACTACAGCGCAGAGGTCTCAAGGAAGATCGACGCCGTGATGGCGGATGCCCATAGCGGCAGGCTTTGCTGCCGGCCTCTCGCGGCCGGCGAGGTCGAACTCACCGGGTGAGGCCGGGTGGCTTTCGGACCCGGCACCTCACCCTCCGGCCGGATGCGCAATGCTCCGCTTTTTTTTTTCTGCATATAACCCTTACGGTCAGGCTTTTTCTCTCCGACATCCTATTGCTCTCCGGGAGGATTACCAGGATGACCGAGGAGAAGACCACGAGGGAGCTCGGTCTTACGAGACGAACCGGGACGTGAAGTGGATCTGCCGGACGCTACAGCGGATGGAGGCGCAGGACGAGGATTTTGAGAACCGGCTCCGGGCGCTGGAGGGCTGGCGCGCGGAGAAGGCCGGCGAAGAGAAGAGGGTTTCCACGATCAGCGCCGGCCGCTACCGGGAGTGGACGGCGGGGCTCGCGGTCTGGCTGGAGGAGGGTTGCAACGAGGGTTGTAAGGAGGTTTTGGAGGATGTTGAGCCGGAGCCGGCGGGAAAGACGGCTTTATCGGGGTGTGATTTGCGATCGCTTGCAACTCCGTCGGGGGCGGAAGGGGTGCCGGGACTCTTGAGCATACCCGGGACAACTGCCGGCCGGGTTCAGCCGCTCCCGGGGGTGCTCGACCGGGGGACGTTTGTCCGGGTGAAGACGGAGATCGGCCGGTGCGATATCTGTGACCGGGGGAAGGCGGTGTACCGGTCGCGGGAGGCGCGGACGAACATCTGTGAGGGATGTTACAGCCGGCTGGTCCGGGAGCGGAACGGCCGCGAGGGAGTGCGGTGAGGGGGATCACGGTGTCCATCATGTGCCGTGAGACAAGCACACGATCGACCATGCGATCTCCTCCCACAATAGAAACAGATATGTGCGGATCGCAGAAGCGATCACAAAAATCCGGACATATGTGATCGATATGTGCAGATCACATATCTTATCACAAAACCGGGAATTGCCCTCATCCACGATACCGATACCGACTGCCCTTTCCCACACCCTCGCGGACAACCGCAGGGTCCTCACGCTGCAACTCTTTCATCAACCGCACCACCTGATATCGGTCCAGACGCGTGACCTGCCGGATCTCCGCGTTCGACAGACCGACCTCGCCGTGCTCGGCCCTCTGCCTGAGCACGCTTAGCACCCGCGTCTTCGCCGCCTCCCAATCGGTCCTCCGGTCACGGTCAGGATGGCCCGGCGCCATCAGCCGCCGGTGGAGGTCCGAGCGGAGAACCCAGTAGGTGCCCCGCCCGGTCCCCCCGCGGTCCAGGTAGCCCCTCCGCGTCTCCATCTCGTGCAGGGTGTCCCGCGCCTCCCGCTCTGACCGCTGGATCAGGACCGCAGCCGTGTGCGTGTCGATCTCGGGGTGATGGAGGAGATAGGTGAGGAGGAGGAGATGATCGACTGTCAGGCCCTGCCCCTTCTCGCTCTCCTCCTCGACGAATACCCGGACCGGCAGGGAGTAGTCCCCCGCCTTCACGGTCACCGTCACCGCATCCCCCCGCTCTTCGATGACCGGCGGCTCCTTCCCCTCGGCCAGCATCGCCTTGTACATCCTGGGAACGCCGAGGTTGCTCCTGTTCACGAGGCGCAGTTTGATGAGCGCCTCGACAAGGAGGGGGTTTCTGGCAACAGGTGGGTGGTGGAGGATATTCGCCGGCGAGACTCCGCCGATGAACCCGCCCGGGTTTCCGATCTCCAGCATATGAGGATACTGGCGGACGAGGACCGGGCCGCCGATCCGAAAGTCGGCGTGGTAAAAGGCGTTCATCAGCGCCTCTCTGAGGACGATCTCCGGGTATCTGCGGACCTCGAAGTGGAACATCCCCTGCTTCAGGGTCGTGATGGGGTTGTCGGCCATGATCCGGTCGAAGATCCGGTCGATGGCGATCAGCATCGCGTCCCGCCCGTCCATACGGTCCGAGTAGTCGGTGTCGTCGATCATACGCAGGTGCGTCCACCCGTAGCCGGGGACGTGCCGGCAGATCGAGCGCTCTTTGCCGGCGAGGATGATCCCGGCCCTGGTGATGTGGCCCGCCCTGACAAGGCTGAGGGAGGTGAGCAGGTCGAGGTCAGAGAGGTCGAGAAGGTCGTCCGGGGCTTTTTCCCGTGCTGCCGCCGCCCTGAGCACCTCCATGGCCGCCGCCGAGATGTGAGACTCGGGAGTCCCGGGGATCTCTTCGGCGGTGAAATCGGTCTCCACACCGATGCGCCGCCGCAGGGTACCGGTGAGGGGCTGGCAGTCTTTTCCGATCCTGATCTTCCCACGGCCGCTGGTGTCGGTGTAGGGCGGGATGCCGGGGTGGATCTGCATCAGGATGAGGCGACCTGTTCCCTCGGGCACCTGCACCTCCTCGAAAACAGGCGTGAGTTTCGGGTCGGTCGAGTCGTAGACGGCTTTCTTCAGGAGGTTTGTGTCGATCTCGGGGGGAACGCCGACGATAGCGTGATCTCTGCCGACGACGTGGTCAAGAACACCGAAGACGACGGTGCCGCCACCGCCGTTGGCCATGCAGATAGCATACTCGATGACCTGATCGATGGCGTCGTTCCGGCTGCGGGCGATCCATTCCTTGAAGTCGAAGTCCTGGTCTTCGAGGTCGTCGGCCGTGACGGTGTTGAGGTCGTCAAGGAGGAGGCCGACCTCGTCGGGGGTGCGCATACAGTGTTTGCGTCCCTGAAACATATAGGATTGATTGTTGCACGGTGGGAGCCTGTCCCTGCCCGGATTCGCGCCGATTTCCGCCCTTCTCACCCTCGATCCAGGGCACGATTGTGTGATGATCCAGAGAGACCGGCGACGCCGCCGGACGCACTTGCCGGTCTTCGTCAGGGCAAGGGGTTCATTCTCCCGAGAGATGCCAATGTCTATGCTTCCCGGTATCAGGTTTATCTTCCTTCAAAAGAGGAGCTCACGAAGAAACGGGTTGCATGGTCGGCCGGGGACGGAGCGATCGTGCGTTGATCCGTCCCCGCCGAGGTCGCACCGAGTTTGAAGGATGAAAAGGGGAAGCGTCCCCCTTCACTCCAGCGTTCCAACGGCGTCGGCCCAGGTCTCGACCGCGTCCCTGATGGCGTCGTCCTGGTAGGACGAGAGCCGGACGGTCTTCCTGGTGAAGGTGACGTAGTAGTCATCACCCGAGGGGTCGTGGCACCGGAGCTGCGCGTAGTAGGTCTCGCGGACGGCGGTGCCGCCCATCGCGGTCGCAAGGCCTGCGTTCGCATCGAAGGCGGCGATTCGTCGGGGACTGGAGCGAGGCGGTCCCGACCCGCGTTCCCTCGTCATCTATGAAGTTCACTCATCAAGGTGTAGTGCTCGCGGTTCCGGACGATCGGATCGACGGTCTGCCCGTCGGAGTCCGTATACCCGACGCACCCGAAGGGGTTGTCGTCGATGACGGTCTGGATGAGGTTGTCAAACGACGTTACATCGGCGATGGGGACGGTGAGGTTCCGGACCGCCGTCCTGTTCATGGTCTTCTGCACGAAGTCTGCCATGGTTGGTTACTCCTCGCCTGCCAGACTTCCCGGGAATATGACAGACAACTATGGGGTATACCCGGGAGGATATCAGCCTGACTTTATCGGGAAGCCTGGATTTGGCTCCAATTCACCGATATAACCCTTACGGCCAGGCATTTTCCCTCCGGCATCCTACTGTCCCCCGGGAAGGTTACCCGGATGACCTAGGAGAAGACCACCCGGGAGCTCGGTCTTACGAGACGAACCGGGATGTGAAGTGGATCTGCCGGGCGCTCCGGCGGATGGAGGCGCAGGACCGGGAGTTTGAGAACCGGCTCCGGGCGCTGGAGCGGCTCTCGGCGGTGAGCGCTCGCGGGCCGGGGGGGTGATCGGGCGAGAGAGGTTTTCGGATGACACGCCGAGACAGGGGAGGGGGGAGACGTCTCCGCCTCCCCCCTCCCCGGCGAGCCGCCTCCCCCACGGGGGGGATATCCCGTAGATACAGTGCCATGGAGGAGACAACCTCTCCTGCCGTCAACGTGAACACTCCACCGAGATCCCGTTCATCCCCCCGTGCACCGTATCCGGGCTATCATCCCATACTGCCCGCCCCCTTGAGGGGGCGGGAGGAGGCCGCGGAGCGGCCGGGCGGTGGGGGTGGTCGGCGAATACCGTTCAACCAGAGACGCAGGCGACAGGGGAGGGGGATGTTCCACCCCCCTCCCCGTCGAGCCCCTCCCCCACGGGGGTGATATCCCGTAGACACACTGCCAGGAACAGACAACCTTTCTGCCGTCAATGCGATCACCCTCACCGAAATCCTTTCCCTCTCCCCTGGCACGGTATCCGGACTATCGCCACAGACTGCCCGCCCCCTGGAGGGGGCGGGAGGAGGCCGCGGTAGCGGCCGGGCGGTGGGGGTGTTTCCGGAGGTTAAAACACCGCCACAGTGGCACGCCAAGACAGGGGCGATACTCCCCCGATACAGACCCCCCGGTTCCCGGTGAGAATCCTCCCTCGAGTCCCGTTCATCCCCGCCGGGCGACGTCACAACCATCTGGACCACAGTCTTCTCTCACGCTCAAACCCGTTTTCCCGATCCCCCTCTCATCTGCCGGCCGATCCTGTCCTCCGGTCTACCCCCGGATCTTCGCCTTACCATGCCGGCGCCACAGCCCACCTGCACCCCCACCGCCGGGCAGAGACTTTTTTCCCGCTCCCGGCCAAACGGTAGGAGAGATCCTTTCCCCGGAAAAGACAGCCCATGCCGCACTACAACCTCAGCCCCTCGCTCATCGGCCGGTTCTTCTACCACGACTGCGAACGATACCTCCGATACAACGCAACCCCCAAACAGGATCGGGATGCCGCAGGCATCCCCCCGGCCGCGGTCGAGACCGGCCCCGTGACCCGGGCGCTCCTCGAGGCCGGGATCCGCTGGGAGGAGGAGGTCGTCCGCCAGAGGCTTGCCGGGCGGGTGCTCGTCCCCGACGGCGCCGGCCGCATCACCGACCGCTCCTTCTCCATCGAGGAGACCTTCAACCTCCTCCCCCGCCTCAACCCCCGGGAGGCGATATACCAGACGACCATCCCGGTCTCCGTCCACTTCCTCCGCGGCTACGGGCTTGACCCCGCGGTGCACCGGTTCGCCCCCTGCCGCCCCGACCTGATCCTCATGGACGACCGCGGCCGGCTGCAGGTCATCGATATCAAGGCAAGCGAGGAACTCAGCACCAGCCACCGGATCCAGGCGACGCTTTACGCCCTGATCCTGGATCACGCCCTCGACCTCCTCGGCCTCGATCTTTTGGTCGACCGCGATCACGCGGCCATCTGGCTCCACGGCCAGGCCGCCCCCGAACCCTTCGACCTCCACCTCAACATCCGGGTTGCCGAGGAGTTCCTCCGCCACCGCCTCCCGGAGATCCTCAGCCGCCCGGCATCCGATCTCGCCTGGCACATCACCCCCCGCTGCGAGTCCTGCGGGTTCTACACCCACTGCCGCGCCGAGGCCGAACAAACCCTCTCCGTCTCGCTGATCCCGGGGCTCTCCACCGCCGCACGCCGCTACCTCCGGGAGGCATCCCCGCCCATCGAGACGCTGCCCGACCTTGCGGAGTTCCTCAAAGACCCCGCGGCCGAACCTTACCTGGATGGCTGCGGCTCGCTTGCCGGAGAGCGCGAAGACCTCCAGGCGGTCGTCCGGGCGCTGCTCTCGGGCGAGGTCGTCCCCCTCCCCGCGAGATCGCACGCCCTCCCCGTCCACGAGGATATAGCCATCATACTGACGCTCCAGAGCGACCCGGTCTCTGGGCTGATATACGCCGCCGGGTTCCGGCGGAACGGGGGAAGAGAGGTCTACGGCACCGGCGCCGGCGAGGAGATCCATGTCGCGGCCGACCCCGCCGATGCCACCCGCGTCCGCCGGGAGTTCGTCCGCGGCCTTCTTCGTGACCTTGAGGCCGTCGAGGCCTACAACCGCGGCCGGGACTGGAAGGCTCAGAGGTCCCTCCAGACATACGTCTACGACACCTGCGAAGAGGCTCTCTTCACCCGGCTCCTCGACGACGCCATGGATGACCCCGGCGTGTCAGAAGAGGCGCTCAGGCTCCGGTTCTACTACCAGGACGCCGGGATCGCGGCCGCCTCCAGTCACCCGCAGACCGCCGTGGCCTACCCGCTCGTCGTCCTCACCCGCGAGATCCGGCGGCTGCTCGCGCTTCCGGTCGCCTTCTCGCTCCGTCTCCCCGATGTGCTCGATGCGATCCCCTCGTCCCGGTTCCCCTGCCGCCTCTCGCCCGGCCCCTCTTCTGGAGCGAGCACAACAACGCCATGAAGGCCGACGCCATCCTGCTTGCCTGGCACGGCAGCCGGCCGGAGGCTCTTGACTGGATCCGCCATGAGGTGTCGCGCAGGCTGCTCGCCGCCGGCAGCGTGCTTGAAGGGCTGCGCGAACGTGTGAGCGGCAGGCTGCAGCGCTGGCCGGAGAGGTTCCGGTTCCCCCGGCCCTTCGAGGCCGCGGCCCCGGAGATATCCCGGCTTCTCTTCATCTAAATGGGCAAGGAGACCCCGGCCGTCAGGCCGGGGAGGAATTGCCCGTCACCTCCATTACATTTATTACTCATCACGTTCAATATATGAATGTGATCAGGACAATCACATTCAAACTTCTGTTGCCGGATGGTGGCTCCTCTGCTCTCCTCGATACGATGAGGGCATATTCCACTGCGTTCTCTGCCTCTGCACAGTGGGGGTTCGAGAATCACACGTGGAACAAGGTGGAAAACCATAAGGCAACCTACAAAGTTGTTCGTGAATCTGTTCCTGATCTCCCGTCCTCTCTGGTGCAGTGTGCGCGCGATTGTGCTTGCGAAGCACTGAAATCCGCAAAGTGCAAGACCCTGCCTACCCGAAAACCACTCACTGCCATGCGATACAATCAGCGGGTTATCACAATCAACCTGATCCATGGTCTTGCTACCATTGCATCGGTGAAAGGACGGATCAAAGCAACGTTTCAGGTCTCTGAATATCATCGCCAGTACCTTTCCTGGACTGTTACATCCTCGACCCTCTCCTATGACAAGAGGAAGAAGGTATTTTATCTTCATGTCTCGATAGAACATCCTGACGTGGAACCGGTGCAGGATATCAGTGTGCTCGGGATTGACCGGGGGATTGTGAATGTTGCAGTTTGCTCTAACAACACATTTTTCAACTCTAATCAGATAAAGCGCGTACGGTCGAAGTATGCTCATCTTCGCCAAGAATTGCAGTCCAAAGGCACCCGATCGGCAAAACGGAAACTTCGTAGAATGGCTGGCCGGGAAAGACGGTTTGTGACTGATACCAATCATTGCATCTCGAAACAGATTGCTACCTCCAGGTACACAGTCTTTGCTCTCGAAGACCTTTCGAAGATCCGGGTTCAGAAAAGGAAGGGTGCGAAATTCAACCAGAAATTGAACACCTGGTCGTTCTATGAACTCGAACGGTTCCTTCAGTACAAAGCGGCGGCCCTGGGGAAGCAGGTTGTCTTCGTTGATGCACGATACACCTCGCAGAAGTGTTCTGCATGTGGACATATCTACAAAGGAAACCGGGAGGGTTCGTCGTTCCGGTGCCGGAAATGTGGGTTTCAACTCCATGCTGACCTCAATGCTGCTCGAAACATTGCCCAAGCAGGTATATCTTGCCTGGGCAGGCTGTCTGTCAACCAGCCGAATGTAGCACGCTCGTAAGAGCGCAGTTACAAGCCCCGCCCGTAAGGGCGGGGTAGTTGACATACAGCAGGAACAGGCTGAACGTCTCCCTCACCCGGGGCCGGGCGAAGTGCGTCGTCTTCCTGCCGCGGCCGCTGCTTGAGCCTCCGCTCGACGTCGTCTCGATCGACCGTGCGGCGGAGGGGCTCGCGCATATGCTCGACCTCCAGGAGTTCTGCCGGGGGGACGTTGAGCGGTTCAGCCTGGGGGAGGGCGTCACGCTCAGGGTTATGCGGCGATCTCCGAGCGGTAGCGGACGAGCGATGTGACGGCCGCGATCCCGGTCAGGATGGCGCCGACTATGTAGGCGTCGTGGAACGCCGCCTCCGTAAGACCGCCGTAGACCGGGATCCTCCAGGCCAGCACGGCGCCGCCGACGGCGATCCCGAGCACCATGCCGACGTTTCGGACGGTTGCAAGCACGGCCGAGCCGACGCCAAGATACTTTTTTGGGGTGCTCCCCATGACGGCGCTGTTGTTTGGCGACTGGAAGAGCCCGGTGCCAAGCCCAAAGAGCGCCAGGCAGCCGAGCAGCCCCTCGCCCCGCGCCATGAGGAATAGAGCGAGAGCGCAGACCCCGGCGCCCAGGGCGGCTGGCGCCCGCGTCCCGATCCTGTCCGAGAGGGCGCCGCTCACCGGCGCGACAAGGAGCACGGCCAGCGGGAAGGCGACCATCACCATACCGATCCTGTCCGGGGTGGAGCCCATAACCTGCTGGAGGTAGAACGGGGTGAGAAAGACGAGTATGTACTGGGACATGAAGTTCAGCATCGCGCTCAGGTTTGCAAACGTGAACGTCCGGATGGAGAAGATCCTGAGGTCGAGCATCGGCTGCGGCACCGTCAGTTCCGTCCGGATAAAGACGGCGAGAGCCGCAAGCATGACGATCGCGAGCCAAAGCCTCCGGGGCCCGCCCATCGCCTGCCAGCGGTTGACGAGGAGGAGGAACGAGAAGAGGCCGACGAACGCGCTTCCCGCGCCGGCGAGGTCGAGGCTCTGGCCCGGCCGGGGCTCCCCCTCAGGCAGGATCCTGGAGGCTATGAGGAGTGCCGCAGCCCCTATGGGGATGTTAATGAAGAATATGAACCGCCAGCCCAGGTATGCCGCGATGAACCCGCCCAGCGTCGGGCCGACCGCAAGCCCGATCGCTATGCTGGTCGCGTTGATCCCGAGCGCCCTGCCGCGTTCGGAGGCCGGGAATGTGTCGACGATGATCGCCGGGCCGACGGCCATCATCATCCCGGCGGTGACACCCTGGACGGCGCGGGCGGCGATCAGCATACCGATGCTGCCTGAGAGCCCGCAGACCGCGGATGACGCCGCAAACCCGGCCAGGCCGGCGAGGTAGACGGCGCGGTAGCCGTGCATGTCCCCGAGGCGGCCGTATGTGAGCAGCAGGCTGCTGATCATCAGGAGATAGACCATCGGGACCCACTGCGCCGTGGATATCCCCGTCCCAAAGACCTTTGCGATCGTCGGGAGGACGACGTTCACGACGCTTGCATCGATGGGGCCCATGACGCTCCCGAGCATCACCGCGGCAAGGACGAGCCACTTCCTCTCCATTCAGCCGCCCTCTATGTGCCTTCTTGCCGCTTCTGTTATCTCCCGGCCCTGCGGCGTCCTCTTTATGAACCCGATCTGTATAAGGTAGGGTTCGTAGACCTCCTCGACCGTTCTCACCTCCTCGCCGACGGAGATCGCTATCGTCCGGACGCCCACGGGGCCGCCGCCGAAGTCCTCGCCTATGACGCGGAGGATCCGGCGGTCGAGTTCGTCGAGGCCGAGGCGGTCCACACCGAGCATCGTGAGCGCTGCATCCGCGACTGAGGCATCTATCCTGCCGTCCGCCCGGACGAGGGCGTAGTCCCTCACACGCCGGAGGAGCCGGTTTGCGATCCTGGGCGTTCCGCGGCTTCGTCTCGCTATCTCGATCGCGCCGTCGTCGGTTATGGGCGTCTTCATAACGCGCGCGCTCCGCTGGACGATCCGGAGAAGGTCGTCTGTATCGTAGAGGTTCAGCCGGAAGACGAACCCGAACCGGTCGCGGAGGGGGGATCCGAGCAGCCCGACCTTTGTGGTTGCGCCTATGAGGGTGAACTCCTCGAGAGGCAGCTGGACGGCGCGGGCGCCGGGGCCCTCGCCGATCATGACGTCTATGGAGCAGTCCTCCATCGCGGGGTAGAGGATCTCCTCGACCACGGGGTTCAGCCTGTGGATCTCGTCTATGAAGAGGATGTCGCCGCGGTTGAGGGCGGTCAGCTGGGCGGCGAGGTCGCCGGGCCTCTCGAGCACGGGGCCGCTTGTGCTCCGGATGGAGACGCCCATCTCCCTTGCGACGATATGGGCAAGCGTTGTCTTGCCAAGCCCCGGCGGCCCTGAGAAGAGTATGTGGTCGAGGGCGGACGCCCGCGCAACTTTTGCGGCGGCTATGGCTATGGCAAGCGTCTCCTTTGCCCGCGGCTGGCCTATGAACTCGTCGAACGATCTCGGCCGGATCCTGGGGTCGTCCTCCTCGTTATGGAGGAGGTCTGATGATGTGACTCTCTCTCTCATGGGGCGGTCTCACTCCTCCCGCAGCCTTGCAAGCGCTGCGCGGATAAGGCTCTGGACGCCGGGCTCCGGCAGCCCGGGGAGGACGGCCTCGACGGCGTCCTCTGCCTCCGCGGGCGGGAACCCGAGGGAGATGAGGGCGCTCACGGCGTCGGCGGCCTCCGGCGGCCTCCCGGCGGCGGCGTATCCCTTCATCTTCTCTTTCAGCTCCAGGATCAGCCGTTTTGCGCTCTTCTGGCCGATCCCGGGGATCCGGGTGAGCGCCTTCTCGTCCTCGTTCACGACCGCGGCCGCGAACTCCTCGAGGCTCGTCCGGGAGAGGATGTTCATGGCGGTCTGGGGGCCGATCCCGGTGACGGTGATGAGGATCCCGAAGAGGTCGAGTTCGCCGGGGTGGATGAACCCGTAGAGCAGGATGTCGTCGTCCCGGACGATCATCTTTGTGTGGAGGCGGACGGCGCCCTCCGTCCCGCGGAGCGCCTCGGCGGCCGCCCTGGTGACGGTGACCCGGTAGCCGACGCCTCCGACATCGATCACCACCCAGGTCTCCCCGGCGGCCGTCAGTTCTCCTGCAAGGTGTGCTATCATGGGAACCGCTGCATGTTCATGTGGCAGAGGGCGACCGCGAGGGCGTCTGCGGCATCATCCGGCCTCGGGATCTCGTCCAGCCGGAGGAGCCGGCGCATCATCTCCTGGACCTGGTGTTTCCCGGCGCGGCCCGACCCGGTGACCGCCTGTTTGATCTGGTTCGGTGTGTATTCGGCGACCGGTATCCCGCGCTGCCCGGCGGCGAGGAGGATGACCCCCCGGACCTCGCTGACGGCGATCGCGGATGTTATGTTCCGGGTGAAGAAGACCTGCTCGACGGCGACCCAGTCGGGGCGGTGTTCGTCCAGGACGGCGGAGACGGCATCATAGACCTCGCGGATGCGCTCGGCCGCAGGGAGCCCGCGTGCGGTCTCGATGCAGCCGTAGGCGGGGGCGCTGGGGGCGGCGGCGGCGGAGGCGCCGGGGTGGGGGGCGCCGGGGTTGGGGGCATCCCTCACCAGGACGCCGTATCCGACCCGCTCCAGCCCCGGGTCGATCCCGACGACGGTTATTGCCTTCATCGCTATTGATAACTTCCGCTCTACAGGTAGATACTGATTGTGCCGGGGGGGCTCTATCGGGAGAACATGGAGGAAATTATCGGTGGGGTGGGGGAAGGAGTCGCGAAGTGAACTACCCACCCCTTTAGGTGTGGTTAGTTGACAAATCTTTCCACGCCTCGTCCTCCTCGGCCCGGAGCCAGTCTTTCCGGAGCGTGGGCTCGCTCGCGAGGGCGGTGTCGGGGGCGGCCTTCCGGCGCCGAAATTTGAGGAACCGGATAAAGTCGAGCACCTCACCGTATGTCCCGGGCGGCAGGTCGTCGAGCTCACTGATGATCTCCTCTTTTACTCGGGTCATGGCAGCCTCACCTCTGCGGTATATGATCCTCTGGTGCTTCAATCTACACATCTCTGTCTGAAGAAGGGTTATTTACCGGGTTGATCTATGCCCCGGCACTGAGAAAAATTGAGTGGGGGACGGAAAAGCCCCCCGCTTCACTCCAGTGCGCTCGCACGGTGGTCTTGATGGCGTCGTCCTCTCTGGACTAGATCCGGACGGTCTTTCTGGTGAAGGTGACGTAGGAGTCGCGACTGGCAGGAGAAGGCCGAAGGGCTTTGACACA
>JALHIW010000037.1:2094-9988 GCA_022837745.1 Methanomicrobiaceae archaeon | reverse complement strand
TCGTGCCTACCGGAGCATCGCGGTTGCGAGGGCGGTGTTCGCGAGGACCTCGCTCGCGTTCGCGTTGAACGTAGCGATCGAGGGGGACTGCAGGGAGACCGTCCCGACCCTTTTTCCCTGCACCGTCGACGAAGTCCACCTTCGCGGTGTAGTGCTCGCGGTTCCGGATGACTGCCGCGACCGGCACTCCATCGGCACCGGTATACCCCACGCACCCGAAGGGGTTGTCGGCGATGACCATCCCGATGAGGGTGTTAAACGACGTTATGGTGGCGATCGGGACGGCGAGGTCACGGACCCGCCGATTTGTTCACGGTCTTCTGGACGAAGCCTGCCATGGTTGGTAGTTCCTGCCAGGCTTCCCGGGAATACGACAGACGATTATAGGGTATACCCGGGAGGGGATTAGCCTGACTTTATCAAAAGGCCTGGATTGGGGTTTGATTCTTGAATATAACTCTTACGGTCAGGCTTTTTGGGTCTGAAGGCTTATAGTCCACCGGGAGAATTACCAGGATGACCGAAGAGAAGACCACCCGGGAGCTCGTTTACGAGACGAACCGGGATGTGAAGTGGATCTGCCGGGCGCTCCGGCGGATGGAGGCACAGGACGAGGAGTTTGAGGTGCGGATCCGGGCGCTGGAGGGCTGGCGGGCGGAGAAGGTTGGGGAGGAGAGGAGAGTTTCCACGATCAGCGCCGGGGCCGGCGGGGTCGTCGGCGGGGTGGTGGCGGTGATCGTGAGGGTGCTCGGCGGGGGATGAGGGGGAGCGGCAGATGTCCTCGCAGACCTGTATCAAACCCGGATGCCCGGGTTCAATTCAGAAAGCCCTAAACCGGCACTCAACGTAAACTCTTCATGCGCTACATCGTCACCGGCGGGGCCGGCTTCATCGGCTCGAACCTTGCAGACACCCTGGCACAAAATCACGCTGTCGTCATCGTCGACAACCTCGCCGCCGGGCAGTAGGTGACGCCCAGCATCATCCTGGCAACCGCAACACCGCCGCTCTGCAGGTCCCATGCCGATTTTTCTCCGGGAATATTAATAACTCTCACTTAGCCTCTTGCGTCAAAAAGCAAACCCGTATATGAAATTACGCGAAAGAAAATTCACATCTGTTTCTGGAGTCAGAGATCCATGCACATACCTATCGCCCAGCCTTCCCTCGGAAAAGAAGAGAACGAAGCCGTCCTCGCCGTCCTTGCCTCTGGCATGATCGCCCAGGGTCCGGTCACCGCCGCCTTCGAAGAAGAGTTTGCCGCATACTGCGGCGTTCCCCACGCCGTCGCCGTCTCGAACGGGACCACCGCCCTCCATGCGGCGCTCCTTGCCGCCGGGGTCAGGCCGGGGGACGAGGTGATCGTCCCGGCCTTCACCTTCTTTGCGACCGCCTCCTCGGTCTCGATGTGCAGGGCACGCCCCGTCTTTGCCGACGTCGAGCCGGCGACCGCCACGATCGACCCGGCCGACGTCCTCGCAAAGGTCACCCAGAAGACGAAGGCCGTGATCGGCGTCCATCTCTACGGCCAGCCCTGCGATGCCGGGGCGATCCGGGAGATCTGCAGTGATAAGGGTCTCGTCTTCATCGAGGACGCCGCCCAGGCCCACGGGGCCACCTACAGGGGGCAGAAGACCGGGAGCCTCGGCGACCTCGCCTGCTTCTCGTTCTACGCCACAAAAAACCTGGCGACCGGCGAGGGCGGGATGGTGACGACGGCATCAAGCGAGTATGATGCCCGTCTCCGCCGGATCATCAACCACGGGCAGAGCGAGAAGTACCTCCATACCGAGCTCGGCTACAACTACCGCATGACCGATATCAACGCCGCGCTCGGGCGGGTGCAGCTTGCGAAGCTCGACGGCTTCAACCGCCGCCGGCAGGAGAACGCCGCGTATTATGGCACCCACATCACGGCGCCGGGGCTCGTGCTGCCCTCGGTCGCCGCCGGCCGGACCCACGTCTGGCACCAGTACTCCCTCAGGGTCACCGAGAGGTTCCCTCTCTCACGGGACGAACTCATGGCCCGCCTCCGCGAGCGCGGGATCGGCTGTGCCGTCCACTACCCCATCGCCCTCTCCCGGCAGCCCTACTACGCCGGGGCCGCGGCCTGCCCGGTCGCGGAAGCGCTCGCGGCCTCGGTCCTCTCGATCCCGGTCCACCCGAACGTCACCGACGAAGGACGGGCCTACATCTGTGAGACGATCAACGGGGTGATCTAGATGGACGCAGGCGTCATCGGCACCGGTGTCATGGGCAGGAACCATGTCCGGGTCTACTCCGAACTCAAGGAGGTCGGGACGACCTACGTCTACGACCTGAACACGAAGGCGGCCGAAGAGGTCGCCGCCGCCACGGGGGCGGAGGTCTGCCGCTCGATGGAAGAACTCCTCCGAAAAGCCGAGTGCGTCTCGGTCGTGGTCCCGACCCCCTACCACCTCCGGACAGCGGGAGAGGTCATCGCCGCCGGGGTGCACGCCCTCGTCGAGAAGCCCCTCTGCCCTACGTCGCGCGAGTGCGAGCAGTTGATCGGCCGGGTCCCTGCCGGGCTGACGGTCGGCGTCGGGCACATCGAGCGGTTCAACCCGGTCGTGACCGAGGTTGCCCGGGTCGTGCAAGATCCCATCTACGTCTCCTTCCACCGGCACAACCCGGCCTCGGCGCGGGTGAGCGGGAGCTCCGTCGTCGAGGACCTGATGATCCACGACATCGACGTCGCGTTCAACGTCCTCTTCCCTGAGCGGGAGTACACCGTCCACGCGAGCGGGACCGGGGACGTCGCCGCGGCCCTCGCGGCCTTCGGCCGGACGCCGGTCTACCTCTCGGCCTCCCGGAAGTCCTCGAAGAAGGTCCGGTCGGTCTACATCGAGGAGGAGGACCGGACGATCGAGGGCGACTTCATGACCCAGGAGGTCTATGTCTACCGGAAGCCCGAAGCCTACGGCCAGGAGAACGGGCTCTACCGCCAGGAGAACATCATCGAGAAGCTCCTGGTGAACAAGGTCGAGCCCCTGAAGATCGAACTCTCGACGTTCGTCCGGGCCGCACGCGACGGGAAACCATTCACGGTGACGCCGGAGCAGGGGCTCGCGAACGTCCGGGTCTGCGAGGCGATCTCCCGGGGTCTCTCTGCATGAAGGTCCTCTCGGTCGTCGGGGCCCGGCCGCAGTTCGTCAAGTGCGCCCCGGTCTCCCGGGAGCTCCGGAGGGTCCACGAGGAGGTACTCGTCCACACCGGCCAGCACTACGACTACCTCCTCTCTGAGGTCTTCTTCCGCGACCTCGGGATCCCGGCGCCCGACTACCACCTCGATATCGGCTCAGGGAGCCACGGCGTCCAGACCGGGCGGATGCTCGCCGCGATCGAGGAGGTGATCGCCAAGGAGGAGCCGGACCTCGTCCTGATCTACGGTGACACGAACTCGACCCTCGCAGGCGCACTCGCGGCGGCAAAGGTGCACGTTCCGGTGGCCCACGTCGAGGCCGGGCTCCGGAGTTTTGATCGCCGGATGCCCGAGGAGGTGAACCGGGTCCTTACCGACCATTGTTCTGATATCCTCTTCTGCCCGACTGCGACCGCGGTTGCGAACCTCGCGGCCGAGGGGGTGACCGCGGGCGTCCACCTCACCGGCGACGTGATGGTCGACGCGCTCCAGCAGAACCTCCCTCTTGCAAAAGAGCGCTCCACGGCTCTCATTGACCTCGGCCTCTCGCCAAAGGGGTATTTCCTCGCCACGGTTCACCGGGCGAGCAACACCGACGATCCCGCCGCGCTCCGGGCGATCATGGATGCGTTTGCCCGCCTTGATGCGCCGGTGGTCTTCCCGGTCCATCCCCGGACGAGGAAGAAGTTCGCCGAATACGGGATCGCGCCTGCCGCGAACGTCAGCGTTGTTGAACCGCTCCCCTACTTCGACATGCTCGCCCTTCTCTCCGGCGCCCGGGCGGTCCTGACCGACTCCGGCGGCGTCCAGAAGGAGGCCTACATCCTCGAGGTGCCCTGCGTGACCCTGCGGGAGAACACCGAGTGGGTCGAGACCCTGGAGGACGGCTGGAACGTCCTCGTCGGCGCGGATGCCGACCGGATCGTCGCAGAGGCTGATGCGGCCGGCGACGCGCGCCGGGGGCACGCCGCCCGGTTCGGCGACGGGCATGCAGCCGCGCGAATTGCGGCGATCATCAGGGAATCTGAACCCTGAAGACAAGCCAGAGATGCATACAATAGATGTGCCGGGTATCGAGCACGTCTACGGTTTCCAGCGGAACTCCCCCTCGTAGGGGTACAAGATCACGATGTTCAACCTGGGGAGTCCCCGCTCAGGGGCGAGGGGCCCGGGCTTGAAGAGTTGCTGAGAACGGTCGCCGGTGCGGGGAAAATTCTCCCGCATCGCGGATTTTGCGAAGAACGCCGGGTGCGATGTGGGGACCTTCGCCATCCGGACACCTTTTCCCGATAAGCGAGAAGCGGGAAATCAGGCACGACCGCGCGCGCGGCCCGGGGCAGTGGCGCGGGGATGGGGAGTACCTCAGACCTGGATGCCTGCCCGGGCAAGCGCATCCTTGATGGAGACGAGCTCCTTTCTCATCTCTGCAAATTCGTCGTCAAGGTGCTTCCTGGTATCACTTCTGAGTCCTGCAATCTCTTCTTTCGTCTCTCTGCCGACCTGGAGCATTTGGTCCTGCTTTTCCAGCATCTGATCCTGTTTGTTCAGCATCCGGTCGAATTTCATATCCATGCTGTGCAATACATTCCCGGCGTAATCCATCCGCTCGAATATCTCCTCCTGGATCTCTCCCCGGATGATCTCAAAATCGGCGTACTCTCCGGTTGCCTCTTCCCACCTGATGGTGAACGATTTGACTACAATAGGTTTTTGTATGATATTGATCGCGTTGATGAAACCCCGGAGATCCTTTTCGCTCCCCTCTGCGACGATCTCGACCTCCCCGTTCTTGAGATTCTTCACGTACCCCGAGATATTCCGTTCAAACGCCTCGTCGTACACATGCTCCCGATAGCCGACCCGCTGGACACGCCCCCGTGCAGTGGCCACAAACCGTTTCATTCAATCTCACTCTGTATGGTGGACATAAATAGTTTCTCCGGATCTGCACTTCGCCCGGCGAAGGTCTCTTTGGACCCCTGCCTGCACCACAAAAGGGGGTGGCAGAAGACAGAATATCAACCTTGAAGACCAACCAGAGATGCATACAATGACCGAGAACCTCGCAACGCTTATCAAGAAACGCGGCTCTATCCGGCGGATCGGCGTCATCGGGATGGGCTACGTCGGCATCCCGACGGCGCTCTTTGCGGACGTCCCGCACTTCGAACACGTCTACGGTTTCCAGCGGGACTCCCCCTCGTCGGGCTACAAGATCGCGATGCTCAACCGGGGTGAGTCGCCGCTCAAGGGCGAGGAGCCGGGACTTGAAGAGCTGTTGAAGAAGGTCGTCGGCGCCGGGAAGTTCTCCTGCACCGCGGATTTTGCGAAGATCGCGGAGTGCGACGCGGTGACCCTCGCGATCCAGACGCCGTTCCTCGACAAGAAGGACCTCCTCCCGGACTTCTCGCCGCTCATCGAGGGTCGGGCGACACCTTGCGCCCGGGGACGCTCGTCGTCCTCGAGTCGACGATCACCCCCGGCACGACCGCCGGGATGGCCCGCGAGATCCTGGAGGGCGAGTCCGGGCTCGTCGCCGGGAAAGATTTTGTCCTCGCGCACGCCCCCGAACGGGTGATGGTCGGGCGGCTGCTCAGGAACATCCGCGAGCACGACCGGGTCGTCGGCGGGATCGACGACGTCTCGACGGCGCGTGCCGTGGAGCTCTACTCGCCCGTCCTCACGACCGGTGTAGTGATCCCGATGACCGCGACCGCGGCCGAGGTGACGAAGACCGCCGAGAACACCTTCCGCGACTCGCGGCCGTCAACCACCTCGCCCTCTACTGCGAGGCGATGGGGATCAACGTCTACGACGTCCGGGCCGGGGTGGCGTCGCTCAAGGGCGAGGGGATCACCCGGGCGATCCTCTGGCCGGGGGCCGGGGTCGGCGGCCACTGCCTGACGAAGGACACCTACCACCTGGAGCGGGGGGTGCAGATGCTCGGGCGTGAGGAACTGGACTTTCCAGCCGCCCGGGAGTCCCTCTACACCCTCGCCCGCGGCATCAACGACTTCATGCCCGAGCACATGCTCCACCTGACGGATTCGGCGCTGGGAGAGGCGGGAAAGACCCTCGCGGGTTCAAAGATTGCTCTGCTCGGCTGGGCGTTCATCAACGACTCCGACGACGCCCGAAACACGCCTGCGGAGCCGTTCCGTGACGCGGCGCTCGCCGCGGGTGCAGAGGTTGCCGTGCACGATCCCTGGGTGGACCCTGCGACGTCGCCGGACGCGCCGCCCGGGCTCTCGCGGGACCTTGCGAGGGTTCTTTCCGGTGCGGACGCGGTGGTGGTCTTTGCCGGGCACAAGGAGTACCGGGGGCTGGTGCCGGCCGGGGTGCGGCGGTTGTGCGGGTCTGCGCACCCGGCGGTGGTGGACGGGCGGAACGTGGTGGACCCGGATGCGTGGATTTCGGCGGGATTTGCGTACCGGGGGATCGGCCGCGGCGACAAAAACCGGCACGCGTTGCGGGAATAACACTCTATTTTTCTCTCAACTTATCAACCAAACTAACGTGCAGTGTTTCATCATATCTGGTCAGGCGAGACGAAACATGGGACGCTTCCGGGAGGTGGGCCGATCAAAGATCCCGCGGGCTGAATGGGGACTCATCCCTGGTTTCCTCCGATATCAGGTCGTCGTGAAGGCTTTGAACCGCAGACCTGAGAGGAGGGATATCGTCCTGAATCGTTCTCCAGATGATGGCCCTGTTGATCCCGAAATAGGCACGGATCAATTTGTCGCGCATACCGGCCATCTCGCTCCAGGGAAGAGAGGGACAACGCTCCCTGACGCGTCGGGGAATGCATTTGGTCGCCTCACCGATCACTTCCAGTGCTCGCGTGACCGCATAGACGGTCTTGTCGTCCGCGAAGAACTCCTCATACGACATACCCCAGGTGAAGACCTCGATCTTGTCAACGGCGTCAAGGATATCGTCCAGGTAATCGAGGGTGCTTCGTGGAGCCGTCATATGTAGATGACCTCTTTTGAGACACGGCGGCCGATACGGGGTTTGAGCGCACTTTTTTCGACCAGATCCACCGGTCTATCGAGAAGTTCGGAGAGATACCGCTCAAGCCTGAGAAACCCGAAGATCCCCGGCACCTCGGAGAACTCGACCAGGATGTCCACGTCACTTCCCTCGTGCTCCTCGCCGCGCCGGCACGAGCCGAAGATGCCGATGGACCCGACATGGTAGGTCTCCTCCAGGTACGCCTTCTTCTCCCGGAGAATGGCGATGATCCTCGCGCACTCCCCGCCGGCCTCGCGGGTGATTGTGTCCATCCTGATCGGGATATGGGCCTTCCTATCTAGTATAGATATCCCCGGGTACGCCGGTTCGCGGTGGTTTTTTCAGTGCCGGACGGACCACACTCCCCCCGAAGAGTCCGGCAAGTTCCGGGCGTCCCGGTGGTGGAGGTGCTCCGGGACGAACGTGAACTCGAAGACGGCAGGGTCGCGGAAGAGGGTCTCGTCGTGGCGGAGGAAGGGCGGCGGTGTCATAGAAGAGTCTGGAGAAGAGGTGCTAGTTAACGGGTGGCCGTGCACGGGCTGAAAGTGAAGGAGGGGTATCCCCGCTTCACGCCAGGGCGGGCACCGCATCCGCCCAGGTCTCGACGGTGGTCCGGATGGCGTCGTCCTCTCTGGACTAGATCCGGACGGTCTTTCTGGTGAAGGTGACGTAGGAGTCGCGACTGGCAGGAGAAGGCCGAAGGGCTTTGACACA
>JALHIW010000037.1:0-2074 GCA_022837745.1 Methanomicrobiaceae archaeon | reverse complement strand
TCGTGCCTACCGGAGCATCGCGGTTGCGAGGGCGGTGTTCGCGAGGACCTCGCTCGCGTTCGCGTTGAACGTAGCGATCGAGGGGGACTGCAGGGAGACGTTGCCGTTGATGAAGTTGACCTTCGCGGTGTAGTGCTCGCGGTTCCGGGCGATGGTCTCGCCGGCTTTGGTCGTATACCCGACGCACCCGAAGGGGTTGTCGTCGATGACCATCTCGATGAGGGTGTTAAACGACGTTACGTTGGGGATCGGGACGGTGAGACCCCGGACCGCCGATTTGTTCACGGTCTTCTGGACGAAGTCTGCCATGGTTGGTTACTCCTCGCCTGCCAGGGTTCCCGGGAATACGACAGACAACTATAGGGGTGGACAGGAGAGGATATCAGCCTGACATTATCGGGGAATAGGGAGCGGAGATCGGGCGAAAAAGGCCACAAAATAAGTGCAGGCCATGGGGTCGGCCCTCATAGCAGGTTGCCAGCAGGGAATGTTTTTGTGTGCGGGGGAGAGAAGTGATTCACAAGGGAAGAAGAGACGTGAATCGCAGCAGAACCAGGATCGTCGGGTTGGTAGATCAAGATTCGGTCATCATCTCCTACCATGCCCGGGTCAGAATGTTTGGGCGTAACATCTCCACCGACGACCTTTTTTTAGCGATCAGGACCGGTGAAATTATCGAATCATATCCTGATGACGAGCCCTGTCCCTCAGCACTCATGCTCGGCTTTATAGATGACCACGCGTATCATGTAGTACTCGGGATCTGCGATTGACCATCTCCGGGTCATCACCGCCTACATGCCGGATGACGAACACTGGATCGATGCGCGAACAAGGAGAGAGAAGAAATGATTCCAGAGAGATGTACCCTCTGTAAAGGAACCCTGCAGGAAGGAAAGACCGAGTTCATGGCACGGGTAGGGGATGAGATCATTGTCATCAGGGACGTCCCGGCATACGTCTGCGACCGGTGCGGCGAGGCATACTACAGCGCGGAAGTTTCCCGGAAGATCGATGCCGTGATGAGAGAGTTCCATAGCGGCAGGCTTTGCTGCCGGCCTCTCGCGGCGGGCGAGGTTGAACTCATGGGATGAGGCCGGGGAGGCCCGGTGGCTTTCTGACCAGACGCGCAACGCTCCGCCCTTTTTTTATGCACATAATCCTTACGGTCAGGCTTTTTCTCCCGGACGTCCCACTGTCCTCCAGGAGGGCTACCTTGATGACCGACGCAAAGACCACCCGGGAGCTCGGTCTTACGAGACGAACCGGGACGTGAAGTGGATCTGTAAGACGCTCGCGCGGATGGAGGCACAGGACGAGGATTTTGAGGCCAGGATCCGGGCGCTGGAGCGGCGGCTCTCGGGCAGAGAGGAGATTATCGACGGTTGCCTCCCCCATCCCGCGCACCGGATCCCCATACCAGCGGAGTGCTCTATAGGGGTGTGGCAAGGGTTTGTGTAGAGGGCTCGGGGTGGGGACAAGAAAGGGTATAGCCCATAAATCATCAAAAATCTGCCAGAAAGCGGTAGCAAGTTCCTCTTTTTGATACAGGGATCCAGCTATTTACAACAGCTCTCTGTGATATCATCCATGATTAAGAAAAGGAATTCGGTGAGATCCCCACAGAGGATAGCGATCTAAATACCAACCCCTATATGACATCAGTATCACTAAACATAGTATTATAGCGATAGAATGAGCGAGGCAGCAGATAGTGTCGAGATAAAGCATCAATACAGGGCATCAATACAGGGCATCAATACAGGGCATCTCACTCAGGTTGATCTCTTAAAAGGTCTTGCTATAATATCAGTCATCCTGACTCACACGTGGCCTGAAAAAGTCTTATTAATCACAGGTGCTCCCTTTCACATCTGGCAGGCGGTTCCTGTATTCATTCTTATTGCCGGCTATGTCGGCACTCTATCATATATAAGACGTGGTACAACCTGCCTTCGTCAATGCTATGGAAGATTGTCAACGGCGGTGTAAAAGTGTACAGATTTGGGCGGAATAAAAGTGTACACTTGAGTCCATAAACCTATCTTTTTTCATCCCGGAAGCGTATTGGAGA
>JALHIW010000036.1:0-17784 GCA_022837745.1 Methanomicrobiaceae archaeon | reverse complement strand
TCAATCGTCCGGCCTTCATGTCCTTTCTGACCACCCGGACGTTTCCCGGTCTTTTTACGCTCTTTCTGAGGTCGTTTGAAGCCATCGGTGGATGGGGGGCGACTGCTGTTTTGGCTGTTCATGTTGAGACGTCGTTCGAGTTCAGCGATCCGGGCCTGCTGAAGTGAGCAGAGTTCTTGAAGTTGCTTGACTTCTTCTTCCAGACGCTGGATGATCGTGACGATCGCTTCAGGGTTGTTCTGTATCAGTGCAAGAATATCGTCACGTTCCATGATAACTTGTCCTGAATATCTATTTATCTCTCATTATATAAAGATCTAACGGTTGTATGGGCGTATTTTCAGAAAAGGGGGATTGTGATGTGATGGGTAAGAGCAAGGTGTGGTGAAGGGGTGTCCTGACCTGTTACAAATTAAATTTGTAAAGTTTTATTAATTTAGATAAAGTGTACTTGTACTATGAGACCTAAACGGTTGCTCCCCTTTGCGGGATCTATTATCTTTTTGATACTGCTCGTTGGAGTGGCGAGCGCGTCATATCCAATGTTCCACCACGATCAGCAGCGGACCGGCTACGTTCCCGAAGAGGGGCCGCAGACGAACGCCATCCTCTGGATTGCGGAGACCGCTGAATGGGCTGATGGATCGCCTGCGGTGTATAACGGAAAAGTCTTCGTCCCCACATGGCCTGATATGAACTTCGGCGAAGCCAGCCCGATGGGGCTTGTCTGCTATGACGCCGTCACCGGGGCGGAGGCATGGACGAATGAACTCGGCGGCGCCAGCGTCGGTTCTGTCTCGGGGGTCGCCGTCGCTGACGGTTGTGTCTACCTCGGCGGGACTGATGGGCGACTCTACTGCATCGATGAGGAGACGGGGGAGACACTCTGGGTGAGCGATCGGATCGACACCACCGGCTATTTTGGGCTCTCGTCATCGCCTCTCGTCTACGAAGGAAAGATTTACGCTCTCTCCGCTTCAGATGGCGTGCTGCACGCCTTCAACGCTGGTGGTACCGAAGCCTGGAGATTTGAAACGGGTAACGGTGTGATGTACTTCACCTCTCCTGCGGGCTACGATGGAAAGATTTACTGCGCAGGAAACCGGAGCCAGATCTTCTGCATCGATCCTGCAGCGCAGACCGCCATCTGGACATTCAATCAGGGGGGATCGGTAAAGTCTTCGCCGGTCATCGGAGCGGACGGAACAGTTTACTTCACCACCTCGTCGCGGTGCTACGCCCTCGACGGCAGCACAGGCAAGGAGCGCTGGAACAGTTCCGTGACCGGGACGATGTCGACCCCTGTCATTGCTGATGGTTATATCTATGCAGGGGCTTATGATGGCCTCCACTGCCTGGACGCCTCGACCGGTGAGGAGGAATGGCATTTCCAGGCAAAAGAGGTAAACGTTGCACCGGTTGTTGCCGGCAACCTCGTCTACGCCGCGACAAACGAGGAGACAGGAACCCTGTATGCGGTGGATGCCGAGACCGGTGAACCGGTCTGGTCATACTCCCTCGAAGCCCCGGGCGACGGGACGTTCTCTGCGTTCTACACATCATCTCCCGCTGTATCGGGTGGTGTTCTCTACATCGGAGCCGAGAACAACCGCTTCTACGCCTTCGGGGAAGGAGAGGTACCGGAACCTGCGTTTACCGGATGGAGCGGAACAGTCAGCCTGGCAGACGGCCAGACCTTCGAGGTCACGCCGTTCAACAACGAGAGTGCCGTCTACGGGTCCGTTCCTCTATTCCATCGGCGGTATCGCCTACAACGAGACTACATGGGACTCCTGGCTCTATTCGGTCAACGGGGTGCCTGCAGAGGTCGGTGCCGCCGATTACTCTCTCAGGGAGGGGGACGTCGTCACATACTGGTATGGTCCCTGGGGTTCATCGCCGGAAACCGCCCGTGCGGCAGTCAACATCACCGTCTCCATCCCGCTGCCTCCTGCATCGGTCACCACGCTATGGAACGGGACCGTGGCCTTGATAGAAGGAGAGACCTTCCAGTTCGTCCCCTCGAACAACGAAAGTGCCTCATACACGATTAACCGCACCACTGACCTCGGGGCTCTCGATGCCGCCGCAGTTAGCGGGAACTTCACCTTCAACGCCTCCGACACCTGTTACGCCACCTACGGTTCGTTCCTGCTCGAGGATATCGCCGGCATCGCAAACGAGGACTGGACAGAGGAGAACGCACGCTCATGGTCGATCTTCATCAACGGTGCGGCGGCATCCGCAGGGCTCGGAGCGAACATCCTCGCAGATGGCGACACGCTCGCCTTCTACTACTGCCCCGCGGATCCAGACACGTATGCCCCGCTCATAGACCAGGCCGGGTACGCCGTCATTATCGACGTCACCCTCCGCGGCTTTGCGTGGGGGGGATCGGTCAGCCTGACAGACGGCCAGACCTTCGAGGTCACGCCGTTCAACAACGGGGTCCGTTCCTCTATTCCATCGGCGGTATCGCCTACAACGAGACTACATGGGACTCCTGGCTCTATTCGGTCAACGGGGTGCCTGCAGAGGTCGGTGCTGCCGATTACTCTCTCAGGGAGGGGGACGTCGTCACATACTGGTATGGTCCCTGGGGTTCATCGCCGGAAACCGCCCGTGCGGCAGTCAACATTACCGTCTCCATCCAGGCATCGGGTGGCGGCAGCGGCGGAGATGGCGGTGGCGGCGGCGATTCGTCACCCTCCTGGGTCAGCGTCACCCTTGCAGCGGGCACATTCAACATCACCGCTACGAACAGTGGAAAGACCTACACGGTCGATCGACAGACGGCGCTGGGGGCCCTCGATGCAACGGGGATCGCATACACCATCAACGACGCTTATTACCAGGAGTATGGCTCGCTCTTCATCGACTCCATCCGGGGCAGGGCGAACGAAGGGACCGCGGGCTGGATGTACCAGGTGAACGCTGAAAGCCCTGGCGTCGGTGCAAACGCATATGCCGTCCAGAACGGCGATGAGGTTGTCTTCTTCTGGAGCGAGGGTATGAGTTCAACCCCGGCAACCTCGCGGGATACCATCTTCATCAGGGTCGTGACCCCGGGGTCGTCGTCCGGTGGTTCCGGATCGGGTTCATCAGGAAGCAGTTCCGGCGGTTCGGGTTCCACATCGACCACGGCGACCACGGGAACCGGTGAACCAGGAGAGGTCCTCTCGTTCCCCCTCGGGTTACCGGCAGGGGCCACAGTTAAACTCGGAGAATGGGGTCAGAGTTTCTCGATTGATCTCACCGCAGGAGATAGATCCACGGAACAGGTAAACGTATCAGGAAACACCGTCACCATCAACCGGGAAGGTGTAAGACTGGTCATCACCGCCCGGAACATCGATAAGAAAGGCGGCCTGGCCGCGGGCCTGGTAGAGCGTGTCACGGCATCGGTCGGCCCCGTCAGGGCCAATTTCAGCACTACGGGTGTTATCGCTGCATCAGTAAACCTGAACCTCACAGGCATCCCCGGGGACGGCCAGATCAGGATCTCACTGAATGAGACCCCCGATGCAGAGACAGCGCGCGAATTCCATCTCGCCTCGGCAGAGAACGGCAAAGATGTCACCGCAGTTGCCTACAGCATGACCGTTACGCGGATCAACCTGGAGAACGGCAGAGATGTCGCGGGAGCGGTGATCACGATGGCCATAAACCCTGCGTGGGTGGATGAGCACGGCGGTCCGGATGCCATAAGGATCGCGCGGTCTGCGGAGGACGGTACCTGCACCATACTTGATACCCGGCCAACCGGGAGCGATGCAGATGGCAACCTGATCTTCGAAGCAGTATCTCCCAACGGTCTATCTACTTTCGGCCTTCTGGCGGTTGGGGTGGTCCCGGCCGCCGGGGCCGGAGGAGAGGAGGAGACCGGGGTGATCGCTCCGACCACCGCCCCGGGCAGTCTTGCCACCACACCAGAGATGCACAACACAGCGGCAAACCTGCCCCTCTCATCACCGCTTCTCATTATCGGTGTGTGCACGATCCTGCTCGTGGGAGCGGCATACCTCATCATCAAGGGGAGGAGAACCTGATGAAGCGGATCGGTCTCACCCTCTTCATCCTCCTCCTCTGTGTCGTCTCGTGCGGCGCTTATCCGCTGAACACGGATGACCCCGGCATCCAGGCCTCGGTTGATTATATCCGTGGTTGCCAGAAGAGTGACGGCGGTTTCGGGGAGATCGGGCGCGAGAGCAGCCCAGGCACGACATCGTGGGTGATAATGGCGGCCGTCGCCGCTGGCGAAGATCCGCGGAACTGGGCGAACGGAGGAAACTCGACCCTTGACTACCTCCGCTCGATGAACGACGAGATCCTGGCAAAAGGAGGAACCGTAGATATCGCCCGCACCATCCTGACTCTGGTCGCGATCGGAGAAGATCCCCGCGCTTTTTGCGGGACTGACCACGTCACTGAACTGAAATCCCGGGTAAAACCTGATGGCCAGGCAGGAGATCACGTTTACACGACCATCTGGACGATCATAGCCCTGGCTTCGGTCGGCGAAGATACCGATTCGTCGGCCGAATGGCTGATAGCCAGGCAGAACACCGACGGTGGATTTCCCTGGACGCCGGGTGCTGAAAGCGACCCGGACGATACCGGTGCCGCGCTGGAAGCCCTCGCAGCGGCAGGCGTCTCCAGCGATGCGACTGTGGTGCAGAACGCCCTCGCCTACCTGAAAGGAATGCAGCAGGAGGACGGCGGGTTCCATTACGGCGGGACGAGTGCTACAAACGCTGCCTCCGATGCCTGGGTTATCCAGGGTATCGTCGCCGCAGGGGAGAACCCTGCCGAGTGGGTGGTGGGGGAGAGGGGTGTGGTTGAGCACCTCCTCGGGCTCCAGAACCCCGACGGATCGTTTCGCTACACCGCTTACGTGACCGACAGTCCCTGCCGGATGACGGCAAGCGCGATGCCTGCACTCCTTGGAATGCCCTACCCCATAACATCTGCACAGGTTCAGCGGCCGCAATCCTCCACCCCGGAACCGCGCGCAACGACTGTTCCCCTGACCTCGACCCCTACCGTTACAACCGCTCCGGTGGTGACGGATAACAGCCAGAGATCCGTTACAGTGACCGATGACTTCGGGGAGATCATCACCATCCGGGGAACCCCGCAGAGGATCGTATCGCTTGCCCCATCAAACACCGAGATCCTGTATGCCCTCGATCTGGATGACCGGGTGGTCGGCGTCACCGATTACTGCAACTACCCTCCCGAAGCGGCCGATAAACCCCGGGTCGGCGGCTACAGCACCGTCAACATCGAGAAGGTGATCGCAGCGGAACCGGATCTGGTCCTCGCCGCTCTCGGGAATACAGAGGATGTTGTCAACCGTCTGCGGTCTCTGGGGCTAACTGTTGTCTCCCTCAACCCGCTGACGGTCGAAGACGTCCTGCACGACATCGAACTTCTCGGTGTGGTGACCGGCCAGGAGGAAGAGGCCTCGACGCTCGTTGGGGAACTCCGGGCCCGTGTAGAGGCGGTGACCGGGAAGACTGAGACACTGGAGGAAAAACCATCGGTCACCCATGTCGTCTGGTACGACCCGATCTGGGTCAGCGGCCGGGATACGTTCCAGGACGAGGTGATCAGGATGGCCGGGGGTGTTAACGTATTCGATCAGGTCGATGGATGGGGTATCGTCAGCCTTGAAGAGTTTATCGTCATGGATCCGGATTACATCCTGGTCAGTTCCGGAGACGGTATGAGTGAGAGGGGGCGCGATATCGTCTATGACTACTTCATGAATGAACCACGGATGCAGGAACTCACCGCAGTCAGGAACGGCCGCGTCTGCGTCATCGATGCTGACGCCGTCAGCCGCGGGGGGCCGCGGATCGTGGACGCGCTGGAAGAGGCGGCGGCCATCCTCCACCCTGACCTATTTGAGGCAGGCAGCCCGAAAGAGACAACCGTGGCCCGGTCGCCGGGTTTCAACGTGATCACTCTTGCCTGTGCGCTCCTTGTTCTTCTCCTGATCCATGAAAGAGGCAGGAAGTGATGCAGCGTGCGGCAGAGTCGACCCCTAACCTTGCTTTTTGCTGTTCTTGCGCTCGGCAGTCTCATCTGCCCGGTCACAGGGCAGGAGATCTCTGGCAGCGAGGTCTGGCGGTCTGGGGTTGGAGACCCGGTTATGGCGGTTGCGCTCTCAGAGGATGGTCTATACTCTCCTGTCATCACGGAACGGAATATCTATGTCTATGACCAGAACGCTACGGTTCTCTGGCGTTACCCGGTGTCCCACGGCGAGAGTGTGGCCGTCTCATCCGACAGCGAACGCATCGCTGCCGCCGGAGACCACCTCCTTCTGTTTGACCGGGAAGGAAACATCATATGGCGTTATAAACCGGATTCCCGTATCCGGGACGTTGCTCTCACCGCTGACGGACGGACCATCTGCACGGCAACCGATGCCGGCCTCTGTGTCTTCTCCCTGAACAAGGAGCGAACGGTCGCCAACGTCTCCTGGACGTTTGATGCAAAAGACCGGATCAAAAGTGTATCGGTCGATGGTGGGGGTACGGGTATCGTTGCCGGCGGGGCGGCGGGTGATGTATACCTCCTCAGCGGGGATGGGCGCCTCCTCTGGACTTACAGAACGGGTAATAGCGGAATCAAGGCGGTCATCTCCCACGACGGATCGACGGTTGCCGCAGCATCCAGCCAGCAGGTGATCCTCCTGAATCGAAACGGAAATCTCCTCTGGAAGTCTTCGGTGCCAGGGAGGATCGCCGATGTTGCGATCTCCAGAGACGGTTCGACTCTTCTCCTGGCAAACGGAGGTGTTGCAGTCTTCAACCGGAGCGGAGAGAACATATGGACATACGCAACAGAAGAGGGTATCGGGTCGGTCTCTGCTCCATCTGCGAGTATGCAATTTCTAACCGGTGCGTCTGATGGGAGTGTATCGCTCTTTGTGCTGCAACCAGCAACCATCTCATGCGGGACACCGGATGATACTTTATCTAACGCCGTCACCGCTGCCGCAGAACCATCTCAAACCCGCGGCGCACCCCATCAGGGGCAAACAACCTCGCAACAGGAGGGGAAGGCACTCTCTCCGGCAACGCCGGTTGCTGTGGTTGCATCTGCTGCTGCCCTGATCTGGTGGCGAAGAGAGAGACGGTAGGCCTGTTGTCTATGTCCGCACTGAATTCTATCGGCTGCTCAACCTGGTGCCTGATGGACCGGTCACTTGAGGAGGCGCTGGACGTGATCTCCAGCCTCACAGATCGTGCGGAGATACTCTCCGACAGCCTTCACTCCCTCTTCATCTCTGAAGAAGCCTGCCATTCATTTGACCTGCAGTATACGGTTCACGCCCCTACGGCCGATATAAACATAGCATCCGAGAACGAGCGCCTCCGGAAGGCGGCCATCCAGGTCATCGGGGACCTCGCGGAGGTCTGCGACCGTATCGGCGCTGTGAGACTGGTCATTCATCCCGGGCACGTCTGGGAGGAGGAAAGGCGCGGTGCCGCACAACAGGCCCTCGATCGGTCGCTTGACGACCTTGCCGCGATGCAGCGGGAGGTAAACGTAAGGTTTGCCGTCGAGAACATGGGGACGTGGGATGTCTGTTTCTTCAGGGAACCGGATTTCCTCGGCCGTCTTGCCGATACCGGACTGGGTTTTGCCCTCGATGTGGGCCACGCCCACGCAAACGGCAACCTGGAAACATTCCTGGAACTGGGGGGAGCGATCCACGTTCACCTGCACGACAACTGCGGCAACCGGGATGACCACCTGGCATGCGGTGAGGGGAACATCAATTTTCGTCGCGTGCTGGCGGCCATCCCGGCGGGCGCCACGAAAGTTGTCGAACCGGTCTCGTTTCAAAAGTTCGAGCAAAGCCTCGATTACCTGGGGCGTCTCACCCTATGAAACGCTCACGGCTCCAGCCCGACCAGATTTTTCACCGCCCGAAAAAACTCCCTGAACTCCTTTGAGACGTTGGGTCCGGTTGAGGCCGGGTACGCGTCTGCGCCCTGCACGACGATCTTTTGCCCGTCTAACTCCATCTTGAGGTACCAGTAGGTGACGTCGCAGCAGGAGTGGGGGGAGAGGTACTGCGGCTCCCACTCCCTGACACCCAGGCGGTCGGCGGTCTCCCGGAACCGCGCCCATTCCTCCGGGGTGGGCGCTGCCTCCATAACCGCTCCTGAATAACTGCCGTTGGCTGCCCATTCGTAGAGGAGCCGGCCGCCAACGAGTCTGACATAGAGGGAGGGGCCGGCGCTCCCGCCAAGGTAGAACTCAAACGCCCCCGGTGGTGCAGCATCGTGCATACCCATACTATAAGATCAGCACGGCCAAATACCCGACGACCGCAACCCCCCATGCAGCAGATCCCGGTGTAATCTGCCCTGCCCGGCGAGAGTTCACGCACCGATGCCCGTTTTCCCGAGCGTGCCGCCCGGTGCAACGATTATCAGGCCCGGCCACAGCCAGGGGATGTTGGCCTCGAATCGGGTCTCAAGACCGCGGGCTGACCGCCGGGCGCTCCACCGCATCTACCCGTGCCCCCCGGTCCCCGCCGCGCGAGAGCCAGTCTGTTCTGCTGCCGCCCCCTCAGAAGAGGAGATGCATCGGGGCCGGGCGGAGGCGGTAAACCCTGTTCTCCCCCTCCTCATGGAACGGCGTGCCCGGCATAGGTGTATGCCTCAACAAGTTGCCGGGTGGTCTCCTTTGGCTCACCCGGCCCCGGGTTGAAGCGTGCCCCATCGAGAGCGGCGATGATCGCCTCTATTGCCGCCGGGTGCGAGACGCTGTAGCCGCCCTCGAGCACGAGGGCGAGCGCCCCATCGTATACCTCAAGAAGCATCGCGGTCAGCGCCCCGAAGTCTTCTGGCCGGAGGAGCAGCGACGCGAGCGGGTCATCAAAGAGCGCGTCCTGTCCTGCCGAGACCACCAGAGCGTCCGGTTCGAACCTTGCAAGTGCCGGGGCAAATACCCTCCGGAATACGAGGGCGTAGTCGGCGCCGGTTGAACCTGCCACAACCGGCAGGTTGATGTTATACCCGGCACCCCGGCCGGCGCCCCGTTCTTCCGGCCACCCCGTTCCGGGAAAGATCCCTGCCTGGTGAACCGAACAGTATAAAACCCGATCCGTGGTGTAAAACGCCGCCTGCGTCCCGTTCCCGTGGTGCACATCCCAGTCCACTATAGCAACCCGCTCGACCTCGCGGAGCGCCTTTTCCACGGCGATAGCGACGTTGTTGAAGATGCAGAACCCCATTGCTCGATCCGGTGTGGCGTGATGCCCCGGTGGTCGGACTAAAGCAAAACAGTGCTCACCCTCGAGCGCCCGTTCCACCGCCTGCCACGCACCCCCGGCCGCGTACAGGGCGGCGTCGAACGACCCGGCGGTGATGTAGGTGTCCGGGTCGAGGTAGAAGGCGCGGCCGGGCGGGAGATCGCGGCAGAGGTGCCGTATGGTCTCGATATGCCGCTCCGTGTGCACCAGGGTCAGGTCGCCGGGTGCCGCTCTCACCGGCGTGATGCGGTCTGTTCCCGCCGGCACACCGGTCAGTGCGGCATCGAGGCGTGCCTGCGACTCGGGATGGCCGGGGTCGCCGTGGCCTGAGAAGACGTCACCTGTCACGATCGCGCAGGGCATGGCGGATCGATGGTGGGTTGGCGGCCCCGGATATGAATCTTATCTGCCTGGAAGATCAGGCGTAACAGGTGCGCCCTGGATGCGTTCAGGGCCGGTGCAGATGTTCATTTGCCTCATCCATGCTCCCGCTGCGGTAGCCGGCGAGGTCAAGGGTGACGTAGACAAACCCCATCCGGTGAAACTCCGCCGCTATATCGCGGCGCATCTCAAATAGCCGTGCCATCTCATCCACCGGCACCTCGATCCTGGCAAGGCTGCCGTGCACCCTGACCCTGACCCCCGAGAAACCACGGTCGCAGAGCGCGTCCTCGGCCGCCTCAACCATGGATAGCACCTCTTCTGTTATCTCACTTCCATAGGGGATGCGGGTGGCTAGACAGGCTGCCGCCGGTCTGTTCCAGCAGGGGAGACCGCACTCGCGAGCGATCCTCCGTATATCGTCTTTGGTTGCGCCAGCCTCGGCAAGGGGGTGGCAGACCCCCTCCTCATCGCTGGCGGCAAGCCCCGGCCGGTACTCGCCAAGGTCAGAGAGGTTCGTCCCGTCTGTGATCGTCTCGATCCCTTCCCGTCTGGCAACCTCTTTGAGCAGCCGGAATGCCGCTTTCTTGCAGGTGTAACAGCGGTCAGCCCGGTTTTCCCGGAAGGCGGGGTCTGCAAGGATGGGGAACGCCACAACCTCCAGGGGAAGCCCGAGTTCCGCGGCTGTCTCTTTCGCCTCTTCGACATCCCACCGGGTGATGAGCGGCGAATCCAGGAGAGCACAGCGGACGCGCTCCCGACCCAGAGCCTGGACGGCCAGTGCGGCAAGAAGAGAACTGTCGACGCCGCCGGAGAAGGCGATCAGCAGACGTTCGTGCTTCTTCAGGGTCTCGATGATCATCTCCCTGCTGCACTCAGCCTCCATCGGCACACTCCCCCTCATGCATCCGTGCCACACGAGCCCTCGAGCAGGTTCTCCCCGCGGATCTGTATGCAGATCTCACAGATGCGGGATGCAAGGTCTTCAACCCGGCCGTCCTTGAGGTCCCGGGCAAGCTGGCTTACCGGGCCTCTCGCATCCCCCTCAAAGACGATCCGGTAACCCCGTTTACCGGTGCGGTACTGGGAGATTGCCGGGGGCGTCATCTCCAGGAGGCGGGCGGCCTCCAGCTGGGAAACACCGAGTGCAATCAACTCTTCCGCGATTGCGGCACGGATTGCAGGTAGAACGTTCCATACAATCGACTGGCAGGGAAGTTTCATGGTACCACAACTCTTAATTGTTAGAGAGTACTACTCTACATGGCATTAACAATTGTTAACTCTGTTCCCGGGGGAGAAATACCTTTGTGCGTGGTCGGGGTGCGGTGAAATTATATGTTTAGAAGGTCGCGGCCGCCCGCCTCTCTCTGCGGCAGCGGGGTGAGGATATGAGGGTCAGGGTGAAGGCTTTTGCCAGGTTCAGGGAGATCCTGGGGGGCGAGTTCTCGATCGATCTCCCGGATGGGGCGCAGATGGAAGCGGTTCTTGCCGTCCTCAGGGAACGTGCCGCTGACGAGGCCGCTGCGGTCTTTGATGAGACCGGGATACTCCGGCCGCATATCATACTGATGCTGAACGGAAAGCGGGCAAACAGGAACGATATCGGGTCTCTCACCCTTGCGGATGGGGACGAGGTTGCCCTCTTCCCGCCGGTTGCCGGTGGATGATGAACCTTTTTCCGCGGCCGGAGATATGTGTTCGATAGCCATGAACGACGACCTCAAGGCTGCCGTCATCGAGCAGTGCCGGAAGATGGAGATCCCCCTTGTCGGGGTCGCGAACACGGAGCGATGGGAGAACCCGCCGTTCCTCCCATGGATGCCGGAAGACTTCTACCCCCAGTCGATCTTTCCCGGGGCGCGCTCGGTGATCGTGATCGGCCTGCCGATCCACCTCCCGGTGATCGAGACCGCGCCCTCGATCTACTACCACGAACTCTATAGAACCGTAAACACCCTGCTTGACCAGTACACCTACCGGCTTGCTTCCTTTCTCAACGACCGTGGCCACCCCTCGGTCTTCGTCCCGCGGGACGGTTACGGAAGCATCGAGGTGCTCCTGAAGAACCCCGTAGCATTCTTCTCACACCGCCACGCCGCCTTTCTCGCCGGGCTTGGAACTTTCGGCGTGAACAACACCATCCTCACGCCGGAATACGGCCCGCGTGTCCGGTTTGCCTCCGTCATCACCACAGCTGAGATCCCGGCCGATCCGCTGTTTCCAGAAAACCTCTGCACCCATTGCATGCTCTGCGTCCACTCCTGTCCCGTGGGTGCGCTCGATGAACTGGACTACCCCGACGGTCTGACCGACAGCGCGGCCTGTGCTGCAAACAGCGCCCGACTCAGCCGCCGCCACATCTCCCCCTGCGGGATCTGCATCAGGGTCTGCCCGGTGGGAGAGGACCGCCGGCACTACGGTCGCAGCGCTGCTGCCGGTGAAGACCCGCGTCACATCCGGGCCAGGGAGCACGTGCAGAAGTATGGTGGGCTTTAGCAGCCTCCCGGCGAGACGGTCTCCCGGGCTTCATCGCAGGGAGACTCGTTGCCGCCTGGCAAAAAGGTAGGGAGGTGATTTTTCCGACTCACTCGGGGGCGGCGATCCTGCTCGGGGTGCGGGAACGCCCGGTGAAGCGGTACATCAATGCCAGGATAGCGGGCATCACCACGATCGCGCCCAGGAGCGAGAATGCCACCGAGAGGACGGTCACGATCCCGAAGTTGCTGATGATGTTGAAGTTTGAGACGATGAGTGCGGCGAACCCGAAGACCGTTGTCAGCCCCGAGACCGTGATTGCCGTCCCTATCTTCTGGACGGCTGTCTGGATAGCCTCGAGGAATGGCGTGCCACGGGCAAGTTCCTCCTCGCAACGTTCCATTATCAGGACAGTGTACTCTGATGCAACGCCTATCGTCATCGACCCAAGGACGGCGGTCAGCGGGGTGTAATCCAGGCCGAGCATGTACATGATCCCGCCGTTCCAGCCCACAATGAAGACGATCGGGATGATCGGTGAGATGGCATTGAATTTCCGGTAGACCAGGATCAGGAAGATAAGGATGAAGGCAAACCCGATCACTGTCATATACACGCGTGACTCGCTGATATCGTCCATTACGGCCGCAAACATCTCAAGGCTGCCGGTGATCTTCACCGTCACGCCGGCCGGCGGGTTGCTCCACGCAACATCATCCTGCATCCTCTTGACAAGGTCACGGGCGACGCTCATCTCCATCTCGACCGTCGAGAACTCGAGCACCGCCTCCATGTTCCCATTGAGGTAGCGGCTCAGGGTCGACTCCGGGATCCGGGCAACGACCGTGTCGACTTCCCTCTCTGTCGAGGGGAGCACACCACCGTTGTAGTCCCTGACCAGGGTGGCCACGCTGGTCACCCCTGTGATCTTGTCGTTGTGCTCCTGCTCGTATATCCCGAACCGATCGATCCAGGCGAGAGTGTCAGGCGAGAGGACGTCATCTGCGCTCACAACGACAGGGATGGTGGTCGTCGATCCCATCACCCTGATGAGCTTCTCGAGGGAGAGGAGAGCGGGCATGTCGTCCGGGACGAAGGTCTTCTCATCCGCACTGACAGGGACGCTCTGGTCAAGGTAGAACCCTCCCGCTGCAACCACCGCAAACAGCATGATTACTGGAAGTGGATGTTTTGCGACGGTGTAGGCCAGACGGCCGAGGAAGCGGTCATACCGCTCCATGAGGGCCCCTTTCGATGGCTGTGAGGTGGCGTCTCCCGTGGTTGGCTTCCCATTCTTTGGCTGGTAGCGGGTGACGATCGCAAAGATAGGGACGATGACGAGCGCCGCAATGTAGCAGGAGGCGATCCCGATGGTGCAGACAATCCCGAAATCGGCCACCATCGGGACAGGGGCAAAGAACATCGCGATGAACCCTAGCGCCGTTGCCGACATTGCGATCAGGACAGAGGGTCCCATCTGGGTGACGGTGGCCCATACGGCCTCCGGGATCGTCTTCTGTCTGACCTCGTCATCGAACCGTGCGTGGAACTGGACGCCATAGTCTATCCCGATCCCTATGAGCACCGGGAACGATCCGACAACCACCATGCTGATCGGGATGCCGAATAGCCCCATCAACCCGAAAGTTGAGATCAGGCCGATGGCCACGATCGCGACGGGGAGGAGACTGTATCGGACGTGCGAGAAGAGGAGCCCCACAGCAACGACCATCAGAACCATGGCCACAAGGATCAGCGTGCCCGTCTCGGTCCCCATATCTTCCATCATATCCTGGGCGAATGCCGGGTTGCCGGTGACCGTGACGGTAAGGCCTGGCGGGGGGTTTGAGATGGCTATGGTCGACCTGACGTTTCCGAGGACCTGTTTCTGTGTATCCAGGCCGACACCGGGTTCAAGGTTGATGACCCCGATCGTCATGAGCCCTGAGGGCATCATCTGCTCGACCGTTTCAGCGGGAACCTGTGCAATGATCGCGTCGATCTCTGCTTTTGAAGATGGCAGGATGCCACCGTTTGCCTGTTTCAGGGCGTCGACAACGCCGGAGACGCTCTCGACATACCGCTCGCCCCTGAGGTCTTCCTGGAGGTTGTCTATATACCTGAGGATCTCGGGGTCTCTGACGTTGTCTGCCTCGTAGAGGAGCATGATCGCGTCAGACCCGTAGGTCTCCATGTAGTGATCCAGGAGCGCTCCGCGTGGCGTGGTCTTGTCAAGATAGGTATCCTCACCTGTCTCCATCGAGACCATCGAGAGGCCCAGGAGCGCCAGGATAAAGACGGCTGCAGCGACCCCTGCAACCGTCCAGGTACGGTTGTTGATGGCACTGGCAAGCCATTCGTAAGGGTTCTTCATCTGCGGTCCCCTTCCATCTCCTCGCGGTATTCATTTATGATCGCAAGGGTCACCGCATGGGCGACCGCGGTCTCGCTCATCCCGTCTTGTTTGATCCCGTATTCTGATGCGATGCGGTGGAGTTTCGACCGATCAAAGATCCGGTAACCCCGATCAAATTCCGGGGCCCCTGCCATTCCGCTCAGTATGGATGAGAGCAGGGGGGTGGCGGGGTCTTCGTCCATGGCAAGGTGGTGGAGCAGGGCCACGGCTAACCGATGCTCCTCTGGCGGGAGAAATCCGGCTTCAAACCAGACCTGGTCAGTCTCCTCAATATGCGGTTCGCTGCAGGACACCTCACGGTGGACCGGGTCTCTGCAGGGTGGTTCCCTGGAACCACGGTTGAGTCCTGTGTTGCAGGTGGTTGCGCAGTTCACGTCTCTCCTCTCATAAATGGTTCATCAGCTGGAGGTAATGTTTTCGGGGGACGGGATATGAACCTGCTGCAACCCCGAATAGGAACCGATCAAGTGCAAAGGGACTGCTGTGGGAGTTGAGGGGTTTACTGGTAGGCCATATGGGGAACAAAAATTCGGAATGAGCATCGGTTCGGGCTGCGGTTTCAGACGCGCGCATTGCCGCCGCCCCTGCCGCGGGTTGTGACACGGGATCTTGTCGATGGGTGGATCACCTGGTTTCTCGAAGCGTGGTACGGCCGGGGAGTTAGATCTGATATACTGTCTGTTCCTGCGCTCTGTTATATGTCATCCATCGCCTGCCGGGCAGCCAACCTCGCGAAAGGAGGGTTTATCCCGGGCGTGCTGACGGCTGCCCGATCAAAGATGCTCTGGCGGGGAGAGATCGACCCTCCTGGCGGTGTACGTGGTCTCTCTTCGCAACTCATAAGTGTGTTGCAACCCAACAGAGGTGCAATGACCGCTGAGGTTGTCGCGGCGCTGCGTGCGCTCGGGATGAACGAATACGAGGCACGCGTCTATTCCACGCTTGTCGGACTTCAGAAAGCGACCGCACGGGACCTCCACGAGATCAGCGGCGTCCCACGGGGGCGGATCTACGAGATCTTAAACGACCTTGCGCGCCGGGGGTTTATCGGGGTTGAAGAGGGGTCTCCCACATCCTACTACGTTCTCGATATCGATCTGGTCTTTGACCGGCTCAAGGACGACCAGATCCGCAGCCTTGATCTGACCCGCGAGGCGCTGAAGAGACTCTCGGTCAAACCGCGTCTCCCTCCGGACTCGTTCTTCATCCTCCGGAGCGACTGGGCGATCGAGAACCATATATCAGCGCTATTTCGCCGGGTGAAGAAAAACATGGTGATCCTCTGTTACAATCCGGAATTCCTCCGCAGACACTATGCGGCCATCAAACCGCTTGAGAAGAAGATCGATCTGTATGTCGTTGTACGCGGAAAGGAGGACTACTCAGAGATCAAACTCCCGATCTACGAGGCCAGGGGGGCTGTGATCGATCTTCTGGATACGCCGCCGGTGAACGACCCCCTGATTGACTTAAGGCAGGACGAATGCACGATCCTGGTCGACGGCCGGGACTTCCTGATCATTGCCACCGCCGGTTCCGGCCGGCACGCGGTGATAGGCTCGGATATGCCGATCATCGGCTACCTCCAGAAGACGGTCGTCGAGCGGCTGGAAGAGGCGGCGTGATCCGGCGGGGTCCGGAAACCGCCGCCTCTCCCGGATATGCTTTCACACGTCATTTCCCTTCCCAAAACCCTGGCGCTGCCTTCTCTTCATGGAAAAAGTGGACGTTATAGCCAGGTTGGCCATACTTTCCCGCCCTTACTACTGATCCTCCGGGTTCACGACCCGGCCCGCAAAGAGGATCGTGCCGTTATCCTTATCGACGATCAGGAAGACGAACGGGTGATCCGCCCGGAATACGGGTGTGGTGTCGCCGCCGGGTGCACCCTTGAGGCTCACGACCACACCGGTCGCGGCCGCGGCCTCGGTGCCCTCCTCGTTCACATCGACGAAGGCTTTGTGATAGACCTCATTGACGAAGAGCATATCTGTGCCGTCCATCCCCGAGAGGTCGGCATCAGCGGAAAAGACTGCTGGCATACCCATATCCGCGAGAATCTGGCTCAGGGTGTAGCCGGTCTCAAGCCTGAACTTTGGGAAGACAACCCTCACCCGCTGCTCGACCAGCGAATTCCGGAGTTCTGCAATCGTATCAGCGTCAAGAGTTTCCTCTAATGCCGTCAGGTTGCCGTCCTTCGGGAGGAGGACGATCATGGATATCCCGGTTTCGTTCCCGTGCGCGTAGGGCATCTCGAGCACCTGGAGGGTATCGGTCTCGGTGTAGGGATAGATGGCCTCCTCATCAGTCCTGTGCATCATCGGGACGGTCACAGTCTTCTCAGGCGAAACCCGGAACTCTTCATCAGTTGTCTCATCCGGGTTGAACTCTCTGACCCAGTCTCCCTTGAAGTAGATCGCGTTTGTGATCACTAGACGGGTAATCGAGTCGATCGAACCCGGCGGGAGCAGGTCGCGTATCCTATCTTCGGTCTTCTCCTCCACCCACCGGTTGATCGTCTCCCGCGAATCTTCGGCGTCGCTCACGAAGTCCAGGTTCGTGACGTTTGCCCCATACCAGCGTTCCGCCGCCTCGATGTAGTCCGGGAGGAACCGATAGGTCTCCTCTGCCCAGAGGGCGTTTGCAATGTGGAGGGTGTAGTTATCGCTGCCCCGGTTCAGGGCGGCGTTGAGCGCGGCAAACCCCTGTCGCCGGACGGCATCGTCGGCGGGGAGGCTGAGCACCGACCTGATCTCATCTGCGGTTGTGCCGCGGGCACCCTCGTAGGTGATCGCGAGCGCCGAAGAGATGCTGTAGGGGGAGAAGAAGATGTTCCTGCCGGCGTATGCCGGGTCGCTTGAGATCTGCCTGTAGAGATCGAGCGCGAACCTGTTGTTCCCATCCGTGACGTTGCTGATGCTCTCTGCAACATCATCCGGACTCGCGGTCCCCTCTCCGGCAGGAGGGGTGGAATCCGCAGGCGCGGCCTCTTCTGTCCCGGTGCATCCGGCGGCGATGCATCCGAGCGCTATAATGCCTGCGAGAAGCAGCAGGCCGATGACGTTTCTGTCCATGATCTGCGGTATGGCATCGGGCATAGTTATACCTGGCGTTAACGACGAAGGAATTCTAAGAGGCCATCAAACCAACAGCCACACTGGTTTGATAAACCTCTCCGTGGACAGTCCACGGACGATCCATGGACAGATTCCGGGGGGTGGCCGGGATC
>JALHIW010000035.1:0-15732 GCA_022837745.1 Methanomicrobiaceae archaeon | reverse complement strand
CATCCAGCGGGGCGAGATGAAGTTCTCGGTGCTGGAGGGGTTCTGGAGCGATGCCGGGACGTTTGAGAGTCTGCTGCGGGCAAGCGTGATGGTGCGGGAACTTGGCAATGCAGAGGATGTAGAGGAAATTACCACTTTGGTTAGGGCCACCTCCCCCTCTCTAACTACAAAAGGGAGCAGACCTGGTTTGTAACTCTTGAGGGGATCAATAATAACCGCCCCGTTCTCGAAATGTGTCACAACCTGAGGATATTGGTTTGATGGTCCAGACGAAATTCATCGGATCACACGGAAATTCCATTTGAATATCTTGTTGCATATGATCTTACCGAACCTCTCTACTTCGTTGAATGTCAGCTGATCCTCCGGAATAGCCGCGCAGAGATTTGGGAAGATCCGCATTCCACCACCATCAACCCTTTCCACCGTAGTGCCAAGTCCTTCACGGGCGGCTTTGAGTTTGAGTGCAAGACCCTTCCAGCCAAAGCGCAGTGCATAGCCCAGGGTTAGGAGTTCGGCAACCAGAAGTGACGGGCTGAAGAGGAGGAGATCTCGCATTGAGAAATACTTCTTTATTATCATGTACCTGCCCTTCTCGAGGAAATAGATCTTTTCAGGTGACACACTCAGCTGATAGTCATGACGGATTACTGACGTGGGTACGTAGAGCACCCGGTAATTGTGGAGATGTGCACGCCACGATAACTCAGAATCCTCATTATAAAGGAAAAAATTTTCATCAAATCCACCGAGACTGAAGTAATCTTCTCTCCTCATCGCAAAACACGCTCCGGATACTCCACTCACCTCTTCAGCATCAGGGAAACTCGATGGATCGACACCAAGGCCACGGGTAAATGTGAGGCCTGAGATAGTATTAATATTTCCACAGGTGTTTATCGCGAGACCATCATACAGCAAAATCTTTGGGGTGGTGATCAATTTTGGTTGATGCATCAGAGGTAACAGGAGGGATGATAACCATCCCTCCTCGACTATTGTATCTGGATTGAGTATGACAACATACTCCCCACGGGCGTATTTTACGCCCAGATTATTTCCGGAGCCATACCCTCTGTTCTCAGGACATTCTATTACCCTGACTTCTGGGAACGACTCTCGAACATACTGCACTGTATCATCCTGAGAACAGTTATCCACAAGGATAACCTCGTGGGGGTAATCTTGCCCGAAGACCGAACGCAGGCATGCATCCAGATAGTGGCGACTATTGTAGGTCACTATGATGATACTCGCCAGTTCATCCATCCCGAATACCTCCTTCTGCATGTCCACGATTAACGCCGACATTTTGGAGTTGAGAGCATTGGAAGATCGAGAAGGAAGCAAACCTGCTACAGTGAGCCCAAAGCACAATCGCGATCACGGTCCACACCCCTTTGGCGGTTCAGAGCCCTTCGTAACCATCACAAGCGAATTCAGGATCAGCCCCGACGTCACGAGCATCAACCCCAGGATCAGCGCGGCAAACCCCCCGGTGAATATGATGTAGTGGAACTGCCCGGTGCGGTAGTAGCGGGAGAAGGTGAGGACCTCTGCCCCGAGCCCGAAGATCGTGATGAGAGCGCCCGGGATCCCGAAGAAGAGCAGCGGCCGCTGGTAGCCGATCAGCCCCACAATCCGGGCGAGCACCCCGAAGCCGTGGGAGACCGGGTTCTTCTTGTGCTTGTGGGGGACGTCGTAGGTGACCGAGATCGGAACCTCGGTCATCGCGAGACCGAGCGGGGCAAAGCGGGCGATCATCTCAGACTCGATGTTGTAGCCATCCGAGGAGAAGTTGAGGTTCTCAAGCGCCCGGCGACTGAGCGCCCGGAAACCGGACTGGGAGTCGGTCGTCGAGAAACCGTCTCCGCCGTGGACGCGGGTTGATAGGTTCGTAAATCCGTTCAGGACCTTCTGGCCGGCGACCCTATACTTCGGGATATCGGCCCCGGAGTTGAGGAAACGGGAGCCTATGACGAGATCGGCCTCGCCGGCGAGCACCGGGGCGGCAACGACCGGGATCTCGTCCGGGTCGTGCTGGCCGTCGCCGTCAAGCGTCACGACGACATCGTAGCCGAGGGCCCGGGCCCGGGAAAACCCGGCCATCAGCGCGCCGGCCTTGCCCCCGTTCTCCGGCATGCTGATGACATCTGCACCGGCAAGCCGGGCTATCTCGGCCGTCCGGTCGGTCGAACCGTCGTCGACCACGATCACCCGGTCAACGTGCTTCTTGGCCTGGAGAACCACGGAGCCTATGACGAGCGCCTCGTTGTACGCCGGGATGACCGCGGCGAGCTTTGGCTCACCGGTATCAAAGATTGTCTGGGGTTCTCGGGACTGAGCGGGGGATCGGGTCATGGGGCACCTGGAGTTAAATCGCAGCCGGGAGAGGCTCGCTGGTTAGGATATCTATTGGAGAAAATGTAGAAATATCTATCGATCTTAAAGCGGCGGAGGGCCGGGAGGAAGGGCGCGAATCGTCCGCGAGAGCGGCCAGCGGCTGGAGGAGGGCGGCGGGGGGGTGCTGGAGGGATGGGGAGGGGTTTTTGGGAAGAGTGGATGGTGCGGTAGAAAAACGTTTTGATTGATATCGGGCTTAAAATACCGGGATGATAGAGATTCAGGGAGGTGCCGGCGCGGTTTTGGGGGGGGGCTGCAGGGAGGGGGTGGGGTGATGGGGCGGGGGTTGTCAACGAATACCGTTCCCGGTGACACGCCGGGACAGGGGAGGGGGATGTTGTCAACGAATACCGTTCAACCAGAGACGCAAGCGACAGGGGAGGGGGATGTTCCACCCCCCCTCCCCGTCAGCCCCACCCCCAGGGGGCGATTCCCCATCGATACACCGCGAGGGGTGTGCATCAACCACCGTCTCGGTGGATCTCTCACCGAAATTCCGTTCCTGCTCCCCCGTGCACTCTATCCGGAATATCGCCAATCACTGCCCGCCCCCTCTGGAGGGGGCGGGAGGAGGCGCGGAACGCGCCGGGAGGCGGGGGTAGTCGAGGGAGAGAGGTTTTCAGTGACACGATGAAACAGGGGCGGTGTCACCATCCACGAAAACCGTTCCCTCTGACACGCAGGCGACAGGGGAGGGGGATGTTCCACCCCCCTCCCCGTCAGCCCCACCCCCAGGGGGGCGATTCCCCATAGATACAGTGCCAGGGAGAGCGATCCTCTCTCTGCCGTCAACGTGATCGCCCTCACCGAAATCCCGTCTCCACCCCCCGTGCACTCTATCCGGACTATCGCCAATCACTGCCCGCCCCCTTGAGGGGGCGGGAGGAGGCGCGGAACGCGCCGGGAGGCGGGGGTAGTCGATGGCGAGAGGTTTTCAGTGACACGCGAGCGGCCGGGAGGCGGGGGTGCTCCGTAATATGACGAAATCGTCCTTGAGATCACCCCCCCTCACCTCACCCCCGCCTCCCTGTTCCAGTCCCTCACCAGCCGCGCATAACAACCCTCGCAGAGATTCGTCCGGGCCTCCCGGGAGCGGTAGACCGCCTTCGCCGCGCCGCAGAGATCGCAGCGGCCTATCTCAGCCTTCACCCGCTCAAACCCCCGGTGGTCAAGGACGCCCGGGAGAGGCTGCACCACCCGCGGCTTCCCGGGCGCTCTCGCACGCCGGGCGCGAGAGAAGCAGGCGTAGCAGAGGTACTTGTCGCTGTCGCGCCTCACCGAGGATGTCGGCCGGCCGCCGCAGACGTGGCAGGGCTCGTCCTTTGAGACCGGCAGAGCGATGTAGTCGGCAGGGTCGATCCCCCCTGCTGCTCTCCCATAACCCTCATGAGACGCGTAGAACCCTCCCCCCATACCGCCGGCGGCTTCAGCAAACCCGGCCAAATTAGAGCAGTCTTCAGCAGGTTTACAGCAACTGCTGTCAGTGAACAAACCCGGATCCTTATCCCCTTTCTCATTATCCTCATGAGACGCGTCTCTCTCTTCTTGAGTGACAGCATTCCCGGGCGCACACACCCCCTTCTCCCCGCTGCACCCGCCCCCGCCGGGAGGTGCTGTGCGGATCTCGATCTGCTGAAAAGATGCCCCGTCCGGTGAGGAGATCCCGTCACTCCGTGCGCCGTCGGCGAAACCGCAATCGCTCCCGCGGATCTCTCGTTGACAGCCGGTGCTGTCAGGCTGCTCAAAACTGCTGTCATTGCTGTCATCCAGCCAGACCGCCGCCCCGTGGGACCAGGCGCGGTAGACCTCCGGGTCAAACGTGAAGTGCTGCTCCCGGCGCCGGACGGTCTCGCCGTCCGGCATCGTCTCGCTCACGCTCGCATCATACAGGCTCACCGCCGGACACTTCGCAAGCAGCCCCGCGTAGACCGTCCCGCGGCTTGTATACCCGTGCAGGATCCGCCGCGTCTTCTGGTAGGGTAGCCCCATCGCCTCCTGAAGGCTGCGGACGGTAAAGACAGAGACGCCCATCCTGTCAACCGTCTCAAGCGCCGCGGCTTCGTTCCTGGTGAGTTTCGTCTCCTGGCCGCCGGCCGCCCCGCCGAGCGCCTCATACAGCCGCGCCGCCGCGGTGAAATCAGCCTCCGTCGCCACGACAGCGCCGTCCTCGTCGCGGCCGCGCTGCATGAAGAAGAGCCGGGCGTAGCACTTGATAAGGTCAAACAGCATCCCCGGGTTCCTCCGGTTCGCCGCCGACGAGAAAGACACCCGCTGCGCAAACGGGATCCGGACACCCAGAACCTCCTCGCCCAGCACCTCCCATACCGCCCTGCAGGTGAGGACGGCCGGGTCATCCTCCGCCGGCGGGCACCGCCCGGCCTCAACCATCTTCATGTGCTCAAGCACCCGGCGGTCCTGGGCCGCCGAGTCGTCGATCCAGACGGTGAGCATACGGTTCATAACCTGGTCATCCCCCGGGTCCTCGACCTTTGCAAGCCACCAGACGCACCTCTGCGGTATGGTGCAGACCTTAAACCGCCGTTCGGCCGTGAGCGTCCGGTGCTCGATAGGCTCGCGGAAGTTCGCTGTCGCCGACCTCAGTATCTCCTGGAGGTCCTCCGAGAGCGTGACGTCGTCAAAGAGGAGGACCGTCCCCGGGAGGAGGCCTTCGTCGTAGTAGAGCGCCCGGTCAGAGACGGTGCCCCTCATCCTTGAGCCCTCCGGGACGAGGTTCAGCATAGTCCGGCATGCGTGGCTCTTCCCCTTCCCGGAGTTCCCGGATATGGCGACGTGGAGGCCGTTTGTGTTTGCAACCGATCGCGAGACGACCGAGACCGCGAGAGCCTCGGCAACCGTCCGGTCACCGACGTGGCCGCGGTTGAACGTGTCGAGTATGAACGCCATGGGGTCGCCGTGCCGGAGGATCTCGAGGGCGCGCGCCCGGTATCCGGCCTCCGGAGGGGGTGCCGCCTTCTCGTAGAGCCTCCGGAGGTCCGGCCAGCGCTGCGCCCCGCCGCCGCAGCTCTGGTGGTGGCAGCCGGCAAAGACGGCGCCGCTTGGAAACTGGATTGCAAACGCGCCATCTTTGTGCGCGCTTGAGAACGGGCACTCCTCCAGGACAAACAGCCTCCCGCCCTGCCAGGGCTTCTCCGCGCGGACGGCGATCCCGTGGCCGGAGAGCCAGGCGCCGAGGTCGAACCCGGCGGTCTTCTGCCGCCGGGGCATAGCCTCCTCCCGCGGTATAACCCCGGCGACCGCTCCGAGCCGGAGAGGAGGGACGACCGCCATCTCCTCCGGCGCCGAGATCAGGCTCGAGCGCCGGTGCGGCCGCTCGGGCGTCGAGTCGCCCTTCCGCGAGACCGTGCCGTAGAGTTTCCATATACGGGCGGCGTTGTGGTTTGCGGTATCGACGCTCACGGCGTCGTTTGAGAAGAGGGCGTCAAGCGCCGATAGAACCCCCTTCACCAGGGCGGCCGAGGGCTCGTCGTTTGGGAGGTCTATCCTGTAGAGGAGGTGCGCCCCGTTCCCCGAGTCCGCCCGCAGCGGTTCAGGGAACCCCTGCTCCGAGAGGTAGGCCGCAACCCTCTCCGCGGCATCGAGAGCCGCCTGGTGCTCCCCGTCCGTCGAGGAGACCCCCGCCGGTCTCTTTGGGTCGATATCGATCGGAAGCCAGCGCCGCCGGAGGATATCGGCATCCGAGGTTGTCGCGTCCCTCCGGGTGAGCCGCATCCGGATCCTGTTTGCCCGCCGGGCAAGCAGCGTCGGGTTGACGGTGTTTAGGGTGACGTAGACCCCGGCGACCGAGGGGTCGGCGTCCAGCGCCTCGACCGCCCGGACAAGCGCCGCGCGGTCGTCGAAGTAGCCGGAGTGGATCGCGCCGTCGGCGATCGCCCGGACCTCGACAACCGCGCCGGGTTCAGCAAGGATGGATATGACCCGATCGATCATTCCCCGCCCTCGCCGATCGGAAAGAGCGGCGCGCCCGCCGCCTCCCCGCGGGCAACCCTCCGGAGGGATACAAGCGGTATCAGCCAGGAGCCCTCCGGTGTCCTGACCACCGCCGCCCGCCCGGCGGGGTGGACCTCGATATGCCCCTCGATAGAGACGGTGGATGTTATGGTATTGCCGTCGCGGCGGAGCCGCTCGCGGATGAGCGGCGCCGGGCTGCCGTAGAAGATCAGCGCCCGGAGGTCCTCCGGCAGGACGCGGTAGCGTTCAGCCTCGATATCGAGGCTGAGCCCGCCGGCCGCGGTCACGCTGACCGATCCCGCAAGAGGCATCACGGCCGCCCCCACTCGGTCTCGATGAGGTACTGGTGGTTCCTTGTCCGGCGGACATGGATCTCGCGGACGGCGTGGCCGTAGCGCCGGATCTCCTCGGCAACCGCCTGCGGCACAAGGAAGAGCGGCACCCCGTCATCAGGTCTCATCGCACCCACCCCGCCGAAGCGAAGAATCTTATATCGCTGCAGTCGTAACTATCACTGGCGGCCCGGTGCATCAAGGTCTGTGGAACGCCTGGTTGTGCCTGGCTGCCATCGCAGTTGCCTCCTCTTACCGGAAAGCCGGCGCCGCGGCGGATTATACACCCCGCGGCAGAGGCCCCCACCCCGGATTTTCCTTTTTTTCTCATGGATTCCTCTCCTTCGCGGCGCATCCCGGTCTTGCCGGCTGCCGCCGCTTGATCCAGGCATAAGACGTGCTTTATAAAGAGCCTTCGGTAGATTGGGTGATGATGAACGGAAGTTGTATTTATACGTTGCGCACCGGAAAACGGTGATCCGCCCGGAACAGTGGCGGATCAGGGATCCGGGGCTGGATGCAGCGTTTTGTCTCAACGGGGTTTCTGGAGTCTCTCGCAGCACTCTATAACGTCCCGGGGCGGGTAGCGGAGGAGGACGTCCCTTGCCCGCCCGCGGCCGGGGCTGAGCGGGAGGTCGATCAGCCGCTCCTCCTCCAGGTGTTTCAGCCTTCTCCGGTAGACGGTCGGGCAGGCGGCGATGTAGCCCTGCACCTCCTCGTAGACAGAGCCCGATCTCATATCCGCGTCCTCAAGCGCCATCCCCGCGATCCGGCGGAGGAGGTCGCGTTCGGCCTCCGGGAGGGCTTCGACCCTCTCCTGGAGCGCCGGTGCTATGATCGAGCGGGAGGCCTCCATAACGTCCTTCCGGGTGACCCTCCGGCAGCCCGTCCTCTCGACGTTCTCGACCGCCCGCCGTATGAGGTCGATCCCGACCCTTATGTCCTGCTCATCGGCCGTGATCCCGGCGGCGAGGTCGAGGCTTGAGGGCGGCATGACGCCGGGGAAGAGCCCCTGGCGGACGCGGTCGCCCAGGATCTCCAGGATCTCCGGTTTCGTGTAGGGCGGGAAGTTGACCTCGACCGGGTGGAAGACCGAGCGGACGCGTTCGTCGACGGCGGCGTTGATATCCAGGCAGCGGTCGCTTGTGACCACAAAGACGCCGGGCCTCCTGACGTCCCAGGTCTCGTAGAGCCGGAGGATCCGGTAGAGGAGGTCGTTTAACTGGCGGGCGTCGTGGAGGTAGTTGGCGTCGTCCAGGCAGACGAGCAGCGCGGCGTCCCGCTCCTCGAGGCGGCCTGCCATCTGGCGGACGATCTCGTCGACGTGCTTCCCGGCGGAGGGAGGGGCGTGGCCGACGACCGCCTCGAATACCCGGGCAAAGACGGAGAACTGCGTCCGGTGCTGCTGGCAGTTGATGAATACGGGTATGATCCGGTTTGTGGCATCCTCGATCTCGTCAAAGAGACGGCGGACGGTGGTGGTCTTCCCTGTGCCGGGGGGGCCGCGGAGGATGGCGTTTCCCGCGGCCGCGCCCTCCAGCGCCGGCCGGGCGAGCCAGGCAAGTTCCCTGATCTGGGCGTCGCGGTGGTGGAGCCTCTCGGGGGTGTATCCAAACTCGAAGATCTCCCGGTCCCGAAAGAGTGTCTGGTCGTGGTGGAGGAGTGCGTGGTCTCTCATGGATGATCTTTCTTGCTAGATCTGTTATTAATGGCAGGCCGCGCGGTGTGAAAGTGAAAGAGGGTGGTGCGGGGGGGACGGGGCTGCAGCGCTGCAGGAGGTTGCCGGTTCATGTCGTTGAGGGGTGAGAAGGTTCCTCCGAGGAGGAGGTCGCGCTTCATGTACCTGATCGAGTTCTCGATCTTCCCTTTGGTCCGGGGACAGCAGGGTCTGCAGAGCCTGGGAATGAACCCATGATGCGAGAAGAAGTCCTCGAACTTCGGGTTCCACTGGTGGCCGCCGGCGCGGAGCGCCCGTTTGAGGATCACCGTTTTGATGTTGCCATACAGGATCTCCGAGGTGTATCCACCGAAGTACTCGAAGGCATTGAGGTGGCACTGGATGAGGGTGCAGGTATCTGTGGAGAGGGTGAAGACCGCATATCGCATCCGGGAGTGCCCGAGGATCATGCTGAAGCAGTAGAGCCGTCACATCCAGATGTCCCCACTCACCCCGGTCCGCCTGCGCCTGAGCGCCGGGTTCGGTCTCATACCGGAAGACCGCCGGCACACGCGTGGGTGGCCGGATCGTGCGGATGTGGTCTTTGACGATGGTGTACTTCCCGCTAAATCCCATCTCCCGGATCTCCCGGTAGATCCGGGCGGCGCTCAGGGGGCAGTCGCGGATGCGCTGCTGAATGTAATCCTTGAACGGATCAAGTTTGCTCGGCCGTGTCCTGCGGGAAGCCGGTATTGGCATGGTTTGGGCAGCAAGATGTTTTCGCACTGTGTTTCGATGATATCCCGTCTCCCGGGAGATCTGGCTGATGTTCAGCCCCTGATGATGCAAGTCGCGGGTCATGAGAAATTCCTCCACAGTGAACAATTGCTACGCCCCTCAACTACGTCGTTGAGGGTTAGCAGGTGTACACTTTTAGACCGCCGAAAGTGCACAAAGTTACACCGCCGTTGACAGAACAACTATGACCTCTCGATATCCCGGTACAAGGAGATTGAGTATGAGGAGGTGGAGTATGAGCCTCCTGAGGTTATCATCGAGAAGATCGAATCGATAGAACAGGAAATCCAGCAGAGTTTGAAAGAATTGAAGGAAATGTTGCAGAATTCTGAGTAAATCTGAGACCCTCTCCCTTCAAATGCTGCATCTCATCTCCTTTTTTCTCTAAAATGGTAATTCTCATATCCCTGATAGTTATTTGCCGATCCTCTAATCCCTATCTGGTATATTCTGTGCAATTTGTTCAAGCGCGTTTATTGCTTCCTCGACGACCTCTTCATCATCATCGCGCAGCATTTTTACTGCGGGTTTAAGTGCTTGAATCCCTTTTTTTCTGGCAAGAGCCCGTAACGCAAACTTCCGTACATTGTGGTTCGAATCATCAAGGGCATCTACAAGAGCATCAAAACATTCTGAACGAGGATCACGGCTGATGATTAGGGCCGATGCTGCTCTGATATCATCATCCTCATGGTGGAGGGCATCTAACAGTATCTCCGGTGTATCCTCCCATGTTTTGTCGAGACACCAGAACAACATCTCAACCACCTTTCTTTGCTCTTCATGCCAGAGCGCTTTGAGGAGTTTCAGTACATCATCGGGATCAATGGCTCTATCGCGTGTCCAGAGTCCGTTGGTTGCATGGTATCTGACTTTCCAGTTGGAGTCTTGGAGCGCTGCTATCAGCACCTCTCTAAACCTTTCCGTCTCTTGTTTGGAGAGCACCTCTGCTGCTGAAGCACGGACAATCGCAATGTTGTCATTCAAATAAGGAATGATTGCTTCGATCTCTTCGGGATTGCCTATTTCCCCTAAAGCCCATATTGCCTGTTTTCTCACCTGGCCATTTTTATCCTGGAGGTTTGCGATGAGGGCGGGGATGGCACGGCGCGCCATCTTAGCATCGTCCATATTTCCTATGGCGACTGCGCTTTCTACGCGAACTTTTGAAGATCTATCTGAGAGCCCTTTGATTAACTGATCCAGTGCTGGTTCTCCGAGGCGTGCAAGGCTCCATGCTGCATGGCGGCGGACGATCTTGTCGTCGTCCTTGATCTGCTGAAAAAGCACTGGCATTGAGACAGGCCCGATTTCACCTAACGCCTCAATACAGGTTGTTCTGATGCCTCTGTTATCGGTGTTCATCATCATCAGGAGGGGTGCGAGCATTTTCTCTCCCCCGTTTTCAAAAAATTGGTACAGTTGGTGACGATAGTACTGGTGTGGAGACTCTAATGCAATTTTATTAACAATCTTTTGTACGCCGTCCACTCCGAATGCCTCTATCTTTTCATGGATCGCTTTTTGGTTCTCCCCCTTGCTTGTGAGATATTGTTCGATGAGTTGGTCTATCTCGTTGGCTTGAGATTGATTATTGCTGCTTTTTTGATGTCTGGAGGCCATCATGGGGGATATTTTCATATTCCTGGATTAATATTTCGATAATGTTCTGGAGGGACATTTAGAGAAACCACAACGCAACCTGTCGAACACAATGATGGCCTCTTCTTCTGGTGCGTGGAATCGATAATGAGATGTGGAGTATAATTCAAAATCTCATCGTCGGAAGATCAGATTAACGAACTGAGAATAGAGGAGAATCTGAAAGAGTAATTGGAGAAATTGGTGTAGAAAAAGTAGAATTCTCCTCATTTTCTCTTCTCCTTCTCCTGATTTCTCCTAACTTCTCCTCGTTTTCTCCTGATTATGGCCAATTCGATTCTCTGTGTGGAGATGATGTCTAGGATCGCTCAAAATCCCTCTGATGTTGGGGGATGATCTTTGCAATGGGCTTGCCACCAATGGAGGGAAAGGTTCGCCCCTTTCATCGGCGACGTACGGCCATGCGGGATCTCTCACCTCTCCTGCTAGCGCGCCGCATTGTGTTCCCACCCCTTTATCTGGCCCGCGCCGCAGGAGATGTTAGGGTGATCCGAAACTGTATGAATAGATATGTATCCCAAACACCGCATGATTTAAGGATTATACTCTTCACATCATCCCCATTCTTCCAATCCCACCTATCAAACCGCAAGATCTATATACCCATAACCCCTAACATTATCCCGTATGGAAGACTGGGTTCGTGCCTGGCTGGAGGAGCAGCGCCGGAAGGGTGAGAAGTGCCTGGAGATCAAATACATCCAGAACAAACCCTACGTCTACCGCTCAACGAGCGTCTACGACAGGACCACCAAATCGCCGAAGAAGGTGAGCACGTATCTTGGCCGTCTCACGCAGGAAGCAGGGCTGATCCCCAAAGGAGCACGGGGTGCGCGCCGCCCCCTCCCTCCCTCAACCATCCGGGAGTACGGGAACGCCGCCCTCATGACAGAGGAGTTCACCGACCTGCTACCGGTTCTCCAGGATGCCTTCCCGGCCTGCTGGCAGGAGATCGCCGCACTCACGTTCACCCGGGTCGCCGGTTACACCCCGCTCTCGCGGGTCGGGGATGCCTGGGAGAAACTCGACAACATCCTTGATATCAAACCTGACTGTGACCCCCGCACCCTTTCCCGGGTTCTCGCTGCCGTCGGCGGGGACGGCGTCGCCCAGCAGTCGATCTTCCAGCACCTCTCCTCCCGGGCACAGCACCTCGTCTATGACCTCTCATTTGTCTTCTCCTACTCCGAGACCGTGAACCTGGCCGAGTTCGGCTGCAACGCCGATGATGTCTGGCTGCCGCAGGTCAACGTCGCGCTCTTCAGCGCGACCGATACCGGTCTTCCCGTGATGATCCGGGCTCTGCCGGGCCCGGTCCGGGATGCCGCCACCCTCCTCCGGTCCCTCGCCGGGATCGATACCTCCCGGACAACCCTCATCCTCGACCGGGGATCCGTCTCGGAAGCGAATGAGAAGGCCCTGCGGGAGGCAAAGATCGCGTTTGTCCTCCCCCAGCGCCGCAACAGCACCCTGTACGAGACCCGGATCCACCTCACCGACCATTTCTTCTACCACAAACGGCTGATCCACGCCGGGAAACGTGAGGTGGACGGGGTGATGCTCTACCTCTACGAGGATGTCGATCTGGCGGCGGAGGAGGAGAAGACGCTCTACCGGTTGCTGGAGGAGGGGGTGATCGACCGGGAGACGCTTAACCGGCGGCTGAAGTGCGCCGGCCGGATCCTGATCGTCTCCTCCCTCGCGGCAGAACCCCGGGAGGTCTACGACCTCTACAAGTCCCGGAACCTGGTGGAAGAACATTTTGCCGCGTTTAAGAGTTTAATCCAGGCGGATAAACTATACCTCCGTGATGAAGCGGCGGTCTTTGGCCACGTCTTTGTGGGTTTCCTCTGCCTCTACCTCTATTGCCGGATCCTGAACCGGATCAAGCAGGCGGGGATGGCAGCACACCTCTCACCGCATGGTCTCCTCCTGAAACTCTCAAAGGTGTATGCGGTGGAGGGCGGCGGGGAGAGAGCGATCACCGAGGTGCCAAAGAACGTCCAGAAGATCGTGGAGAGGCTTGAACTCGATATATTCCCTGATGTGTGAGGAGATTGGGTTAGTAAATGAATCTTTCTTGTTACCGTGACTTCTTAAGTGTTCATCTGCCTCCGTCCTGTCCGGATCAGCGGGCTGAGCATGCCCCCTTCTTCGCCGGGCGAGGGGCATGGGGTGTGGGGACCAGCTCCGCTTCACCTCGCCACCGAAAAGGCGAAGGAGGTCTGAAGGGACGAAAGGAGCATTTTCCCCGGTCATCGACGCCGCGAACTGGGCGAGATCACCTGTCTTTCGTCCTGGTTGGATCGAGTAGGTTAGCATGCCCCCCTCCCCCGCCGGGTAATGTCGCCGCAATCCTTTTAGCCTCATGCACCAATGCATGAGTGCATGAAGACCATCACCATCCGGGATGAAACCCACGAGGCACTCATGAATCTGAAAGAGGAGGGCGACAGTTTCAGCGACGTTATCGACCGGCTCATAGAGGAGAAGACCGGCGATATCCGGAAGTTCGCCGGGGCCCTGAAGGATTCGAAGGTTCTCGATTCCCTCGCGAAGTTCACGACGGATCTCCGGGCTTCCGGCAGGGTGAGGATATGATCGTCCTCGACACCTCCTTCCTCATCGACTACTTCCGGGACCGCGAGCTCGAGTCCTGGCTTCCGGAAGGTGAAAAGACAGCAGTAACGGTCATCACCTTTTACGAGATCATGGCCGGGATCAAGCGGCTCCGGTCACAACAGGAAGAGAGGTTCTTTCGGCATTTCTTCGGGACGGTCGATATCCTCGGGGTGGATACCCCTTCAGCCGAGATAGCAAGCGATATCACCGCAAGGCTTACAGGGCTCGGCGTCGAAGTGAATGCCTTCGATGTGCTCATCGCAGGTACCGCGATCGCAAACCGGGCCACAACCATTATCACCGCCGATAAGGACTTCCGGGAGATCGCGAAGACCGCAGATATAGATGTGACGTTTTACCGGAAATAGGAGAGAAGATGCAGGAGGAGGGCGGTCGGGTTCGTCCCGGCCGGCGTCCCGTCCCCATCCGCCTCCGCCGGGTGAGGGGCATGGAGTGCGGGGGAGCGACGACGACGTCCCCCTCGCCAAGGCCGCCGACCCCGGTCCCGTGATCTTGGCTGCCCTGCCTTCGTCCTGCATCGCCGGTCCAAGGACCTGTCTGGAATCAGGCGCTAGGTCTTGCACTATTGATATTTATATGGTCTTATCACTCTGAACGTGCTTGGCCCCATTAGTTCGAATAATTCAGAATTTCCCCGGGATTTCCTGCACGATGTTTGTGTAAAAAGGCATTATACGTTCCTTCACCGAATCCAGGGCATGCACGCCTGAAATCATCCTTTGTAAATGGTTCTTTCAATCTCCCCTTCTCTATCGCATTGATGATCGCGAGATAAATTCGGTGGCCGGCCATTAGATCACCAATGCTGAATATTACTCTGGGATTATCAAAATATTGATCGTGTCCAAAGATCGGCTAAGATAATCCCTGACGGGATGATCTCACCAGTACTAAACCCAAAAGGAGATCACCCCAGATGGATATCGTGCACGTAATTGAAGTAAAGGTATGCATTCCTGAAGACGGCCAGCCGAAACCGATCGAGAGTCTTGTGGCATCGGTGAAAAGCCTCCACATCGAAGCCAGGATACTTGAACTTACACTCTTGGCAATGGATGAAAACCTCGTTGATTCCTATTGTGGCAGAAAGTATTCGAGACGTACTCCCGAAGAGCGCTATATTCGTGCAGGAACGTCGGAGAAGATGATTGTAACATCGGTTGGAGCCATGACTCTGAAGTTGAACAAGGTCCGGGACGTCCAGGAGAACTGGATATGAAAAACCACTGACTGAAGTTGTCCAGTTTGCAGGAAAACAGGTGTATCAGCCGGATATCTCCATGATCAGCATCGATTTCGTCCAGAAACTCAGTTATCGCGATACCACCGAAGAGTTAGGGCTCGTGGTTCCCGAGGCACCTTCGCGGATGACCATAAATAACCGGATAAAACAAATGAGTGGACTCCTGAACGTCAATGAGATCGAGAACCCCGTGACAGTGGCAATGGCAGATGGAACCAAGGCTCACTCGCAGGAACCGGATAGAAAACACAACGACATCCACGTCGTTCTCGGTGTGAAAGACGAGTGGAAGGTCCTGCCCGGTGTCACAGTGAATCAACCCTCGGAAATTCCTCTCGGACCTTGTTGGCAATGAGGGGACACTCGCCGAGAATGCGACCATCGTCAGTGACGGAGAACCTGAACTGAGGGCAGCATTTGCTGATGAAGGCATCCAGTTCCAGACCGACTTGATCCATGGGTTCCGGCGGTTTCGTAATGAATATCTGGGACTCCATGGTCTTTCTTCAATCACAATTCAATTCTCTATCGATACACGCATTCCCTAAACTCTATTGATGGTACTGGGAGAGCCAGGCAGTGCAGTGTGGGGACTTCGCCCCACACCCCGATTACGATGCGTCCCGCCGCCCCCGACGGGGCGCCCCCGCGGCGGTTCTGCTGGCTCCCTTTTCTGATGATCGAAAAACTTGTTAACAGCAACAACTCAGCTACTTTGCTGCTGGTGGGATCTTATCCGATCTTGTGACACAACCAAGATATTTTCCTCTGTCACTGGCGGGATAATTTTCGGTCACATCACGCCACCGAGACCAGAGAATTTGCCCGTAAAGAACAGATCGAGCTGGTCTACCTCCCTCCATACTCGCCGGATCTCAATCCCATCGAATACATCTGGAAGAGCATCAAACGTATCGTGTCGGCAGCGTTTGTCAAAGATCTGGATTGCTTGAAGGAGATCATCGAATCATCCTTCAGAAAATGCGCCGTTCATATCGGATACGCGAGAAAATGGATCGAAATGT
>JALHIW010000058.1:0-2194 GCA_022837745.1 Methanomicrobiaceae archaeon | reverse complement strand
CCAGGAGCTTTTCTACGGCGGGCTGTCCGAGCAGGCCAAGGTCCATCTCCAGCAGGCCGCCAAGGAGGACCCGGTAGCCACTGTCAATCGACGCATCCCAGAAGAACGGAAATCGAACGAGGCGATCCTGCCCGGAACAAGACTGGTGCGGGTCTGGAACGACCGGCGATATGAAGTGACCGTCCTTGCCGATGGCTATGAGTTCGAAGGCCGCACCTTCCGGTCGCTCAGCGCGGTGGCCAGGGAGATCACCGGAACGCGCTGGAACGGCAAGGTCTTTTTCGGGCTGAAGAAGGTTTATGGCAGAAAAGCCGAGGGAGGTTCGGATGCTTGATAACAGCAGTGTCGCGCCGGGCAAGAACAAGACCCTGCGCTGTGCCATCTACACCCGCAAGAGTCACGAGGAAGGGCTCGAACAGGAGTTCAACTCGTTGGATGCGCAACGGGAGTCGGCGGAACACTATATCGAGAGCCAACGGATGCGGGGCTGGACGGCTCTGCCGGATCGCTACGACGATGGTGGTTTCTCGGGTGGGAACATGGAGCGCCCGGGGCTGCGCCGACTGCTGGCGGACATCGACGCCGGGAAGATTGATGTGATCGTGGTCTACAAGGTCGACCGGCTGTCCCGCTCGCTGCTGGACTTCATGAAGATGATCGACCTCTTCAACGAAAAGGGCGTCAGCTTCGTCTCGGTTACCCAGCACTTCAGCACCACCGACCCCACCGGCCGGATGTTTCTCGGCATCCTGATCACCTTCGCCCAGTACGAGCGGGAGGTCATCGCTGAACGTATCCGGGACAAGGTGGCGGCTGCCAAGCGCCGGGGGAAATACTGCGGCGGCGTGCCCATCCTCGGATACGACGTTGACCGGGATAACAAGAAGCTGCTGGTCAACCCCGATGAGGCCAGGACGGTGCAGTACATCTTCCGCCGCTTCATCCAGATCGGCTCGGCCAAGAAACTGGGCCAGGAGCTGAACGAACAGGGTTACCGCACCAAGGCCTGGACCACCAAGAAAGGCAAAGTCCGTGAGGGCTCCGAATGGAACACCGCCCATATCTACCGGCTGCTCAACAACCGGATCTATATCGGCGAGATTGCCCACAAGGACCGCAGTTACCCCGGCGAGCACGAAGGGATCATCGACCGGGCGACCTGGGACAAGGTGCAAGCCATCCTGGAGGACAACAAACCGGTCAAGGTATCCATGGCCAGAACCAAAATGGTCGCCCCGCTGAAAGGCGTCATCCGCTGCGGCCACTGCGGATGCTCGATGGGACCGACCTACGCCCGCAAGAACGGCCGCCACTACACCTATTACATCTGCCAGAAGGACAGCAAGCGGACCGTGAGCCGGTGCCCGCTCAAACGGATTCCCGCCGGGGACATCGAGCAGGCCGTAGTCGAGCAGTTAAGCGCGGTGTTCCGCACACCGACGCTGGTCGCCAAGACCTACTTCGCCGCCCGGGATATCGAGCAGGCAGAGCGGGAGCGCCTGTTCAAGCAGAAAGGCCAGCTCGAGATGGAGCTGTCGCAGGCGCGGGAGCAGGCACTTGAACTGATGAAGCCCGGCAACGATCAGCCGGGCAAGGCCGAGATGCTGACGACCGTCAACCGCCAGGCGGTCGAGCTCTCGAAACAACTGACCCATGTGAGCGAGCGATGCAGAGCCTACCAGGGGAACAGCATCACGGAACAGGATGTGTCGGAGGCCTTCCAGAATGTGGAGGGCTTCTGGGAAGACCTTTTCCCGGTGGAGCGGAATCGCCTCATTCGTCTCCTGGTGGACAAGGTGGAGATCCGCGAGACCGGAATCGACATGGAGCTGCGCACCAACGGGCTGACAACGCTCATCGCCGAGCTGGCCGGTCTGGCATGCGAAGTCACGGAGCGGAGGACAAACCGATGAAAATGAAGCCGACCATTACCGTTGCCGACAACGGCAACCTGCAGATCCACATTCCGATGCTGATCCGGCGCATGCGCGGCCGCAAGACGGTCATCGCTCCCCAGGCCCTGGATGGAGAAATCACCGGAGCGCAGGAACCGGTACAGTCCGCCGTCCTCCAGGCGCTGGGAAGGGCCTTTTCCTGGGCCGACATCCTCGAATCCGGCCAGATCAAGTCCATCAGCGAGCTTGCCCGTACCCTCGACGTCGATGGCTCGTATGTGGCCCGCATTCTCAAGCTG
>JALHIW010000034.1:0-29091 GCA_022837745.1 Methanomicrobiaceae archaeon | reverse complement strand
CCTTGATGAGCGGCCGGGCGGCGGGGGTGTCCCATGAATACCGTTCAACCAGAGACGCAGGAGACAGGGGAGGGAGTGGGCAGTCGTAATAACGGGAAAGGATGGGGGGTTTATATCACAGAACCGTTGATTTGACGGCCTCATACGGATCACATTATCTGTCAATCATCGGCCGGACGCGCACGGCGGGGTCGGCGATATCGGTATCCCCGGTCAGAGGAGATCTCGCCCCCCCCTCGCTGGCCATCACGGTGACGTTCTCGGCAATGCCTTCGTACTCGTCAACACCGCGCTCTTCATCCGCCCGCGCCGTGCCCGTGTTCTTTTCTCCGGCCTCCTGCAGGGATTACGCGGGTGGGCGAGTGCGGCGGGACCGGAAGGACACGCCGAGGGGGGAGAACAGCCCCCCTTCACGGGCTTTCGGGGTTGACGACCCTCCCCATGAAGAGGATCGCGCCGGAATCCTTCTCGGTGATGAGGAAGACGAACGGGTGGTCCGCACGGAAGACGGGTGTGACACCCTTCCCGGCCGCAACGCCGGTCGCTGCCGCGGCCTCGGTGCCCTCCTCGTTCACGTCGATGAACGCCTTATGGAAGACTCCGGTGACGAAGAGGTCTCTCGTCCCGTCCATCCCCGAGAGGTCGGCATCGCCGGTGAAAGCCGTCGGCATCCCCATCGCCGCAAGGGTTCCCGGAAGAGGATACTCCGTCTCCAGCGTGAACTTCGGGAAGAAGACCCTGACGTTCTGCGGGGCGAGCGACTCTCGCAGGTCCGCGTCCAGGGCCTCCTCCGCAGCCGTCAGGCTGTCTTCCTTCGGCAGAAGGACGAGCATCGAGAGTTCCGTTCCGTTCCCGTGGAAATACGGCATCTCAAGCACCTGGAGTGTCCCGGTCTCCGCGTAGGGGTAGACGGCATTCCCGTGCATCATCGGGACGGCCACCGTCTCGTTCGGTGAAACCCGGAACTCCTCCTCCGTCGTCCTGGCGGGGTCGAACTGCTGCGCCCATGCGCCTTTGAAGTAGATCGCGTTCGTGATCACGAGCCGGGTCAGCGGGTCGATCGAACCCGGCGGCAGGAGGTCGCGGATCCGATCTTCGGTCTTCTCCTCCACCCACCGGTTGATCGTCTCCCGCGACCCCTCGGGGTTCTCGATGAAATCGAGGTTTGTGGCGTTTGCGCCATACCAGCGGGCGGCCGTCTCAATATACCCCGGAAGGAGCGAATGGGTCTTCTCTGCCCAGAGGGCGTTTGCGGTGCGGAGGGTGCAGTTGCCGCTCCCGCTGTTCAGGGCGGCATTGAGGTCAGCAAACCCCTCCCGCCGGAGGGTCTCGTTCGTTGGAAGGTGCAGCACCGATTCGATCTCGTCGGCGGTCGTGCCGCGGGCGCCCTCGCATGTGATCGCGAGGGCTGATGCGATGCTGTATGGCGAGAAGAAGAGGTTCTCTCCCGCGTACGCCGGGTCGGCGGCAAGGTGCCGGTAGAGGTCGAACGCGAACAGGTTGTTTCCGGCCGCCACACCGCCGGCGCCGTCCGGCGTATCGGGGCGGGTGGTGCCGGCGGCGCTCAGTCCTGCAGCAATGAGCGCCAGGACCAGGACACATACTCCGGAGAATATCAACAGTTTTTTCATCGTTATCTCCCGTGGATCGCACCGGAGGAAAAGGCGGGGCATCCACAGGGATTCTATCTCACAATAAAGACTATAAAACCGGCGAAACCGTTCGAATCCGGTCGAACGGATCCGAAAACTACCTATAGAGGTCCCGTGACCCCCTCGTACGCGGGGAAGCCCCCCGCCGCCGGGCACAGGCATACGCTATGAGAATCACCCCGATCACCGCGAGCGCGATCCCGGCAGCGAGCAGTTCTGTCGGAGCCCCCTCCGGGACCGGGAGGCCGCCGCCTCCCGCGATCGGGGGCACCGGCACTTCACGGATCGGCGCCGTCAAGAAGGCCGCGACGGCAACAACCCCACCGGCGAGGCTTGCGAGCCCCGCAGTCAGGATAATCCGGATCCGGGCGCTGCCGTGCGGCTGCAGGAGGGCCCGCCCCTCCGGCGTGAGCGCGTAGTAGACCCAGGCGCGCCCGTCGTCATCGGCAGCGACAAGACCGGCGTCGGCAAGCCTCTGCAGGTGGTGATGGACGGTGGACTTTGCGAGGCCGAGGCCGTCCGCGAGCTCCGTGATCGTCATCCTGCGTTCATGCAGGTTCTTCAAGATCGTGAGCCTGGTACCGGACGCCAGGACCTCGAACGTATCCTTCGTCAGGACGATATCGACCGGCTCCATAGGGGAGTTGTTCGGGGGAGGCGGGATATAACCGTTCCGTTAATTGTCCCCGTAACGCAAAAACCAGGGCATTTCGCCATCTCCTCCCGGCGGCCGGCCGGCCGAAGAGCCTGTTTGCCGCGGGAGCGGACGCAAAGCCGCCCCGGGTGCGCCCCCTTCATAAATGTGGCCTAATTCTCCGGTTTTTTCCCGCTTGCACAGACGTTGTAAGCCAGGTACGGCAGTCTCTTCTCGATGAATGGCTCAACCTTCCGCGCGAGGGTAAAGATCGGTTCGATGAGTTTCAGGTGCGCAAACGAGCACCGACTGATCGTGACATCCTCAAACCCGGCATCGCAAAAGAGTCTTGCCATCTCCGCGTTGGTGTAGTAGTGCTCATCGAAATCGCCCATCCCCACACCCCTCAGGCCTATCCTCTCGCTCATCCTGTAGACGAAGGGGACGATGCTTGTAAAGACCGTCCGCGAGAGCGTGCAGACGGCTATCCGGCCGCCGGGTGCGAGGACGCGGTAACACTCCCGGAGCGTCGCCTCCGGGTCGGGGATGTAACTGAAGGCGAGCAGGCTTGCCAGGGCATCGAAACTCCCGTCCTCAAACGGCAGCGCATCGGCCGTCCCGACACAGAACCCGCAGTCCGGGCAGCGCCCCCGGCCGTGCCGGACCATCCCCGGGCTGACATCGAGCCCGACCGCACGGCCCCCCTCCTCTACGTAGCGCTGCACAAAGAGTCCGGTTCCGCAACCGACGTCCAGCAGAAACCCGCCTTTCGGGAGATTCCGCATCACGTGGTCGCAGATGTGCCCGTGGTAGCACCTCCCCCGCCTGCCGTCGTAGCGCTCATCGTATACATCCGCAATCTCGTCATAGTGCTGCTGTACCTTCTTCACCAGACACCTCCAGCGCGATCCGGGCAAGCAATGCATTTAGCTGCACAAAATCGTTTGCGCTGTGCGTGAGCCGCAGATCCGTATCGGCGAGGGCGATAACAAGGGCCGGGTGGTTGTAGTCGCGCCGGATCGCCTCCCGGAGTTCAACGACAGCCTCCTGCGCCGAGAGCCCGTAGTCGATCAAAAGCGACTCAACGATCCCGCGGGCAGCCTCCAGGTTGCCGCCGCGGAGCGCCTCAAACGCCGATGCGGCGATGTTGCCGGTCTCCGACCGCGCAACCTCCGCAAGGTCGAACCCCTCCTCCCCCGACCCTGCTGCAATCTGCAGGTAAGTTATAGCCCGCCGCAGGTCGCCGTGTGCGGCACAGACGATCAGGTCGAGATCGTCTTTTGGGACGCTCGCCCCCTCCGCGGCCAGTATCTCCTCAAGGCGGGCACGGACGAGCGCCGCATCCAGGGGGGCAAAGAAGAGCGGAAGACACCTTGACGCGATTGCCGGTATGATGGCCGACGGCCTCACCGTGACAAAGACGAACCGGCATGTGGCGCTGTAGCGCTCCATCGTCCGGCGGAGCGACTGCTGCGCCTCAAACGTCAGGTGGTCGGCATCCTCAAAGACCATCACCTTGAACTCGGCATCCAGCGGCCGCATCGAGGCATACCACTTCACAATCCGCTTGAAGTTGGCGATCAGGCTCAGGTCTTTCCGGTATATATGGCTGAACCTGTCATCCGACTCAAGGACGCTCTTCCCCTTCCCCAGGAGGTCGGCCGTGCTGAAAACTGTCGTGTTCGCCTCCCGGTTCTCGCCGTAGAGCCGTTCTGTCATACACCCGACGGCGGTGGTCTTCCCTGTCCCGTGCGGCCCGAAGATGAGCATGTGGGGTATGCTGCCGGAGTCCGCGAACGCCGTCATCTGCCGGATGACCGCATCCTGCCCTATGATATCCTCGCACCGCCGGGGGCGGTAGACCTCACTCCAGAGCATGACTCAGGTTCTCTCTGATCTCATCTATTGCCGCCCGGAGAAGATAGGCATTGTCCAGCGACCCGATCAGGCGTTCAGCCTCCCCGGGCTCAAGGCTTGAACAGCCCGCGGTGATCCCGGGGAGGGCGCGGGTCAACTCGTCGACGATCGTCAGGTTCGCGGTTCGGGCCGTCCGGGACAGCGGGTTTAGATCGATTGTTATGACGGTCTTTCCCATACGCCGGAGCGCCGCACAGCGGTCACCGTCCTCAAGCGGCACAAGAAGAAGATCGGCGTCCCCTATCCCTCCCGGCAGGCAGAGGGCGCGGTCGTGGGAGAGCGGTATGAGTCGTTCAGCCGTCCCCCTGAGAACCCGGACACCGTGGGATTCAAGGAGCCGGGTGATCCGTTCCACCCGGTCCTCCGTCCGGTGGAAGAGGTTCACCTCGACATCGGCGCCGCTCGCCCTCTGGAGCGCCGCGACCTCGTCCGCTGCAAGCGCCGCGGTGTTCCCGTTCACCGATATAACCGCGTGCCGGGCGGAAAGGAGCATCGCCGCGGCCGTCCTGGCGGCAACGGCCGCGCTCGGGGTCGTCCTCTCGCCTATAAGGTAGTCAAACGCCTCCCCGCGGCCGTGGGCGGCAAGCCCTTCCAGGGCGACTACACCCTCGCGGGCGCAGCGGGCCAGGCGTTCGCGGGCGACGAGGGAGCGGTAGCGTGGATGGTCTTTAGGTATCACGGTCTCACCTCGATCAGGTATGGGCCGCGGTGTGCGACCGCCAGGGTGTAGACCTCCCCGAACCGGGCGAGCACCCCCTCCGCCGCAGCACCGCTGGCAAAGACACCGTTTCCAAGCATCGTCATGCTTGCCGGGACGCCGGCGGCGTCGCAGGCCTCCAGCACCCGGCGGAGATCCGGCGCGATGAGCCTGCTCCTCTCGGCAAACGACCGCGAGAGCCGGTAGAAGTCGACCAGGTTGTGCGGACATCGCCGGGGGTACGCGGCAGCGATCCGTGCCATCGTCTCAGCCGATGCAAGGACGGAGGCTGTCGGCAGCGGCCCAAGACTCATGGCGTAGATGGGTTCTTCCGGGTAGAATCGGGCAACCTCTGCAGTGATCCCGGGCCCTTTCCGGCAGGCGACCCCGCCGCCGAGGCTCGCGGCAACGTCCCCAAGACCGGTGCGCTGGACAACCTCGGCCTCGTGGGCGGCGGCCGCAACCCCGTCTGCGGAGAGCCCCAGGTCAAATAGACTGTTTGCGGCCGTGAGCGTCGCAAGGAGCGCCGCCGCCGAGAGCCCGAACCCGGCGCCTATGGGAAGCCGGCACTCTGTCGTGACGCGGGCGCAGACCCCGATCCGGTCAAGGGCGTACTCGATCGGCGGCGACCCGGTGCTCACGCAGCCATCCCGGAGAACCCGGACGCTCGTCTCCCCCGCCTCCTCGACCGTCGAGCGCACACCCTCATCGATCACAACTCCGGCGCCGATGCTCCCTGTGGTCGCGGTATCTCTACCCTCGATGCGCCTGAAGTATCCGGATATATGACCCGGCGAGAATGCTACAGCAGTTCTGACCATATAGCCCCGGCGACCTCCTCTTTGCTCCCGGTCACGTTCCGCGACCCCCCTGCAGTCATGATCATAAACGACCCCTCCGCTGCTCCCATCGTTGCCGGGGTGTTCAGAACGACCATCCTCACACCGGCGTCGAGCATCGCCCTCGCCCGCTCCTCCTCGTCCCAGCCCAGTTTGAAGGCCACCGTCACCGCCGGGCGGCAGGTCTGCATGACCTCATCGATGACCTTCGGGAGCGGGTTCAGCCGGATCGTCATCGGAGATCCGCTCCTGATCTTCCCCTCATGCCTCTCGGGAGCATAATCCGATATCGCCGCTGCGCTGATATACACATCGACCCCCTCGTCCCGGCAGACCGAGAGGACGGCCTGGCGCATCTCCGCGGCCGTTGCCGCCCGGATGTTTCGAACGCATGGAAACGACCCCGCGTGGACAACAGCAACATCCGCCCCCCGGCGGAACGCCTCGAGAGCAAGCGCCCGCCCCATCAGCCCGGTCGACCTGGTCGTCAGAACCCGGACATCGTCGAGAGGTTCAGCGCACGCCCCGCTCGTGATCAGCACCCTCTTTCCTGCAAGCGGTCTCCCGGAGACGGCACGTTCGGCGTGAAGCACGATCGTATCGGTATCGGCTATCTTGGCCTTCCCCTCCTCGATCCGGGGCTCGACGAGATCGATCCCCCATGAACGGAGCCGTTCAATGTTCTCCACGACCCCCGGATGGCGGTAGATGCTCTCGTGCATCGCCGGGACGACCACCACAGGCATCCCGCGGCCGAGCGCGGTCGAGGCAAACGTCGTGACCGGGGTGTCATCGATCCCGGCAGCGATCTTTCCAATCGTGTTTGCGGTGCAGGGTGCAACCAGCAGGAGGTCGGCCTCCCCGCCCTCGCCGCAGTAGAGGACATGCTCCACCAGCCCGGTGATCCGGGTGATCGCCGGCCGCCCTGTCGCGTAGGTCAGGGCGTCGGGATGGATGATACCTCTCGCGGCCTCCGTCATTACCGCCTGCACCGCTGCCCCCCGGCGGCGCAGGGCGTGGGCAAGTTTCACCGTCTCGACCGCCGCGATGCTTCCGGTCACGGCGAGAACCACGGTCTTTCCTGAAAGTGTCTTCATTCTATCCTCACATCCTGCACCATATGCCAGGCGTTCGGCCCGTATTTCTTCACCCGGCGCGAGGATATCGCCGCCGATAGCCCGGCCTCCATCAGCCGTTCCCGGATCGCCGCCGTCGCGCCCCCGATGCTGTGGACGTGGATGACGCTTCCCGGCCGGACATGGGCGAGGGCGTCGGGGAGGAACGATGCCGCCTCGAAATGCCCCATAAGTATGCGGTCGTAGACCCCCGAGAGGAGGCCGCGGCAGTCGCCCATCATCGGCGTGACCCGGTCGGCGACGCTGTTTGCCGCGATGCCGCGCCTCAGGTAGTCAAAGGCTACGGGGTTTATCTCCATCGCATGGATGCGTGCGCCGCTGCGCGCCGCCGGGATGGTGAAGTAGCCGATCCCGGCAAACATATCGGCGATGCGCTCCCCCGGCCGGACGAGAGCGGCGATCCTTGCCTTCTCCACGCGGTTTCCTTGAGCAAACATAACCCGTGTAGGGTCAAGGATGAATGTGCAGCCCTGCTCCCGGTGCCGCACCTCCCCGGCGCTCCCGTAGACCACCTCCGCATCCGGGATCCGCATGGCACCGGTGCAGCCCTTCAGCCATACGACACCGCGGGGGTGGCGGTGCGCCACGATTGCCTCGATCTCCTCTTTCGTAGGCGCATCGCCGTGGACGACCGCGACATCGCCGATGAGGTGGTAGCCCCGGCCGCGGTAGGCCCTCCTTTCCGGGAGATCCTCATCCGCCGGGCAGCCATCCCTGACCGGGACGCAGGCGATCCCGTCACGCAGGTATGCCCGGCGGTCTGGATCGACCCACGCCTCGCCCGCGATACGCGGCAGAACCGATGCCGGCAGCCTTCGCACCCGCACAGCCCATCACCCCACGATAACCAGCCGGTCGTCTTCGTCGTCGCGGAGCACCCGGATGCAGCCCCCCTCCACCGGCGTCGTCCAGGGCACCGGGTTGACCTCGCGAGTCACGTAGGTCTCCGGGTCCATCAGCCCCACGACACCTGGCTGGGTGAAGACGACGAGAGCCGACCTGGCCTCACGGACGTTGCCTATGAGGCGTTCTGCATCGTCGGTCCTGAGTGTCAGCGGCGTGCCGTCCTGGAGGTCAAACACCCTGAGCCGCTGCCCCTCGATCTCGCGCACCTCGTAGTATCTGCCCTTCGATACAACCACGTCGCCCTTCTGGTAGTAGGGGAGACGGATGGAGTATGTGATCCGGTACAGCCCCTTCCCGTCCTTCTCCCCGACCAGTTTCGGGTGGGTCGTGAACCGGCCGCCGAGCGCTCCCGTGACCTGTTTTGCTATCTCCTGGCCGAGGTGCTGTGTCCCGACGGTGATGTCGAGACCGTCTTTTCTGTCGTCGAGGTCGGATATGAACGAGAGGCGGTCGCCCGACTGCTGGAGCGACTCCTCCGCCTGCTCCGCTATGTTTGTGGCGACCTCACGCTCGTAGGCGTTGATCTTTCGGTCGGTTGCCCGCACCTGGACTATACCGGCGTAGTAGCCGCCGGAGATGCGGCTGCAGCGGTCGCAGGACTCTTTCTGCCAGCGGATCTCTGTTCTGCAGGTCTCCCTCACCTGGACGCCGTAGAGCGCCGCCTCCACCTCGATGCTGCAGGCTGTCCTGTTTGGGGCCGGATCCTCAGACTGGATGGTGACCCGGGCATCCCTTGCGTCCTGGTGGATGGTCACCGCCGATATGGCAAGTTCGGCGATGAGGTCTTCGCGAGAGACCTCAAGGTCTGACCAGGTGCTGCCGCGTTTCTGCGACCCGCAGACCGGACAGTAGACGGCGGTAACATAGGGTTTGCAGGAGAGCAGCCTCACCTCCGCCGCCCGGCACGCAGGGCAGATCCCTCCATCTTCGCTCGGTCTCCCGCAGCGGGGGCAGATGCTTGTCTGGGCGGTCATACCTTAGATCCTGAATATCTGGGCGTGGGGGACGCCGTCTATCATGATGCAGTCCTTCTCGGCGATGAGCCCCATTGAGACGGCCAGGGCAACGACCTCTTTGCCGATGATGTTGACGTTGTCAGCGTCGGCAAGCGCCCCCCGCACCTCATCCTCCGTGGCGGTCTGTGTGCCGTAGAATCCGCCGCTGATGCGGACCTCCACCTCGCCGTGCATCAGGGTGACCTCCATCAGGTCGGTGTCGCAGGCGGCCACCACCTCGCCGGAGCCGGGTATGTGGTGCACTTTTAAGTACATTGTAGATTGTTTGATCGGAAGATCTCAAAAAGGTGCGCCGTTCCGGTCAGGGGAGCGAGATCTCGACGCCGTATGTGCGTGACGGCGTCCCGGCGTGTATCTGCCAGGCATCCTCCTCGGTGATGAGCCCCTCTTCAAGGTAGCGCCGGGTGAACCGCGGGACCGACTTTGGCCCTATAACAGCGCCGGGCCTGGCGTTCTCGTCCATGTAATCGCTCTCCATGTTGAACCGCAGCCCTGCACGGGCGAGCGCCGGGATACCCTCGTGCCGCGCGATCAGGGACGGCACGAGCGGTGTGTCGGGGGTTGCAAAGTGTTTGACAACCCGCTCGACCGGGATACCGGCCCGCTTAGCCATCGGGACAACGTCGATGCACGGCCCGCTCTCGGCGTGGAGCTGGACGGCGCACCCGCAGTCGGCGCCGAGTTCAAGCGCGTGGTAGAGGACGGCGTTTGAGGCTGCAAGCACCTCTGGTGCAGTCTCGTAGTGGGGCCGGCCGCTCTTGAGCGCCACGGCCGCCCCTTCCTGGACGTAGGCGGCGGCAAGGTCGAGCCCGGCCATCATCACGCCGGCGGCCTCCTCAAGCCCCATCCTCCCGGCAAGACGGCTGATCTCTGCCGGGTGGACGCCAAGGACGGGGTAGACCACAACCCCTATCTCCCGGATATCGTCAGCAACCCGCAGGGTTCTCTCGAAGACCTCACGGTAGTCCTCTCCCGAGGAGGGTTCTATGCCAGACGACCATGAGGGTTTTGTGACCAGGAAGATGTGCGTCCCGCCGCTGCGGCGGAAGTCCTTCGCGGCTTCGATCCCCCGGCCGTTCAGCGGGTCGATATGGATATGGTCATCGGTGATCGGTATCGCGGGCAGTTTCATGGGTCTCTATGATCTCCATCATGGGGTAGTCGCCCTGGAGGTGCAGCCGGGCGCGGCAGACGGCCGTCCCGACCCGGGTCGTGACCTCCGCATCGAGCATCTTTCCGGCAAGTTCCGAGTAGCCGAACCGGTTTGAGACCATCATCCCGCGGTTCAACCGGACGCGGACATCCGTCACGCAGGGCTGGAGACTGACCGCCTGCTCGATGGCGGCCTCAACGGAATCGGCGGTCTCGCGGGAGACCGGCGTCCCGACGAACTGGTGGTAGAGGGCGCCGAGTTTGATCCCGGCTTCAAACGCCGCTTTCTCGCGGTCGGTGATCATGAGTGTATGTTGGGGTTGTGGGAGTAAGAAGGTGCGCCCCGGGGGCAGGGATGTGCCGTTGCGTGCGTAAGCGCAAGCGTCTTGCTGACCGTTGTGCAGTGGCTGCAGGCCTCGTTTTAGACGGTGGCCATCTGGAGGCGCAGCGAGCGTAATCCTCGGGGGATGTATGACGGCGGGATCCTCCCATTCCCTGACCCTGATGAAGGCCGAATCACGGAGTGATGGTGCATTATCGTGGAGGTTTTTGGTCAGGGCGTCCATTGTGGGTTGTCGGTGCAGCCTTCCCCATCGACACAGTTCCATGGACAGGATGAGCAGATCCGCGGCTCGATGTGAACACCCTGCCGAAATCCCTTCCCTGCTCCCCGTGCACGGCTATCCAGGGCCAATCGCGGCCGGGCGGTGGGGGTGGTCTACGTAAACCGTTCAACGGGTGACACGCAGTGACAGGGGAGGGGGATGTTCCACCCCCCTCCCCGTCAGCCCCACCCCCACGGGGGCGATTCTCCATCGATACCGTGTCCGGGGGAGATCCTCTCTCTGCCGTCAGTGTGAACACCCTGCTGAAATCCTGTCTCTGTCCCCGTGCACTGTATCCGGACTATCGCCACGCACTGCCCGCCCCCTCGGAAGGGGGCGGGAGGAGGCGCGGAACGCGCCGGGCGGTGGGGGTGGTCTACCTCACACGGAAAAAGAGCGTCTGGTTGAGACACAGGAGACAGGGGCGGCGGATGTTCCATCCCCCTCCCCGTCGGCCCCTCCCCCAGGGGGGTGATATCCCTTCGATACAGTGCCCGGGGGAGAGCACCCCCTCACCCGGTTCCCGGTGAAAACCCCCCCCGAAGAATCCTGTCTCTGTCCCCTGGCACGGCCACCGCCGGCCGGGTGGCGGGGCGGGCAGCCGCAAAAGAGGTCTCAGCGCCGTGTGATCTGGGGCATTACACCATGAGCGACCTGGCTTTATGGGCTTTCATACCCGCTCCTCTCGGAGAACCGCCAGACCGGTCTCTCACAGGAGGCGGCATAGTAGTTTTATTGGTTGCGGTGACGAACATTCCTCCGAACAAACGAATATCCAGCCAGATGTCATGGCACTCTTTGACAGGTTAAGGACAGATGTTGAAGGTCTGCGTCAGGCGAAGGATTACCCCGGTCTGATTGCACTCCTCGACGGCGATGACCCCGCCGGCCGCACCGAGGCAGCACGCGCTCTCTGCAGCCTGGGCATCGGCGCCATCCCAAACCTCCTCCGGAGCCTGGAGAGAGCCCGCCCCGCCTCACAGACCCGGATGCTCGGCGCGCTCGTCTCAGTCGGCACACCCTCCATCCCCCTGCTCCTTGCCCTTAGTCTCCGTGCCGACCCCGCGCTCCAGACCGCAATCTCCAGTGCCATCGCATCTGCGGGGGAACCGATGTTTGAGGCCTTGTTGCCCGCCCTCCAGCACAATCAGCCGGCGATCCGGCGTGCAACGGTGATCGCTCTTCAGGGAGCGGGCAAAAAGGCAATCCCCCACCTCACCCAGGCGCTCCACGACAGCAACCCCGCCGTGCGGAAAGAGGCCGCCCGCGTGCTTGCCGGGCTGCGGTGGACGCCCACAGAGACCTCCGAGCAGGTGGAGTTCTACTACCTCCTTGAAGACTGGGGAGAACTCGCAAAACTCCAGGGAGCGGCCGTTCCGATCCTCCTTCAGGCCCTCGAGAGCAAAGACCCGCGTATACGCTCCGAGTCGGCAGGGGCACTCGGCAGGATCCGCGATTTCCGGGCATTTCCTGCCCTTGCCAAAGCAGCGAAGGACCGCAACGAGAACGTCCGCATGCGGGCCGTCGAGGCGCTCGGCTATATAGGCGATCCCCAGGCGATGCCCATCCTGGTCGACGCGCTCAACGACCCCCGGCACGAGGTGCGGATGGAGGCTGCGTGGGCGCTTGACCGTCTGGGCTGGGTGCCGCAGAGCAACCTCCAGCGGGTGGACTACCTGATCGCCAAAGGGCGCTGGAGCGAGCTTGCCACCATGGGGAAGACGGCCATCCCCTCCCTCATCCGGGCGCTCAAGATCGATTACTCGGGCGTGCGCATCGGTGCGACGGAAGCGCTGCGCAGGATGGGGCAGCCCGCGATAAGCGCCCTGAAGACGGAAGCCTCCTCAAAAGATCCCGGCCGCCGAGAGCGGGCAAAGACCGCTCTCCGCTACATCCAGCAGCGCCAGGAAGAGGAGACCCTTACCCGGCCGGTCGAGGAAGACCCCTCCCGCTACGAGCGTGAACTCAAAGAAGGGCTTGCCATCCAGAAACGGTTTGAGAAGCTGTTCGGACGGCCAAGATACACCCCCGTCACAGAGGGTTCCGGAAAACCACAGAAACGTGAGGCAGAAACCCCAAAACAGGAGAGTCCTGCGGCCCCCGCCCCCGCAACCCCGCCCAAAGAGATTAACCTTGATGAGATAATCAGGGAGAGCAGGATAGCAGAAGAGGCGTGGGCACGGGTCAAAGAGCGGTGGAAGGCCGATAGGTCGGCTCCTGAAGGCGCCATCCCGCTGGAACACCTCATCCCCCACGATTTCGAGGAGGCGATTGTCAGGATGGACGAGGCCGGGGGCGAGGAGGGTGGGAGCGTTCTCCTCTCCGATGAGGAAGACCGTGAACCCCAGCCCCTCGAGATCCCCAAGATCACTCCAGAGACACCTGAGGAACCCGAACCCCCCGAACCAGCCGCCCATAAGTCGCCGCTCGAACGGTATCTTGAAGCCCTCCGGAGCCCTGACGAGGCCGTCAGGGCAGCGGCGGTCGCAGCGCTGCAGAGTATGGGCAAAGAGGCGGTCATATACCTCATCCAGGTGCTCAACGACCCGTATCCTGCGGTACGCGTAGCCGCCGCGGAGGCGCTCGGCCAGATCGGGGATGCGGATGCCGTCGACCCGCTGATCCAGGCCACCCACGACGAGAGAGAGGACGTGCGGATCGCGGCAGCCTCTGCCCTCGCGCGTATCGGCGACCGGAAGTCGATCCAGCCGCTGATCCGCCTCTTTGCCGACCGCTACCACGGTGTCCGGGTCGCCGCAGCGGACGCGGTCGCTGTTTTCGGGCGTGCCGCGCTTGAAGCGCTCGAGGAGGCTCTCTCCGATCCCGTGACCGTCGTCCGGGTGACGGCGGCGCGGGCTATCGGGCTGATCGGAGTGATAGAGTCGATCCCGGTCTTGATAGATCACCTGGGCGACCCGGCGCCGGAGGTCAGGTGGAGCGTTGCCCGTGCCCTCGGCGAGTTTGGGCCGCCGGTTATCGATCCTCTCTCCATTGTGATGAGCAGGGGGAGCAGGGATATGCGTCTTGCGGCGATCGATGCCCTCTGGGAGATCGAGGATGAGCGTGCGGTCGAACTCCTGCGCCGGGCACTCGATGATGAGGATGAAGAGGTGAGGGAGAAGGCGGCAGCCGCCCTCAAGAAACGGCAGGTGATCGATGTCTGGCGGAGCGCGCTCGGCAGCCAGGTTCTGGAGGAGGTGCAGGCTCCAAAGAAGAAGAAGAAAAAACCGATCCGGCTGGAGGACAGGAAAGCGTTTGAGCGTGCCGGGCCTCAGGAGGTCGGGAAGCTCATCTCGGCGCTCAAGGAGAAGGACTGGCAGATGCAGCTCAACGTTGCCACGCGTCTTATCATGATGGGAAAACCTGCTGTTGACGGCCTCATCCGGGCTCTCAGGACCGAGGACCCGGAGATCCAGGCCGCCGCTGCAGGTATACTCGGGGAGATGCGCGAGACCGCGGTCGAACCGCTCATGGACGCCCTGGACGACAGCGACCGCTTTGTCCGGATCGTTGCCGCCCAGAACCTGGGCAAGATCGGGAACAAACGTGCCATCGAGGCCCTGATCGGCGCCCTGCACAGGGAGACCGATCCTGAGGTCAGGACAGCGGTGGCGGAGGGCCTGGGCTACATGGGGAGCAGACAGGCTATAGAGCCGCTCACACTTGCGCTCCAGGACCGTGACGAACGCGTCCAGGTCGCCGCCGCGAGGTCGCTTGGCTACATCGGCGACCTCCGTGCCCTGGAGCCGCTCATCCATGCGCTCCGTGATGTTGATGACCGGGTCAGGCATGCCGCGCTCGAAGCGCTAAAGTATCCCGATGAGACGATGCGCAGCAGCCTGATCGGTGCCCTCCGGTCGGGTGACGAGGACTTCAGGGCAGGGGTTGCCGAGGCGCTGGAGGCGGGCGGCTGGGTGCCGGAGACAACAGAGCAGCGCGTTCTCTACCTGATGGCCATGAACCGCTGGAGCGAGGTGGAGGAGATCGGTGCCGATGCGCTCCCGGTCCTCGCGGAGGCGCTTGATGACCCGCTGGTTGAGGTCAGGGCAAACGCGGTTCGGACAATAAACAGGATCGAAGGGGAGGAGTCTGTCCCCCTCCTCATCCACGCGCTCCGGGACGAGACGTTCATGGTCAGGAAACGGGCAGAACGCGGTCTTGTCGAGATGGGAGAGGCAGCACTGCCTGGACTTGAAGAGGCGCTCGAGGAAACTGAGGATGAGGAGCGGGAGACGCTGCAGCGGATCATCGATGAGATCCGCGCCAGAAATGTGGTGGAGGAGGCTTAGGGTATCCGCCCCGCCTCTTTCCAGTGGCTGTACTGGTGGGGCCAGCGGTCCTTGTTCGCCGTGACGAGCGCCACCATGTGCTCGATCATATCGGCATGGATCTTCTCCTGTTCAGGGTAGGTCTCGCGGTTCTTGATGGCCTGCACCAGTCTCCTGCCGAGGTCGTAAGCCTTCTTCTCGGCGGCCTCCATCGCTGCCGGGTCGGTCTCTGTGCCGACGACGGCGTCCACGCCGCCAACGGTGTTTGCGCCAAGGCTCAGCAGGACGCGGTTGAGGTATGCCGCGACCTCATCCGCCCCTGAACCGCCGGCGGTGGAGACGGCGCAGCCGTACTTCCCGAGGAACATCTGGCAGTGGATTGCATCCGTTATCCGGTCGAGCATGGTCTTCATCTGGGCGGTGACCGAGTTTACGTAGTTGGGCGATCCCAGGACGATTCCGTCGCTCTCGAGCATACTCTCGTAGAGTTCGGTGAAATCGTCGTCGTTTATGCACTTCCCCACTTCGTAGCAGATGTGGCAGCCGTTGCAGTACTCGATCTGGAGTCTGGAGACGTCCACGAGTTCCACATCCGCCCCGGCGCTCTTTGCCCCGTCCAGGACAGCCTGGACGAGTTTTCGGGTCCTGCTCTCCGGACCCCTGGGGCTTCCGTTAATCCCTATTATCTTCATAACATCTCACCTCTTTGCAGTATCCATGCGTCCGCCACCCCGGCTGCGCGCGAGACAGCACAGGCCTTACGGGATGTCGCAGGTGACCTCGATCTCGGCGTGGTATTGCCGGTCACACTCGCCGGGGAGCACATCGACCGTGAATGCCTTCGTCTCGCCTGCCGGGAACCGGGGGACGAAAACGGTCTCGGTCGCGCGGATCATGCTAGCCTCGTCGTCGATCAGCATGAACCTGATGGCAGCGTTTCTTGCAGTTCCATCCCCCTCGTTGGTCACGCTTCCGGCAACCGTCCAGTAGCAGGATCCGTCGCTGCGCATGCGTTTCTGGAGCGAGGTGATGCTGGACGAGAATGCGGGTTTCGGCCCAACGGGTGAGTAGGTGATGTAGGTCGAGGCCGGTGCAGGTGTCGGGGTCGGCGTCGCCGGCGTGGGGGAGGTCTCCATGCAGCCTGCAGATACAGCAGCCCAGAGAAGGCACCCCAGGAGCAGAAGGCTAATGAGGCTCTTCACCGGGATTGAGAGGCCTCCCATGATGAAGCATTTCGGCCGGGGAAGTATATAAGGGATACGGAAGACGGGAGCAGGAGTCAGGGGAGGTAAGCCTCTTCCTGGATGGATTCCGGTGGATCTCCATTGCTGCAGGCCGCTCTCCACCTATGATGGTGGAGGCCATCAAATCAACGGTTCTGACGGGGACTATAAAACCAGTTTGCTCATGGTGTGATGCCCTCCATAACCACGGCGGTGAAGCGTCTTTTGCGGCTGACCAGCCGCCACCTGGGGGGGGAGGGGACGGGACGTCCTCCCCTTGTCTCCGCGTGTCACCGGGAACGGTATTCAGGCAGCGAGTCGATCACCACCCCCACCGCCCGGCCGCGTGAGGGATGATCCAGCAAAGATGATTCAACCCGAACGGCGCGGATCGATGGGAGGCGGGATGCTACCCTGCGGCCTTCGCAGGGTCAAGGTGCCAGACCGGGCTGTTGCTGCCGACCCTGACCTGTAGGTAGGCGTTTGCCGGGTCAAAGTCTTCCGGCACCTCAAAGAAGAGGTATCCAGCCCTCGACTCGTGCCTCTCAAGAACCAGGCTCGAGTACGACCCTCCCCGGGATGTCGGCCCGGGCGCCTGCAATGGGCGATAGGTCTCACCGTTGTAGTAGAGGGTGAAAGCGCTCTCCGCCGGTGTCCTTATACGGCTGCTTGTGCCCTCACCCCTGTACCCAAGGTGCGTCGCCTGAACGGTGACCAGGAGATAGACATTTCCTGGCCCAGGCGTATACTCCACCGGTTTTGCTCCAATCGTCTCAAAACCGTTCGACAGGGTAAACCCCCCGATGATTATCGAGGCGGTGTTGTCCCCGCTTGAATCGTCATAAATGAACCGTTCGCCAGGCCTCAGAGCGCCAGGAAACTCTGGATCGGCCTCAGCGGCGAGGTCTGCAGGTAGGGTGGAACCCTCCGGCTCCACGGTTGGAGTGGGGGTGTAGCCCTGCAGCGTCTCAGAGAGAACCTCTGTCCCGCGGGCAAGATGCTCCAGCGCATCGTCCCTCACGCTTCGGTCAGTGGGGATGCCGTTTTCAAGCATGCTGCCGGCTGCTGCAAACTCATCCAGCGCGGCGATGAACTGCGATCGCACCGACTCGTTTTCAGGCGAGACCCAAAGAGCGGCAGCGTCGAGACGGAGCTGCTCCGCAAGAGAGACCATCCCGGCAGCCTGGCTGCGGAGAAGGGAATCGTTACCGGCATGCAGGGCACCTATCTGGCCGACGGCGAGTTCAAGAAGCCTGACGCTCCCCCCGGCGATCAGCGACTCCAGCCTCTCGTCATCGGTTGGAGGCACGATTGCGGCTGTAAGATCGCTCTCATTAACGCTGTCGGAACCCTGCCCCTCTGCCAGGAGATGAGGAAAGACCTCCGCACTGATCGAGGGGACGAGGACAAATATGAGACAGGCTGCTCCAATACAGCATGCCACAACGACCATTGCCGCGCGCGAGCGTCTCATAGCCACTGGAAAAACCTATGCCCCGCAACAGGAATATTCTTTGTGTCCAGTGGGAGAGAGCCATCTTCCGGCCGTTCCCATACACTGCCCCTTGCCGGCTGCAAACTCAACCATCAAGGCCATGCCTGAGATATGGCGGCGGGGCAGAGCGGTGCTGAGAGGGGGCGGCAGGGGCGTCATTTCAAATACCGCACCTCAGCCAGCCTTTCTCAGCACCCAGACGGGTGAGCCCGCCTCACCCAGGTTGACCCGTATGAAGCACTCACTCAGGTTGATCGCGTCCGGGACATCAAATACGATGTAGCCATGCTTCTTCTCGTATCTATTCAGCGTCACCCCGGCATACGGCTCGCCAAGCGTTGTCCCGGGCACCAGTTCTATCGGTGAGTAGGTGGTTCCGCGGTAATGGAGCGTGAATGCACTGACATCAGGCGTCCGGATCGTGTATACGCGCCGCTCTCCCTTATGGCCGAGGTTCATGACCTTCACCTCCACCACCAGGAACGCCCGCCCCGGTTCTGCTGCGATCTCCTCCCCTTTCAGGCAGTAGGCATGGATTATACCTGCCGACTCCAGGGTGAGCGATATCTCGTTTGCCCCGATCCGGTCGTCGTAGACATACCGCTGCATCAGCACCAGTGCATCGGCAGGGACGGCAGAGGGCTGCACCACCGAGAGATTGACATCCACAACCTCTGCCGGCACGTGCAGGGTCTGCTGGTCAAGGCCATCAAGAGCCTCGCGCAGATGCCGTGAACCTCGTTCAAGTTCCTGAAACGCCAGGTCCACCTGCGTTTCGTTAATTTTGTTGTTTTGCTGCACGATATCGGCATATGCCGCATAAGACTCAAGGGCAAGGGTGAAATTGGTCTTCACGTCTTCTAGGTCGCTTGAGACGTCAAAGCCGGCTGAATCTTTGAGGGTGCTCCTCGCGAGATTCTGGAGTGCTGCGGCGTGCTCCCTGACCGTTTTTTCATCCCAGGCGTAGAGGGCGTGAGCGTTCTGCATGGTAAGCAGCATGAGCGAGACGCTGCGGTTCTCAACCAGACCGATCAGTTCGTCGTCATCGTATTCGGGCATGACTGGCGTGCTGTTCTCATCCTGTGCGGCTGTTTCGTTCTCGCCAGGGGCTATCAGCGCGGCTGCCGTGTCCGGCATGGTTAGAGGGGTCAGGTTGATGGGTTTACCGCTGAGGATCCTCTCGTTGAGACCGGTTAAGACGGCGGCGAGATCCTCCGGTTCCTCCGGTTCGGGGGCTTCGGGCCAGGCTGTCTCTGCCATGATGGGCCCGAGAACGATACCCACAAATATCAATAAGGCGAGCATCATCGCGGCGGCATCCGTCAGGTCCACGCTGGTAGGTCGATCGTCTGAGTTAAAAAGATTTACCGGGTTTCCCTGTCTCAGCGCGGGCCCATCAAACCAGGTCAATTCATGGTTTGATCACTCGAATCACCGCCGCGGTGGACACTCTTTCCCGCGTGAGGCAGACCACCCCTTCACAGTGGGGGCGGGCAGTCTGTGGTTATAGGCCCGGATACAGTGCACGGGGACGAGACAGGATTTCGGCAGGGTGTTCACATCGACGGCAGAGAGAGGATCTCCCCCGGAAACTGTGTCGATGGGGAATCGCCCCCTGGGGGTGGGGCTGACGGGGAGGGGGGTGGAACATCCCCCTCCCCTGTTGCTGTGTCTCTGGTTGAACGGTTTACGTTGACCACCCCCACCTCCCGGCCGCTACCGCGGCCTCCTCCCGCCCCCTCGAGAGGGGATGGGCAGTGTCTGGCGATAGCACCGGATACAGTGCTCTGGGCTGAAGAAGGATCTTTGGGGAGTGTCAGGTGAGGCCGCGGCGAGACTGCCAGATACCGCCCCCGTCTTCGGCATCTCACCCCGACACTCCCCTTCGTCGATCCCCCGTCTCTCTAACCTCTCCGCAATGCCGTCTCCGAACACCCCGCGATGGTGCACACGCCCGAAACGTTATGCCGGGGAGCGTCGACCTCTGATCCGTGACCGCCGATCCATCCACGTGGGACGAGGACTACCGCAGGCGGGGGAGCCTCTGGGGAGGAGCTCCGGCGCCGCTCCCGGAGATCCCCGCCGATGCCAGAGTCCTTGAACTCGGCTGCGGGAACGGAAAGACCCTGGCGGCGCTCGCCCGACGCTCTTTGCACGTGATTGCGGTCGAGATCTCCAGGGAGGCCCTCCTCCTCGCCCGCCGGCACCCCGCGACGGCGGGGGCAGAGTTTGTCCTGGGCGATGCCCGCCACCTCCCCTTCCTGGATGGGGTGTTTGATATGGTCTTCCTGGTTCATCTCGCCGGCCACCTGCCCGCCCGCGACCGTCTCACGCTGGCATCGGAGGTCTGCCGGGTGCTCGCAGCCGGGGGCACGCTCATATTCCGGGCTTTCTCCGTCGAGGACATGCGCGCCGGGAAGGGGGTGGAGGTAGAACCGAAGACGTTCCGGCGGGGGAGCGGGATAATAACCCACTACTTCACAGAGACCGAGGCCCTTGAACTCTTTGCGCCGCTCATCCCCGTCTCGCTCCGGACAGACCGCTGGCAGATGCGGGTCAGGGGCACCGACCTCCCCCGGGCCGAGGTGGAAGGAGTGTTCATGAAAGAAACAGAGCGTGCGCCGTAGACCCGGGGGGCTAATCCCCCGGGGACTCCTCATCGGTGCACCAGACCTCAAGCAGCGTATCCCCCCGCTCGGTGCGGTCGCTGTATGACTCCGGCCTTGTCCCCTCCTCCATCCATATGAGATCGATCAACCGGTCACCGGCAACCCTGTAGAGGCAGCGGTGACTCCATGGGTGTGAAGGCCGTACGTCGCGCTCGTATACCTGCCGGGCAAGCGCGGACGAGTAGAAGATGCCGTCCTCGGGCTCAAAGAGGACATCCTGAACGTAACGCTGGATATACCACCGGAGTTCGGAGACAAGAGCAAGTGCGCTCCCGAGAGACGCCGTCCGGACGCGGATACCATATGGGAGTCGGTCAGGGCGGTAAAAACGAAGGGCTCGCCTGCTGGTCTCGGAGGCAAGCAGCGTTGTATAGAGGTCGACCCCCTCGGACTGTATGAGGAGGACATTCATGGCATACCTGTGCGCGGGGAAGATCGATAAGGGTTCCTCAAGAGATCTTCGTCTGCTGCACCGCCATTTGGGGGCATCCCGCGTCCGCCCCGCCCCCGCAGGGATAGAAAAGATCCCTGCTGACCCGCTTCCCACCCGCCGCCGGAATGCTGGCGGTATCTCTCCGCACCATCGATGGATATCGGGCGGCTATACCCGCGCCGCCATTGCTCAGCCTCCATCAAAAAAGACCGTGTCATACCTGCCGGATCAGCGGGGAAAAAGATCAGAGCGAGTCGAGGCTTATCCCGCTGAACTCATCCGCCACCCTGTTTATGTCCCTGACGCCGAACGCCGTCTGGACGGTGGTGAGTTCAAGGTCACGCGCCACGTCGCACATATAATCGATGATATCGACAGAGAGCTCTCGTTTCTGTCTCGACTTGCGGAGCTGGTCTATGAGAAACGTCATCTTCTCAGGGGATTCCATCCGAAGTTTGGCAAGGCTAACCACGCACATGTAGATCCTCGTCAGGTTCCTGTCCGCCCCGGTGATGGTGTCAAAGAAGTTCCGGAGAACCTGGGCCTGGTAGACCTCGCCGCCCATGACAATCGTTTATCCTCGATTTTGCATAAATGCTTATCGGTTTGATCGCGCGGCAAGAACCATCTGTATCATGCTCGCCGAACCCGGCCGTTCACCTGCGGACACTTACGATCTTGATGATATCACCGTTCTTGAGTTCGTAGGTGTCCTTGATCCGCATCCCGGTCCTCGCGTCGATAGCGTAGAGGAACCCCTCACCGATATCCGAGTGAACCTGGTAGGCAAGGTCGCGAGGGGTGGACCCGCGCTTCATCAGAAACGCATCTGGAAGCACCCTCCCCTTGCTGTCGGTGAGTTTATGCTCATCCTCGACCGGGAAGACCACGATCCGGTCCAGAAGTTTGAAGACCGCCGTATCCAGCGCCTTCTGAACGCCTGTCCCATCAAACTTCTCCATGAAAACGGCTATCTTCTGCAGGGCGGCACGCTGGGCAGCGCTGAGGTTTGCGCCGGGAAGAATCTCAAAACTCCGATCACCCGGGAGATAGCGGATAAACTTCCCCTCTGCGGCCATCCTGAGGGCAAGTTCACCGGCCGCGCTAGCAAAGATGAGATCGCGCCCTGCCAGCCGGTCAAGGCACTTTTTCGGCGCCTGGTCGGCCTTGTTCCCGACGATCAGCATTGGTTTGCTGATCCTCATCAACTCACGGCAGAACTCCACCATCTCCTCCTCTCCCGCCGTTCGCAGGTCCACCCCGACCGTTTTGGTGGCATCGTGAACGTGTTCATAGGTTATACCAAGACCGGCAAACACCTCCGCAATCGCTGTTGCCAGTGAGAATTCCCGTGCCTGCGCCTGACGCTGGAGTTTCGCCCAGTTTCGCGAGAGGATGCCGTACATCCACATCGAGATCTCATACTGCAGGAACTCGATGTCCTTTATGGGGTCACGCGACCCGATCTCGACCGGGTTTCCTTCAGCGTCCGTCGCACCGCTGGCATCCACTATCTGCAGAATCGCATCTGCCTGCCTGAGATGGTCCAGGAACTGGTTTCCAAGCCCCCTCCCCAGGTGAGCATCGGGGACAAGACCTGCCACATCGATCAGCCCGACAGGAACAAATCGGATACCGTCCACACAGTTCCCACACGGGACATGCATCTCCTTGCAGGGGCAGACGGTCCTTACATACGCGACGCCGTGGTTGGCATCGATGGTTGTGAACGGGTAACTGGCAATCTCAGCCTGAGCCAGGGTTGCCGCCTTAAAAAACGATGATTTCCCGCAGTTCGGTTTTCCTGCAATGGCCAGTGTGATCATGAGGCTGTCTCCTGTTAGCGTTGAGAGTAGTGTTGGGGCATCCACCATTTATCACCTTCTTTCCCGCCGGCCCCGGGGGGAGATTCAATTAGGAGGAATGACAACATGAGTGCATGGGCTTTGTAACGCGGAATACATACTACTTTGACTCACCCGGCGCGGAGAACACGCACGATGCAGCCCATTTTGCCGTCGAGCGGGCACAGGAACTCGGGATCAAAAAGATCGTTGTCGCGAGCACCACCGGCCGCACAGCGCTTCTCTTCCGGGATGCCATGAAGGGAACGGGTCTTGAACTCATCGTTGTCACCCATGTGGTCGGTTTCTCAAAACCCGGTGAGTGGGAGTTCTCACCTGAGGCGGCCGCGGCTCTCCGTGCGGACGGTGTTAAGATCGTCACGGGGACGCATGCTCTCTCCGGGCTTGAACGCGCCATATCACGTTCACAGCGGCTTGGGGGATCTTCCCGCACCGAGGCGATCGCCGAGGCGCTGCGGCGCATCGTCGCGGTCGGCCTGAAGGTCGCGGTGGAGTGCGTTCTTATAGCGGCCGACCAGGGTGTGGTCAGCCTCGATGAAGAGGTGGTCGCGGCAGGCGGCACCGCCAGCGGTGCTGATACAGTCTGTGTCATTCGGCCCGCACACACCTCATCCTTCTTCGATCTGCAGGTGCGCGAGATCGTTGCCATGCCAAGGAATCGGTGAACATGGCGCTCAAATCGGTCACCGATGCCGCCGGGCTGCTCCGGCGGCACCCCATCCTCTGGTTGATCGGTCTTGTCATGGGCGTTCTCGCCGTCCTCGATCTTGTCGTTCCGCTCGAGGTCGGGACGTTCTATGCGCAACCGCTGCTGCTTCTGCAGGTTCTCGTGATGCCATTCGTTGCCGGCGGGGTTTACGGTGTGATCAAGGAGAAGAACTTCTCAGGCTCGGAGTTTGTGCGATCGGGGAAGCACTACTACTTCCGTATACTCCTGCCATCGTTTGTGATCTACTTTGCCATCATGCTGACGGTCTTTCTGCTTGCGATCCCGCTCGCGCTCATCGGTGGGGGCATCGCGGCAAACCTGGCTGCACTCATCCTCGGCGTGGCTCTCTCGATTGCTTTCTTCACGTTCTTCTACGACACCGCAGCGGTCTTTGAGGGGGCGAACGTCTTTGAGTCGATCCGGAGGAGCGTTGAGTTTGTCATGAACAACCTCTGGAGCGTCCTGGCCTTCTACCTGATAAACATACTCGTTCTGGTCGTTCTCGGGTTTCTGGCCCTCTTTGCCTGGTCGGCCCTCCTCGTGGATAAACTTGAACCGCTCGTCAGCATGAGCCCGGCAGAACTTCAGACGCTGATGCCGGAGGATCTCCTGGCCCTCATCGGGACAGAGGGGGTATGGATAACTGCAATCGTCTATGCCGTTGTGATCTTCATTTTTTCGGTATTCCACTACACATACAAGGCGAGTTTTTTCAGCAACCGCGCCTCTGGTGCGGCGCGGTTGCAGGAGTTGCAGGGGGAATACGATGAGAAGGGGCGGTGGTATAAATACTGATGCCTTTGACAGATCATCACCCCCTTCCCTGCCGGGTTGTGGATCGCGCCTCCCTGAAACCGTCAAACTGCATCATCAGAGGGATCCGATAGGGTTAACATCCGCGGCGGGCAACTCCAGTGATGGTCGAGTTCCAGGTGGATACCGCGGCGGCTCATTGGCGGTTCAATCAAACCCGTGCGTAACATCCTGATCCTTTCCGCTCCAGAGGGACCGGGATATTCTAATGTATGATTCGCTTAAACCTAACTCCGGAGGTAGTATGACAGTTCACCCGGTTAAGAAGATGATGCAGATGATGGCGGCCAGGATCATGATCATCTCAGACGGCATGTCTGATGAAGAGATCGATACGTTTATCTCTGAGATCCTGAACGCAAACCGTGTCTATACTCTGGGCGCCGGCCGTTCAGGGCTCGTGGCAAAAGCATTTGCCATGCGCCTGATGCATCTCGGGTTCAGGGCGTATGTCGTTGGAGAGACGGTGACACCGGCCATGAAGCCGGGGGACGCTCTCATCGTCTTCTCGGGGTCTGGCGCGACCAGGACGGTTGCTGATATCGCTGAGACTGCAAAGAACATCGGCGGGAAGGTCTGCCTCATCACCTCAAAGAGAGACTCACGAATCGCCCGAATCGCTGATTGCGTCGTCATCATCGAGAGCCAGCGCGACAGGGTGGCTGACGAGTCTGCAGAGTTCGAGATCCGGCAGATGATGGGGGAGCATAGATCGTTTGCGCCGCTTGGCACCATCTTCGAGACGACCGCCATGGTCTTTGCAGATGCGATCATCTCCAGGTTGATGGAGATCATGAGCTGCCGGCCGGAGGATCTCCAGTGCCGGCATGCAAACATTGAGTGAGGTAAGTGTATGAAAGAACACAGGTATGCCGACCGGGTGCTGGGGGTGGAGATGTCCGGGATCCGCAGGCTCTTTGATGCCGGTGGGCCGGACGCAATCAACCTTGGCCTCGGGCAGCCGGACTTTGACACGCCCGACCATATCAAGATGGCAGCAATCGCCGCCATAAGAGAGGGTAGAACGGGTTACACGCCGAACGCCGGGATCCCGGAACTCCGGGAGGCGATCTGCGGGAAGTTTGCACGCGAGAACAATCTCACTTACCTGCCGGAGCAGATCCTGGTCACGGCAGGAGGGAGTGAGGCGCTCCACCTGGCCATGGAGGCGCTTGTAAACCCGGGCGACCGTGTCCTGGTCCCTGACCCGGGTTTCCTCTCCTATGCTGCCCTTGCGGTCATCGCCGGCGGGCGCCCCGTTGGTGTTCCACTCGATTCAAACCTTCATGTGAACGTCGAAGAGGCGAAGGAACTGATGGACGGGGCGAGGCTCCTTGTCCTGAACTCGCCGGCAAACCCGACGGGCGCCGTCGAGAGCGAGGAGTCTATCCGCGCCCTTGTGGAGTACGCAAACGACCGCGGGGTTACCGTCGTCTCGGACGAGGTCTACGAACACTTCGTTTACGAGAAGAAGCACGTCAGCGCGGCCCGTTTTGGTGACGATGTCATCACCGTCAACGCCGCAAGCAAGACCTACGCCATGACCGGCTGGAGGCTCGGCTACCTGGCAGCCCCCTCAGAAGACTACATCCCGCAGTTGCTCAAGGTGCACCAGTATGCTCAGGCGTGCGCGACATCAATATCGCAGTATGCCGCGGTCGCTGCATACACAGGCGACCAGACGCCGGTTGCACGGATGCGGGAGGAGTACCGTGCGCGGCGCGACCTGCTCTACGAGGGGCTCACCGGGCTCGGGTTTGATTTCCCGCGGCCCGAGGGTGCGTTCTATATGTTTGTTCCTATGGGGCAGAACCTGATACAGAAGGCCATTGCACACGGTGTCATAATCGTGCCGGGCGATGCCTTTGGCTCCAGGGCGCCAGATTACGCGCGTATCAGTTACGCGACATCGAGACAGAACCTCACGAGGGCGATCGCGCGTCTCGGGGAGTTGATGAGGTGAGCGAAGAATGGTAAAAGAGTTGTTGCGGAAGTTGTCCGACGCCCATGGCGTCTCGGGCTGCGAGGGGAGCATTAGGGATATCATAAGGGCTGAGGTTGCCGGGTCGGTCGACGAGATCCGGGAGGACAGTATGGGCAACCTGATCGCTGTAAAACGCGGCGATGGGTTCTCGATCATGCTTGCCGCCCACATGGACGAGATAGGGCTGATGGTCCAGTATATCGATGAGAAGGGGTTCATCAGGGTCGTCCCGATCGGGGGATGGTTCGGGCCGGTGCTCTACACGCAGCGGGTGATCCTGCACGGCAAAAACGGCCCGGTCATGGGCGTTCTCGGCGCGAAACCGCCGCACATGCTGAAAGAGGAGGAGCGCAAGAAGGAGATCAAGATCGAGGATATGTTTGTCGATGTGGGTGCTGCAAGCGAGGAAGAGGTAAAGAGCCTCGGGATCGAGATCGGCACCCCCATCACCATCGACCGCGAGTTTGCAGACCTTGCCGGCAACCGCGTCACCGGAAAAGCGCTCGACAACCGGGTTGGTGTTGCGATGCTCATACGGGCGCTGCAGCGGATGGAGTCGCCCCACACCGTCTACGCCGTCTTCACCGTCCAGGAGGAGGTGGGACTCAAGGGGGCGAAGGTGAGCGCATACTCCCTGAATCCCGACTGTGCCATCGCAACCGATGTCACCATCCCCGGCGATCATCCCGGGATCGAGAAGAAGGATGCAAGCGTCGAGATGGGCAGGGGGCCTGTCGTGAGCATCGTCAACGCGAGCGGGCGCGGACTCATATCCGATCCCAGGATGGTCGCCTGGCTGCGTGAGACGGCGGAGAGGAAGAAGATCCCATGCCAGGTCGAGGTGGGGACAGGCGGAAACACCGATGCAACGATAATCCATCTTGAGCGCGGGGGTATCCCGAGCGTCCCGCTCTCTATTGCCGCGCGTTACATCCACTCCCCGGTCGAGGTGGTGGACATGGGTGACATCGAGGCGGCTATCCAACTCCTGGTTGAGGCGCTGAAGACCAAACCCGCGCTCTGATATTTTTTGCCCGGGTGGCACGGGGAAGGGTGACGGGGGGCGGAGCGGGAAGACCCCACCCTTCAGGGTGGGGATGTATCGTGGAGCACCATCTTCACGATTTTGATACCTCCTCGAAGTGTAGCAGGTGTGGAGACGCACCGTGGACCCGCCTCAATAAAGGGGGAGACGGGATAGTTCACGGCCATAGACTGCCAGAATACTGGTTTAGCCACTTCTCCCTTTGAAAGCAGCGTGGCAGAGCAGGTGGTCCTTCTATTTGCTTGGGTCTCAGAGCATCTCCGGCCAGGGGATGCCAAGACCCTCTGCCAGGTCCTTCAGCTCGTCACGGATGCCGCGGTCGAGTTTGAGGAGAACCAGCATATACACCAGCCCGCCGAGTGCGATCGCGCCCAGAAGGACAAAGACGTTTGTGAGCGGGACGGCGTATGAAAACGCCGCAACAGCAGCGCTCATGACAAGAGCGGCAAGGATGATGTTTGCCACCGGCCGGGACTCCACCCGCACGCGGATGCACCTTGAGAGGCTGCGGCCGGCAAGGCTCGCGTTCAGCGCCATGGTGATGAGCGTCGCCATCGCCGCCCCGGTGATGCCGTATAACGGGATGAGGGCCAGGTTCAGGAGGATGTTTGCACAGACCGCGATAGCCGTCACCCGGAACGAGTCCTGCGGCCGGTTGAGGGCGTTGAGGGACATCGTCTGGAGGAACATAAAGACATGGGCTATCTGGACGGGCAGGAGTATGGCGAGAGCGCCCGCCCCGACCGAGAACGCCGCCCCGTAGAAGAAGTAGAGGAGTCGTTCACCCAGGAGCCAGCCGCCAAAGACCACCGGAACCGCGAGCAGGAGAGAGTATGTGAACCCCCTGGCGATGGCGTGCTCCACCTGGGAGAGTTCTCCCTGTTTCCCCCAGTAACTGATCTTCGGGAAGAGGGTGGTATGGAGTGCAAGCGTGACAAACGTCGCAATCGAGGTCAACTGGAGCGCCACACGGTATATCCCCACATCGACGTCGGTCATGAAGTAGCCGATCATGATCGTATCCGCATACGAGAAGACAAGGTAGCCGCTCGAGCTGAGGAACGTCCAGACCGAGAAGGAGAAGAGGCTGCGGAGATGCGGCAGCCCGAACGGTGCAGGCGAGAGGTCCAGGAACCGGAAGGTGAAGAGACCGCAGGCGATGAGCCCGGCGACAAACCCGCCGGCGAGACCTGCAATCCCGTAGCCGAGGATGACCGCAATGACCTGGACGGTTATCCTGACCAGGGTGTCGATCAGGTTACCGATCTGGTTGATGCCGACCTTCCCGGTTCCATATACGCCATTTGCTGCAACATTGGTAAAGACGCTGACAACCAGTGCGACAAGAAGCCAGGGAAAGGCCCCTGATGTGGTCAGATCGACGAGGAGCGGGCGCAGCAGGAGGAGGAGACCCACCGAGGCAACAAGCAGCATCACCCGCAGGAAGATAAACGCGGTGAAGTATGCGTTCTGGTCCACCCCCTCGCTGATCCGTTTGACCGCGGCACCCCCGAACCCCCCGTCCCCGATCAGGTTGAAGACGCTGTAGTAGGCGACGAAGAGGAAGTAAGCACCAAGGATAGCGGGACCCACGGTATGGGCAAAGAACATAGTGGAGAGGAACCCGATCGCGGTCAGCGCGAGCGTTGAGCCAAGACTGATCACGCTCTGGCGCCTCACGGGGTCGATGCGCATGACGCGGCCGACGTAAGCGGAGGGGCGAAACACAGGAGAGGTTTTGCGTAAAAAAGCATATCTCTTTTGAACCGAACCTGAGCGAGGGGCGCGGGTCTGCCGCATCCACATAAAGTTGCCCCCCCCAGGAAGCGCCGTGAGTGCGTGGCGATTGCGCCGCCGCATCCACATGGTTGTCCCTGGCCTATCATCTTCGTATAGGCAGGAGACCCCAGCCTTCAGGCTGGGGAGGAATGCCATCTGCCTGTCCCGGGCTTGTCCGTATACAAGCGCCATACACTTTCACCCCGCGGCTATACTTTATGCCGGATGAACATCGATGATACAAGTTAATGGCA
>JALHIW010000057.1:0-2650 GCA_022837745.1 Methanomicrobiaceae archaeon | reverse complement strand
ATCTTGCTTCTGCGATTGAAATTCAATTTGAGAGTTGGAGTCAACCGAATACCGCCCTGGCTCAATTATGCGTAATTAGTTAAGACGTTATGTATAGTAGATCAACAGAAAGATCGGCACCGGCCCGCTGGCGCGCGATTCCGATCACGACGAACTTACTGATTCGTATGAGTTTGCGAATGGTGCCGACCCGAGCAACCCCGATACCGACGGTGACGGCTGGATCGACGGCAAAGACGGCGAACCGCTCGATGCCGGCACGCACGAGTACTGTGCCGGACATGCCCGAACCCAAATCTCCGGGCTGAAAAACCAGGATGCCCCCCTGCAATGGAGGAGCATGTCACCCGTGCCCCACCTGCCGGTGTGTCAGCGCGACAAGCGGATGGCGGGCGTAATCGAGCACCTTGATGTCGTCGAGCGAGTTGAGGTTGAGCGCCCTGGCCGTCCTCTCCATCCCGAGTTCAATGTTATCCCGGATCTCGATGATGTAGGCGTCAAGGTTCTTGATGCCGAGCCTTTTCGCTGCTATTGCCCGGTGATGGCCGTCGACAAGGATCCAGCGGCCCGGCCGCCGGACGACGATCAGCGGTTCGGCAAGCCCCTTCTTGATCTCGTAGATCCTCCCTTCGAGTTCATCCTCGTAGATCTTTGACTGCGTCGGCAGGAGTTCGTCGATCGGGACTGATCCGCGCCTCAATGTTGGTTCGACCCCGTAGAGTTTCTTGAGAGTCTCCATGAACTTGAAGACCTTCTCCGGAGATACGTGCTCGATCTGGGATCGGATAACGTCTGCGTTCGATATGATCCCGATGAGTTCGTTCTTTTCGTTGAGGACCGGCAGTTTCTGAATGCCGGAGCGAAAGATGACCCGGGCAGCATCATTCACGCTCATCTCCGGGTCGGCGACTATGAGGTGGCGGGACATAACCTGCTCGACCGGCGTTGAGGGGTGGGCAAAGAGGATGTCCCGCGCTGAGACGTAGCCTACAACCCTGTTTGAGTTCTCCACCACCGGGAAACCATCGTGATGCGTCTTTTTTATTGTATCAATGACGTCTTTGACCGTTCCGTGAGCGTCGACGGTGACGACATCGTAGGTCATGTAATCCTTGACCTTCTTTTTGTCCATCATGATAGTCTCACGCTGGGCGGTCATGAACCATTCGGTTATACCTGGATGATGCTCAGAATCCATCAGATCAACAATTCTGTGATATAAACCTCGCCACCTCTTCCCGGTAGCATGTGCGAGTTTACCGATGCTCTCGAACCACTCCCGGTGAGAGTCTCTTCCGGTGACAACCCCCACCGCCCGGCCGCTCACGCGGCCTCCTCCCGCCCCCTCAAGAGGGGGCGGGCAGTGCGTGGCGATTGGCCCGGATACAGTGCCGGGGAAACAGGATCTTGACGGGGGTCAACCGACACGGTGGTTGATGCTCCCCCGGGCAGTGTATCGCTGGAGTATCACCCCCGCGCTCCCCCATCCCTTCATCAAATGCCTTCACCAGACCAGCGCACCCGTCTGATAACCTCGCTCACGCTGGCGTAAAAATTGAGGTTTTTAATCGACAGGGATTGACGTCCCGGTCTCCCGCGCCACTTTCTTCAGCCGGACCTCAAGGACGCCATTCTTGAACGACGCTCTGGCCCCATCCTCTGTCACCTCGGCAGGAAGCGGCACCGTCCGGCTCATCTGGCCGTAAATGCGCTCCCGGACGAAGAAGTCCTGGCTCTCCTCCTCGGTCTCATCCGTCCGCCGGCTGGTGATCTCCAGGTGCCGCGGATCGATCAGACGGACACTTACGTTTTCTTTCTCGACACCAGGGAGATCGGCGACGACAATAACCTCGTCTTCATGGTCCCTGATGTCTACGCGGAGATCTCGGGCAGCCGGCAGGGCACGCCCTCTGGCCTCCTCACTGCCAAGGCCGATCCCACCCAGCAGTGACTGGAACCTGTTCTCCATCTCGGCCATGATGTCGTCAAACTCCTGCCAGATTGACCTGTAAGGTGCACGCTCGATTCTTGCCATCCTAATCACCTCCTATTTATTCACCCTGATCGCCCCGGAAAGTCAGTTCACCCGAGGCTAACCTTAAGGTAGTGTTGTAAGAATATAAATTTTTCTATTGTGCAACTACGCCCTCCAGAAGCCATCAAATCAATCCCGGTATTACGCGACGGGGACTATAAAACCAGTTTGCTCATGGTGTGATGCCCTCCATAACCACGGCGGTGAAGCGTCTTTTGCGGCTGACCAGCCGTCACCTTGGGGGGAGGGGGCGGAACGCCCCTTCCCCTGCCGCTCGCGTGTCACCGGGAACGGTATTCAGGCAGCGAGTCGATCACCCCCACCGCCCGGCCGCTCGCGCGGCCTCCTCCCGCCCCCTCAGGAGGGGGCGGGCAGTGTCTGGCGATATTCCGGATACCGTGCACGGGGAAAACAGGATCTTCGAGGAGTTTCACGCCTGAAACCGGGTGAGGGGATGCTCTCCCGTGGCAGTGCGTCTATGGGGAATCGCCCCCGTGGGGGAGGGGCTCGCCGGGAAGGGGGTGGAACATCCCCCTCCCCTGTCCCGACGTGTCACCGGGAACGGTTTTCGTGGAGCACCCCTTCCCCTGTCTCCTGCGTCTCTGGTTGAACGTC